>JAUYNR010000022.1 GCA_030698225.1 Oxalobacteraceae bacterium | reverse complement strand
TGTCTTCGGCCTGGGGCAGGGTCCGGCCATCGTCACCAAGAACTACAAGCAGCTCGGCATCAGCCTGCCGCTCTACCACGCCCACGGAGTCGCGTCCGAAGAGTTCATCAAGATCGCCGGTCCGGCGGCCGAAGGCGTTCGTCTGCCCGCCTCAGCCTTGCTGGTGGCCGGAAAACTGGTGGCCAACGATCCGCAGAAACCGGTTGTGACCGCCTACGCTAATGCTTACAAGGACCGTTACAAGGAGGATGTGTCGGCCTTCGGCGGCCACGCCTATGACGGCCTGATGATCGCCGTCGACGCGATCAAGCGTGCCGGCAGTACCGACAAGTCCAAAGTGCGCGATGCGATCGAAGCGACCAAGGGCTACGTTGGAACCGGTGGCATGGTCAATATGTCGGCCACCGACCACATGGGCCTCGACCTCACCGCATTCCGCATGCTTGAGGTCAAAAACGACAAATGGACTTTCGTCCAGTAATACGCAAGACGGCATCCGGCGGCCTGCTTCCATTTCGATTGCGCCAACTCCGGCCCGGCTTCCCAGTGCAGCGGGTGCCATGCCGGCAGTTGGCACAGCGAGGCCGGCCGGATGGAGGCGGCTCTCGATATCCGAGTGACGACAGTAGGGGAATCCCATGTTTTCAGAATTGCTCCAGTTTATTTTTTCCGGCATCACGACCGGTTCGATCTATGCGCTGACGGCGCTCGGTTTCGCCATCATTTATAACGCCAGCGGCGTGATCAACTTTGCGCAGGGCGAATTCATCATGCTGGGTGGGATGTCGGCGGTTTTCCTGGCCGGCGCCGGCCTGCCGCTGCCGTTTGCGATCATTCTGGCGGTAGGCATCACCGGGCTGGCAGGACTGCTGCTGGAAAAATTCGCGATCGAGCCGGCCAAAAACGCCGAAGTGGTGGGGCTGATCATCATCACCATCGGTGCCTCGCTGACGATCCGCGGCCTGGTCCAGGTCTGGCTCGGCAAGGGTACCCACGCGCTACCGGCGTTTTCCGACGATACGCCGATCGTGATCTTCGGCGCCAGCCTGATGCCGCAAAGTCTGTGGGTGGTCGGTGTGATGTTGCTGATAGTTGTCTTGCTGAGCTGGTTTTTCGGACGCACGCTGCTCGGCAAGGCGATGCTGGCGACTTCGCACAACAAGCTGGCGGCGCAACTGGTCGGCATCAACACCCGCCTGATCCTACTGCTGTCGTTCGGCATGGCGGCGGTATTGGGCGCGGTCGGCGGCATTTTCATCGCGCCGATCACCTACACCTCGTATGACGTCGGCATCATGCTCGGTCTGAAAGGCTTCGTGGCGGCGGTGCTGGGCGGACTGGGTGGCGGCGCCGGAGCGATTGTCGGCGGACTGATCCTGGGCATCGCCGAGGCGATGACGGCAGGCTATGTGTCGTCCGCCTACAAGGATGCGGTGCCGTTCGTGTTGATCCTGCTGATCCTGTTCTTCAAACCCAGCGGCCTGTTCGGTTCCAAGGCCTCGGAGCGCGTTTGATCCTAGAAACGGCAGTTGACCGCTTTTCAGCTTCGATAAATTGATGGATAAATTGAACAATTTGGTATTTAAACGGTTCACCTTATGGGTGACAACGCTACGGGGTCGATTGCACACTTTTCCGGCTCCCTGGCGTCGTTGCTTCTCCTTGCAGAATGCAGTCTGCGTCGTCGTCGCGCCTAGCCAGAAAGCCGAAAAAATGCACACTCAACCCCGTCCAACCGCCGCTTCTAGGATGAAAATTCTTCACTCCCGTTATGCCGGCCTGGCGATCCTGGCCGCCTTGCTTGCGATCCTGCCGCTGCTGACAGGCAACGCGTTTTACCTCGATGTCGCAATCCGTATCGCGCTCAATGCGATGGTCGTGATCGGGCTGAATCTGCTGCTCGGTTATACCGGCCAGATCAGCCTCGGACATGCCGGTTTTTTGGGAATCGGTGCCTATGCGTCGGCGATCCTGACTTCCCACTTCGGCTGGCCGCCGCTGCTGGCGCTGTTCGCCGGTGCGCTGGCGGTCGGCCTGCTGGCATTGCTGGTGGCGCGGCCGATTCTGAAACTGAAGGGACACTACCTGGCGATGGCGACCCTCGGGCTCGGGATCATCATTTCGATCGTGATCACCAACGAGGCGGCGTATACCGGCGGCCCGGACGGCATGGCGGTGCCGCCATTTTCGCTGTTCGGAGCGGCAATCGCGGGCGAACTGCAGTGGTACGCAGTGGTCGCCACGCTGCTGCTGCTGGTGACCTGGGGTGCGCTGAATCTGATCGATTCGCCGGCCGGGCGGGCGTTGCAGGCGATCCACGGTTCCGAAATTGCGGCGCGCGTGGCCGGTGTCGATACCACCCGCTGCAAGGTGCGCGTGTTCGTGCTATCGGCAGTGATGGCCAGCATTGTTGGTAGCCTCAGTGCGCATTATGTCGGCTTCGTGACGCCCAATTTGGCCGGCTTCTTCCATTCGATCGAACTGGTGACGATGGTAGTGATGGGCGGCATGGCCTCGGTGTTCGGCTCGATCATCGGCGCCGCCTTGCTGACGCTGCTGCCGCAACTGCTGTCGAGCTTCGAGGGCTGGGAAACCGTGATGTTCGGCCTGATCCTGATGCTGACGATGATCTTTTTGCCGAAGGGGCTGGTGCCGACGCTACGCCTGCGTTTCGGTACGGAGGGCCACTGACCATGCTTACCATTCAAAAGCTGTCAAAGACCTTCGGTGGCGTCAAAGCGGTGCAGGATATCAGCTTCACCGTCAAGGCCGGCGCTATCCATTCGGTGATCGGGCCCAACGGCGCCGGCAAGACCACGCTGTTCAACCTGATCACCGGTGTCTATGCACCGTGCAGCGGTGAAATCATTTTTTGCGGTGAAAATGTCGCCGGAAAATCGCCCGATGCGCTGGCGCGGCGCGGCATGAGCCGCACCTTCCAGAACCTGCAGATTTGCATGAACATGAGCGCGATCGAGAATGTGATGGTCGGCGCCCACCTGCACCTGAACCAGAGCCTGTTTGGCGCGCTGCTGCGTCTGCCTGCGGTGCGCCAGGCCGACCGCGCCTGCCGCGAACAGGCGGCGGCGCTGATGGAGTTTGTCGGCGTCGGCAAATACGTGAAGTCGCATGCGGGAAAAATGTCGTACGGCGCGCTGAAACGGCTGGAAATCGCGCGGGCGCTGGCCGCCAAACCGAAAATCCTGCTGCTCGACGAGCCGGCCGCCGGACTGAATCATACCGAGACCGACGAGATCGATGCGCTGATCGCGAAGGTCGCGCAATCCGGCGTGACCGTGGTGCTGGTCGAGCACGACATGAAGCTGGTAATGAACCTGTCGGACCATATTCTGGTACTCGATCATGGCAAGAAGCTGGCCGAAGGCACGGCCACCGAAGTCCGGGCCAACCCGGATGTGATTGGCGCCTATCTGGGCGCACCGGCTTGAGGAGGCCATGCAATGGAAAATATGACAATCAATCGTAGCGGACAGGACGGACTATGGCGGCCCAGTCCGGGGCCGGGCGGGGCCGGCACCGAAGCGTCAGCGATGCCGTCCGCCGCACCCCGATGCATACTCGACATCCGCGGTCTGACCAGCCACTATGGCCGGATCCAGGCGCTGCACGGCATCGATCTTCAAGTCGGCCAGGGACAACTGGTGGCGCTGGTCGGCGCCAATGGCGCCGGCAAGACCACCTTGCTGCGCGCCATTTCAGGAGTACAGCCAATCAGCAGCGGCCAGATTTGTTTCCGCGGCGCCGATATCTCCCGCACCAGTCCTGACAAGCGGGTGCGCAGCGGCATCTGCCAGGTGCCGGAAGGACGGCAAGTGTTCGGCCCGATGTCGATCGAGGACAACCTGCGGCTCGGCGCGTTTACCCGCCCGCGCGACAGCGTGGCCGCGGATATCGAAAAGATGTATGCGCTGTTCCCGGTCCTGAAGGAAAAGCGCCTGTTGCTGGCCGGCACCCTGTCCGGCGGCCAGCAGCAGATGCTGGCGATGGCGCGCGCGCTGATGGGGCGGCCGAATCTGCTGCTGCTCGACGAGCCGAGCATGGGGCTGTCGCCACTGCTGGTTGCGGAAATTTTCCGGATCGTCGAAAGCCTGAAGCAGCAGGGCATCACGATTTTCCTGGTTGAACAGAACGCGCATGCGGCGCTGTCGATTGCCGATGTCGGCTACGTGATTGAAACCGGCACCATCTTGCTGTCCGGCAGCGGTCCCGAGCTGCTCGATAACGAGCAGGTCAGGAGCGCCTATCTGGGCATGTGATGAACACTTGGCGCTATGATGACGACGCGGCGCCGCAGCAATTTCTGGTCCTGCAATCGGTATTGACAGCGGTTCAATTCGTACTAATTTTATGGCCTGGAAAAAATATCATGACAGACGAATCCGTTTCTGCTGGAGCTCCGCGCCGCAATTTCAAACGATGATCATGCCTGAGCAGAAATTGAGGACGACTCCGATGCGGCGCAATGCGGCTGGTCAATTTGTCGGCATCCTGCTCGCCGCCGGAAGAGGTTTGCGCTTTGATCCGACCGGCGCGCAAAACAAGCTGATGCAGCCATTGGCGAACGGGGATGCCGTTGCGGTCGCCGCTGCCAGGAATCTTCTGGCCGCATTGCCGATGGTGCTGGCGGTGGTGCGGCCCGGTGCGGATGCGCTCGCCGCGCAACTGCGGGCCATCGGCTGCGAAGTGATTGAATGCCCGGACGCCGCGCTAGGCATGGGCGCGTCGCTGGTGCATGCGCTGTCGCACACGCGCGCAGCGGCAGGATGGATAATTGCGCTGGCGGACATGCCGTATGTGCAGCCGGCAACCTGCACCGCACTGATAGCTGCGATCAGGCGCGGTGCGGATATCGCGGTACCGACTTGTTGTGGCCGGCGCGGCAACCCGGTTGCCTTCGGCAGCGTTCATTTGCCGGACCTGCTGCGCCTGGGCGGCGACCAGGGCGCGCGCAGCCTGCTGACAGCCTATCCGGTGACGGAAATCGCGGTCGACGACGCCGGCATCGGCCGCGATATCGATACGGCGGCCGATCTCGGCGCGCTGCGCTGAGTTGCCGCCGGTGCTCGCAAGACCGTTTTTTATATTTGAATATACAGTGTTCTGTATTTTTTGAGTGGCAACAAAATAGTGCGGTAATCATGGTATTTTTAATGATACCCCACCTATTTTTGATGCCGTTGGCGCCGTATCAGCGGATGGTCAGGCCGCCATCGACCCCGAGGATTTGACCGGTGACGTAGCTGGCCCAGTCGGAGGCCAGGAACACGAATGCCGGCGCGACTTCATCCGGTTCGGCCCAGCGTCCGAGCGGCAGGCGCGCCAGGTAGTTGTCCTTGAAACGGTCGTCGGTGCGGATCACTTCGGTCATCGGCGTCGCCGCGCCGGGCGCGATCGCATTCACCGTGATGTTGTATTTGCCCAGTTCCTTGGCGGCCGACATGGTGATGCCGACGATGCCGGCCTTGGCCGCGCTGTAGTTGATCTGGCCGATGGTGCCCAGCAGTCCGGCGGTGGAAGTGACGTTGATGATGCGGCCATGGCCGCGTTCGATCATGCCGTTGACCACTGCCTGCAGGCAGTTGAAGCTGCCTTTCAGGTGGACATCGAGCACCGCATCCCACTGCTCTTCGCTCATCTTGTGCAGCATTGCCGGGCGGATGATGCCGGCGTTGTTGACCAGGATATCGATGCGCTTGAAGCGCTGCGTGATTTCGGCTGCCATCGCATTGACCTGGGCCCGATCGGCGACGTTGCAGCTATAGCCGTGCGCGCTGCCGCCAGCCTGGCAGATATCGGCCGCGACCTTGCTGGCCGCCTCGGCGTTGATGTCGGCCACCGCAACCTGCGCGCCTTGCCGGGCAAACGCATGCGCAATCGCCGCGCCCAAGCCCTGACCGGCGCCGGTGACGAGTGCCACTTTGTTTTTCAATAGCATTGGATATCCTCTTGATGTTGTTGCGGTTTCAAGTAGGGTGGAAAAGCGTAGGGCGGAAAAGCGAAGCGCCTTCCGCCACATGCCTGCGCTTTTCCGCCCTACGTTTCGCCCATCTCGCGAAGTGCTGCCGCGCTTAATCCTTCGGCTTGCCCAGCACCGCACTGGCCAGTGCATCGTTCATCGGCGCGCCTTCTGCCGTCATCTGGCGGTACTTGATGAAGTCGATCACGTCCTTGCCGGTGATTTTCTTGGTACTGAACGCGTTGAAACCGAGGTAGGCTTCATAGTTCATGTTGGCTGCGAGCCAGTGGCGGTTCGGCAGCTTCATCTGATCCCAGAAGAATTTCTTCTTGCCGCGGATGCCGTCGATCGATTTCATCAGGCAATGCGGGAACAGGTTGGTGAATTTCCAGATCAGCGCATTGACTTCCTTGTCGAGCAGTTCGAAATCGATGCTGGCGGAGGCCATCAGTTCTTTTGCTGCGGCCATGTCGCCTTGTTCGATCGGCTCGCCGTAGACGATTTCGCCGTCTTCGACATAATCGGCGGTTTTCACTTGCGGGTTGCGGATGAACTTGCCGTCTTTCTTCAGCACCGGCACCACCTTGGTGATCATGCCCTTGGCTTTCATCTTGTATGCGCTCCAGGTTTCGCAGGAAACGCAGTTGAACATTGCGTCTTCCATCGGCAGGAACCATGGCAGGAAGTCGGTCGAACCGCCGTCCGGCGCCGAGCCGTGCTTAGGACCGGCCTGGCCGTAGATGGCCAGATCGGACGATACCGTGAGGTCGCAGGCCAGACCGATTTCCTGGCCGCCGGCGACGCGCATGCCGTTGACGCGGCAGATCACCGGCTTCTTGCAGTTCAGGATCGCGTCGACCATGCCGTTGAACAGATCCATGTATTCGCCGTATTCGTTCGGCCGCTTGCTGTAGTAGCTCGCATATTCGACGGTGTTGCCGCCGGTGCAGAAGGCCTTGTCGCCGACGGCGGTAAACACCACCGCCACCACCGTGCGATCGCTCGACGCTTTCTGGAAGCCGGCGATCACGCCCTTGACCATCTCGGTCGTATACGAATTGTATTGCGCCGGGTTGTTGAGCCAGATCCAGATCGCCGACAGGCCGGCCAACGGTTGACCTTTCGGGTCGAGGATCGGGCGCGTTTCATAGATCACGCCCGGTGCTTCGCCGCTGATCAGCGCGTTGTCGAACAATTGATGATCTTTCAGGTCGTTTTCTCTTGGCAACCAGCTGAGGGACATATCGGTCATTTTTGTATCTCCTTAATTGAAATCGGGAACCAGAATCACGCGCTTTTTAAGTTCGCCGTGATGCGCTGCTTCGAACACTTGTTGAATCTGACTCATCGGCCGGGTTTCGACAAACGGTGCCAGTTGGATGCGGCCGTCGAGGCACATTTCGAGCACTTTCGGGTAACCCTCAGGCGGGCAACCCCAGGTGCCGATGATTTCGGCGTCGAACGCCATCAGCCGCGACAGCATGTACGAGGTTTCAGCGGTGCCGTAGCCGACCACCACCAGTGTGCCGACAAACGACAGCAGCGCCAGCGCCAGTTCCTGTCCGGCCTTGGCGCCGGTGACCTCGAAAATTTTCCAGCCGTAATTGGCCGGAATCTTCATTTCCTTGCAATACGCCTTGATCGCGTCCTTGACTTCCTTGGCGCTCTTGCCCTTCGGGTTGATCGTGAAATCGGCGCCGTATCCCTCGATGATTTTCAACTTTTCATCGTTGATGTCGATCCCGATCACGGTCGACGCACCCATCCCTTTGGCGACCTGGGTCATGAAGCTGCCGACGCCGCCGGCAGCGCCGAGTATGATCACGCGGTCGCCCGGACCGATCCGGCCGCGCACTGCTGCCTGATACGGTGTGGTGACCGCATCGGCGATCACCGACAGGTGCGCCAGCGGTTGATCGCCGCGGTTCTCGACCACGCACAGGTCTGCTGCCGGCACCGGAATGTGGCTGGAAAAGCCGCCGTAGATGCCGAGCGAGTTGCCCGGCATTTTTTGCGCCAGGCAGCGGTTCTGGCGGCCGGACTTGCAGATATCGCATTCATTGCATGGCATCACTGCCGGCACGATCACTTCCTTGCCGACCAGGTGCGCCGGACCGGCGACCACTACGCCGCTGATCTCGTGTCCCAATGACAGCGGCGGCTTGTGTTCGGTCGGCACGCCCATGTAAAAGTACGAAATGTCGGTATGGCAGACGCCACAGCCCCTGACCTCGACTAACGCCTCCGTCGGGCTTAATTCCGGCATCGGGATCTTGGTGCGGACCAGCTTGCCCGGCTCGGTCATCTGCCAGGTGTCGATATGTTGTGGTATCAATTGGTGCTCCCTCGGTTATTAATCTGGTGCGATGAAGTCAAGACTTCATCGCACCCACTTCTCACCCTCTCCCTCTGGGAGAGGGGCGGGGTGAGGGGATCCGACCCGAATGTTGGCGGGCCGAAAATTAGCTTACTTATTGGTGTTGCCAGACAGCAGGACGCTTTTGCATGAACGCGTTGAGTCCTTCGCTGGCGTCGGCGGTCGGCATCAATTCCTTCAGGTAAATCGTTTCGGCAACGGCCAGCGCTTCGAGAAACGGCTTGCCGCTGGCGGCGCGCACCGCCTTTTTCGTATACACCAGCGCCGGCCGGCTCAGTGACAGGAAGCGGTTGACATAGGCGGCGCTGCCGGCGGCAAACTCTTCCTTCGGGATCACCTGGTTGACCAGCGACAGCCGGTGCGCTTCGATGGCATCGATATTGGCGCCGCCCAGCAGCAGTTCATAGGCCTTACCGGAGGACAGGATGCGCGGCAGCAGGATCGCGGCGATCGGCGGAAACACGCCGAGCTGGATTTCCGGCTGGCCGAGCTTGGCATGGCTGGCGGCAATGATCATGTCGCAGCCGAGCGCCAGTTCGCAGCCGCCGCCCAGCGCCACCCCGTTCAGCGCGGCGATGGTCGGGATCGGTACCGTTTCGAGGCGCCGGAAAATGCCGTGGAAGACGTCGATCATGCGGTCGACCTTGTCCGGCGTATGGTCGGCCACATCGACACCGGCCGAGAATGCCTTTTCGCCGGCGCCGGTGACCAGCAGCAGGCGGGCACTGTCGTCTTTCAGCACGCGCTCGAGCGCGCTATTGATTTCGACCATCATCTCGATGTCGAGCACGTTGTATGGCGGCTTGTTCAGCGTCAGCGTGATCAGTCCGTTGTCCGAGGAATAGGTAATGTATTTGAATCCGGTCATTGCATGGCCTCGTGGGTTAGGTTAATGCGGAACGGGCAAGTCTCTTCGCAATCGCTGCAGCAGACCTGGCCGCCTTGCAAAATGGTCCAGACGTCTGCGCCGCAGCGGGTGCAGCACATTTTGCGGTCGGGCGAAGCGGGTGGCTGCACTTCGCGCCGGGTCCAGAAATCGATTACCTGTGCCATGAGTTTTCCTTTCCGCGCTCAGAACAAGTCGTCCAGTTCATCCGAGCCGCCGCCCGGCATCTTGCCGTGCTGCTGCAGGTAGGCTTGCATGAACTGGCTTTCACGCTGGGTGTACATCGGTGCTTCTTCGAAGATGAAATGGCGGGCATCCGCGTTGCGACCGAGCTGTTCTTCCAGCCCTTGGCGCAGGTTCTCGACACCCTTGATGGTCAGCACGTTCTTGTCGGCATCGAGCAGATGGAACACGCCCGACTCGGTACAGACGCCGGCCACCACGCTGTCGGTGAAATCGAGCCAGGCTTCCGGCGGCAGCACCATGCCTTCGAGCTTGGCTGCCAGGTTGCACTTCAGGCAGCGCAGCGCTTCGGCCTGGGCCGAGGCGGCGTCGAAACCGAGTTCGACCTCGTTCCAGTTGCTGCGCTGGTCGTTGGCGATAAAGATCGGATGGAAGCGCTGTTTCTGGTTGAAGCCTTCCTCGCGCCCGATATGCGGGTCGGTGTCCCAGTCGTCCGCCAGCAGTTTTTCTTCGATATTGCCGTCGCCGCCGAGGAACGCATCCATCGCGCTGGCGGCCTTGCGGCCCTGCGCCACTGCCTCGATCAGGCTGGCCGGCCCGAGCACGACGTCGCCGCCGGCAAACACGCCGGGACGGCTGGTCAGCAGCGTATCCTCGCGCACCTGGATCCGCCCGCTGTTGCCAGTCTGGACGCCGAAGCCGTCGAAGCTTTGCGCATGCTGGCCGATCGCGGCGATCACCAGATCGACCTCTTCCTCGAATTCGCTGCCGGCAATCTCGACCGGACGGCGGCGACCGCTGGCGTCGGCTGCGCCCAGTTCCATCCTCGCGTACGTCACTTTCAGAAGGCTGGCGCCATCCGGATTCAATGCGATGCTCTTCGGTGCGGTCAGGAAGCGCAGGTTCACGCCTTCATCCAGACAGCCCTGGACCTCGTCCTCGCGTGCCGGCATCTCGTCGCGGGTGCGGCGGTAGATCATGCTGACCTGTTCGCCACCGAGCCGGCGCGAAGAGCGGCAGTTGTCGGTGGCAACATTGCCGCCGCCGATCACCGCCACATGCTTGCCGACCATGATGTCCGATTCCTTCGTTCCGACCTTGCCCAGCGCAGCGGCGCGCAGGAAGGTCGGGCTGTCGACCACGTTCGGCAGGTCGTCGCCGGGAATCCCGAGCTTGTCGCCGCCCTGGGTGCCGATGCCGATGAAAACGGATTCGTAGCCCTGGCTTAGCAGCGCATCGATATTCTCGATCCGGGTATTGAAGCGGAATTCGACCCCAAGTTGCTCGACTTCGGCCACTTCGCGGTCGATCACGGCTAGCGGTATCCGGTACGACGGGATGCCGTAGCGCACCATGCCGCCGGCAGCCGGCAACGCTTCGAATATGGTGACTGCATGGCCCTTCTTGGCCAGGTAATAGGCGGTGGTCAGGCCGGCCGGACCGGCGCCGATCACCGCAGCCTTGCGGCCAGTGGCCGGCAATTGCTTGGACAGCGCACGCCACAGGCCGGTGTCGTTGTCGGCGGCCAGTCGTTTCAGGCTGCGGATCGACAGCGGTTGATCCAGATGCTTGCGGCGGCAAGCCGATTCGCACGGGGAAAAGCAGGCGCGGCCCAGGATGCCGGGGAACGGCAGCTTTTCGCGCACCACCGCAGTCGCTTCGCTGTACTTGCCAAGACCAACCAGCTGCACGTAGCGCGGCACGTCGATCCCGGCCGGGCAGGCAGCCTTGCACGGCACCTGCGATGCTTCCTTGTGCGAGACGTCGAGCGTGCGGTCCATCAGTGCGCCGGTCGGGCACACTTCGACGCAGGCGCTGCAGAATTTGCAGCCCGATTCGAGCAGCGTCGGCTTGATGGTGCCGATCCATTTGCGGCCATCGGCTTCTTCCTTGACTTCGAGGCAGCCGACACCGCGCACGTCGTTGCAGGCCAACAGGCAGCGCCGGCAATCGATGCACAGGTTGTAGTCGCGGTCGTAAAACGGTTCGTCCAGCACCACCGGCAGGCGTGCCGGTTTGTAGGGCGGAGTGGTATTCGGGATGCCGATGTAGTCGGACACCTTGCGCAGTTCGCAGCTATTGAAGATCGAGCAGCAGCGCGTCTCGACCGGATTGCCGTACGAGCAGGTGGTGCGGCTGCAGCCATCGCGCTGCGGGCAGGTCAGGCAGACATGCGGATGGGTGCCGAGCGTTTTGGCAATTGCGGCCGCGCGCATCTGCTGGATTTCCGCCGTGGTGGTGCTGATCGACATGCCGGCCTCGACCGCCATCGAACACGATTTTTGCGCTCCGTCTTCACCGGCAACCTCAACCAGACACAAGCCGCAGCCGCCGTCTTTGTCACCGCGCTGGCAGGATGGCGGCAGATCGGGATGCGCGCACAGCGCCGGTATGTAAATGCCGGCCGCGGTGGCCGCCGACAGCACTGAACTGCCGGCAGGGGCGGACACGCTGTTGCCGTCGATCGTGATTTCGACCAGCGGGCCGAACAATGCGGCTGCCGCAGGTTTGCCTGATTTCCACCAGGTAATCGTTTGAGTTTTCGTATCCATTAGTGCAACCATCCCCCGGATCTGAGCCTGCGCCTGTCAGCGCGGCCACTTCAATATATGTATCATAGTACATGAAGAAGAGTATTGCATGAATTATCTTGCATGTTTTGATTTTATATTGCGGTTTTAACTCTGTCAACGGGAAATGGCGATGGGTTAACCCAAACCGGCAATGCCCGATCTTTGCGGAAATGGGCGCATTGGCATAGTGAAGTAATGATGGGGGAGGAAATATTGAGGGGCAACTGATGGCGCAATTACTAACCTGAAACTAGCCTGAATATTTCATGAAATTGGTTGATGCCGGGAATCTGATCGACTGTCGGCCCAATCGGCGACATTAAGTTGTATTGGGCGAAGTTTGCCCCACCCCATGCGAAGTGGGGGTAGTCGTCACTCGTGCTGGGCAGACAATGGAAGGGGGGAAGGGCTATTCTCGGCACCGGTTGGACGCAAGGTGCTGTTTGTGTCGACGAATGCGTTTTTAGATAACTCTAATTTTATCAATCACTTATGGTAATCCTTGCCCTTCTTGCGCAATCTTCAGGCTAGATTGCCGGCCCCAACCCTAGCGGCGCAGGGGTGATGTTTACAATCAGCGAAAACAGCTTGTCGAAGCTCTCCTTGTATTCGCCGCCGGCAAGCGGGTCCGCATTGGCAGCAAACTGCGCATCGATCACGGCCCAGTCGTCCGGCGTCAGGAATTTAACGGCAGCAGGAAGAACTGCATCTTCTTCCATGCCCATATGACTGAAATAGAATTTTGCATAGGCTTCCACCATGTCGAAAAATGGCTGGAATGCTGCGGCGCCTTCAAGTTCATAGTGCGTAAGGGCGCATTCCAGTGCATGCGCCTGCGACTCGCCTTGCGCATGTTGGGACTCCAGTTCATCCAGGGTCTGATTGACCTGATCGGTGCGCAGGCGTAATCGCGAAAACAGGTATTGATCTTCTTTCGGATGATGCACTTTCTCCGGGTACTCGCTGATGTAAAGCATCATGGCCCGGAATACCTTGGGCTCCGGCGCTTTCGCTGTCTTGTTGATGGCACGCACGAAATACTGCATGCCATGGATCACAGCCGACAATCGATCGTGCTCGTCCTGGATGACACGTATCGCAATATGATTGGATGAAACACGCATAAAAGATTCCTTTGAAAATCAGATTGCCCGGATTGCTCTGAAAATAGTTGGCGCCAGCTGGCGCACGAAGATGCGCGCCTATACGCCAAGATAACGCGACAGCTTGTCGGGGGAATTCAACAAGGTTGTCGATTCGCCCGTCAGCGCGATTTCTCCTTTTTCCAGGATGACTGCCACATCGGTATGCCTGAGAACGGATTGATAGTTGCGGTCCACGATCAGCGTGCTGATGCCGGTCTGACTTATTTGGCTGATCACGCGCCAGATTTCCTGAACGATCAGCGGCGCCAATCCTTCGGTGGCCTCGTCCAGAATCAGCAGATCGGGGTTGGTCATCAGGGCCCGGCCTATTGACAGCATTTGCTGTTCTCCGCCGGATAGCTGTTGGCCGCCGTGGTCGAGTCGCTCGGTCAGTCTGGGAAAAGTCTCCAGCACGCGCTGGTAGGTCCAGTCGCGTCTGCCTGTAGCCCCGGGCCGCGCACTCATCAGCAGATTTTCTCGGACCGAAAGATTGGGGAATATCCCGCGACCTTCCGGGACGTAGCCTATGCCCAGGCGCGCCATGCGTTCGGGGGTGTAGCCGGTGACATCCTTGCCGCGCCAAAATACGTGTCCTGAGGCCGCCGGCACGAAGCCCATCAGGCTGCGGATCAGCGTGGTCTTTCCCATCCCGTTGCGCCCCAGCAGTCCGACTGCCTTGCCTTCGGGAATATCCAGATCGACGCCATGCAGGATATGGCTGTCGCCGTAATAGGTGTTGAGTGATCTGATTTTTAGCATGGTTGGCTCAAGCTGAATGCGTTTCGCCCAGGTAGGCTACTTTGACGTCGTTGTTGTTGCGGATATTGTCCGGCACGTCAGTCGCAATGACTTGTCCGTTGACCATCACGGTGATGCGGTCGGCTACCCGGAACACCGCATCCATGTCGTGCTCGACCAGCAAAATCGCATGCGCGGTTTTCAGCCTTTCAAGCATGGAAAGCATGCGATCGGTCTCTTCCGCGCCCATGCCTGCAAGCGGCTCATCGAGCAGCAATACCTTGGGACTGGTGGCAAGACACATGGCGATTTCCAGCTGGCGCTGCTGGCCGTGGCTGATGGTGCCGGCGATCAGAAGCGCGGAGTCGTGCAGGCCGGCGGCTTCCAGCGCATGCCATGCGGTCTCCACGCTATGCGGGCAGCTTGCTGCCGCCTCCCATAGCATCCAGGGTCGCTGCGCTGCCGCTTGCGCTGCCAGGCGGCAGTTCTCCAGCGCAGTGAACTTGGGAAATATGGTGGTGCGCTGGTAGCTGCGGCCGATGCCGGCGCGCGCCCGGCGCGCCTGCGGCCATCCGGTAATATCGGTTCCGCTCAATGTGATTGCGCCGCTCGATGCAGCAATCTCGCCCGACAGCATGTTGATCAGGGTCGATTTGCCGGCGCCGTTGGTGCCGATCACCGCATGCACTTCGCCGATGTGCAAGTCTACCGAAACATTGTTGACGGCAGCCAGGCCGCCGAAGCGCCGCGTGAGCGCTGTCGCTTGCAACAGCGGCGCTGCTGCAGAGGCTGCAGAGCTTGCGTTAGTCATGACGGGTCTCCTTATCTTTGGGCAGGCGGGGCGTCGAAAGGCTCTTGCCGGCTCTGCTGCGCTTCCATTGCGCGGCCAGACCGATCAGGCCGTTTGGCATGACGGCGACAAAAAATATCATCGTCAGGCCCAGCGTCATTTGCCAGCTATGCGCGAGCTGGCCGAAGATCGCTTCGGATGAATAAAATTCTTTCAGCAGGATGAAGGCCGCAGCGCCGATGATGGCGCCGCGCAAGCTGCCCAAGCCGCCCAGGATAATCATCAGCAGCACCGCGCCGGATTCATGCCATGACAACAGCTCCGGATTGACGATGCCGTTTTTCGTCACCATCAGGAACCCCGACAGGCCTGCCAGCATGGCAGCGATGACGAACGCCGCCAGTTTGTAGATATACGTGTTGTAACCGGTGGCGCGCATGCGCTGCTCGTTGGCGCGGATGCCGGCCAGCGCATGGCCGAAGCGGGAACGCTGCACCATCGCCAGCAACGCGTAGCTTGCCGCCAGAGCGCCGATCGCAAAAAAATACATGTGCAGCGGCTGTTCCATGTCAAGCAGAGTGAAGTCGCCGATCCGCAGTCCCGGCCGGAAATACAGGAAAATGCCATCGCTGCCGCCGCCGAGAGCCGTATCGTGAAACACGAAATAAGCCATCTGCGCAAACGCCAGCGTCACCATGATGAAGTACACGCCTTTGGTGCGCAGGCTGAGCGCGCCGACGAACAGCGCATACGCGCCGGCGCCGAGCATCGCCAGCGGCAGCAGCCAGAAGATCGAGGAAGCCGACGAATCGGACGATGCCAGCACCGTGATGTATGCGGCAATGCCAAAGAATGCGGCATGGCCGAGACTGATCAGGCCGGTGGTGCCGACCAGCAGTTCAAGGCTGAGCGCGAAGATTGCATAAATCACGATCTTCAGCACCAGGTCCTGCAGATAGGACGACAAAAACATCGGCAGCGCGGCGAGCACGACGGCGACCGCCAGCGGCAGCAGCCAGTGCCGGATGCCGCTGCGGGTACGCCCGATGGCCGGGCTTGAGAGCGATGATATGGCCATGATTTAGTATCCTTTGCTTTTCAAGCCTTCGGGGCGCCAGATCAGAATCAGCGCCATCAGCAGGTACACGCTGAGGCCGCTGAACGAGGCGAAAAAGACTTTGCCGAAGGTATCGACAAAACCCACCAGCAATGACGCGATCAGGGCGCCTGAAATGGAGCCGATGCCGCCGATCACCACCACCACGAAACAGATGATCAGGATCTGCCCGCCCATGCCCGGATAGACCGAAGTCATGGGTGCTGCAATCATGCCGGCCAGTGCCGCCAGCGCCACCCCGGCAGCAAACACAATCCGGTACAACAGTTTGATATTGATGCCGAGACCGCGCACCATGTCGCGGTTGCTGGCACCGGCCCGGATCATCATGCCCAGCCGGGTGCGGTTGACCACAAAATACAGGCCGATTGCCACCACCAGACAGGCCGCCGAAGCGAACAGGCTGTATACCGGGTAGCTCATCAGATCGCCGAACTGGATGCTGCCGGACAGCCACGCGGGGACTTTGACGCCGTGCACCTCGTTGCCGACCAGCAGGCTGCGCGCTTCCTCGAACACCAGAATCAGCGAATACGTCATCAGCACCTGCTGCAGGTGATCGCGCTGATACAGGTAACTGAAAAACAGCCATTCCAGTACGAAGCCGAACAAGGCCGCCAGCACCACACCGGCCAGCAGTTGCAGCAGGAACTGATCGCCGAAAAAAGGCGCCAGCCCGAATGCCATGTAGGCGCCTATCATGTAAAAGCTGCCGTGGGCCAGATTGATCACGCCCATGATGCCGAAAATCAGGGTCAGACCGCTCGCCACCAGGAACAGCAGCAAGCCATATTGCACAGCATTCAAACACTGCGCCAGAAACGTAGAGATATCCATGGTGGTTCCAGGTAGCAAATGGGGCGATCCGAACAGCTGTGCGCGGTCGCGAGATAGGCATGGATGGCGGCACCGCTGCCAGCCA
Organism: Oxalobacteraceae bacterium; assembly: GCA_030698225.1. Taxonomy (GTDB): domain Bacteria; phylum Pseudomonadota; class Gammaproteobacteria; order Burkholderiales; family Burkholderiaceae_D; genus AVCC01. Next base: position 120,188 of record JAUYNR010000022.1, on the reverse strand, counting down.
TGCCCGTGCTGCCAAGGCTTTACATTCTGCAGCCCTTGGCCGGATCAGCCAGTGCCTTGGTCGCAATCCCCTTGACTTCGTTATGGTTGCCTTTTACCTGGCGCAGATAGATATCCTGTACCGGGTTATGCGCAGCCGACATGGTGAATTTGCCGCGCGGGCTATCGATCTGTGCCGCCGCCATGCCGGCGATGACCTTGTCCTGTTGCTTGATATCGCCGCCTGCCGCTTTCAGACCAGCTGCCAGCATTTGTGCGGCATCGTAGCCCTGTACTGCATACACATCGGCATTGACCTTGTAGGCCTTCGCAAAGCTGAGGCGAAATGCATTGTCGCGCGGCGTATTCAGATTGTCCGAATAGTGCAGGGTGGTAAACATGCCTTGGGCGGCGTCGCCTTGCGCTTCCAGCGTGCCATCGGTCAGGAAGCCGGGGCCGTATAGGGGAATCGTTTTGTTCAGGCCGGCCGCAGCATAGTCCTTGACGAACTTGACTGCGCCGCCACCGGCAAAAAATGCATACACCGCATCCGGCTTCTGCGCGGCAATCTGCGTCAGCAAAGCCTGGAACTCCACATTCGGAAATGGCAGCGTCATGTTTTGCGTCACTTTGCCGCCTGCCTTCTCGAAGCCCTCGGTGAAGGCTTGCACCGACTCATTGCCGAACGCGTAATTCCAGGTAATCGTCATGATTTTCTTGTGTCCGCGCTCCGCTGCAACCTTGCCCATTGCAAAGCCGGACTGCCAGCTGGAAAACGAGCTGCGGAAGATATTTTTTGCGCACATGGCGCCGGTGATCGCATTGGCGCCGGCATTCGGCACAATCAGCAGCGTTCCGGTTTCCTTGGCAACCTTGGCCATGCCCAGCGCAACACCGGAATGCACGGTGCCGACCAGCACATCGACCTGATCGCGCTTGATCAGCTTGTTGACGTTATCGATGGCTTTTGCCGGCGCGGATTCATCGTCGACCTTGAAATACTGAATTTCCCGCCCGGCCAGCTTGCCGCCTTGTTCGGTGACATACAGCTTGAAGCCGTTTTCGATCATCGTGCCGAGATTGGCATAGGTGCCGGTCGCCGGCAGCATCAGGCCGACCTTGACCGGCGCGGTTTGCGCATGAACCTGGCTGGCCAGAAATAATGTTGCGGCTGCAACGGCGAATCGGGTAGGTTTGAAATTGAATTGCATGGTGTCTCCTGCTGGTGTGGTTTTTTTAAACTCTGTGAATAATAAAATGCGCAACTTCCTGACTGAGTGCTGGTGCCTGGTCGCGATGCGGCGAGTGGCCGCATTGCGGCAATACGACAATCTGTGCAGCCGGAATTTTTCTTTGAATTCCATAGACTTGTTCGAGAGTGCCGTATTCGTCGTCTTCCCCCTGGATCGCCAGCACCGGGCAGCTAATGGTGGCCAGCTCTTGTTCGATATTCCAGGCACGGAATGCGGGGGCTAGCCAGATATCGTTCCAGCCCCAGAATGCCGAATCGACGTCGGCATGGTATTGCGCCAGCCTGGCACGCAAATTTTTCGTCAGATAGACGTCGCGGGCAAGGCGGATGCTCTCGACGGTGATGTCTTCGACAAAAATGTGCGGGGCGGCGACGACAATCCCGCTCAGATGTTCCGAAAAACGCGACGCGTACAGCAGGGCGATCGAGGCGCCGTCGCTATGGCCGAACAGCCAGGGTTTGCTTATGCCGAGCTGCGAAAAAAAGGCCGGCAGCACCTGATGCGCCTGCTCGTGCATGAAGCTGACCGGCCACTTTTCTGCTGCCGGTCTGGGGCTGGAGTGCCCGTAGCCGTAGCGTGAAAACACCAGCCCGGTAATGCCGTGAGCACGGCAAAAAGTCTCGGGAAAATCTTTCCAGAGCGCGATCGAACCCAGGCCCTCGTGCAGAAACACGAGCACCGGGTGCTCGGAGCGCTTGGCGCCGACCCATTGATACTCCAGCCTGAGCGGCCTGTTTTGCCATTGCATATCGGCAAACTGGACGCCGCTATCGTGCATATCTGAACGCATTGCCGCTGCTCCTTTCAAGGTGCGATGCAGGGTTACCAGGCATAGTTGCGATTGGCGGCGAAAGCGGCGCCGATGATTTGCCAGTCTGCCTGCGTCAAGTATTTTTCGGCTCTGGGAAGGACTATGCTTTCTTCCTTTCTCATGTGATCCCAATTGAACTCCGCATAAGCGCTCAGAGCTTGTTCGAAAGGTTCCAGCTTGCCTGTATCGCGATAGGCGGCAAGTTTCTGGCGCAGATCCTCCAGCAACACGCTGCCGGTTTCGTGCTGGGCTTCGAGAATATCCAGAATGGCGGCCGACTCAGGGTCGCGCATGCGCAGGAAACGGAACAGATAGTCGTTTTCTTTCGGATGGTGGATTTTCTCGGGCAAGGTTTCGATGTAATCGAACATCGACAGGAAGAGCGCGAAATCCGGCGCTTCCGTGCCGTCCTTGACCCGTGCAACGCGGTCCTGCAGACCCTTCAGAACTGCTGTAATCGAACGATGTTCATCGCAGAGGATGGAAATGGCAGTATTCATTGACTCGGTACCAGGTTAATTGTTGGGCATCGGATTTTTCATGCGCGCCGGTTGCGCAGCTTGAAGCGCTGTATTTTTCCGGTCGCAGTCTTTGGCAGTTCATCGACGAATTCCATCCAGCGCGGATACTTGTAGGGCGCCAGGCAACTCTTGACGTGCGCCTTGAGTTCGGCCTCCAGCTCGGGCGAAGCCTGAATGCCCGGTTTCAGTACGATATAGGCGATCGGCTTGATCAGCTTGTCGACGTCTTCCTTGCCTACCACCGCCGCTTCGAGCACGCAGGGATGATCTATCAGTGCCGATTCGACTTCGATCGGCGAGACGTAAATGCCGCTGACCTTGAGCATGTCGTCGCTGCGGCCGGCATAGACGAAATAGCCGTCCTCGTCCTCATGGTATTTGTCACCGCTGCGGGTCCATTCGCCGAGAAAGGTGTGGCGTGTTTTTTCACGGTTGTTCCAGTAGAAAGCGGCGCTGGTCGGGCCGGAAATCTGCAGTTCGCCCGCTTCGCCGCGCGCCACCGGCTGGCCTTCTTCGTCGACCAGGCGTACCGCATAGCCGGGAACCGGCTTGCCGGTGGTGCCGTAATGGACTTCTCCGATGCGGTTGGACAGAAAGATGTGGAGCATTTCGGTGGAACCGATGCCATCGAGGATATCCAGCCCGAAGTGCTGCGACCAGCGTTTGCCGATTTCTACCGGCAGCGCTTCGCCGGCGGAAATGCAGCGGCGCAGCTTGAGTGCGTCGCGGGCCGGCAGCTCCGGATTGGCCAGCATCGAGGCGTACAGGGTGGGTACGCCGCAGAAGATGCTGGGTTGATGCTGCTGCAGGCGTTTGAAGACCGCTGCCGGGGTCGGGCGTTCCGCCATCAGCACCGCCGTGGCGCCGACCGCCATCGGAAACGTCAGGCCGTTGCCGAGCCCGTAGGCAAAGAACAGCTTGGCGGCCGAGAAGATGACGTCGTTCTGGTTGATGCCGAGGATGGGCCGCGCATACAGTTCCGCGGTCTGGATCAGGCTCGAGTGGACATGCACGGTACCCTTGGGCGCACCGGTGGAGCCGGACGAATAGAGCCAGAAGCAGGGGGTGTCGCTTGAAGTCGCCACCACCTCGAAGTCGCCGCTGGCCTGTTCCAGCAACGGCGTGAGTCCATCCGGGCCTCGCGTGCTGCCGGCGACCAGGATCCGCTCCAGGGTTGCCACCTTGCCCAGCAGCGGCTGGAACAGCGGCAGCAGCGCTTCTGAAACCACCGCGATCCGGGCCGCGCTGTCAGTCAGCATGTATTCGTAATCGCCCTGGGTCAGCAGGGTATTGACCGCGATCGGCACCACGCCGGCCTTGATCGCACCCAGAAAGACCGTCGGAAAATCGATCGTGTCATGGACGCACATCAGAATGCGCTGCTCGGGCGCAACGCCCAGCCCCTTGAGCACATTCGCGAAGGCCGAAGTTCTCTGCGCAACTGCGGCATAGGTGTACACGCCGTCATCGTCGATGAAGGCAGGCTTGTCTTTCCTGCCTGCCCGCAGATTGCGTTCGATCAGGTCATGCGCCGCGTTGTAGCAACGCGGAATATCGATGACTGGCGGGCTCACGCTATGGTCGGCAGTGGATAAATCGGGCATTTCGTCTCCTATTGTTGCGCACCATGTTGTGCGCTTAGACTGCATCAATGAACAAATCAACTCGTGCCAAGTGGCCCCGGCACTGTCATCTCAAGCGTTCCAGTGTGCTGCCGTAGGCGCCAGCTGCTGCAGCGTGACCGACGATCCCTGCAGTGCGGCGCGACGGTGGTAAAAACCCAGTGCGCGCAAGCCGCCCAGCTCTTCGCCGCCGCCGGCGCGTCCCGGCCCGCCGTGGACCGAGGCCGGCATCACATTGCCGTGGCCGGTCTGGGTCTTGCCGACATCGGAACTGACCATGTGAACCCGGCCATGGGTGCCGGCCAGGTCGCGTCCGACCTGCGCCATCCATGCATGGTCGTCACTGAACACGGAGGCGACCAGCGACCCCAGACCGCGACCGGCCAGCGCCAGCGCATGGCCGGTATCGCGATAGCCCAGCAAGGTCGATACCGGACCGAATACTTCATGGTCATGCACCAGCGCAGCCTGATCTGCATCGCGCACGCCCAGCAAGGTGGGCGCAACGCATGCGGATATCGACGGGTCGGCGTCGATCAGCGCCTGCTTGCCGCCGTCGTGCAGGATGGCGGCTTCACTGGACAGTCTGGCAATGCCTGCCTGTACGCTGTCAAACTGTTCGCGGCTGACCAGCGAGCCCATCCGCACTTCGGGATTGCGCGGATTGCCGACGCTGACTTGCGCCAGTTTGGCGCCGACCGCCTCGGCCACCGCATCGAAAAACTGTGCGGGAACCAGCGCGCGGCGAATCGCGGTGCAGCGCTGCCCGCTCTTGGTGGTCATTTCGCGCACCAGCTCATTGACGTAGAGCTCGAACGCTGCGGTTCCCGGTGCCGCGTCCAAACCGAGAATCGACGAATTCAGGCTGTCGGCCTCGATATTGGCGCGCACCGAATGGCGCGAGATGGCAGCGTGCGAACGGATCAGCGCAGCGGTATCGGCCGAGCCGGTAAACGACAGCACATCGAACGGTTGCAAGGCGTCGAGCAGGCCGCCGGAACTGCCGCAGACGATGGACAGCGCACCGGCCGGCAAGATGCCGGCGGCGATCACGTCGGCCACCATCCGGTGGGTCAGCCATGCGGTGACGGTCGCCGGCTTGATCACGACCGGAACGCCTGACAGCAAGGCCGGCGCGGCTTTTTCCCACAAGCCCCAGGCCGGGAAATTGAATGCATTGATGAACAGCGCGAGGCCGCGCACCGGTGTCAGGATGTGTTGCGACCGGAACAGCTGATCTTTCGACAGGACAGCCGCGCTGCCGTCCAGCAAGGTTTTTGCGTCACCCAGCACGGCGCCGATTTTGGCGTAATAACCCAGCGTAAATGACGCACCTTCGATATCGACTGCGGAATCGGCCTTGGTCGTGCCCGAGTTGGCCAGCGAGATGTCGTAGTAGGCGTCGCGGTTGGCTTGCAGCACTTTTACTATTTCGCCCAGCATGCCGGCACGCTGGCCGTACGACATCGCCTGCAGTCCGGCCGCACCTTGCGCGCGGGCAAAAGCGAATCCTGCATCCAGTCCTGCGGCAGGCCCGCCCGCGGTGGCCAGCGGCTGGCCGGTGACAGGATCGAGCAGGGTAGCATTGCGACCGGATTCAGCTTGCCAGACGCCGCTCAAATAATTGGGTAGATGGATCATGTGTATGCAATCAGAAAATGGGGAATCGGCCAGCCGGATCGGATGATGGGATTACGCCGCTGCAGGCGTAAAGTCGATCGCGCCTTGTGGCAACAGATACAACACCAGCGCGCTGCCATTGGTGACGGTCGGGCGGTGTCCGCTGCCGGGTTCATAGACGCACCAGCCGGCCGGATTTGCATCAAAGCGTGCGCCCGGCGTCAGCGGCATGATCAAATCGATCTCGCCGTTTGGATGGACATGGTAAGGACCGGCAACATTCTCCATCTCGACCACATCGACGCTGAAACCATGGGTCGCTTCAGTCGGCTTCAGAACCCGGCCGTAACGGATGCCGCCGCCTTCCCGATTGCACATCCAGCCATCCTTGACGCCCATCTTGCAGGCATCGAAAATCGCTTCGAACAGATCGCTCTTGGGGCCGTGCTCCGCATTCAGGTGCGCTTCCAGCGCCGACCCCAGCGGAACGCCGGCAATCTCTTCGGTCAGGCGGGCAATTAATACTTCGAATTCATTCACATTCATGTTTAGCTCTCCTTGGGGGCATCTGGCGGCGTACTATAATGCGATAGCAGGTGCTTGTTAATGTTTTATAGTGCCTATTGAATTAAGTATAGAAGCAATATCTTGCTTAAGTCAAGGCGATGAACGATAATATATTTCATCGCACGTTGCATCCCGGTGCAGATTGGGTGTCGTGACCGAGATAAGAATTCAAGAGGGAAATATTTATGATCGACAATTCCGAGCAGCACAAAGATCCATTTCTGATCGCGCTCGGTGAGCGCGTGACGGCTCTGCGGTCGCGTCACGGTCTGTCGCGCAAAGCGTTGGCGCGCAGGGCTGATGTTTCGGAGCGCCATTTGCAGAACATCGAGTTGGGCAGTGGAAATGCATCAATCCAGTTCCTGCGCCAGCTGAGCCAGGTCCTGAACTGCCGGCTGGTCGAGATGATAGGAGATGAATCCATTTCTTCTGTCGAATGGCTCAAAATTCGGGAAATCCTGCGCGGCCGTACGGAGGCGGAGCTGGCGCAGGCGAGCGCGGCGCTGATCGATACTTTTGAAAAGCCTTCCAGCGAGTCGGCGCGGCGGCAGCGGGTCGCTTTTATCGGTTTGCGCGGCGCCGGCAAATCCACTCTCGGGCAGATGCTGGCCGATAACTGGATGGTGCCTTTCATCGAGCTGGAACGGCAGATCGAAAAGGTGGCGGGTTGCAGCATTCCGGAAATTCACGCGCTGTATGGCTCGGCCGCTTACCGGCGCTACGAATGTCGGGCGCTGGAGGAAATAATTCGCCGCTTTCCGCGCGCAGTGATTGCGACGCCAGGCGGCATCGTTTCTGACCCGGGAACATTCGATTCATTGCTTTCGCACTGCTATACCGTCTGGTTGCAGGCGGCCCCGGAAGAATATATGGAGCGCGGGTTGTCCCAATTCGATTCGCGACTGAGAGCCGATAACCGCGAAGCGATGGCAGATTTAAAAAACCTCATTGAAATCCGCGCTCCATTCTATTCCCAGGCAGATGAAATATTCGATACCAGCGATATAACGCAGGAAGCTGCATTCATGAATCTGGTGGATCAGTTGCGCGGTACGGTCCTGTCCCAGGACAAGGCGTTTTCATAAGGAATCGCCGGCAACGGTTGGTAAAAAGGCGTATTGTTTATCTGACCGTTGTCCTTGCCGTGTTTTATTGATGCCCAAGTCGGACGCATGATCCTGACCTAAATGGTGCGCCGCTTAAACGCAAAAAACCCTAACAAAGTCAGGTGCTTATTGATGCTTTCGACCGGTCAAATGCGGCTTCCGGGATAATTGCATCCCCCTTGGAAGCGCCTCTGCATTCTTGCCTCAACGGAAACCTGAATGCACCTCTCTCGCTGCGGTAATGCATAAAAGTGCACCTCAATACAAAAAGAAGCAATTTAATGCTTGACATGTATTTATGTGTGAAATATAGTTCTTACATGCATATGAAATATGCACAATATTTCCATGAGGAGTGCTATGACTATCGTTCCACAAGTTAACTACGAAACCGCACCCGATCGCTACCGGCACTGGACTCTTGCCTGCGACGGCCCGATCGCGACCCTCACCATGAATATCAATGAGGATGGCGGGATAAAGGAAGGCTATAAGCTCAAGCTCAATTCCTATGACCTCGGGGTCGACATCGAACTCAATGACGCCATACAGCGGATTCGCTTTGAACATCCGGAAGTGCGTACGGTGATTCTCACCAGCAGCAAGGATAGGATTTTCTGTTCGGGCGCCAACATCTTCATGCTGGGCAAATCGACCCATTCGTGGAAAGTCAATTTTTGCAAATTCACCAATGAAACGCGCAACGGGCTGGAAGATTCCAGCCGCCATTCCGGATTGAAATTCATCGCCGCAGTCAATGGCGCCTGCGCCGGCGGCGGCTACGAGCTGGCCGCCGCCTGCGACGAAATCATCCTGGTCGACGACCGCGCATCTTCCGTCAGCTTGCCGGAAGTGCCTCTGCTGGGCGTGTTGCCCGGCACCGGCGGGCTGACGCGCCTGACCGACAAGCGCCATGTGCGTCATGATCTTGCCGATATTTTCTGCACCACTTCCGAAGGCGTGCGAGGACAGCGTGCCAAGGACTGGCGTCTGGTGGATGAGATCGCAACACCGACACAGTTCCAGCAAACCGTACGTGACCATGCGCTGGCGCTGGCTGCCAACAGCGACCGTCCGGCAGACGGCAAGGGCGTCAAGCTGACACCGTTAAACAAGACCCAGACCGACACCACGATAGTCTATGAATTTGTCAGCATCGCAATTGATCGTGCCGCGCGCAATGCGACCCTGACTGTAAAGGCGCCAACTGCGCCGCAGCCGACCGGTATCGCCGGCATCGAAGCCGCAGGCGTGCAATGGTGGCCGCTGCAAATGGCGCGCGAACTGGATGACGCGATTTTGCACCTGCGCACCAATGAACTCGAGATCGGCACCTGGATCCTGAAAACCCGCGGCGATGCGCAGGCAGTTCTTGCCAGCGACGCCACGCTGCTGGCGCATAAATCGCACTGGCTGGTACGCGAAACCATCGGCTTGCTGCGCCGCACGCTGGCCCGGCTCGATGTATCGTCGCGCTCGCTGTTTGCGCTGATCGACGAAGGCTCCTGCTTTGCCGGCAGCTTGCTTGAAATCGCCCTGGCGGCCGACCGCAGCTACATGCTGGCCCTGCCATCGACACCGCAGCGGGCGCCGCGGATCGCGGTGTCCGAACTGAATTTCGGCATCTTGCCGATGGTCACCGCGCAATCGCGCATCGCGCGCCGCTTCTATGAAGACGAAACCGAGATCGCCGCGGTGCGCAACACCGTCGGGCAATCGCTGGATGCCGGCCAAGCCCTTGCGCTGGGCATGATTACTGCGGATCCGGATGATCTGGATTGGGCCGATGAAACCCGCATGGTGCTGGAAGAGCGCGCCAGCATGTCGCCAGATGCGCTGACCGGCCTGGAAGCCAATCTGCGCTTCAATGGCAAGGAAACCATGGAGACACGCATTTTCGGACGTTTGACTGCCTGGCAAAACTGGATTTTCATCCGGCCGAATGCGGTGGGTGAATTGGGTGCGCTGAAAGTGTATGGCAGCGGCAACAAGGCCCAATTCGATATGAGCCGCGTTTAAAAACTGACCCTGACAATTCTTGCATTAACCCTATTTAAAGGAATTTACCGTGAGCACAATTGATTACAGTGAAACAATTCCAAACAACGTCAATCTGTCCGAAGACAAGACATTGCAGCGTGCGCTGGAACATTGGCAGCCCAACTACCTGAACTGGTGGCGCGATATGGGGCCGGATAACTCTAGCAGTCATGACGTGTATTTGCGTACCGCCATCAACGTCACGCCGGAAGGCTGGGCCAGTTTCGGGCATGTGAAGATGCCGGACTACCGCTGGGGCATCTTTCTGGCGCAAGCCGAGGAGGGCCGCAAAGTCAATTTCGGCGAGAACAAGGGCATGGATGCCTGGCAGGACGTGCCTGGTGAGCACCGCGCCAATCTGCGCCGCATGATCGTCACGCAAGGCGATACGGAACCGGCGTCGGTCGAGCAACAACGCCATCTGGGCCTGACTGCGCCATCGCAATACGATCTGCGCAATCTGTTTCAGGTCAACGTGGAAGAAGGCCGCCATTTATGGGCGATGGTGTATCTGCTGCATAAATATTTTGGCCGCGACGGCCGCGAAGAAGCGGAAGCACTGCTGCAGCGCAATTCCGGTGACGCAGAGAAGCCGCGCATCCTCGCCGCATTCAATGAAGAGACGCCGGACTGGCTGGCGTTCTACATGTTCACCTATTTCACCGACCGCGACGGCAAGTTCCAGTTGTGCGCATTGGCCGAATCCGGTTTCGATCCGTTGGCGCGCACTTGCCGCTTCATGCTGACCGAAGAAGCGCATCACATGTTCGTCGGCGAATCCGGCATTTCACGTGTGGTCGCCCGTACTTGCGCTGTCATGAAAGAGTTCGGCATCGAAGATCCGGTGCAAGTGCGCGCCAAGGGGGTGATCGATCTGCCGACCCTGCAGCGTTACCTGAACTTCCATTTCAGCGTCACGATCGATTTGTTCGGCGCCGACCAGTCCTCGAATGCGGCGACTTTCTACAGTGCCGGCCTGAAAGGCCGCTACGAAGAAACCAAGCGCGATGATGACCATCAGTTGAAGGACGGCCATTACCACATTCTTGAAATTGCCAACGGCGCACTGGTGGAGCGCGAAGTCCCGCTGCTCAATGCGCTCAATGAAGTGCTGCGCGACGATTACATCCGGGACGCGGTGGCCGGCATCGGACGCTGGAATCGGGTGATCGAGAAGGCAGGATTGAGTTTCCGGCTGACAGCTCCGCACAAGGCGTTCAACCGTCATATCGGTGCGTTCGCTGGAATTCGCATCTCGCCGGACGGCAGGGTGATTTCCGAGGCGCAGTGGCAAGCCAATGTACGCAACTGGCTGCCCAGCGAGGAAGACCGCGCCTACGTGGCATCGCTGATGGGGCGTGTGATCGAGCCGGGCAAATTTGCCAACTGGATCGCGCCACCGCCGGTGGGCATCAATCGCCAGCCGATCGACTTCGAGTACGTCCGCTTCAACTAGGTAGTAAAAAGGTTACGATTCAGCCGGCATTGCAATCAAGGCAACAATTAAGTACAAACTAGTGCGATTTTGTAGGAGCGCACCCGGGCGCGAAAGCAGTCGCCAGACTGCAACCGTTGGTCGCGCCCGGGTGCGCTCCTACAAAGAACCACTTCGGTTTGGAAGCCTCTTGAAGGGGCTGAATAGTAACGTAAAAGCAGCAAAAGGCCGGCTGAGCGTTTCCCAGCCGACCGCATTTTCACCATGTTCGCACCCTATGGATGACCCGCCATGAACGCTCCCGAACCGATCGTATTGATACGGCAACACTTGATTGATCCTGAGGTCTGCATTCGCTGCAATACCTGCGAAGAAACCTGCCCGGTCGATGCCATCACGCACGACAGCCGCAACTATGTCGTCAATGTCGACATCTGCAATGCCTGCATGGCATGCATTTCGCCGTGCCCGACCGGTTCCATCGATCACTGGCTGACCGTGCCGAAACATGCTGCGTATTCGCTGGCAGAGCAGTTCGGCTGGGACGAGTTGCCGGCGCAAAAGGAAATGCCGGACGATGCGCTGGTCGGTTCTGCACGGGACGAAGAGACGGAAGCAGCGATAGAGGGGTTGCAGGTCAACGCAGCCACTTCGCCGTCTTCCACCATGGCGCCGTGGTCGGCAGCGCATCCCTACGTCAATCTGTACACGCTGAAAAATCCGGTGACGGCAACGGTGGCCGGCAATTACCGCCTCACCGGGCCGGATACGCAAAGCGATATCCATCATATCGTGCTCGACTTCGGCACCCAGTTCTTCCCGATCCTGGAAGGGCAGTCGATCGGCATCATTCCGCCCGGCGTCGATGCCAATGGCAAGCCGCATTACCTGCGCATGTATTCGGTCGCCAGCCCGCGCGAGGGCGAGCGCGACGGCTACAACAACCTGGCGCTGACCGTCAAGCGCGTGACCGAAGACCATCAGGGCCAGCCGGTGCGCGGGGTGGGCTCGAATTACCTGTGCGATCTGCAAAAAGGCGACAGCGTGCAGGTCGCCGGCCCGTTCGGCGCCAATTACCTGATGCCGAATCAACCCGGCTCGAATATCCTGATGATTTGCACCGGCACCGGTTCGGCGCCGATGCGCGCCATGACCGAGCACCGGCGCCGCCTGATGGTAAAAGGGCAATCGAAAGGCGGCAAGCTGATGCTGTTTTTCGGCGCGCGCCGGCCGGAGGAATTGCCGTATTTCGGCCCTCTGCTCAAACTTCCGTCCAGCTTCATCGACATGCATCTGGCTTTCTCGCGGGTTGAAAACCAGCCGCGCGCCTATGTGCAGGACAAGATACGCGACGCCGGCAAGACCGTGACCGATTTGCTCAATGGCGACAGCTACATCTATATCTGCGGCCTGAAAGGCATGGAGACCGGCGTGATGGAAGCGCTGCGCGAGAGTTGCAGCGCGGTCGGCATGGACTGGCCGACGCTGCACGCCAAGATGGTCAGGGAAGGGCGTTTCCACGTCGAAACTTACTGATGAAAAGCATTGTGAATTTTTTGTACGTAACATCAGTTACATTAACTATTAGCAGGAGTCATGTTGGCCGATACAAATTACACCACGCTCAAACTGGCGACCGACGGACGCGGCGTCTCGCATCTGACGCTCGCCAAGCCGGAAACGCTGAATGCGTTCGACGAAACGATGATCGCTGAATTGAGCGCCGTATTTGAAGTGCTCGGCAATTCTGACGATACCCGGGTGGTGGTGCTGGCCGCCGAAGGCCGCGCGTTCAGCGCCGGCGCCGACCTGCGCTGGATGGAGCGCGCCAGCAATAATTCGCAGCAGGCCAATCTGGCCGATGCGCGGCGCTTTGCCCGCATGATGCAGCTGCTCCAGTCTTGCGCCAAGCCGGTGATCGCACGGGTGCAGGGCGCAGCGTATGGCGGCGGCGTCGGCCTGTGCTGCGCGTGCGACATCGTGTTCGCGGTGCCGCAGGCGCGCTTTGCTGTCAGCGAGGCGAAGTTCGGCATCCTGCCGTCGGTGATCGGCCCCTACCTGAACAATGCGGTCGGCAAGCGCCAGGCGCTGCGGCTGGCATTGACGGCCGAACTGATCGACGCGGCGCGCGCCGCGGAGATCGGCCTGGTGCACGAAGTGGTGGAGGCGGATCGGCTCGACGCCGCGATTGAAAAGTCCATAGTGCAACTGCTGGCCAACGGCCCTGCAGCCTTGGGCGAGATCAAGCGGCTGTTCGGCCGGTTGGCTGTCGCCGAAGTGGATGATGCGGTGCGTGAACTGACTGCCCAGACCATTGCGCGGGTCCGCTCGACACCGGAAGCGCGCGAAGGATTTGCCGCATTCCTGGCCAAGCGGCCGGCCGCCTGGGTGAAGTCATGAGCGAGCCGAAAGAGACTGCCCCGATGCCATCTGAATATTTAATCCATACCCAGCCGGCCAGCCAGCAACTGGTGGGCGTGATCGGCGCCGGCACCATGGGCGCCGGCATCGCGCAAGTCGCCGCAGCCGCAGGGCATCCGGTGCGCCTGATGGATGCGCGCCCGGATGCGGCGCGCGCAGCCCGTGAGAATATCGCTGCCGCACTGTCCAGCTTGGTCGGCAAGGGACGCATGTCAGAGCCGGAGCGCGACGCGATCCTGGCGCGCATCGTGCCGGTTGATGCGTTGGCCGATCTGGCCGATGCCGCACTGGTGGTCGAGGTGATCGTCGAGCAGCTGCAAGCTAAGCAAAACCTGCTGCGCGAACTGGAAAATCACGTCGGCCGCGATGCTATCCTGGCGTCGAATACTTCGTCGATTTCGGTCACCGCTCTGGCCAACGGCATGCGCCATCCCGAGCGGGTGGTCGGCATGCATTTCTTCAATCCGGTGCCTTTGATGAAGCTGGTCGAAGTGGTTTCCGGCGCCGAGACTGCCGCCAGCGCCGCGGCTGCCGTATTCGATCTGTCCGGCCGCTGGGGCAAGACGGCGGTGCATGCAAGATCGACGCCGGGCTTTATCGTCAACCGGATTGCGCGCCCGTTCTATGCGGAAGCGCTGGCCTTGCTGCAGGAACAGGCCGCGACGCCGGCCCAGCTCGACCGCGCTGCGCGCAGCGCCGGCTTCCGGATGGGGCCGTGCGAGCTGATGGACCTGATCGGGCACGACATCAACTACGCGGTGACGGTTTCGGTGTTCGATGCCAATTACGGCGACCGCCGCTATCAGCCGTCGCTGGTGCAGAAGGCGCTGGTCGACGGCGGCCGCCTCGGGCGCAAGGTGGGCAAGGGCTTTTACGAGGGCGCACCGTCCTCCGTGCCGGATTTGCCGGCCGGCAATCCAGTGTCGCAGATTGAACTGATGGGAAATACCGCCATCGTGCAAAGGCTGGCGCACTGGCTCGATGGCAAGCAGATCAGCTTTTCCCGTGCAGCCGACAGCGACTGGAATGGCTTGCGGATCGGCGCGCTGGAATTGCATCTGAGCGATGGCCGCAGCGCCGCGCAACTCGCCTGTGAACGCAACATGCGGCAACTTGCGGTCATCGATTTGCCGCTGCTGTCCGAGCGCAGCGACGCGATCGGCATTGCATACGCTCCCGGCGTCTCAAATGAAGCGCAGGCCGGCGTCGCGGCCATGCTGGCCGCCTGCGGCCTGCAGGCGATCGTGATGCGCGATGTGCCGGGTCTTTTGGTTGCCCGCACGATCGCGATGCTGATCAATGAGGGCGCCGATGCGGTGCATCAGGGCGTATGCGACGCGGCCAGCGCCAATCTGGCGATGAAGCTGGGCACCAACTATCCGGCCGGGCCGTTTGAGTGGCTGCAGCAGGTCGGCGTCGATTACACCGTCGCCCTGCTCGACAACTTATTTGCCGCTTACCGCAGCGAACGCTACCGCGTCAGCCCCTGGCTGCAACAGCGCCACTGGACCGAAAGGCAGGCAACATGAACATTTCCATTCCTGTCGATACGATCAATTTCCGGGTCGAGATCGACCATGACGGCATTGCGCACCTGATATTCCAGCCGCCAGGCGGCATGCCGGTCACCGATGCGCAAGGCCACGGCGCGCTGGCTTCGATCTGGCGCACGCTGCATGCGCATCCGCAGGTCAAGGTGGTGCTGGTGCGCAGCGAGGGCAAGGCGTTTTGCGCCGGCGGCGCGCTGGACATGGTGCAAGACATGCTGGATTCGGAGCAGGCGCGGATGCGCGTGTTGCGCGAGGCGCGCGAACTGGTGCAGGGCATGATCGACTGCGACAAGCCGATCGTGTCCGCGATCCACGGCGCGGCGGTCGGCGCCGGGCTGGCGGTGGCATTGCTGGCCGACATCTCGGTGGCGTCGCGCAGCGCCAAACTGATCGACGGCCACACCAAGCTGGGGGTGGCCGCCGGCGACCATGCGGCGCTGATCTGGCCGCTGCTGTGCAGCATGGCCAAGGCGAAATATTATCTGTTGCTGTGCGAAACGGTCAGCGGCGAGGAGGCGGAACGGATCGGCCTGGTCAGCCTGGCGGTCGATGCTGGGCAATTGCAAGAGCAGGCATTGCAGATTGCGCAGCGGCTGGCGGCAGGCAGCCAGAGCGCGCTGGCGCATACCAAGCGCTCGCTCAACCATTGGCTGCGCGCCGCCTGGCCGGCTTTCGAGGCATCGCTGAACGCCGAGATCATGGGCTTTGGCCAGGCCGACGCCCGCGAAGGGCTGGCCGCCATCAAGGAAAAACGTATGCCGCAATTCAATCGTTGAGCGTTACATAAAGGATGACAATTGGAACGCTCAATCCCTCACTTGCAGTGCGCGTATCCGCTTGCAGGCGGATACCGTTACGCAGGCGGATGGCATGCCATCCGAAACCCCTGCTTCACCCCCGGCCCTCTCCCAAGGGAGAGGGTGAGAACAGACATAATTCGCTGTCGCGAATTATGTAAAACTCAACAGGTGGCCTCATGAAATTCGCAGACCTGAGCAGCGGCAAGCGGATCACGCTGGGCCCGCTGGAAGTCGATGCCGATGAAGTGCTTGCCTTCGCCCGCAAGTACGATGCGCAGTGGTTTCATGCCGACCCGATGCTGGCCGAACAGGGGCCGTGGGGCGGCCTGATCGCCAGCGGCTGGCACACCTGCGCGATGGCGATGGGGCTGGTCAGCAGCGCCATCCTGAACGGTTCCGAATCGTATGCGTCGCCCGGCCTGGACTACGTAAAGTGGCCGCACCCGGTGCGCCCTGGAGATCTGCTGACCCTGCACGTACTGGTCCACGAGTCGCGCATCTCCGCGTCCAAACCCGGGCTGGGCATCATCCGCTGGCAGTGGATCATGCACAATCAGCATGGTGCGGAGGTGCTGGATCTGGAGGCGACCAGCTTGTTCAGGCTGCCGCAGCCAGCCAAAATATACTGAAATATGTATATATTAAAGTGCCAATAAATATATGCGGTAAATGGCATGTTTTTATACATACTCCTTGTTTTTTATTACTATTGATGTGGATACCCTATGAGCCAAGCTTATATTTGCGACGCCCTGCGCACCCCGATCGGCCGCTATGCAGGCGCGCTGAAGGATCTGCGCGCCGACGACCTCGGCGCAATCCCGCTGCGCGCGTTGATGGCGCGTCATCCGAAGCTGGATTGGGCCGCGCTGCAGGACGTGATTTACGGTTGCGCCAACCAGTCGGGTGAAGACAATCGCAACGTGGCGCGCATGTCGGTCTTGCTGGCCGGCCTGCCGCAGGAAGTGCCGGGCGCCACCATCAATCGCCTGTGCGGCTCGGGCATGGATGCGGTCGGCAGCGCCGCGCGTGCGATCCGCTGCGGCGACACCGATCTGATGATCGCCGGCGGCGTCGAATCGATGACGCGCGCGCCGTTCGTGATGGGCAAGGCCGACAGCGCATTTTCACGCAAGGCCGAAATTTTCGACAGCACGATGGGCTGGCGTTTCGTCAATCCGCTGATGCAGGCGCAGTACGGTGTCGAGTCGATGCCGCAGACGGCCGAGAACGTCGCCACCGAGTTCCGCATCAGCCGCGAGGATCAGGACTTGTTTGCGGTCGCCAGCCAGAACAAGGCTGCTGCCGCGCAACAGAGCGGCATCTTCGCGCAAGAGATTACGCCGGTCGTCATTCCGCAAAAAAAAGGCGAGCCAGTTACGGTAATGCATGACGAGCATCCGCGCGCCACCAGCATAGAAACGCTGGCGAAGCTGAAAGGCGTGGTGCGCCCGGACGGCAGCGTGACCGCAGGCAATGCATCGGGCATCAACGACGGCGCCTGCGCGCTGTTGCTGGCCAGCGAGGCCGCCGCCAAACGGCACGGCCTGACGCCGCAAGCGCGCATCGTCGGCATGGCAAGCGCCGGCGTCGCGCCGCGCGTGATGGGCATCGGCCCGGCGCCGGCGAGCCAGAAGCTGCTGCAGCAATTGGGCATGACGCTGGGCCAGATCGATGTGATCGAATTGAACGAGGCATTCGCCGCCCAGGGGCTGGCGGTGCTGCGCATGCTGGGCTTGCAGGACAACGACCCGCGCGTGAATCCGAACGGCGGCGCGATCGCATTGGGCCATCCGCTCGGCATGAGCGGCGCGCGGCTGGTGACGACCGCGATGTATCAGCTGCAGCGTAGCGGCGGGCGCTACGCCTTGTGCACCATGTGCATCGGCGTCGGCCAGGGCATTGCGATTGTGATCGAGCGGGTCTGATCTGATTGATACATAATTAGAAATGGAATCAGAAACGGGACAGCCACGCATGAAGCAGACCATCATTCCCATCATCGCAGGCGACAGACAGCGCAAGCGCCAGGCGCCGAAAGGCCGCCGGGTCGACCTCGTGGCGCTGGCCGAGGTGCAGGCGCTGCTCGGCGCCGCCTCGCGTCAGCGCGATTTGCTGATCGAGCATCTGCACAAGATCCAGGACCGCTACGGCTGCCTGTCGGCCGCGCATCTGGCGGCTCTGGCGCAGGAGATGCTTTTGTCCCAAACCGAAGTGTATGAAGTTGCGACCTTTTATCACCATTTCGATGTCGTCAAGGAAGGCGAAAGCGCACCCGCAGCATTGACGGTGCGGGTTTGCGACGGCTTGTCGTGCGAAATGGCCGGCGCGCGCGAACTGCTGGCAAGACTCCCCCAAATCTTGGGCCAGCAGGTGCGGGTGATCAGCACGCCCTGCGTCGGCCGCTGCGAACAGGCGCCGGTTGCTGTGGTCGGACAAAATCCGCTGCCGCACGCCAGCTGCGACGCGATTGTCGCCAAGGTTGCCGCCAATGAATTGCGACACATCCCGGACGGCTGGATCGACTATGCGGCTTACCAGGCGCAAGGCGGTTATCGATTGTTGCAGGACTGCATTTCCGGCGTGCGCGAGCTCGAATCGGTTATCAAGACCATGGAAGATTCCGGCCTGCGCGGCCTGGGCGGCGCAGGCTTTCCGGCCGGGCGCAAATGGCGCATCGTGCGTGCGGAAACCGGACCGCGCCTGATGGCGGTGAACATCGACGAAGGCGAGCCGGGCACCTTCAAGGATCGGGTCTATCTGGAACGCGACCCGCACCGCTTTCTCGAAGGCATGCTGATTGCCGCCTGGGCGGTCGGCATCGATGCGATTTATATCTATCTGCGCGACGAATATCACGGTTGCCGCGCGCTGCTGGAAGCCGAACTGGACCAGTTGCGCGCCAGCCCGCCGATGGCGGCAATGCCGCAGATATTCCTGCGGCGCGGCGCCGGCGCCTACATCTGCGGCGAAGAGTCGGCGATGATCGAATCGATCGAAGGCAAGCGCGGCCTGCCGCGCCTGCGCCCGCCGTATGTCGCGCAAACCGGCCTGTTCGGCCGGCCGACGCTGGAACACAACTTCGAAACCCTGTTCCAGGTGCGCGAGATATTGGAACAGGGCGGCGACTGGTTTTCCTCCCAAGGCAGAAACGGCCGCAAGGGCTTGCGCTCGTTTTCGGTCTCCGGTCGCGTCAGGCAGCCGGGCGTCAAGCTGGCTCCGGCCGGCATCACGGTCCAGCAGCTGATCGACGAATATTGCGGCGGCATGCAGGACGGCCACGCGTTTTACGCGTACCTGCCGGGCGGCGCGTCGGGCGGCATCCTGCCGGCTTTGATGAACGACATTCCGCTCGATTTCGACACGCTGCAGCCTTACGGCTGCTTCATCGGCTCGGCCGCGGTCATCGTGCTGTCGGACCGGGACAGTGCGGTCGGCGCCGCGCGCAACCTGATGCGCTTCTTCAAGCACGAATCCTGTGGCCAGTGCACGCCGTGCCGGGTCGGCACCGCGAAGGCACTGACGCTGATCGAGCGGGCGCAGTGGGACATCGCGTTGCTGGCAGAGTTGTCGAACGTGATGCGCGACGCGTCGATTTGCGGCCTCGGCCAGGCGGCACCGAACCCGATCGATTGCGTGATCAAATACTTCCCGCACGAACTGGCCGGCGCACCAGCGGAGACAACAGCATGAACCCGATTGCCCGCAGTGAAATGGCGCAACTGGCAGCGCCGCAAGTCACCTTCAAACTGAATGGCCGCGAGGTGACAGGCAAGGCGAGCGAAACCATCATCCAGGTCGCACAGCGCGAGGGTATCGAGATACCGCACCTGTGCTACAGGCAGGGGATGGAAGCGGTCGGCAATTGCCGCGTCTGTATGGTCGAGATCAACGGCGAGCGGGTATTGGCGCCGTCCTGCTGCCGCCATCCGGTCGCCGGCATGGAAGTCAGTTCCAACAGTGCGCGCGCAGTTGCGGCGCAAAAAATGGTGCTGGAACTGCTGCAGTCCGACATGCCGGAAACCGTCTACACACGCAACAACGAAGTCGACCTTTGGGCCGGCAAACTGTCGCTGTCCAAGCCCCGTTTCGATGCGCGCATGCAAGTCAGGCAGGACGCGTCGCATGCAGCCATCACCGTCAACCTGGACGCCTGCATCCAGTGCACCCGCTGCGTGCGCGCCTGCCGCGACGAGCAGGTCAACGACGTGATCGGCCTGGCCTTCCGCGGCGATCAGGCGAAAATCGTGTTCGACATGGACGACCCGATGGGCGCATCGACCTGCGTGGCATGCGGCGAATGCGTGCAGGCTTGCCCGACCGGCGCGCTGATGCCGGCCCGCGATGTCGGTTTGACGCTGCCGGACAGGCAAGTCGCTTCGGTCTGCCCGTATTGCGGCGTAGGTTGCCAGCTGACCTACAACATCAAGGACAACCGGATTCTCACCGTGGAAGGGCGCGACGGCCCGGCCAATCACCGCCGCCTGTGCGTCAAGGGGCGCTACGGCTTCGACTATGCGCACCACCCGCAGCGCCTGACCGTGCCGCTGATCCGGCGCACCGATGCGCCCAAGCGCGGCGATTTCA
Source organism: Oxalobacteraceae bacterium (assembly GCA_030698225.1). Taxonomy (GTDB): domain Bacteria; phylum Pseudomonadota; class Gammaproteobacteria; order Burkholderiales; family Burkholderiaceae_D; genus AVCC01. Next base: position 99,877 of record JAUYNR010000022.1, on the reverse strand, counting down.
CGATGGACCCCGATCGGGTGATGGATGTGTTCCGCGCAGCCAGCTGGGAGGAGGCGCTGGCGTTTGCCGGCGGCACGCTGGCCAAAATCCGCGACACGCACGGCAACAGATCGTTGGCCGGATTCGGTTCGGCCAAGGGCAGCAACGAAGAAGCGTATTTGTTCCAGAAGCTGGTGCGGATCGGCTTTGGCAGCAACAACGTCGATCACTGCACCCGGTTGTGCCATGCATCGTCGGTGGTCGCGCTGCTGGAAGGCATCGGCTCCGGCGCGGTATCGAACCCGGTGATGGATGTGACGAAAGCGGAAGTGGTCGTCGTCATCGGCGCCAACCCGGCCCAGAATCACCCGGTGGCGGCGACCTGGATCAAGAATGCGGTGCAGAACGGCACCAAGCTGGTGGTGCTGGACCCGCGCCGCTCCGACTTGGCCAGGCTCGCGCACCGCTTCCTGCAGTTCAAGCCGGACACCGACGTCGCGCTGCTGAACGCGATGATGCACGTGATCGTGCACGAGAACCTGGTCAATCAGGAATTCATCGACAGCCGCACCATAGGCTACGAGGAATTGAAGCAGAACGTCGAGGGCTACAGCCCCGAGCTGATGGCGCCGATCTGCGGCATCGACGCCGACACCATCAGATATGTGGCACGGCTGTATGCCGGCGCGAAAGCCGCGATGATCCTGTGGGGCATGGGGATTTCGCAGCACATCCACGGCACCGACAATGCGCGCTGCCTGATCGCGCTGGCCTTGATGACCGGGCAGATCGGCCGGCCCGGCACCGGCCTGCATCCGCTGCGCGGCCAGAACAACGTGCAGGGCGCATCCGACGCCGGCCTGATTCCGATGATGTATCCGGATTACCAGCATGTGACCGATCCGCAGGTGCAAGCCAGCTTCGAACAAAGCTGGAAGCTGCCGTCCGGCACGCTCGATCCGAAGCCCGGCCTGACGGTGGTCGAGGTGATGCACGCTATCAAGAGGGGCGAGATTCGCGGCATGTACATCATGGGCGAGAATCCTGCGATGTCGGACCCCGATGCCAACCATGCGCGCGAATCGTTGGCCGCACTCGAGCATCTGGTGGTGCAGGATATCTTCCTGACCGAGACCGCGTATCTGGCCGACGTGATCCTGCCTGCCAGCGCTTTCCCGGAGAAAACCGGCAGCTTCACCAATACCGACCGCATGGTGCAAATCGGCCGCCAGGCCATCGATCCGCCGGGCGACGCCCGACAGGACTTGTGGATCATCCAGCAGATCGCACGGCAGCTCGGGCTGGATTGGCATTACGCTCAGGAGTCGGAAGTGTTCGACGAGATGCGGCATACGATGCCCAGCATCGCCGGCATCACCTGGGACCGGCTGCAGCGCGAGCACGCGGTGACCTACCCGTGCCGCAATGAAGGCGATCCGGGCCAGTCGGTGGTGTTTACCGATGCATTCCCCACAGAAACAGGGCGCGCGCGTTTCGTGCCGGCCGACATCATCCCGGCCGATGAACGTCCCGATGCCGCGTATCCGGTGGTGCTGATCACCGGGCGCCAGCTGGAACACTGGCACACCGGCAGCATGACGCGCCGCACCGCAGCGCTGGATGCGATCGAACCCGATCCGGTGGCATCGGTGCACCCGCTGGATCTGGCCGCACTCGGCGGCAAGCCGGGCGATATCGTGACCATCGAATCGCGGCGCGGCCGGGTGTCGCTGTATGCGCGCGCCGATGACAGCTCGCCGCGCGGCGCGGTGTTCGTGCCGTTCTGCTATTACGAAGCGGCGATCAACAAGCTGACCAATCCGGCGCTGGATCCATACGCGAAAATTCCGGAATTCAAGTATTGTGCAATTCGCGTTTCGCTGGGCGGGACGGCGCCGCTGCAAGGCAGTTACGGCGGCGGGCAAGCGCTGGGAAAGCTGTCAAGCTAAGCAAGCTCCAGGCGCCGCATGGGCGCCGGGTCAAGCCTGCTGCGCTGGCGCAACAGATGCTTTTGTCCCAAACCGAAGTGTATGAAGTGGCGACCTTTTACCATCATTTCGATGTCGTCAAGGAAGGCGAGAGCGCGCCCAGATTTTAAGCCGGCACCCCTGCATCCGATGACGCAGCCTTCCCCCCCCAATATCCCATTAATCGTTGGGTATGCCATAAAAATGGCAATTCACGCAATTAATATGGCCGATACATAAAATACATTGTCTAGTATATTCTAGGCAAAAGCAGCGGATACAGCCGCCAAACGCCATCCATTAAGATCGGTTTCCCGTTTGCTGCGCACGGGGCAGCTTAAACTTGCCGGAACGGGCACAGTCGCCTGCAGCAAGGAACGCGACGCCACCACCGGCTGATGGCGGCGTCGCCAGCGGCGCGAACTAGCTCAGATAGCTCAGTGTAGCTGCTCAGGCTGTAAAAATTCTGATCGGCAACTGTCTCTCTTAGGGTCTTGAAACGGGCCGATTTTTTCCTTGAGGCACGGACTTTGGCGCGCTCGTAGCGTTTTTTCTTCACGGCAACCGTGTTTTTCACCGGCCGCTCCCGCCGATCCGGGATTCGATGAAAGTCTGGATCGCCCAGACGTCCTCCTGAATTAAAACATCCTTCCAGGGCGGCATGTGCACCACGCCAACCACGGTCTTGCCCTGCAATACTGTTTTCTTGAAATACTGGTCGTTGTCTGCCATGCAGGCGGCTTGCAGTACAGGGTTGGCAATGCTGCGGCAATAGCGGTTCAGCTGGCGCAGATCGGGCGCCGGCGCGCCGCCAGCGGAGCCGGCATCGTCCCCATGGCAACGGGCACAGGACTGCTTGTAGGCCGATTGCCCGACCTCCACCGCGCGCGGATTGCCGCGATAAGGATTGCCATTGAGCCATGTTTCGCCAAGCGACGGAAGGCCGGAACGGTCAAGCACCGGCGCCACAGCGACCTCGGTTGCCGATGCGGCCAGCGCCAGGCTCATCGCAAAGAGGCCGATGCTGTTGCGGATAATTAAGCTGAGATTCATATTCATCAGTGCGTAGGGCAGCCGGTGCAGCCTTCGAAAAAGGCATCCGGAAAAATGGTGTAGCGGAGGAAGGCGCCTTCCAGATTGGCATCCTTCAGATTCACCGTGACAAACTTGGTTTCCTGCAGATTGGCGTTGGTCAGCCGCGCCCCGACAAACCAGGCGAAATTGGCCCGGGCCGCTTCCAGGTTGGCGGCCGTGAGGTCGGCGCCGACCAGTCGCGCCCCCTTGAAGCTAGCCGCCGGCGCGCTCACCTTGTTGAGGCGGGCGGCCGTCAGGTCGGCGCCGTCGAGTACCGCCCCGGCCAGATTCGCCCCGCGCAGGTCGGCCCGTGCCAGCTTGGCGCCGGTGAGGTCGGCGCCGGCCAGGTTCTTGCCGGCCAGATTCGCATGGCGCAGATCTGCGCCCCGGCACCGGGCGTGGGGCCAGATGCCGCAGCCATTGATGACCAGCGGCTCGACCGCAACCGGCTGGGCTGCTGCCGCTGTTGCCAGCAGCAAGGTCGCGAGGAAAAATGGGGTAGAAGGCTTCATGAGTAGACTCGGTAGTTAGACTCGGCCGCTGCCGGGGTAGCGTTCCCGCTCCCCCGGCAGCGCTGGATCAGCGTTGCGCCAGTTGCTTGGGCAGCTTGAATACCCACATCGAGCCGCCCTGCGACACCGGCTTGGTCAGTTCGGCCATATCGCCGCCCCACAACGGCACCGCGCCGCCATAGCCGGATTCGATGCCGACATACTGTTCGCCATCCATCTCCCAGGTGACCGGCACGGACACTATGCCGGAGCCGGTCTGGAACTTCCACAGCTCCTTGCCGTTCTTGGCATCGAACGCCTTGAGGAATCCATCGGAGGTGCCGGTGAAGAGCAGGTTGCCGGCGGTGGTCAGCGTGCCGGCCCAGAGCGGTAATTTCTCCTTGTGTTCCCAGGCGATTTTGCCGGTCTTCGGATCGATCGCGCGCAGGATGCCGACATGGTCGTTAAACAGCTTCTTGATGCGGAAGCCCTGGCCGAGGTAGGCGGAGCCGGGCTTGTAGGTCAGGTGTTCGGTCCAGTAGTCCATGCCCCAGTGGTTGGCCGGAATATAGAACAGGCCGGTTTTCGGGCTGTATGACATCGGGTGCCAGTTGGTACCGCCGAGGAAAGGCGGCGAGACGAAGATGGTATCGCCCTTATCCGCACCAGGCTTGACCGCCGGTGGACGGTTGCCCTTCTCGATCGGCCTGCCGGTCTTCAGGTCGAAGCCGGAAGCCCAGGTAATGCCGTCGACGAACGGCCAGGCGCCGATCAGCGAGGTCGGCTTGTTCGGGTAGCCGGCGCCGGTGGCGAGCTTTTCACGGTCGGTGACGAAGAAGAAGCCGTTGCGGTCGGCGTGCGCCGAGGCCTTGATCTGCTTGCCGGTCTTCGGATCCTTGTACTCGAACAGGACCACCGAGTTGTTGCCGGAGAAATCCCAGGCATCGTTCGGTGTGTGCTGGAAGAAACCTTTCAGTTCGCCGCTGCCGGCGTCGACATACGCCTGGCCGGAGGTAAACAGACTGTCCCAGTTTTTCGGGTCGTCGCCTTCCTTGGTGCGCTTCCAGGTGTTCCACGGCGCCGGGTTGCCGGCGCCTATGACCACGGTATTGGTGTCAACGTCGAAACTGGCGGTCTGCCACGGTGCGCCGCCGCCATGGCTCCAGGCTTCCACCAGCTTGCCATCCTTGTCGCGCGGCCATGACGGCGCTTTGGCGTCGCCGGTGGTGACGCTATCCTTGCCATCCAGGCGGCCCATGTGACCTTCGACCAGCGGCCGTGCCCAGACTTCTTCGCCGGTATCCGGGTCGCGCGCATACAGCCAGCCGACTACGCCGAACTCATCGCCGGAGGAGCCATGCACCAGCAGTACCTTGCCGCTCTTCTTGTCCTTGACGACGAATGGCGCGCCGGTCATCGTGTAACCCACCTTATAGTCGGCGAACATCTTCTTCCAGACTACCTTCCCGGTATCCTTGTTGAGCGCGACGATGCCGGCATCCAGCGTGCCGAAGAATATCTTGTCGCCATAAATGGCAGGACCGCGGTTGACCACATCGCAGCATGGCAGAATGCCTTCCGGCAAGCGGTGCTGGTATTCCCACAGGCGTTTGCCGCTGCGGGCATCAATGGCAAAGATGCGGGAGTAGGAGGCGGTCGCATAGATTACGCCGTCGTGCACCAGCGCCTGTCCTTCCTGGCCGCGCTGTTTTTCACCGCCGAAGGAAAAACTCCAGGCCGGCACAAGATTGGCAACGTTAGCGGTGTTGATCGTTTCCATGGTGCTATGGCGCTGTGCCTTGAGACCAAGGCCGTAAGTCAGCACATCACCGGTGGTTTTGTCGTCGTTGAGAATGTCATCCCAGCTCACCTTGCTGCCGGCGGCCATCGCCGGAGTGCAAAGGGTGGCGGCCACGAGGGCCGCGAGCAAGGTCTGGCGAGAATTGAGCCGGATCGATTCCATTGTTTTGTGTCTCCTGTATTTTGCGTCGTTATATTCCCGAAACACCGGGTGGACCCATCCATTCCGATAGGCGAGGCAAGTATGAGAGCGGCTCTGCCGCAAGTCTCGGGACTTACTCATTGCAAAAGCAGGAAAAATTCCCGGTATCCATTTGCCCGTTCATCGCCTGGTACGGAACCTGCTGCGCAGGTTGACTATTTGGACTTGGGGCAGACGATGGATCTCAGACGACGGTTGGTCGGCTATCTCGGGGCAATGCTGCTAGGGCTGTTGCTCGTGACCGTACTGATCAACTTGTATTCGCTGCGCAATGACGTCACCGCCGAGGTGGTCGCCTCGGAGCAGTTGGTCAGGGTGCTGCTCGATGCCGGCCGGATCGAGCCCGAACTGCCGCCGGCCGAGGCCGCTGCCCGTCTGGACGCGATCCTTAATAGCGGCCCGCTACGCCACCTCTCCGTCAGCATCGGCGCCGCACCTCCCGCTGAACGCAGTGCTTCCGTAACAAGCTGGCTGGCCGCCATACTCGGCGTCGAACCGGCAAGCGGCGCCGGTCAGCTGATCCGGCTCGGCGACCAGACCCTGCGCATTGCACCCAACCCAAACTCGGAAATCGAGGAGGGACTGGAAGACATTGTTCGTCTTTGCATCACCCTGTTGCTCTTTTCTGGAGCAACCTTGCTGGTCGCCCGTTGGTCGGCCGACCGTGCACTGGCACCGTTCCGCGAGTTGGAGGCCGGCTTGCAACGCATGGCCAGGGGCGAAACAGATGCCGCGCTGCCCGCTTTCGCGCTGCGTGAATTCAGGCAGGTCGCAGGCGCTATCGACAAACTCGCCTCTGCGCTGTCGACCTCGCAGGAAGCGCAACGGCAGCTGTCGCGCCAGCTGATCCGGGTGCAGGAGGACGAACGCCGGGCTCTGGCAAGGGAATTGCACGACGAGATGGGACAGACACTGACCGCGATCGGCGTGACAGCCGCCTATCTCGAACGCAATGCCGAACAGCTCGACGCCACGCACATCGTCGAATGCGCTCAGGATCTGCGCCGCGATGTCCGTACCAGCGGCGAGCAGTTGCGCGACATGCTCAAGCGCCTGCGGCCGCACGGCCTGGATGCACTGGGACTGGCCAGCGCCATGCGCGAACTGTTTGCCAGCTGGCAACAGCGTGCATCGGGAATCAGCTTCCAGCTCGATATGCCGGCCAGACTGCCACCGCTCGATGAAGATACCGGGCTGGTGCTGTATCGGGTGGTGCAGGAGGCGCTGACCAATGTCGTGCGGCATAGCGGCGCAACGCAGTGCCGGGTGAAGATCGAAGCGAAGGTCGGGATGCTGAGGCTACTGGTCGAGGACGACGGTTGCGGACTGGCTCCGGACGGCCCGCCTCGCGGCGGCGGCCTGCTTGGTATCGAGGAAAGATTGCACATGGTGGACGGGAGTCTGGAGCTCGGGCCGGGGCCAGCGAACGGCCTGCAGCTTCGGATCAGCCTGCCGCTGACCGCAACAGAACAACAGGAGGAAATATGATCCGCATTATTCTGGTCGACGACCACGCCATCGTAAGAACCGGCTATCGCCGGCTGCTCGATGCCGAGCCGGGCCTGCAGGTGGTGGGCGAAGCCGCCAGGGCCGATGAAGCCAACGCTCTCGTGCTGCGCACGGCCCCCGATGTGGCGCTGGTTGACCTCAGCCTCAGGGGCAGCAGCGGCATCGAGGCGATTCGCGGCATGCTGGCGCGCCGCCCCGAGCTGAAAGTCCTGGTCCTCTCGATGCACGAGGACGCGGGGCACATCACCCAGGCGTTGCGCAGTGGCGCCATTGGCTATCTGACCAAACATTGCGAGCCGGAGGACGTGATCGACGGCATCCGGCGCATCGCCGCCGGCAAGCGCGTGTTCTCGCCGGAAATCGCGCAAATTCTTGCCCAGGAAGCCGTCGACGGCGAGGGTGCATTCGCCCATCTGACCCCAAGGGAGTTTGAAGTGCTGCGCATGCGCGTCCATGGGGAATCGGCCACCGAGATTGCCAGTTCGATGAAGCTCAGTCCGAAAACGGTACTCAACTATCTGACGCTGATCCGGCAAAAGCTCGATGCCGATAATGATTTCAAACTGCTCCAACTGGCTGCCCGCCACGGCCTGGTGACAATCCAGCGAACTGAGGCCTGAAGCCAAATCCCGGCCGCTACAGAAAATCGCTAGGCCCGGCTCCAGCCGTTCGCGATGCCCGGTTCCCGCCTTTCTGGTGTTTTTCATTCCGATTGTCATCCGATAATGGTTCGTATGTTCCGGATGTTCCGGATCGTCTGTCTATCGTTTGAATCTCGGAAAGGATGTCGCCATGCCCAAGGAATCTACCGGAGTGAGTCTGGACGGCCAGGGCAAGCCGCTGTGGCTGGCGCTGGAATTGACTTACCGCTGTCCGCTGAAATGTTCGTGGTGCAGCAACCCGCTCGATTTCGAGGATTACGCTGCGCTCGAACTGTCGACCGACGAATGGCGGCGCGTGATGCGCGAAGCGCGCGCGCTGGGTGCGCTGCAGGTCGGCTTCACCGGCGGCGAACCGTTACAGCGCAGGGATCTGGAACAGCTGGTCGCATACGCGGAGGAAATCGGCCTGTACAGCAACCTGATCACTTCCGGCATCGGCCTCAGCGAAGAACGCCTGATCGCGCTGAAAAAGGCCGGCTTAAAGCAGATCCAGCTGTCGATGCAATCGACCGAAGCCGCACTGACCGACGAGCTGGTCGGCGCCAAGGCGCATCTGCTGAAACTGGAAGCGGCGCGGTTGATCAAGGCGCACGGCTTCCCGATGGTGCTGAACATGCCGGTCGGGCGCCAGAACATCGCCCAGGTCGGCGCGATGATCGACTATGCGGCCGGGCTCGGGGCCGAATACCTGGAGCTGGCCAATCTGCAGTATTACAACTGGGCGCTGATCAATCGCGAAGAACTGATGCCGAGCCTGGAACAGGTGCGCGCGGCGGAAGCGGTGGTGCAGGACAAGCGTGCACAGCTGGGCAAGAAAATGGCGATCTACTACGTGATTCCCGATTACTACGAAGACCGCCCGAAGGCTTGCATGAACGGCTGGGGCGCGATCCATCTGACCGTCGCGCCGGACGGCGTGGCGATGCCGTGCCAGGAGTCGCGCATGATTCCGGGCCTGGAGTTCGTGTCGGTGCGCGACCGGCCGCTGGACTGGATCTGGCACGAGTCGCCGCTGTTTCGCAAATACCGCGGACTGGACTGGCTGCCGGAAACCTGCCGCAGCTGCGACGAGCGCGAGAAGGATTTCGGCGGCTGCCGCTGCCAGGCTTTCCTGCTCACCGGCGACGCCGGCAATACCGATCCGGCCTGCAGCAAATCGCCGCACCATCATCTGATCCAGGCGGCGGTGCAAGCCGCCGCGCAGCCGATCCGCTTTCATAAGCCGCTGGTCAGGCGCGCCAACGGCGTGATGTCGACCGCCTTCATGGAGGAATGAATGCGCCATCCCTACGACACCGCAGCCGGCACCGTACTGCTGGGCGTGCTGCTGACCGCATTGCTGCTGGCACTGCTGCATTTTGTGATTCTGTGAGGTTGCGATGGATGCCGCGATTTTAGATCTGCTGCTGCGCTGGGCGCACTTCATGGCCGGCGTGATCTGGGTCGGCCATAACTATTCCAGCGTGGTGCAGCGGCCGACCTACCGGCCGCTATGTGCCGAGGACTTGAGCAGCGACGACAGCCCGCGCTTTCAGGCGCTGCTCAATCGCGAGCACGGGGTGTTCCGCTGGGCGGCGGTGGTGACCTGGAGCGTCGGCTTGCTGATGCTGTGGCAGCGCGGCACGCTGGGCGGTGCGCTGAGCCTGTCCGGGGCGCTGGCGCCGATCGGCATCGGCCTGTATATCGGCACGCTGATGATGCTCAACGTCTGGTTCGTGCTGTGGCCGCACCAGCAGAAGGTGCTGGGGCTGGTGCCTGCCACCATCCCTGAGCGGCTGCGCTGCTCGCGCATCAGCCATTTGTCGTCGCGCACCAACACCATGCTGTCGGTGCCGCTGCTGTTCTTCATGGCGGCCGGCGCGCACGGCGGTGCTTACCTGTTCAAATGACTATTTTCAACTTTTCATCCGGTCCGGCCCGCCTGCCGGACGCGGTGCTGGCGCGTGCGCAACAGGAATTGCTGGTGCGCGGCCCCGATGGTGCCAGTGCTGCCGAACGGACGTTTACCGGCGCCGCGTTTCGCGCCACGCTGGCGCACGCACGCCAGCGGCTGGCCGAACTGCTGGCGCTGCCGGACAATTACCGGATCCTGTTTTTGGCCGGCGGTGCAATGCACCAATTCTCGATGGTGCCGCTCAATTTGCTGGGCGATTCGCGCCGCGCCGCCTATGCGGATTCCGGCTACTGGTCGCGGCGCGCAATGGCCGAGGCCGCGCGCTACACTGAAGTGACGCTGGCCGCGCAATTCGCCGGCGACATGCCGTTGGCCGCGCCGTCGCTGGATGGCTGGCAACTGCCGGCCGACAGTGCGTATTGCCACATCACGCCCAATGAAACGGTCGACGGTGTCGCCTATCCGGCGCTGCCCGACTGCGGCAGCATCCCGCTGGTGGCCGACGCGACTTCGTGCCTGCTGACCGCACCGCTGGACGTGGCGCGCTTCGGGCTGATCTACGCCGCAGCGCAAAAAAACATCGGCATCGCCGGCATGACGCTGGTGATCGTGCGCGAGGATTTGCTGCAGCGGCCGGCGCCGCTGGCGCCGGCACCGTTTTGTTACCGGGTCCAGGCCGATCAGCACAGTTGCGTCAACACGCCGCCGACCGTCGCGATCCATCTGGCCGGCATGGTGTTCGACTGGATCGCCGACAACGGCGGGCTGGCCGCGATCGGCGAACGCAACCGGCGCAAGGCGGCGCAGCTGTATGCGGCGATCGACGCCAGCGGCGGTTTTTACCATGCGCCGGTGGCTATCGGCCATCGCTCGACCAGCAATGTCCGCTTTCACCTGGCCAACGAGGCGCTGACCGAGGCATTCCTTGCAGCGGCAGAACAGCGCGGCCTGCACAATTTGCGCGGCCACAGCCAGATCGGCGGGCTACGCGCCAGCCTGTATAACGCGATGCCGGAAGCCGGCGTGGCGGCGCTGACTGCCTGCATGGCCGACTTTGCGCGGCGCTACGGATGAAGCCTTCCCTGCCGCGCCTGGGGCTGGCCGGCGGAATCGACCGCGACGGCAGCCGCGCCGCCGAATTGCTGGCGGCCGGTTTCGGCAGCGTCGAGTTCGGCACCGTCACGCCTGACGCGCAGCCGGGCTGCCATTCCAGCGTCGCGCTGCTGGTGCAGCGGCTGGCCGCACTTGCTCCACACGCGCCGGATACCCGGAACAACGCGCTGATCGGCATCGGCCTGGGCTTGGGCCAGGGCGCGGCGCCGGCTGCATTGGGCGCGCACTGGCTGGCCGGGCTGCAGGCGGCAGCGCCGGTGGCCGATTACCTGAGTTTCAATTTGAGCGCTGCTGCCAACCGGCCCCTGCTGGCGCCGCAACATGCGGCGCTGCTGACCCAGGCGCTGGCCAGGATTTCCAACCAGCGCGAATGGCTGGCAAGCGGCGGCCGGCGCCGCATCGCGCTGGCGCTGAAGCTGCCGCTGGATGGGCAGTCGCTGTCCGCAGCGGCGCAGATGGCGGTCGCGGCCGGTTTCGATGCGGTGATCGCAGTGCTGCCACAACGGCCTGAGCGTCTCGACTGGCTGCGGGCATGGGCGCAGCATATCGGCGCTGCCGCGCAACTGATAGCAGTCGGCGGCATTCGCAGCAGCGCCGATGTAAGGGCCGCGCTGGACGCCGGTGCGGGCGGGATTCAGGTGCATAGCATTTTCGCCGAACAGGGCAGCGCCTGCCTGCCGCCACTGCTGGCCGGGATGATGCCGGATTGAATCGCGGCTCATGATTTTCACGAGATGTTTTTGGATAATGCCCGCTGGCGGGCGCCGCCCGATCAGCGAATACTCGGTACAGGTGCAGCATATCGCCGCACCATAATTTAGGAGATAAAAATCATGACCTGGGAAAACCCTGCTTACTGCGAAATCCGTCTCGGCTTTGAAGTAACCGCTTACGTTTATACGCGCTAAATATGCCGGAAGCGGCGCGTTGCCGCTTCTGCCCCCTTGCGTTTTTTACCCCGAGCCTGCGAGATCGAAATGACACTGTCCGCCAACGTCGTGCCCCGGCTGTCGCCTCACTATGTGTTTCGCTGGGAAGAAAGCCAGACGGCCTATATCCTGCTGTATCCGGAAGGCTTGATCAAGCTCAACGGTTCGGCCGGTGAAATTCTCAAGCGTTGCGACGGCCAGCGCGATGTCGCCGCCATCATCGATGATCTGCAGGCGGCATTCCCCGGCAACGGCGAGGAAATCAGCCGCGGCACGCAGGCATTCATCGACCTGGCACAGGACAAGGGTTGGCTGCACGTTTGATTCCATCGCCACCGTGCACTTTGCCGACTTCGCTTCGCGTTCGCGATTGATTGTGCAATCGAATGGCCGGCAGCCCTCGCTCAGGCCTCGATCAAACCGCTGCGCAGTGCGACCATCGTCATTTCGGCCACGTTGCTGATATTGAGTTTCTGTTTGATGTGGTACAGATGGGTGCCGACGGTGCTCGGGCTGAGATGGAAGTCGTGCGCGACTTGATTGACCGAGCGGCCCTGCGCCAGTTGCAAAAAGACCAGCAATTCCTTGTCGGTCAGCGTGCCGGCCGGATCGGCGTCGCCGGTCAGATGCGCGAGCGCCACCGACTGCGCCAGTTCCGGGTCGAGATAGCGCTGGTCGCGGCTGACCTGGTGCACCGCCTTGACCAGTTCTTCCGGCGGGCAGCGCTTGCTCAGATAGCCCAGCGCGCCGGCTTTCAGCGCGCGCACCGGAGTAATCGCGTCGTGGTGCGCCGACAGCATCAGCACGCGCGCCGCCGGATGGTGGCTGCGCAGGCGCATCAGCGCTGCCAGTCCGCCCATGCCGGGCATCGAAATATCCATCACCAGCACATCCGGCTGCGCCTCGGCATAGCGGCTGAGCGCCGCCTCGCCGCTATCGGCTTCGATCACTTGGGCGGCGCCGGCACCTTCCAGCAGCAGCCGAAAACCCATGCGAACGATCGCGTGATCGTCGGCCACCAATACGGTCAGATTGTTCAGGACAGTGTTCATCGCAAGTGCTCCATTGAAGATGTACAAAATATTATTAGTAGTGCAGGCCTCCGTGCCTGCAACCCGTTGCAGGCACGGAGGCCTGCACTACTGGCACCCGGCTCGCCGGCAGGCGCGCGCGCAGGCATGTGCCGCCGCCGGCCATGCTGGCGACCGATAGTTCGCCCTGCAGCGCATCGACTCGTTCGCGCATGCCGGTCAGGCCGAAGCCGCAGCCTGCGTTGCCGCTGGTCCCGGACAGGCCGCGCCCGTTGTCGGCCAGCGTCAGTTCCAGCCATATGCCGTCGGCCTGCTGCACCGCATGCAGCGTCAGCTGCACCTGCGCGGCGCCAGCGTGGCGCACCACGTTGGTCAAGCCTTCCTGAATAATGCGCAGCACGGCCAGCGCCAGTTCGTCGCCGACCTGCATCGTCCCGGCACGGATGTCAGTATGCAGCGCCAGCTCCGGGTAATGCTGTTGCCAGAGTTCCAGATAGTGCTGCAGCGCCTGTTCCAGATCGGAGTGCGCATTGTCGCCGAGCGGACGCAACCGCTGCAGGATGCGGCGTATCCCTTCCTGGATCTGGTTGGTGACCGCGATGATGCTCTGCGCGTGACCGTGCAAGGCCGGTTGGTCGGTAGTGCGCTGGACGATCGCACCGGACAGCGCGCGCACCGCAGTGATCCCTTGCGCCAGCTCGTCGTGCAGTTCGCGGGAGATGTTGAGTCGTTCCGCTTCGAGGCGGGCCTGCAGCAGGCGCGACAGTTCGCGTTCGCTATCGAGCCGGACATTGTCGTTGACCGCTTCGTTGAGGCGATCCGCCATGCCGTTGAACGCCGTGGCCAGCCGGTTCAGGTCGCCGCTGGCGTAGAGCGGCAAGCGGGTATCGAAACGGCCCCGGCCGGTGCATTCGAGCGCGGCCTTGATCTGGTCGAGCGGATGCAAGGCCCGGTTCAGCGCCCAGCGGGCCGCGATGAACAGGCCGGCCAGCAGCGCGCAGGCCCAGGCCGTCATCGCAGACAGGCTGTCCCAGGCATCCAGGCCGGCGCGTGAAGGATCGGAATTGAGAATCAAGGTCAGGCTGCCGGCGGCAATGCGGCGCTGCGCAAAAGCCGGTTCGGTAATCCGCGCAAACCAGGCCGGGGAAGCACGGCCCGCCTTGTAAGTCGGCTGCGGCGACAGGTACACGCGCTGGCCCGCGCTGTCGATCACTTCGAGCGCATTGGCGCGAATCCGTCCGACCGCCTTGATGTCGGCCAGCAGCCGCTCGTCGGCGGAGGCGGACGGCGCGGCGCGCACTTCCCCCGCCAGCACGTTGAGCCACTGTTCGCAGACCCGGGTAGCGGCCTCGACTTCCTCGCGGATGCTGTCGCGCGTATTGCTCAGCCACAGCCCGCCCAGCGCCAGCATCAGACTCGCCACCACGGCGGTCAGCAGCAGGCTGATGCGGGTATGCAGGGTGAGCCGTCCGCCCATTTTGCGTTGCGGCTGCGGCACAGTACAGGATTGCGGCATCGGGTCCTCCGTTATTGCTCTTCAATAGTGCAGTGAAGAGGCAAGGACCGTACCTACTTGCGAGCGGGTGCGCTGAAATCATGCAGTCGATGCAGATTTACGCTGCGATGGAGTCCAACAAGCGCCGTTCAGCCTTCAGCGCCGCCTGAACGAGTGCGCCAGATTGGAGCAGCTGGTCTTTTTTGAGGCATTTCGTGTACATCTATTGCGGCGCATACTATTGGGCACTGGTCTGAGCAAGCTCGGCAGTGCGATTCGGGAACAGCGCCGGCATCAGCTAATGAAGATAGACCTTCCCGGTGCTCTGGCTATAATCCAGACAGCGAATCCGCTCCCGCACCTGATCAAGCAAGCGGGTAGGTTGCAACAGAGGTTTGCGGGGTTTCATGGCTTTCATTCTGTCTGAATAAAATGCACCATACAGCAGGCATGCAAGCCATTTTTGAAGGATTTTTATGGCTGATGTGTGCCTCAGTCACCTTTTTATACTGCAGATTCTGCGGTATACATTACGTTGAACTAAACCGCTGCGCGGTGGGTAGAAACCCAAGCACGAACAAGGTGACGAGCAGGATGAGTAAGGAATAGACAGTCGGTTTTCTACACTGAGTTCGGGAATGTTCCCGCTCCAGTGAAGGAAACGATCATGAGTCCGTTACGTCAACAGATGCAGTCCGATATGGTGTTGCGCGGCCTGGCAGAGCGCACGCAAGAATCCTACATCGCCGCAGTCCTCGGCGTTGCGCGGTACTACCACCGCTCCCCCGATCAATTGTCGCAAGACGAAATCCAACAGTACCTGCTACACCTGATTGAAGAACGCAAGCTGGCCTGGTCCAGCACCAACCAAGCCGCTTGCGCCTTACGTTTTCTCTTTCACGTGACGCTCAAGCAGCCAGCCGCGACATTTGTCATTCCCAGCCGCAAGGCGCCCGCGCAATTGCCGGAGATACTTTCCCGGGAAGAAGTTGACCGCATTCTGGCCAGTTGCCTCAACCTCAAGCATCGTGCCTTGCTGACGGCGACCTACGCGTCCGGATTGCGGGTGTCCGAAACCTGTGCGTTGAAGGTGTCGGACATCGACAGCGAACGCATGATGCTGCGCGTCGACAGCGGCAAGGGCGGCAAAGACCGCTATACCCTGCTGTCGCCATCCTTGCTCGATACCTTGCGCTTGTACTGGCGCGCCGCCCATCCGGCACTTTGGCTGTTTCCGAAGACCGATGACAAGCGGGCAATCGATGCATCCCAAGTCCAAAAGATCTACTACGCCGCCAAGCGCCGCGCCGGCGTGGTGAAGCAAGGCGGCATTCATGCGTTGCGGCATGCCTTCGCCACGCATCTGCTGGAAGCCGGCGTCGATATCCCCACCATCGGCCGCCTGATGGGTCACGACAACATCACCACTACGGCCCGCTATCTGCATCTGCGGCAGCAGGTTGCCAAGACCGATTCGCCGCTCGACTTGCTGTCCGCGCTGCCAACCCGGCGCTAGGCAATGGCCGTTCGCGGCCGGGTTGAACTGGCCGATATTTTCCGCATCCATGGCGAGGCGTATCTGGCTTCGCATTTACTGGCCCGCAGCCAAACCAAGGCATGGCGCGCCATTGTTGCGTGCCGCACCGAAGCGCTGGGCGGGCATGTCGAGCAATGCACGGACTGCGGCGCCACCAGGCATGTCTACCACTCCTGCCGCAACCGCCATTGTCCGAAGTGCCAGACGCGTGCCAAGGAAGCCTGGATCACAGCACGCAACCGCGAACTGTTGCCGGTACCGTACACCCACCTGGTATTCACCATTCCGCATGCATTGAATGGTTTGGCCGGTGGTCACTTTCGCCTCATCACCGACATCCTGTTCGAGGCGGCTTCCCGCACGCTGATCGAATTCGGCGCCAACCCGCGCTGGCTGGGCGGCACGTTGGCGTTCTCGCTGGTGTTGCATACGTGGTCGCAGAATCTGCTGCGCCACTTGCATGTGCATGCGCTGGTGGCCAGCGGTGCGCTGGGCAGTGATGGGCAATGGCTCCATGGCAAACGCGGCTTCTTGTTTCCGGTCAAAGCCTTGTCGACCGTATTTCGCGGAAAGTTCATCGATGCACTGAAACAGGCGCGAATCGATAAGCGCTTGGGGGAGATCATCAGTGACGATCGGTGGCGCAATCTGCTCATCGCACTACGCCGACACGACTGGGTGGTGTATGCGAAACAACCGATCGGTGGTCCGGCCCAGGTGCTGGACTATCTGGCGCGCTACACGCACCGGGTGGCCATTTCCAATGAACGGCTGGTTGGCCTGTACAACGGGGTGGTCGCGTTTCGCGTGCGCGACAACGCCAACACCGGAAAGAAACGGGTGGAACAGTTGTCGGCCGAGACGTTCATTGCACGCTTCCTGCAACACGTGCTGCCGCAGGGATTCAAGCGAATTCGGCACTACGGCTTGCTGGCAAGTTGCCACAAGCGCGAGAAGCTTGCGGCATGTCGGCTTGCGCTGCAGGTGCCGGAACCTGTCACGGCGGTGATCGAAACCGTCGATGCTTTCATGCAGCGCGTGGCGCACATTGACATGACACGCTGTACGCATTGTGCGGCAGGGGTCATGCGTGTGATTGACACGATTGCACCCAGGCGATCGTTCATGCCACAAAAAACCGGACCACCGCCATGATGGGACAGGCGCAATGGCATCAACCGCACGTGTTCACAGGGCGCCAATCCGGGTCAGGAACAGGGCTGTCTTTGCGGCCAAAAATGACTTGTGGTCGGGGTATTTTCGCAGGCAGGCAAGAGGCTGATTGCATCGCATCAACGGGGGATGCCCCCATTGACGGCATCCTTGCCGGCATATTTTGCCAATAATGCCAAGGGCTCGCTTACAATCCCCTTATTGACCGCCTGTGGTGGCGGTTCAGTCCAACAACGTTTATCCGCCGCTGGCACTTCGCGGGTTTTATTTTTGCGTTTCCGGCGCGGCGGATAAACGCTATTCGTTAGCCCCTTGAGGATACACGCGATGAGCTCAGCGAAAAAACTTGAAATGGAAACCCTGAAGCCGCTCCATGGCGGACATCTTCAAAATTTGCATGCTCTCTCTGAGCGGCCGTTCCATTCGGTATTGCCGTCGCGATCGCTGCATCTTGCACGATCGTGGCGCTTTGGTGTCCGTTGGGCACTCCACATTAGCCCTCTGAATACATGGGTCAGTACGCTCATCCAGCATTTCCGCAGCCGACGAGACGATAAGTGGGGTCGGACGCAATTTGTTTGTTAGGTGGGGGTCAAGTTCAATGCAGACTGAACCTATTTTTCGGTCCGGGCGATGGAAGTCTTGCTGAAAATGCTGACCGTGGGCGGCGCGGCGTTTGCCGCGCTGATGGGTATCGTGTTCGTGCTGCAGGGCAACCTCATCTACTTCCCGGACGTGGGGCGGCAGATTCTGCTGACGCCAAAGGACGCCGGGCTCGACTACGAGGCGGTGTGGTTGACGACGGAAGACGGGGTCCGGATCGAGGCCTGGTATGTCCCCGCGCCGGCGGCGCGCGGGGCGGCGCTGCTCGCCCACGGCAACGCCGGCAACATCTCCCACCGGGTGGACTACGCCCTGATGTTCCACCGCCTCGGCTACTCGCTGCTGCTGCTCGAATACCGCGGCTACGGCCGCAGCGAAGGCAAGCCGAGCGAGGAGGGTACCTACGCCGATGCCCGCGCTGCCTGGCGCCACCTCGTGGCGGAGCGCGGATTCCCGCCCGAGCGCATCGTGCTGGTGGGCGAGTCCCTGGGCGGTGCCGTCGTTGCCCGGCTCGCCGCGGCCGAGCGCCCCGGGGCGCTGG
This sequence comes from Oxalobacteraceae bacterium, assembly GCA_030698225.1. Taxonomy (GTDB): domain Bacteria; phylum Pseudomonadota; class Gammaproteobacteria; order Burkholderiales; family Burkholderiaceae_D; genus AVCC01. Next base: position 81,877 of record JAUYNR010000022.1, on the reverse strand, counting down.
TGCTCTCCTCTTGCTTCGTCTCAGTGCCGGAGCTGGCGGCGGAGCTCTATCCCTGGCTGCCGGCGCGGTGGCTCGCGCGCTACCGCTACGATGCGCTGGAGGCCATCGGGCGCGTCTCGAGCCCGGTGCTTATCGCCCATAGCCGTCAGGACGAGATCGTGCCGTTTCGCCACGGCGAGCGGCTGTTTGCCGCCGTCAACGGGCCGAAAGCGTTTTTGGAGCTGGCCGGTGGCCATAACGACGGCTTTCTGTTCACGCGTGAGGCATCGCGCGAGGCACTGGGGCGCTTCCTGGCGCAGCACCTCCCGGCGGGCGCCATGAGTCCTGTTCCACGGTAAAAAATTCGGGTCCAGTATTCTTGTTCGGGGGCACGCCCGTCAGCTATGCTTTAGCGTCCACCTGTCATTTCTGTACAAAGGCCATCGCGTACGGGGCCGTTGCTCCTGACCTTGCAGGCATACCTGCAAGCGAGCCGTTACAGCAGATGCATCTGTCTGGCCGCTGCAGTCAGTTCGGCGCGGAAATCCGGATCGGCGATCGCGATCATTTCCTGGGCGCGTTGCTTCGCGCTCTTGCCGCGCAGCTGCGCGACGCCGAATTCGGTGACCACGTAGTTGATGTCGTTCTTGCCGGTGCTGACGTGGGTGCCGGGCGCAAGCGCCGGCACGATGCGGCTGATGCTGTCGTTTTTCGCGGTCGACGGCAGCACGATGAAGGCCTTGCCGCCGCGTGAGCGGTTGGCGGCGCGCACGAAATCGGCCTGGCCGCCGGTGCCGGAATACGGCAGGTGGCCCAGGCTTTCGGAGCCGCACTGGCCCAGCAGGTCGATCTGCAGCGTCGCATTGATCGCCACCAGCTTGTCGTTTTGCGCCGCGATGTACGGATCGTTGGTGAAGTCGACCGGATGGATTTCGAGCGCCGGATTGCGTTCCATGAACTGGTACAGTTTTTTCGAGCCGAGCGCAAAGGTGGCGACCATCTTGCCCGGCATGAAGGTTTTCTTTTTGTTGGTGACGGCGCCGCTTTCAAGCAGCGTCAGGATGCCGTCGCCGATCATCTCGGTATGGATGCCGAGGTCGTGCTTGCTGGTCAGCTGCATCACCACCGCATCCGGGATGCCGCCGTAGCCGATCTGCAGCGTCGAACCGTCCTCGATCATGTCGGCCACATATTTGCCGATCGCTTGCTGCACCGGGCCGATTTTCGGCAAGCCCACCTCCAGCACCGGTTCGCTGCTCTCGATCAGCGCCGTCACTTGCGAGATGTGGATATGGCAGTTGCCGTTGGCAAACGGCACGTTCGGGTTGACTTCGAGCACCACCGCGCGCGCACGGGCGATCGCCGCCATCGTGTAGTCGGCACCCAGGCTGAGCGAAAAATAGCCGTGACTGTCCATGGTCGAAGCCATCGAAAACACCACGTCGGCCGGAATCTGGCCACGCTCGATCATGCCCGGCATTTCTGAAAAGTAACTTGGAATGAAATCGATCCAGCCTTCCTGGCCGCCGGCGCGCGAGGCGCCGCCGAAGAAGAACGCGACATGGCGCACATGCTCGACCGTTTCCGGGTCGATGTAGCCGTATTTGCGCACCGCCAGGATCTGCGCCACCTTCACATCATGGAAGCGGCGCCGCTGTTCCGACAGCGCCGTCAGCAGGGTTGGCGGCTCGCCGACGCCGGTCGGGACAATGATGAAGTCGCCGTTTTTGATCTGAGCGATCGCATCTTCTGCGCTGCCGCGTTTTTTTTGGTAGAGGTCCTGGACTGACATGGTGCGCTGTGCTCCCTATCCGGTGGTGTGTGGATGTGCATCCGGTATCCGGCCATGGTAGTCGAAGCAGCGAGGTGCGCGCAGTCGTATCGATGACATTCACATATTTTTTTTGAAAAACCGCCGGGATGCTATCCGGCCACTTTCAGCCGATGCGCGAGCCAGATTGCCAGCAGGCCGCAGGCAACAGCCAGATAGCCGACCAGATCGTAATGCGCGATCTGCCCGCTGGCGGTGCGCGTGATGATCAGCCCGGCCAGCAACGACGCCAGGCCCGACGAGAACATCTGCACCGACGACACCAGGCTCATGAAGGTGCCGCGCACTTGCGGATGCGCGGCGGCGCTGACCAGCGCCATGGCGGGAATCATGCGGCCCGGTACCAGGATGAAGAAAACGGTCGAATTGATCAGAACCAGCCACCAGGCCACCGGTGTCATATGGGTGGTGATCAGCAGCGGGATGAAGGATGCCAGCGCGACCCACCTGAACAGCGTGATTTTGCCGTGGCGGTCGGCCAGCGTCCCGATCGCGCGTGAAGTGAAAAAAGTGGCTGCGCCGCCGCACAGGTAGATGACGGTGATGAAACTTTCCGGCATGCCGACGTTGGCCGTGACGTACAGCGCGATGTACGGAATCACCGTGAAGCCGGCCATCATCAGCAGCGCCACGAAGCCGAATGCCCGCAGGTGATTGGGCTCCTTCGCGACCCGGTAGATTTGGACGAAGATATTGCCGGTCCGCACGCGCTCCAAGTGGGCGGTCAGGTTCGGCAGCAGGCGGTAGGCGATCGCCAGAAAACCGCACGACAGCAGCACGATGAAGAAGAACGGCGCACGCCATCCGAGCGCCGGAATGTGATTGGCCAGGAACAAGCCAAGCGGTATGCCGGCCACGGTCGCGAGCGAAAACGCGGTCATCACGGTACCCATCGCCTGTCCGCGCCGCTCGAACGGGATCACGTCGGCCACCATGGTCTGGATCATCGCGCCCAGCACGCCGCCGAACGCGCCGGCCATCGCGCGCGCGACCAGCAGCGTCGAATAGCTGGAAGCCAGGCCGCAAAACAGCGTGGCAACGATGAACAGTACATACAGCGACAGCAGCAGCTTGCGGCGGTCGAAGCGGTCGATATAGGTGGCCGCGAACAGGCCCGAGGCGGCTGCGGTGAAGGTGTAGGACGACAGCAGCAGCCCGAATTCAGGCGTGCTCAGACCCAGCACCCGGATCAATTGCGGCCCCAGCGGCATCATGATCATGAAGTCGAGGATGTGGGTGAACTGGATGCCGGCAAGGGTGAACAGGAATAGCCGTTCGTTGATGATGCGGGGCGGTGAGGCGGGTTGTGCTACGGGTGAATGCATGATCCTGGATTAGTGACTATTCGGTCAGTAATCTTACTGCAGATCGGCCAGATGCGTTGCGGCAAGTGTTTGCGCGGCGTCCGTAAAGTCGATGGCTTAATTAATTGCTGTGCCCTTCGTGGAAGCTTTGTCGGGGGTAGCCCGACAGCTACTCCCTTTTCTTTGCTTCGCCAAAGAAAAGTAAGCAAAAGAAAGGCGACCGCAGACTTGCCCCTTCGGGGTTCCCGTTTGTGTGCTGCAAAAAATGGGAAATGAAGGAACTCGCTACCCTTGCAGGGCGCATATCCGCTTGCAAGCGGATACCGTAACGCAGGCGCGGGGCAGTGCCCCGCGAAACCCCTGCTATACCTCAGACAGCCTTCATTTCTGATCCATTTTCTGCAGCACACAAACGGCTGCGTCCCCAGCGGCTTAACGTCAAAAGCAACGTCAATACAACGGCCAATAAAATAAAAGCTGTCCCTTGAATCTCAACCGCATAGTGGGCTGAATATAGTTGCTGGTAAGCTTTAATTAGCGGGGGTATCGCTAAAATACATGTCATTCCCGCTTTATTTCATCGCGGCACAGAAAATACATATTCCTGTATATCCTATGCCGCAAAATCGGCAAACACAGCCCGGCTGCTTCAGGCTTTGGGTGCCGGCTTGCGCTTGCGTGCTGCGGTTGGCGCTTTTGCCGCCGCCGGTTTTGGCGCTGATTTGGCAGCGGGTTTTGCGACGGGTTTGCCTGCCGCGGCCGGTGTTTTGGCGGCAGTGCCGCCGGCAGTTTTGGTGTCGGGTTCGGCGATCGCGTTGCTGACTGCCTGCTTGAACTGGTTCTGCAGGATGTCCCACCATGCGGTCGGGCTGGCCATCTGGGCCGCCAGTTCGGTCGGCTCGCTGACCGTCGCCTTGGGCGCCGGCGGCGCGCTGACCGGTTCGGGCTCGGCTGCCTTGGCGCTGGCCGCAGCCGCAGCCGCAGCCGCAGCCGCAGCCGCATTCTCGGGCCGCAGCGACGACCAGAATGTGGCGGCATCGAATTTTTGCTCCGTGCTGCTATCGACTGCAGACTGGAAGGCGGCGCTCATCGATTGCAGCGTGCCGATGGTGGCGCGTTGCACTTCCATCGCCTGGATCGTATTGCGCAGCATGCTCATGTTGACGTTGAGCCAGGATTCGACCGCCTTCAGATCGGTTATTTTCTGCTCCAGCTCTTCGATCGACAAGGTCGGCGCTACCATCGCCGGCATGCCGGGAACGCTCATGCCGCCCCATAGCTTCTTGACGAAATCGAGCGTGTCGCTCATCGGGCCTGCGCCGTATGTATTCCCCTGGGTCATGATCGCTCTCCATTGTGTGAATTGTCAGCGTAGCAGATAAAAGCGCGCCGCGACAGGGGCAGGCGGCGCATGTTTGCCCTTGCCTGGCGTCGTCCGGTTGGGCGCGTGACGCCGCAGATCGCCGACGATCCCGATGCCGTTCCCGATCACCCGGCACAGCAGTTGCGGCCGCCAGCATATACACTTGCGGGATGAGTAGATCCAGCCAATCAGCACCACCGGGCCAGCCAAGACGCTGGCTTGCGCTGCTGCTCGCATCCGCGCTGCTGCATGGGACGGTCTTGAACCTGGCCGGCTGGCAGATCGGCATTCCCGCGCCGGCACCGGAACCGCCGTCGCAGCGCGTCGTCAGCGCGCAATTGCGCTTGCGCCAGTTGCCGCAGCCGGCTGCGGCCCCGGCGCCGCCGCGTCCAGTGCAACGGCCGGCAGCCAAACCAAAGCCGCGCCCGACCCCCAAGCCCGTTGCCCCCGCCCTCAGTGCGCCGGCAATCAGCGCGGCGACCCCGCTTGAGACCGCAGCGTATGCGGACCAGATGGAAGGCATGGAAGTGCCGGGCAGCAGCATCGAGCCCGCCATCGTGCTGGCGCCGGACCAGCTGCCCGCCGCGCAGGCCGGGCCCGATGCCGATTCCGACGTTGAATCTGCCGCTGAGCGCGCGGCTGGCGGCGCGCTGCAGCAGGCGATCGACCCGCCGCCGCCGGCACTGCTGAAATACGAGGTGCAGTCGAGCAAGGATGGCAAGGCCGTCTACGGCAGCGGCAAGATCGCCTGGCACACCGATGGCAACGCGTATACCGTCAATGGCGAAGCCAGCGTGCTGTTTTTCAACGTGCTGGAATTTCGCAGCGAGGGCGCGATCGATCGCTTCGGTGTGGCGCCGCTGTTGTACACCGAAAAACGCTTGCGCAAGCCGGCCACCAATACGCACTTCCGGCGCGAACCGCAGATGCTCAGCTTTTCCGCTTCCACCCTGACCTATCCGCGCCAGGGCGGCGAGCAGGACAGGGCCAGCATCAGCTGGCAACTGGCCGCGCTGGGGCGCGGCGACAGCAGCCGGTTCGCGCCCGGCGCGCAGATCGAGGTGATGGTGGCCGGCGTGCGCGATGCGGAAACCTGGCGCATCCGCGTGATCGGACTGGAACAGATTAAAATTCCGGCCGGGGACATGCAGGCATGGCATCTGGTGCGGCAACCGCGCGCCGCCTCGTTCGACCAGACCATAGACATCTGGCTGGCGCCGCAGCAGCAGTGGTATCCGGTGCGGCTGCGCTACACCGATCATAATGGCGATTATCTCGACATGGCCGCCTCGGTCATCGAGCCGGGCGCGCCATCTTCCATCAGTTTGCAGGAGCAATAAATATGTTGCGCAGTACCTTATCCCGTTTCCTGGCACTTTGCCTGTGCAGCGCCAGCGCAGCCGCTGCGCCGTTGCCCGAACATCCGGTCAAGCGCTATGCGACCGATCCGGCACCGTCCGCAGATTTGTTCTACACCATTCAAGCCAGACAGAGCGGCTTGTCGCTGAACGGCAAGGCCAAGATCGAATGGCGCGCCAGCGGCCGTCAATACAGCATCAACACCCAGACCGAGGCGATGCTGCTGGGGCGGATTCTGGACGCCGGCAGCACCGGTGCGATTGACGCATTTGGCCTGGCGCCGCTGGAATCGACCGAAAAACGCTTGCGCAAACCGCTCGCCAGCACCAGTTTCGACCGTCAGGGCAAGGTCATCCGCTTTACCGGATCCGACCGCAGTTACCCGTTGCTGGGCGGCGAACAGGACCGCACCAGCGCAATCTGGCAATTGGTAGCGGTCGCGCGCGGCGCACCGAACAAGTTCAAGGCCGGTTCGCACTGGCAGTTTTTCGTCGCCGGGCAGCGCGATGCGCAAACCTGGAGCTTCAAGGTAATCGGCAAGAAAACCATCGATACGCCGCTCGGCAGGTTGCAAGCGATCCATCTGCGCAAAGCCCCGCCGCCCGATTCAAAGGAGCAGCAACTCGACATCTGGCTGGCGCCCGCGCGCCACTGGTATCCGGTGCGGCTGCGCTTTTCCGATGCCGACAGCGACTTCATAGAACAAACGCTGCAGCGTATCGAGCGGATCAAGTAGCTGGCGCGCAAGTTCGGCTAACGCTTGCTTTTTGCGTAAGTCCTAATTGTTCCATTTGCAGCTTCTTGCCTTGCTGCAGCAGGATGTCGATGGCCTCGCCTGGCACTGGCCGGCTGAAGTAATAGCCCTGGATCTGGTCGCAACCTTTGTCCCGCAGGAACATTAATTGTTCTTCATTTTCAACCCCTTCGGCGATCACATTGAGCCGCAGGCTGTGCGCCAGCGAGATGATCGATGCGACAATCGCCGCGTCGTCGGGATTGACCGTGATATCGCGCACGAATGACTGGTCAATTTTTAATACATCGATCGGAAAGCGCTTCAGGTATGACAGGCTCGAATAGCCGGTACCAAAATCGTCAATCGACACATGCACGCCAAGCGCCTTGAGTTCGCGCAAGATGCCGATGGTGCGGGCGACATCGGTCATCACCAGACTTTCAGTGAGTTCAATTTCAAGATAGCGCGGTTCAAGCTGTGCGTCGTCAAGCGCGGCCGTGATCAGCTGCACCAGATCGTGCTGGGCGAACTGTGCCGCCGACAGGTTTACGGCCACCCGCAACGGCGCATGGCCGGCGCGCTGCCATGTCTTGTTTTGCGCGCATGCGGTGCGGATCACCCAATGCCCGATCGGCACGATCAGACCAGTTTCCTCGGCCAGATTGATGAAGCTTGCCGGCGGCACCAGGCCGCGTGTCGGGTGATTCCAGCGTATCAATGCTTCCATCCCGACCATGCAGCCGCTGTGCAGATCTACCTGGGGCTGATAGTGCAGCAGGAATTCGCCGCGCTCCAGCGCCAGGCGCAAGTCGCCCTCGATGCGCAATCGCTCCAGCGCGCGCTGGTTCATCTCGGCCGTGTAAAACTGAAAATTATTGCGCCCAAGATCCTTGGCGCGGTACATCGCAACGTCGGCATGCTTGATGAGCGTATCCGAATCCTTGCCATCGTTTGGATACACCGCGATACCGATACTGGAAGTCAGGAAGAACTCATGTTCTTCGATCACGAACGGTTGCGCAATCGCATTCATGATCCGCTGCACCACGCCGGTGCTTGGGCGATCGGCATTGCGCTCCGATAAGACCAGTACAAATTCATCGCCGCCCAGCCGTGCCACGGTATCGGTGACCCGGACCGAGTCCATCAAGCGCTTGGCAACCAGTTTCAGCAGCGCATCGCCGGCCTGATGGCCAAGCGTGTCGTTGACGAACTTGAAACGGTCGAGATCAATGAATACCACCCATACCGGATCATCATCGTGCCCGGCGTGCCCGATGGCTTGGCGCAGGCGGTCGTGCAGCAGGTTGCGATTGGCCAGTGCAGTGAGTCCATCGTGGTTGGCCTGAAACTCCAGCTCGGTTTGATAGTGCCTGGTTTCGGTAATGTCGTATTTGGCGGCTACAAAATGACTTACCGTGCCGGCATCGTCCTTGACCGGCGCAATGAATACTTCGCTCCAGAACAGCGTGCCGTCCTTGCGGTAATTGCGTACCACCGCCTGACCTGTGCCGCGTTCCCGCAGCGTGGCACGGATTTCCTGCAGGCCGGGCTGTTGCGCGTCGTTGCGTTGCAACACGCGTAAGCTGCGCCCAATCATTTCATCTGCCGGATAGCCGGTCATCCGCTCGAACGCAGGGTTGACGTATGTCACCGGATAATCCGGCGCAACCGCGCTGGTAATCACAATTGCATTGGCACTGGCTTCAATGGCGCGCTTGAATAGACGCAGTTCGATCTTGGTTGCCTGATGCCGGCTGCGATGGCGCAGCGCTGCAATCGCATCGCTTATGCTCTGCACCAGGCCGGTAAGCAAATCGACCTCTCCGGCATCGAATGCATCCTGTTCCGCCGCATAGACGTTCAATATGCCCAGCATCTCATCCTCATGCAGCAGCGGCAGCGCAATCATCGAATTGAAGCCGCGGCACAATGCTTCCGTGCGGCAGTGCATTAGCCGCGGGTCGCTGTCGAAACGGTTTGCCACCGATGGCATGCGGCTGCGCAGCGCGCTTCCTATCAAGCTGTCGCCGCGTACACCCGCTTCCAGCGCTGCGCTGATGCAGCCGACGTAATCGTGATGCAATCCGGCCGCCGCAACCGGCGCAATGGCTGCACTGCCGTCGGCGCAGCAGATTCCGGCCCACGCCATCCGATACCCGGATTGCGCGATAACCTCGCAAATACCCTGCAGCAGCGCATTCTCAAGCTTGCTGCCGACAATCACTGCTTTGCACTCATGTATCGCACGCAATGCGCGATTGCTGCGCTGCAATGACTGTTCCAGCCGATGTTGCTCGGTGATGTCGCTGCCGACGCTGTCGATACGGCCGCTGCCGGGTACTGTACCGGCAATGAAATGCGCGTCGTAACGCATCCAGCGTATTTCGCCATCGAGCCGGACAATCCGGTAGTGGATGGTCTTGGAGCCGGTTTCGACAATCGCCTTTGAACCGGCGCGCACACTGCTGCGATCGTCCGGATGAATGCATTCGAGCCACAGCCGCGCATTTGCATAAAATGCGTCGGCTGGATGCCCGTATACCCGTTCGACTGCCGGACTGACGTAGTTGAGTGTTCCTGCAGGCATTTCAAACGTCCAGAGCACCTGATCGATAGATTCGACAATCCCGTTAAGCTGCTTCTCGCGGGAATCGAGCGAGCGCGCGATCTCACGGGTACGCGCATCTGCCACCTGGCGCGAATAGTCGAGCGTGCGCATGAAGAAGAACACCAGCAGGCTCAATACCACGGCGGCGAAGGCTGCGATTGATGGCAACCATTGCTGCGAAGTGTTGGAGAATTTCGGCAGTGCGGTAACGATCACCTCCCAGGCATTGCCGCCATGCGCGACCGTAAGCCGGCGCGTGAGCGGCAAGCTGTCATTACTTGCCGGCAGCATCGCGGTGTCGCGGTAATTGGCGCTGTTGAATATCAGATTGTCGGCCGCAGCTTGCGGCTGCGTTCCGGATTGTTCGACGATCCGGATATCGAGATCGTCGAGTAGTTTTGGGCCAAATACGCTGCGCAGCATATCGTCGACCCGTACCGCCAGCAGAACCGTGCCATGGAATTTTTCGCGGCGTTGCTCCACGCTGGCGGGCACCTCGCCGCCGCGATAGAGCGGCAGGAAGAAAACGATGCCATCGACGTTGCCCGGCGCGACGAACAGGCGCACCCGCCCGCTGACCGACCATTCGCCGCTGTCGCGCGCGCGCTCGATGGCGATGCGGCGCTTCGGTTCCGTCCCCTGTTCGAACCAGGCTCCGCCCTGATTTTTCGCGATCGGCTCAATGTACTGCACGATGAAAATATCAGGCAGGGAAGTGGCCGGAGGCATCGTAAAGGCCGGATAGCCAGGATTATTTTTAAGCAGCTCCGTCTGCTGGGATGCGGCGATCTGCTCCCGTTCCGACGCTGCATACTTGCGGGTAAATGCCGCAGCCTGCACGCCGGGCAAGCGATGATTCAGATCGAGCGTAGCCGCCACCTGCTGGAAGGCACGGCGCGAAAGATCGGGATTGGCGACAAATTGCGCCTGCAATCCGCGCAATATCTCTGTATAGACACTTACCTGGCGTTCAATATTGTATTGCGCCTCGCGCGCCCGAAAATCGAGTTGCGACGATAACTCCCGCTCCACCATTGCACTGCCCTGCCAGTACACAATGGCGGCAGCCAGCAAGCCGGCCCTCAGAAATAGCCAGGAAAACCACCCCAATTTATTATTCATGCGCTGCGTGGTTTCCATGGGTTCTCCGGCCGGCATAAGGGGCAAAGATGAATTATTTTAAATAAGGGCACAGGGGTCAGTTAGAGGCTGACATTGGACTTACGATTGGAGTCGCTTTTCAGCATGCTAGCTTGTGAAACATGTCGCCAAAATAGTTTCCTACTGGAATCTACTCGTCGATAATGGCGCGGAAATGTCCAGATGTACATGATGTAAAGTAATATTTTGACATCTGCCTGAAGGTAAATTCGCGATCAGGCCCAGAGAGCAATGCCTGGGGTCGCGCAGCTTGGGCTAACGCTTTATCGGCCCGAGATTCTGCGCGCACGGACTCCGCTGCACTCGGTTATAGCCTGCGCAGTATTTTTAATAGCGCACTATATATATGCGGTAAATTGAATGTTTTTTGCCATACCCCATGAATGTTGCTTGAATGCGTAGGTTTGGCCAACGTTTCATCAGCCCAACATTCTGGCTGGAAAGTGATTAGCTTGTAGGTGCGAATTCATTCGCACCAGTTTTTTGCAGGGAATAATTAAGCGTGCGAATAAATTCGCACCTACGGCGCTATTGTCTCAACGTGAAAAAGGGCTGATTTTGAACCGGGTATTTACGAACTGCGGGAATTGACCTCAGTTTACGCAAGCGTGGACCCCATCGGGTACCGCATTGATCAGCGGCAGCAGGCGCGGCGCCAGCACTTTCAGTAATTGCACCGGCAGGCCGCTGGTGAAGTCGTAGTCGGCCGCTTGCGGGCCGGCCACGTAGGCGATGATGGTGCCGAAGAAGCGTTCATCGATGTTGAAGACGAAGGTGGCGGTGCGGTTCACCACCCGCGATGCAATCAGCTGGCCGCCTGCGCCGTAGGTGTCGAAACGGTGGTCGCCGGTGCCGGTCTTGCCGCCGACCGGGATGCTGCTGCCGTCGGGCCGGATAAACGCTTGCTTGACCCGTCTCGCGGTGCCGTCTTCCACTACCAGCCGCAATGCGCTGCGCGCCGCTTGCGCCACTTCCGGCGCCAGCACCTGTTCCGCAGTCTTGGGCCTGTGCTGCAGCAGGGTTTCATACGGCGTTGCGGCGGCGAAGTGCAGCGACTTGATGCGCAGATCCGGCTTTCTGACGCCATCGTTGACGATGATCCCCATCAATTCCGCCAGCGCTGCCGGACGGTCGGCAGAGGCTCCCAGCGCCGAGGCGTAGGACGGCACCATCGCATCGAACGGATAGCCGACGCGCGCCCATTGCCGATGGACTTCCAGGAAGCCCTCGCCTTCGAGCAGGTTCAGAATCCGCGTGTCCTGCTTGTTCTTGCGCCGGGTCTTGAACAGCCATGAATATACGTCCTGGCGCTGCTGTGCGCTGGCTTGCATGACCTGGGTCTGGGTCGCGCCCGGATGCTTGCGCAGATAGCCGACCAGCCACAATTCCAGCGGGTGAATTCTGGCCAGATAGCCGCGATCGGCCAGCGACATGTTCTGCGGCGCGTATTGCTGGTAGAGCGCGGCGAGTCTTTTTTCGTCCAATTCGGTCTCGGGCAGATGGAGCTTCAGGAACGCGGCAAATTCCCCGGCCGGCGCCTCCGGCAAAATGGTGCGGAAGATCGCGGCCAGCCGCGACACGGTCGGACGCACGTTTTCCAGCAGTAAATCCTCGGCTTGCTGCGCTGTCTTGCCCTGGTATTTGACCAGGAAGCGGCGCATGAATACCTGCCCCTCGCGGTCGGCGAAGCGGGCCAGATACTCGGCCCGGCGCGGATCGTCGGCGTCCCGCAGCAGTTTGGCGGTGGAGCCGGGGATCTGGAACATATAGTGGTGCACCACGTCGCGCATCAGGCGGATGAACACCAGGTTGACCGAATTGCGCAAGCCGTCGCGCACCGACAGCACCTTGCTGTCGTCGGAACGCTGGAAATTGTCGAAATGGTGCAGGCCGCCGCCGGTATAAAACCCTTCCGCCGGGCTGGCCGAATAGCGCCGCTCCAGCGCCGCTTCCAGCATAGCGCTCAGGCTCTTGTCTTGCGCGCCGACCAGGTAATCGACCGCCCAGCGCGTCAGAACGTCTTTTTGGTCCACTTCCTGCGCGCGCAACTGGGCATCGTCCAGCGGCGCCAGGCGCTGCTGCAGGTTGGCGATGATGTCGAGGTAGGTCAGCAGCGTGCGCAGTTTGGCAGTCGAGCCGAGGTCGAGCTTGGTGCCTTCGTTGATGTTCAGCGGCTGGTCGAAATTATCGGTCTGGACCCGCAGCAGATTGGCGTTCAAGCCGCGCTCGTACAGGGTGAAGCTGTACACCACATTGGCCGGATTGCCGCGCCCCAGCAAATGCTCGCTGTCGAGTCCGGCCGCTGCCGCGTTGGCCGGCAGGCGCAAGCCGCGCAACAGGTCGGTGACCGCCGCCTGCACCGGAGTGTCCAGCGTGCTGGCCGCGCTCAGATCGAGCCGGTCCAGATCGTACAGGCTGCTGCCGAGCAAGCCGGCCAGATGCGTACGCACGGAGTTGGCCGCCTTGCGCGCGATGAAGGATTGCGCCGGTGCTTCAGCGCGGATCGCATGCCGGTTCAGCTTCGCCTTCAGCGCCGCATCCTGCAGCATTGGCGTGATCATGCCGGCATTGCCCAGCAAGCGCAGGTAACTGTCGGTCAACTGCTCCAGTCCGGTCTCCTTGCCGTTGAAATAGTAGGATGGCCGGCGCTGCGAGATCAGCAGGCTCAGTGCCTGCTTGTACAGCAGCGCCAGTTCGGCCAAGTCGCCGTTCGGGCCGGATTTCAGGATCCGCTGCACGTCGGCGAAGTCACGCCCGTACCAGACCCACAGGCCGTCGCCGATGCCGTGCACCTCGCCGAAGCCGGGCCGGGCCGAGAGCGGCATCGTATTCATGTAATTGAGCACTATCTGGCGCCGCACCGCGCTGGTGTCTTCGCCCTGCGCATAGGCGCGCAATGAGGCCGACGCCATCTGGCGCAGCTTGTCCTCGATCGAGGCGGTGCGCCCTTCCGGGGAGTGGCGGTATTTTTCGATCTGGGTCGCCAGCGTGCTGCCGCCGCCGGCTCTGCCGGTGCCACCGACTTTCTGCAGCCCCTGGTTGAGCGCTGCTATCGCCAGCCGGTCCCACTCCACCGCCGGGTTGCGCTTCGGATGGAGCGGGTCCAGCAGTTCGCGGTTCTCGATGAACAGCAGGCTGTCGATCAGGGCCGGCGGCAGATCGTCAAAATCCTTGAAGACCCGCTGCGGATAACGCTCGGCAAACAGGCGCTCGTTGCGGCAGTCGAGAATCGTCAGGCCGCTCTGGATTTTCTCTTGATATGGAGGAAAGTAGCCGTCATCGACCAGTTGCGCCATGCGCGGCGATATGCGCGCTTGCTGCGTGATCTCGAACTCGCGTTTTTGCAATTTGTCGATAAAGCCCGGCAATGCGGAATAGCCGAGGCGCTGGTCGTATGGGGTGATTTGCGGAAAACGGATCGACGCACTGGGGCCGGGTCCGACCGCATACGTCATCTGGCTGGCAAGTTTGGTAAAAAAGCGCGCCTGATAGGCTGAGGTGCGCATCTCCTGGGCCACTAGCAGCCCGATGACTGCGATGGCAGTCAACAATGTGACTGCCACAGCTGTCTTGAACCAAAAATAGAATGATTTCTTTACCCGCATATGCATAGTTGAATCTAAATTTCGGTGACGGTTATTGTGCGAGGGCAAGATAGTATGGTGTATCCGGGCCCGGCAAACATCCTGTCGCCAAAAAACCACACATTTTGATGCATTCGATCGTTGCAATCCCGCTTGAGTGTACGCGCCTGGCGTTTCCATGCACGACCGATGCGTGTTTCTTTTGGTTGATCAACCCTTGTGATGCATCTATTAAAAAACGGGAGTATATGCATAAATGCATTATCTCCCGCATATGATGCAGGCGACATTAAAAATACAACTGGCGGTATATTTATCCGCCAGTGGCTACCGGGCGCTCCGGATCGGCGCACCATTCGCTCCAGGAGCCCGGATACAGCGCTGCGCCCGGCAGGCCGGCGATTTCCATCGCCAGCAGGTTGTGGCAGGCGGTGACGCCCGAGCCGCACTGGGAAATCGTGGTTTTCGGGTCGCTGACGACAGCGGCGTATTCGGCCCGCAACTGGGCCGCCGGCTTGAAGCGGCCGTCGGCATCCAGGTTGTCTTTGAAAAAGCGGTTTCTGGCGCCGGGAATATGGCCGCCGACCGCGTCCAGGGTTTCGTTTTCGCCGCGGAAGCGGTCCGGCGCGCGGGCGTCCAGCACCGTGCGTACCGGCTTTGCCAGATTGGCCAGCAGCGCGTCGGCGTCGACGCTGGCACTTAGCGCGGCGCGCCCGGTCAGCGTGCCGCGGCGCGGTGCCGGCACGGCGGTGGTGAGCGGCTGGCCGGCCTGCAGCCAGGCCGGCAGGCCGCCGTCGAGCACCGCCACCGCGTCGTGCCCGACCCAGCGCAGCATCCACCACAGCCGGGCCGCGAACATGCCGCCGCTGGCGTCGTAAGCGATGACCTGGGTGTCGTCGTCGATGCCCCAGTTGCGCAGCGTCTGCAGGAATGTTTCGCGCTCGGGCAGCGGGTGGCGGCCGCGGAACTGTCCGTCCGGACTGATTTTCGGACCCGACAGGTCGTGGTCCAGATGCGCGAACTGTGCCTGCGGCAGATGGCCGGCCGCATAGGCGCTGCGACCGGCATCCGGGTTGGCCAGGTCGTGGCGGCAATCCAGCACGACCCAGCTGGCGTCGGGCTGCGCCAAGCGTTGCGCCAGTTCGGCGGCGCTGATCAGGGTAGTCAACGGGGTAGAAAGCGGCATCAGGCGCTCCTTGGTGTGATGGGTTTAACGGGGAAGTCGCGTAGCGACTCACTTTGCTCCCCTCTCCCGCAAGCGGGACAGGGGCTGGGGGGTGAGGCAGGGGTTTCGGGCAGCATGCTGCCCGCCTGCTGAACGACATTCGCTTGCAAGCGAATGTGCGCCCTGCAAGGGAGGGTTGTTTGGCAGGGCACCGGCGTCAGCCGCCAGTATGGCATTGCGCGCATTGCGGTGATTGTAATAGGTGGCGCTGATGCCGCTGAGCATGATCACCGCGATGCCGACCCAGCTGTTCCAGACCAGCACATCGCCCCAGATCAGGATGCCCCACAGGCTGGAAAACACGATGCCGCTGTACTGCAGGTTGGCGGTGACCAGCGGATTGCCGAGCCGGTAGGCGCGCGTCATCGCGACCTGGGCGGCGGTGGCGCTGATGCCTGCACCCAGCAGCAACGCAATTCCGTTGCCGCTATGCGCATGCAGCAGCGCCGCCGGGCTGCTGATGAGCGTGCCGGCCAGTCCGGCGCACAGGCCGACCAGCGAGAAGTAAAACACGACCCGGTATTCGGGTTCGCCCATCAGCCCCAGCCGGCGCACCTGCAGATAGGCCAGCGCCGAGAGCATGCCGGAACCCAGCGCAAACACGCCGCCGACCCATTGGTCGGCATGGATGCTGGGCTGCAGCAGCAGCGCCACGCCGGCAAAGCTGGCCGCAATTGCCAGCGCAAAGCCCCCCTCCAGATGATTCTTGCCGCGCCACCAGCCGATCGCAAACAGGATCACCGCGATCCAGATCGGCGAGGTGTAATTGAGCGTGACCGACATCGCCAGCGGCAGCTTGCTGAACGAATAAAACCAGCACCACAGCGCGACCACCCCGACCACGCCGCGCCACAGATGTTCGCGCGCGAATGCGGTGCGCAGCGTGCCGCGCTTCCAGCGCACCAGCGCCAGCATGCACAGCACCCCGATCAGGCCGCGAAACATCACGATTTCGGAAGTCAGATACAAGTCGGACGCGAGCTTGACGCACACGCCCATGATGGCGAACAGGAAACTGGCGCACAGCATCCAGAGTGATTGCATAGTTAAATAGGGTCGGGAAGTGTGAGCGAAGCAGGGCGCGAATCAGGCGCAATTCAAACCTGAATCGCAAAGCCGATAGTGTAGCCGAGCCGGGCTTGTCGAGAATTTTTACAAATGGTGCGGTTTTGCTATCAGGAAACTGGCGTCGCAGCGCACATTGCTGGTTACCGGCAATTTCATTATTTTGAATTGATTTCAACTCATATTTGAATTAATATTGACTCATGCAGCCAAATTACAAACGACCATTTAGCCAATATGTCAAAAAAGCACATAAACCGTTGCAACTCGCGATTGAAGATGCAGTCGAGGACGTATGCGCCAATCCGGACATAGGTGAGGCGAAGACAGGCGATCTGGCGGGAATATGGGTCCATAAGTTCAGATTCAATCGCCAGGAATATCTGGTGGCTTACCGGCCGCCAACGAACGAACAGCGCTACCAGAATTTAAAGGTCGAATTACTGATGATCGATTTTTATCAATTGGGGGCGCATGAGAATTTTTATGATGACCTCAAGCGGTATTTGAAGTCGGAAGGATAACGATATGAGCACAATTACAGCAGAAGAACTTTTCCAAGATCTAAAAACGATGCCCGCGAACGAGCGCACCCGCTTTTTCACGCTGCTGGCCATCAATGTATTTGGTGATGAAAACCTGAGCCATGAGCAAGTATTCGGGCACCTGGCCAACGCTGAATTTACCGCTCAGGAAGCTGCCGAATACCTGGAAATTTCGATATCCACATTCCGGCGGTATCTGCATGATGGCAAGCTCAAACCAAGTAGCGCGCTAGGCCGCAATCAGCTGTTCGCAACGCGTGATCTGAAAGCATTTAAACGTGTGCTCAAAGATGTGAAGCGCACGTCCGGGCTCGGGGGATTTGTCAAATGTTGACTCAGTCGGAAAAAGGCAACGCTTTTCGTGCGCTGCATGAACAAGATGGCGCGTTCATCATTCCCAATCCATGGGACGTCGGTACCGCGCGATTGCTTGCGCATCTCGGCTTCAAGGCGCTGGCAACCACCAGCGCCGGCTATGCGTTTTCTGTCGGGCAGCGCGACAGTACGATTGGCCGGGATGCAATGATCGCGCATGTGGCCGCTATCGTGTCAGCCACGGATCTGCCGGTAAGCGCCGATCTTGAGAACGGCTTCGGCGATGCTCCTGAAACGGTAGCGCAAACCATCAGCCTTGCGGCGGCGGCCGGCCTGGTCGGCGGCTCGATCGAAGACGCGACCAATCGCCCGGACGAGCCGATTTATCGGCACGAACTTGCCGTTGAGCGGATCCGTGCCGCGTCGGAGGCGGCGCGCGGACTTCAGTTTCCCTTCATGTTGACCGGCCGGGCGGAAAATTACCTGGTCGGCCGCCCCGATCTGAAAGACACGATCAAGCGGCTTCAGGCCTATCAGGAGGCGGGCGCCGATGTCCTCTATGCGCCCGGCCTTACAAGCAAGGATGACATTGCCGCAGTGGTCAGCTCTGTTGACCGGCCGCTGAATGTCGTGATGGGGTTGCAAGGCGTTCAACTGAGTGTTGCGGCGCTGTCGGATATCGGCGTCAAGCGCATCAGCGTCGGCAGTGCGCTCTCCCGCGCTGCACTGGGCGCCTTTCTTCGCGCTGCCCGCGAGATGCAGCAGCACGGCACTTTCGATTTCGCAAATGAAGCGGTCAGCTATCAGGAAATCAGCGCGATGTTCAATGCCTGAGGTAACGGTCTTGGCGTTCGTTCCGATTGCCGCATCCGGCAATGCTGGTTACGCTCTTGCGAAGAAATAACGGCCAGTCGCGACAGAGCCTGTTGCGGCAAGCGGCAGCAGAGACGGACGCGACAGAGCGCTTTGTTTCGAGCGCTCCGTGTTTGTCCGGCTCAACGCAGATCAGGAAGGCTTTGAAATCGCCGAGCGCCAAGATCCCGACCAGCCGTTTCTCTGCATTCACGATCGGCAAGCGCCGGATCTGGTGCTCGCTCATGAGCTCGGCCGCATGCTCCACCGAATCATCCTTGTAAGCCCAGACAATCCCTTCGGACATCACGTCGCGCACCTTGGTGCTCGGGTCCTTGCCGTCGGCGATGGCGCGGATTGCTATATCGCGGTCCGATATGGCGCCGATCATCCGGTCGTTTTCCGCCACCGGCAGCATGCCGAAGTTGCCTTCGCGCATTTGCTGCGCGGCTTGCTCGATCGTTTCATCTGCACTGATCACTTGTACATCCGGGCTCATCAACTCTTTAAGCGTTTTCATATTAATTTCCTCGGTAAAAATCGCGACCGCAGAGGGCCGCGTGGTTTTGTTGCGGGTTTTAAGCTTTTAGGTCCGCCGGCACTTTGCCGCCGTTAGCCGCCAGCCGGTGCATGACTTGCCGGTGCAGCCCAATGTTCATCGACGCTGAATCGTCCATATCACCTGTGTAAAGGAGTTCTTGAGCCAGCTCCTTGCGTAAAGCCAAACTGTTGTCCAGTTGGAGCCGCTTGAGCAAGTCAACGGTGGCGGGTAATTCCTGACGCTGAGCGTATAAGGGAATTTGCACCTGATCTGTGCGCTAACCGGCAGAGAAAAAGCCTTAACTCAAATGTTGAGTCCGCTTTGATATCCCGTATAGGGTCGTATGCGGTCGGCTTGGGCGGGTTGCCGGCTTAAAACATGTACCGATTGACCGCCTGTTCGGCATCAGCCCAAAAACATCAGCCACCACAAGCCGGCCATCAAGAGCGCCAGAATCAGCGCGAAAACCGGCCTGGCCGAGCGGATTTCTTCGCCGGCGGCCACGATCTTCTTGCCGGTGACCATCGCGCGCACCAGATTCTCTTTGTGCGCCAGCGAAGTCAGCACCACCGCCGCGATGTGCAGCACGACGATCGCCATCAGCAGGCTGGCCAATGCTTCATGGATTTCGGACAGCCAGTCGCCGCCGATTTCTTCGTAACCGGCATAGCCGCTGGCTACCAGCACCAGGGCCAGGGCCAGGATTGCCAGAATCGCCAGAATCGCCAGCGCGCCGGCCGGATTGTGGCCGGCATAATGGCTGGGCCGCAACTGCAGCCAGGAGCGCAAGTATCCGAGCGCCGCGCCCGGCCCCCGGACGAACTGGCTGAAGCGGGCGTAGCGGGTGCCGACCAGGCCCCAGACCAGGCGGAATGCGACCAGCAGCGCCATCGAATAGCCGAAGCTGATGTGCCAGAGCTGCCGGCGTTCGCTTTCCGCAGTCAGTCATGCGCCCAGGAAAGACAGCGCGAGCGACCAGTGGAAGACCCTGGTCGGCAAGTCCCAGATCAGCGCCGGCTGTTGCGCTGCCGGATCGAGGGCGACGGCATGGCGGCCGCGCCGAAAGGCGCACTGGGCGGGGTGCGGGTCGACGTGGCGCTGCCGGCGTTCGGCGCTGCATCCGGATGAATTTCCATCCTTATATATACTAATGTGTATTTTTAAAGTCGAAATTAAACATTGCGGTAAATGCATGTTTTTTATACATACTCCTTAGTTTATGAAGTATGGACCAGGCATCTTCAAAAGTAATATCGGGCATAAAATTCGAACTTTCGAGAAAGCTGTTTCTCGCCGAAGTCGGTGCCGGATCCGCCACCGAGCAGGAACAACCTTAGCCGCAGTTCGAGGTTGTTCACGCCTGCGTACTGCAACTCTGGCGCAACCTGGTAACTGCTGTCATTCAAGTTCACCATCAAGGTGAGCGCAGGCTGGAAATAGACGATCCCCAGCGCGTCTTTCATTTGCGCGCGGAAGTAGAAATAATCCTTGCCCGCATTGGGGCGGCCGTAGCTGCCTTGACTTAGCGATAGTGCTTTCTGCGCCAGCGCATTGCTGCCGGTCTGTTCCAACTGGCTGAATGCCGTGTCGACCAGGCGATAAAACTGTTGCGCCTCCTGCTCAGAGTAGCCGCTGCCATTCCGGTAATATTCGGCGATGAACGTGGTATCGCTTTCGGTCAGATAGCGCAGTCCCAGCAGGTAGCTGGTAGCGTTCCCGACTTCGGTTATGACCCGGCCAGTGCTGTCCGTGACCGGTTTCGCGAACTGTTGAATGCGCGCCCATTCGCCGTGGATCTCGAAATTCGTGGCCAGGTTGCGTGAAAAGTCCATGCCGAAACGGGCTGGCCGGCTCCCCTTGCCTTGCCAGGCAAAGTCGATATCGGTATCGTTGTATAGCAGATACAGCTTGGCGGCCGGATTGAGGTGGCCGGTCGCGCCGAAATCGGTATTGAGATTGCTGGCAACGGGCAGCAGTACCGGTGTAAACGCAATGGTTTGCAACGCACCTTGGCGGTTGAAGATCACATCGCTGTCTGCCATCACGAACCCTTCGCGCGCCAATTGCGGGTCATTGGGGTCCTTCGGCCGTTCGACGAATCCGATCGGGTTCCACGCATACCCTTTCCCCCATTTGAGCGACCGCTTGCCGGCTTCGAGGGTAAAGCTGGGGTCGGGCCGGATCGACCAGGCCGCCTCATAGATGCTGTTGTCGCGGTCATGCGTCCACTGATCGCGCCGCAGGCTGGAGTTGGTGCGAAAGTCGAAGGTGCCGATGCCGTAACGCAGCTTGCCGGTCAGTTGCATCGTTGCGCTGCTGCGATCGAGGCTTTCTCGTGACGGAAGACCGACATTGTTCAGCTTGTAGAAGGCGCCGGAACGGTTGAGCGCAAAGTCTTCCTGCTTGAACTCGACGTAGCCATTGAGTTCGAACGGCTTTTTTTCAAATGCGGACACGTCGAAGCTGTATTCGTCAGCCAACGCGATGCTGGCAATCGGAAAAAGAAGCGCGAACGGCCAGAAGCGCCGGAGCGTCCGCATGCACTTCATTTTCGCAACTCTTGAATCCGCGGCAGGTAATTCAGCGTGAAAATCTCATCGCGGAAATCAGCCTTCTTCAGCCCCGACCACAACATCACCGACTTGTAGCCTTTCTGTAGCGGGCTGTCGGTCTCCAGCGTCGCCGGGCGCTTGATGCCGTTGCCGAAATCCTTGACATCCTTGAAGCGCAGCGTCTTGATCAACAGGCCGCTGGCGGCATACGCCTCGATCGTCACCGGCAGCAACAACTGCTTGTCGACCCACATCTTGAGCCGGTCATAGGCAACTTCGCCGCTCTTGGCCTTGAGCGAGAGCAGATACGCGTCGTTCTGCTCCTCCGCTGCTTCCACATTGTATTCCGCGGTGTAATCGATGCGCAGAATGTCGGCGTTGTTGAATACGCTGCCGGTCACCGATTGCAGGCTGGTGATGCGTATCGCGCGCCCTACCTCCGGGATATACAGCCACATGTTGTCCCCGAGGCGCAGCGTGACGCGGCCCTTGTCGCTGGGAGGGGCGAGAAACAGCGCAACGATCCTGTCGCGGCCCTTTTTCATCGTATACAGTACCGACTCCTTGCGGCTGCCGTCCGGCTGGATATCGGTCAGCTTACGGTAGGCTTCATAGGATTCCGGCTCCAGGTTGCGGTCCACTTTTTGCAGGATTTGCGCGCCGTCGATGGCAGCCATTACCGGTAGTGTGACAACGCACAGAACGAGCCACAGCAGTTTCTTCATGATTTTCCCTGTCAGATTAAACGTGACCCAACGCGGTGACCGGATCCATGCGCGAAGCCTTCCACGCCGGTTGCAGGCTCGCCAGCAATGCCATGATCACCACCATGGCGGCAATCGACACGACATCTGCTGCGGCGACCGAAGGCGAGAGCACGATCGCTTGCTGCATGCCGAAGTTGAATTTGATCTTCCAGATATTCAACGCGTAGATCGCCGCCAGACTGATCAGCGTTCCGAGCGCGGTTCCCCCCAGGCCGAGCAGCAAGCCTTCCGTCAGGAACAAGGAAAGAATGCGTCCCGGCGGCGTTCCGATGGCCGAGATGGTTCCGATCTCGCGGATGCGCTCGTATACCGCCATCACCATCACGTTCATCACGCTGATCAGGACGATGGACACCATCATGATCTTGATGAACAGCGTCAGCAGGTCGATCATCCGCACGATGCTGGCAAAGGGCGACAAGTCCGCCCAGGTATGCACTTCCAATACCGGCTTCCCGTCCTGGTTGAGAATCCCCGAGAGTTCCTGTTTCAATTGCGCAGTGGCCTGGTCGAGCTGCGCCGGATTTGTAAGGCGAATCGCGATTTCGCTGATTTCCTGCTGCTTCATCCGCAGCAGCTCGCGCGCGTCGTTCAGGTGGATGTAACCGTCCTTGCCGCTCGGCCCCGATATGCTTTCCAGTATTCCCCTGACGACAAAGGTCTTGCCATTGACCGAGCCGTCCCGGTTGGTCGCGACCAGCACGATGGTATCGCCCACCTTGACCTTCATGCCGCGGGCAAGCACCGTGGGAATGAGTATCTCGCCGGGCTTCAGCAGCGCCCCCTCCTTGTTTCCCTCGATGACGCGGCCGGGCAACAGCGGCGTGGTCGCGGCTTCCATCGCCGGATCCACGCCGTTGATGCGAATGCTCGTGGTTTCGGTGAAATTGCTGAACATGGCGCCCAGCTTGATGCGCTCGGAGTAGGCCTCGACCGCCTTGGTGTTTTTCAGGACCTGCTCGATCTTGCCGACCATCGCCGGCTGCATGTTGAGGTTGAGCGGCAGGCTGTCGATCGAGGCGACATAGCCCTTGCGGTGCACTTCGAGGTGTCCCAGCATCGCATCGGTAAACTGGCCGACCATGATCGACTTGAAGGAGCCGCTGATGGCAACGAACAGCAACACGCCGACAATCCCCAAGGTGATGAGAGACGACGTCAGCAGCGTGCGCCGGCCAAATCGGGCGAGATTCCTGACGGCGATTTTCAGTATGTTAAGCATGGATCGCCGCCTTTCCGGCCGCCTGGTGCAGCTTGCCGTCCTCCAGGGTGAAGATCACTTCGGCCTCGCCCATGATTTTCGGGTCATGGGTGGAAAAGACAAACGTCGTGCCGAACTCGTCGCGCATTTTCTTCATCATCTCGATGATGCGATACGCGGTGTCGTGATCGAGATTGGCGGTCGGCTCGTCGGCCAGCACGAGCTGCGCGTCGGTTGCCAATGCGCGCGCCACCGCCACGCGCTGCTTCTGTCCACCCGAAATCTGGTCCGGCCGCTTGTGTTCCTGGCCCGACATGCCGACCGCCTCCAGCAAGCGCTTGACCTGCTTGCGACGCTTCGCTTCCGGCCAATCCTGCACCATGATCAGCGGATACTCGATGTTTTCGTAAACTGTGAGCACCGGTATCAGATTGAAATCCTGAAAGACGAAGCCGATGTTCTTGCCGCGAAAGTCCGCCGCCGTGCGCCGGTTCAGCTTGGCAACGTCGGTGCCGAGCACGGTGAGCGTGCCGCCGGTCGGATGATCGAGGCAGCCTATCATGTTGAGCAAGGTGCTCTTGCCGCTGCCGGAGGGACCAACGAAGGCCACGAAGGACGCCGCTTCAATCGAGAAATCGATGCCCCTGATCGCATGCACTTCCACCTCGCCTGCACGGTAGGTTTTACTGAGATTCGTCGCCAATACTATGCTCATCCTGCCTCCAAGGCTGCCCCGTCGGCGCACCGAACTCAGGCACAGCGGCTATTGACACCATTTTATTCTCGCGTGATCCCTCAATAATGTGCTTGTTATGGAGCAAATTATGTGGAATCAATCGGGCGTATTGCGGCCTCAGCCATGCTTTTCAACGAGCCTTGTCACGCGTCTCGAAGTGGAAAAAGGTAGACAAAAGAATAAATGTGACGGTGAATGCGGCCAATGCCATCACGTCTGTTGGCACCGGCCAATCGGCGGGCTAGCCAAACCCAATCCGCACCAAAGCCGGTCAGCATGCGGGCCGTGGCTCTTGCCGGTGCCGTTCCGCTCCAGACTGCGGGCATCGCGCAAGAGAGCGACTTGCAATCACTTCCCGGGCGTGTCGCCGTGATGGTGCCGATGACCGTCCATGGCATCGGAGCCATGGTCAGAGAGCTGGGCGTCGAACCACCTGTGCAAGGCGGCGACCATTACGGGGTCGGATGTCCGATAGGCAAGTTCGGCTCCGCCGTCAATATCGCGGTAGTCGATGGCAATCTGGCCCGGCTTTGCCGAGTGAAGCGCGTCCAGGCCTGGCATGTCATTGCCGTGAATGTGCGAAGGGCCAGAGAAGTCGCCGTTGAGAAACTGCTGCCGTATCTCTTGCAGATGCGCCCGCACGAGCTTGGTCTGGACCGCGTCGGCGACATTCTTTGCAACGACGCGTTGGGCGCCTCCCGCGGCGGTTTTGGTGAAGATATGGATTGTGGCCTTGAGGCTGAACGGCATTATGTCCTTGCCTCGCTCGGCGACTTCGGCCTGACGTTGAACATCGGCAGCAATGGCCAATGGGGGCATGGTCGCAGCGAGTGCAATAGCCATGCAGATAGCCGTTTTTTTCATGAGAGACGGGTCCAGTCGGTTGAAATCTAAATATGCCAAGCCATCAAAATAAGCCGCGTTGCCATTCTTTCAATATTTACTGACGCCACGGGACGTGGCAAGCAACGACTTTGCCTCGACCCGATGCCCGCTCCATGTCCAGCAGGCGATGCCGGCCCGGGCAGTTGTCAAGATACTCGGCGGAGAACTATTGCACACCGAATTCTGCGCTTCTTGATCGACAGCGCGTATGATTCTGATCATATGCACGCATCATATATTCACAAACTGCCGGCAGTGCTGCAGGACTTGCTTCCTTCCGGACTCAGGTCCGCATGCGCTCACTTGTCCGGCGTAAAAGGAGACCGGATATTCACAAAGGGACAGAGGCCTGTTCAAATGTTTTACGTGGCCGGCGGCGAAGTGGTTCTGCAGCGACTTGGGGCGCAAGGAGACAATCTTGTCCTGCAGCGGGTGCGGCAAGGTTTTGTGGCGGAGGCCAGCCTGCAGTCATCCAGTTACCACTGTGACGCTGTGGTGACGGTATCCGGCGACCTCTTTTCCATTCCTGTCGAACCTATCGAGCAGTCGCTGCTGACTGATCCGGCTTTTGCCATGCGATGGATGGCGATGCTGAATCGAGAACTGAAACGGTTGCGGGGTCAATGTGAGCGCTTGTCCATCAAGGGCGTTAAGGGGCGCCTGCTCCATTTGATAGAAACCGAAGGTGAATGCGGCAGCTTGCCACTCGGTGCGGGGTTGAAATCGTTGGCCTCGGAACTGGGCGTGACTCACGAAGCTTTGTATCGGACAGTGGCGCAGCTGGAAAAACAGGGCATGTTGCGCCGTGAAAGCGGACAAATATGCATCATTTAGCTGTTGAGGCAGCAAACGATCGGGCATGTCGCGCCGCCAGTCGCGGGGTAGCAAAAAATTACCATTTTCGACGCGCAGAAATGCAAAGCACCTTCATGCGAGCGGCGGCCTTGGGGTCGGCGCCGGCCATTCAAGTGCTTCTCATCCGGACATCAGTGGCGCCATGATGGGCACACGATGCCGGTGCTGATTCTGACTGCGCGCGACGCCTGGACCGACAAGGTCGATGGCCTGAATGCCGGCGCCGACGATTACCTGGTCAAGCCGTTCGTGATGGCCGAGCTGCTGGCGCGCATCAATGCGCTGGTGCGGCGCAGCCAGGGCCGCGCCAGTGCGGTAATTGCAATCGGCAATTTGCAGCTCGATACGGTGACGCAGAGCGTCAGTCTGGCCGGCTCGCCGGTGCGGCTGACCGCGATGGAATATGGTTTGCTGGCCTATCTGGCGCACCATGCCGGCCGCCCGGTCTCGAAAACCGAACTGACCGAACATCTGTACAGCCAGGATTTCGACCGCGACAGCAATACGCTGGAAGTGCTGGTGGCGCGCTTGCGCAAAAAACTTGGGGACGACAAGATCGAAACCCTGCGCGGCCAGGGTTACCGGCTGCTGCTGCCCGACGCTCCGGCAAATTCATGAAATCCATCACGCTGCGCCTGGCCATCCTGTCCGCGCTGTGGGTGGTGCTGGGCCTGACGGTGGTCGGCCTGTACGTGGACCGGGTTGCGACGCGCCAGTTGCAGAACGCCGCCGACGCCCGGATCTCGGCCCTACACGATGCGGTCACCGCGAATGTCGAATTCGACCCGCAGGGTCTGATCCAGTTGCCGCACAGCCTGCCCACGCCCGAGTTCGAGCAGCCGCTGTCGGGCGTCTACTGGCAAATCACGGCCACCGGCAATCTGCTGCGTTCCAAGTCCCTGTGGGACGAGATTCTGCCGCCACCCCGGCCTGACGGCCCGCTGTGGAGCACCATCAAGGGGCCGCGCAATGAAGCGGTGCGGCTGCTGGCCAGAGCCATCACGCTGCCCGATTTCAAGCAAACAGTGTGGGTGCAAGTGGCCGTCGCGCAGGAAAATACCGAGCGTGCGATCGCCAGCCTGCTGCTCGGCCTGGGCGTTCTCGGCGCGCTGCTGGTGGCCGGCGTGTGCGCGATCGTGATTGCCGGGCTGCGGCCGTTGCGCCGGGCCAGGACGGCGTTGCAGGCGATGCGCGGCGGCCAGAGCGCGTCGCTGGCGCTCAACGCGCCGGACGAAATCGCGCCGCTGTTCGATGAAATCAATGCGCTGGTGGCAGAAAACCATCGGACCGTCGAGCGCGCCCGTTGCTACGTCGGCAATCTGGCGCACGCGCTGAAGACGCCGCTGACGGTGGTCATCAATGCGCTGGCCAGCAGCACACCGGATCTGGCGCTGGCGCAGCAGCAGATCGCGCTGCTCAACCGCACGGTGGCCCACCATCTGGCGCGCGCCCGCATCTCGGCCCGCAGCGCCGCGCACAGCGCGCAAACCGGCGCTTACCCGCTGGCGATCGCGCAGGAAGTCGCGGCTGCCTTGCGCCGGATCGCGCCGCGGATCGAGATTGCGGTTGCAGGCAATGCGGCCGCGCAGGCAGCGATCGATCGCCAGGACTTGATCGAACTGCTCGGCAACCTGATGGAAAACGCAGTCAAGTGGGTGCACTCGCGGTGCCGGGTCGAAATCGGCCTGTGCTCGCAGGCCGGTTCCGATGTCGATTCTGCAGCCCGAATCCGCATCCAGATCCAGGACGACGGCCCCGGCATGCCGGACGAGGTCGCCAGCACGCTGGCGCGGCAGCGCGGCGAACGCCTCGATGAGGTGAAAGCCGGCTCCGGCCTGGGGCTGGCGATCGTCGAAGAAATCGCGCTCCTGTACGGCGGCAGCCTTGCAATCGTGCCGAAAGGCGCACTGGGCGGGTTGCGGATCGATGTGACGCTGCCGGCGTTCGGCGCCGTCTGAACCGGCCTTGGTTGAAATATATACACTATTGTGTATTTTTTACAAGCCAATTGAATCGTGCGGCAAATGCATGTTTTTTATGCATACCCATGATAAAGCCGATGCGGGATGGGCCGTTGCATGTTCGAATTTGTCAAAATCAACAGGATGGCGAAGAGCCGGCGACGCTTCAACTGCGGCTTCCAGCCAAGAGCAGACATTGGGACCTAGTTTGTCGCCATCGGAAGCAGACAATGAGGCTCGGCTGGGATTGGGCCTCCTGCCATAGATTCACGGAGCTTCGTCAATTTTGCGATTTAGAGCCCGCACCATGTGCATGATAATATCGGGTGGTAACGCGGCAATTGCTAAAGTGGCAATCCGCTGCTGCGCCTAGTGTGTCTTATTGGCCCAGCAAGTGCCTCCGCAACTTTTTACCGAGCAAAACTAATAGTTATGCCAGTCGATCCAAGAACAACCAAAATTTACCACATCACGGATGTCACAAACCTGCCGGGCATTGTTGCTGCTGGAGGCCTATTTTCGGACGCCCAAGTGCGGGCCACAAATCAAAACACCACCGAGATAGGCTATGCGCACATCAAGCAACGTCGACTTGATGAATACAAAATTTCCTGTTGCAACGGGCGTGCTGTTGGCGAGTTCGTGCCGTTCTATTTCTGCCCAAGATCGCCTATGCTTTCTACTATTAACAGAGGCAACACTGGACGCCCATCGGGCTGTCAAACGAGCATTGTGCACTTAGTAAGTTTGGTGCATCATGCTACCGCGTTGGGACAGCCGTGGGCGATCAGTGACGGTAACGCAGGTGCAAACTACACTAGTTTCTCAAATGACAATGAAGCGCTTGATAATGTTAATTGGGACATTGTTCGATCAAATTCATGGGGCGGCGATCGTCTTCATATCAAAATGACTGAATTTCTGATCGCGGATTTTTTCCCCATGACGTCATTTACAGAGATCGGTTGCCAGAACGAACAAGTTGCAGCACAAGTCAAACAAATCATGGCCAGACAAATCCCTCCGCTTAGGGTTCATGTCTCTCCACATTGGTATTACTAAATATGATTGAACTAACGAACGGGAATTTACTGACAGCGCCAGTCGAGGCCTTGGTCAATACCGTAAATATTGAAGGTGTGATGGGTAAGGGCATTGCTTTGCAATTCAAGCAGGCCTACCCGGCTATGTTCAAATCGTATGAGGCCGCATGCAAAGCCAATGAGGTGAAACTGGGGCATGTTCATGTCTACGATCTAGGAGGGCTCGTCGGCGGCCCGCGATGGATTATCAATTTCCCGACAAAGGGACACTGGAAGTCAAAGAGCCGGCTATCGGATATCAAAACGGGACTCGAGGACTTGGTAGAGAAGGTGCGTGAACTCGACATTCGATCGATAGCAGTGCCACCCCTCGGCTGCGGCTTTGGCGGCCTTGATTGGGAAGATGTTGAGCCGCTCATTGTGAATGCGTTCACGCGCCTACCCGACGTTCACGTGAAATTATTCACTCCGTCGGGAGCCCCTTCGGCGACTTCTATGCCTAATAGGACAGAACGGCCGAAAATGACTGAAGGCAGAGCCGCCCTCATCGCCATTATGCAGCGATATCAACAAGGATTGTTTGATCCATTTATAAGCCTGCTCGAAATACATAAGCTCATGTACTTCCTGCAAGAGGCAGGTCAACCGCTAAAACTGCAATACGAAGCCAATCAGTTTGGGCCATATGCGAAAAATTTGCGCCAAGTATTCATCAAATTAGAAGGGCACTTTTTGCAGGGGTATGGAGATGGCCAAGATAACCCAACAAAGCCAATCGAATTGAAAGAAGGGGCAATAGAGGCTGCGGAACCCGTCCTAATGGAAGATCCTGATCTTATTCAACGGATGAATAGGGTCTCGACTTTGATCGAAGGATTTGAAGACCCGTATGGTCTGGAACTACTTAGTTCAGTACATTGGGTAATGTGCCGGTCAATGGATGCGCGGGAGTCCCCCACAACCGCAATCGAAATGGTTCACAACTGGAACAATCGCAAGAGGGCCATTTTGAAGACGGATCACCTTCAACGGGCTTGGGATCGATTAAAGATGCTACGCTGGGATACTGAATCATTGAGCGCACTCCACTAGTGGAGCAGCTGCCAATTTGTTTGGTGGCCTTGAATTATTTTATGTAGGTGATCTTCCACATTGAACGTCCGTTTTCGAGATTCCCAAATGGCTGATTTGGGTCGTTTGCGGCCATTGACACGGCCGCAGATGAATGCCGGCGCCCGGCCCGGCTGCGGCAAGAAAACGGCTGCAACACCGGCGCCTTATTTGCCCAGCAGCGCCAGCGTATGGTTCCATTCCGCCGCCCATGGGTGCAAGAAATCATGCGCATTGAACGCTCTTTTCAGATGCGGCAGCGGCACTCGGTACGCGTCGTTCAAACCCAGCGCCAGCGTGACCGGATTCCATACCGCTTTGCTTTTCGCCTCTATCATCCGCGCCAGTGCCCATCGGGTGCCGGTTTGCTGCGCCGGCCAGTCGCACGCCTGCCCGGTTGTTGCCCTAAAGGGTAGTTCGACGGTCGTCATTTTTCTTTCTTTAACATGCCTGCCGGCGTTTGTATTTCATGCCTAGCCGCCCACCCGCTGCGCGCCATGGCCGTGCCTTTTGAGCGCCTCGATGACCCGTTCGCAATGGTCGCCCTGCACTTCGATCACGCCATCCTTGACCGTGCCGCCCGAACCGCAGGCGGTGCGCAACTGCTTGCCCAGCGCGGCCAGCGCAATGGAATCGAGCGCCAGCCCTTTGACGACGGTCACGCTCTTGCCGCCCCGGCCCTTGGTCTGGCGCGACACGCGCACCGCGCCATCGCCTGCAGGCGCGGCCCTGGCGCTGGCCTTGCAGGCGCACTGCGCGAGCGCATGCCGGCATTCGGGACAGGTGCGTCCGACATCGGTGGAATATACGAGGCCGCCTTTTGCGCTACGATTCATGATGTATGTGCTCTGGAATTTGTGAGGTGTGTATCACCGCCAGATTAGCAGACGCTGCTGACAGTGCGCCGCGGAAGGTCTTTGCGCAATCCATATACGCTATTGTGTATTTTTTGGAGGCCAATGAATTAATGCGGTAAAGCATTGTTTTTAAAGCATACTGCCTGCAATTATTGGAATTCTAGCGCAACACTCTGGATACTATGAACAAAATCCGTTTCGGCATCATCGGCGGCAGCGGCCTGTACAGCATGGCCGGCTTGCAGCAGATGCAGGAAGTCCATATCGAAACCCCGTTCGGCGCGCCGTCCGACGCGGTCGTGACCGGCCTGCTGGATGGCGTGCCGGTGGCGTTTCTGGCGCGCCATGGCCGCAATCACACGCTGCTGCCGTCCGAAATTCCGTTTCGCGCCAATCTGTGGGCGATGAAGCAGCTCGGCGTCGATTACCTGCTGTCGGTGTCGGCGGTCGGCTCGCTGCAACAGGATCTGGCGCCGCGCGACATGGTGCTGCCGGACCAGTTCATTGACATGACCAGGCAGCGCGCCGGTACGTTTTTCGGCCAAGGTGCGGTCGCGCACGTCAGCTTCGCGCAGCCGGTGTGCGCGGCGCTGTCCGAACTGGTGGCGCAGGCGTTTGCCGAGTGCCAGCTGCCGGACGCGGTGCTGCATCGCGGCGGCACCTATGTCTGCATCGAGGGGCCGGCGTTTTCGACTTATGCGGAGTCGCAGCTGTACCGCTCGTGGGGCGCGGCGGTGATCGGGATGACCAACATGCCGGAGGCGCGGCTGGCGCGCGAGGCGGAAATCGCCTACGCGACGCTGGCGCTGGTGACCGATTTCGACTGCTGGCATCCGGGCCATGCGGCGGTCACCGCCGCAATGGCGATCGGCAACCTGATGCACAACGCGCAGAATGCGCAAGCGGTGCTGCGCGCGTGCATCCGGCGGCTCGCCGCCGATGCGCCGGCGTCGGCCGCGCATTCTGCGCTGGCGCAGGCGCTGGTGACGCCGCCGGCGGCGATCCCGGATGCCACGCGCCAGCGGCTGGAGCCGCTGTTGCGCAAATACCTTGGGAATCATGGTGGAGTATAAATCAAGGTCGCTTTTAATATATGCGGGTAGCTGGTATATGCGGGTAGCTGGTTGTTTAATACCATACCCCCGCATTTATTAAAACTGCAGGTGGTCGCGATACCATTGATGGAAGTGCTGCATGCCGTCTTCCATCGGCGACTGGTAGGGCCCGGTTTCGCTGACGCCGCGCTGCATCAGGATGCGGCGGCCGGCATCCATGCGCTGGCCGATTTCGTCGTCCTCGATGCAGGTTTCCATGTAGGCGGCGCGCTCGGCTTCGATCATTTCGCGCTCGAACAGTGCGATTTCTTCCGGGTAATAGAATTCGACCACGTTGCGGGTCTTGCCGGTGCCTTGCGGCCACAGCGTCGAGACGATCAGCACCTGCGGATACCATTCGACCATGATGTTCGGGTACAGCGTGAGCCAGATCGCGCCATATTGCGGCAGCGCGCCGTCGCCGTACTGCAGCAGCTGCTGCTGCCATTTCCGGTATGCCTCGGAGCCCGATTTGCGCAGCCCATTGTTTACGCCGACCGTCTGCACGCTGTAGCTGGGGCCGAATTCCCAGCGCAGGTCGGCGCAGCTGACGAAGCTGCCCAGCCCCGGATGGAACGGTTCGACGTGGTAATCCTCCAGATACACTTCGATGAAGGTTTTCCAGTTGTAGTCGCAGTCGTGCACCTCGACGTGATCCAGCAGGTAGCCGCTGAAATCGAATTCCTTGGTGACGCTCAGGTTTGCCATGAGGTTCTGCACATCGACGCCGTTCTGCTCGAACAGCAAGCCGTTCCAGTTTTGCAGCGGCGTCTTGGACAGGTTCAGGCATGGGGTCTGTTCGAAATGCGGCGCGCCCAGCAGTTCGCCGTTGAGGTCGTAGGTCCAGCGGTGCAGCGGGCAGACGATGTGGCTGCTGTTGCCGCGTCCGTTGAACATCAGCGCCTGGCGGTGGCGGCAGACATTCGACAGCAGTTCGATGCCGTGCTGGCTGCGCACCAGCATCCGGCCTTCGTTTTCCTGCGCCAGCGTGGCGAAGTCGCCGACGTTGGGCACCATCAATTCGTGCCCGACGTAGCGCGGACCGTTGTGAAAAAGCTGCTGGATTTCGCGCTCTAGCAGCGCGGCATCGTGATAAACGTGGACCGGAAGTTGCGCGTGTTGTGCTGCAATGCGCGCGAGATTGGCGAGTTTAGCCAGATCGGACATCCCCACCCCCTAATGTATGAAAGGTACCAAAGAGTGAAAAAAATCCGCAACGCCACTATTCAACGAATAAAACGGCAATTTTGGACGGAACCCGCGATTATACCCGAGGCCGCGATCCGGATCCGGCCCGGGATTTGGCCGCGATCATGCGGTCGTGAGGCAATCCAATCGGCCACTGGCAGTGCCGGAAACCTTTACACTGATGCCTTTACCCGACACAGAAAGCGCAACCATCATGCATAAATCCCTGTTGCTGTTCACATTTGCCAGCTTGCTGTCCGGCACTGCGCTGGCGCAGCAGATCGGCAGCGTGAATACCGAATTCAAACTGATGGGCTCGCACAAGCTGGTGGTGGAAGCCTACGACGACCCCAAGGTGGAAGGCGTCGCCTGCTATGTGTCCAAGCCCGAGCGCGGCGGCATGGCCGGGATGGTCGGGGTGGCCGAAGAAGTGTCGGATGTATCGATTGCCTGCCGTCAGGTCGGCCCGATCCGCTTCAAGGAAGCGCTGCCGCGGCAGGAAGATGCGTTCACCGAGCGCCGCTCGCTGGTCTTCAAGACGCTGCACGTGGTGCGCATGGTCGATGCCGCACGCAATACGCTGGTGTACCTGACCTATTCGGACAAGCTGATCACGGGCAGCCCGAAGAACGCCGTGACCGCGGTGGCGGTGCCACGCACAACCGTGATTCCAGTCAAAAAATAGCGGGTTTGCGGGCCCGGTCGCGGCCTGCGCCTGCATTGGTCGTCTAAAATAGCGGGTTACCCAACCATTCAGAGCTTGATTCGATCATTTATGCCAAAAAAACAGCCGTCCGCCAATCTGCCCGCTTCGTTTGAAGACGCGATGGCAGAACTCGCGCAACTGGTGGCGCAAATGGAGGCCGGCAGCTTGCCGCTGGAGGCTTCGGTGGCCGCC
Source organism: Oxalobacteraceae bacterium (assembly GCA_030698225.1). Lineage (GTDB taxonomy): Bacteria > Pseudomonadota > Gammaproteobacteria > Burkholderiales > Burkholderiaceae_D > AVCC01. The sequence goes on along the minus strand of JAUYNR010000022.1, from coordinate 48,259 downwards.
TATCAGCGCGGCTCGGAGCTGATCCAATATTGCGCGGCGCAACTCGACCGGGTCGATAGCCAGGTCAAGGTGCTGCAAGGCGAGATGCTGAAACCCTTTGCCGCCGATGCCAATCCTAATGCCGATGCCGCGGGGGATGCCTAGCATGGACGCTGACAAGACCGCAATGCAGCCCGCTGTGCAACCCTTCGGCGCCTGGATGCGTGCAGTCCAGACGACGATGGAGCAGGCGCTGTCGTCCTTTCTGCCGGCCGCTGCGGACGCGCCGCAAGAGCTGCATCAAGCGATGCGCTACGCGGTGCTGGATGGCGGCAAGCGTGTCCGCCCGCTGCTGGCATTCGCGGCCGGCGAATTGTTCGCGGCCGGGCCGCAGCAGCTGCAGCGCGCCGCCGCCGCAGTCGAAATGATCCATGCGTATTCGCTGGTGCACGACGACATGCCGTGCATGGATGACGATGCGCTGCGGCGCGGCAAGCCCACCGTACACATCAAGTTCGGCCAGGCCAGCGCCTTGCTGGCGGGCGACGCATTGCAGGCGCAGGCATTCCTGGTGCTGACTGACGGCGCCGGTGATGCCGCTTGCAAGCTGGCGATGGTGCGCCTGCTGGCGCAGGCTTCCGGTTCGCTCGGCATGTGCGGCGGCCAGGCGATCGATCTGGCCAGCGTCGGTTTAAACCTGTCGCGCCAGCAGCTGGAGCAGATGCACCGCCTGAAGACCGGTGCCTTGCTGCGCGCTGCTGTGTTGCTGGGCGCGCTGTCGGGCAAGCTGCTGACGGTCGCGGAAGAGCAGGCGCTGGACCGCTTTGCTGCGGCCGTCGGGCTGGCGTTCCAGGTGGTCGACGATATCCTCGACGCCACCGCCGATTCGGCCACGCTGGGCAAGACTGCCGGCAAGGATGCGGCCGACAACAAGCCGACTTATGTCTCGATCCTGGGACTGGAGCCATCCATGGTGCTGGCGGAACAATTACGGCAGGATGCGCATGCGGCACTCCTGCCTTTCGGACACAACGCACAGCGGTTGCGCGAATTGGCGGACCTGATCGTGCGGCGGAAGGCCTAGTATGAACCTACTCAAACAGATAAACAGCCCGGCGGACCTGCGCCAATTGACGCGTGGGCAACTCAAGCCGCTGGCCAATGAACTGCGCCAATTCGTGCTCGATTCGGTGTCCCGCACCGGCGGCCACCTGTCGTCCAACCTCGGCACGGTCGAGCTGACGATTGCGCTGCATTACGCATTCAATACGCCGGAAGACCGCCTGATCTGGGATGTCGGCCACCAGACCTACCCGCACAAGATACTCACCGGCCGGCGCGACCGGATGCATACGCTGCGCCAGCTGGGCGGCATTTCCGGCTTCCCGCGCCGCGACGAAAGCATCTACGACACTTTCGGCACCGCCCATTCGTCGACCTCGATCTCGGCCGCGCTCGGGATGGCGCTGGCGGCCCGCACCAAGTGCGAAGACCGGCATGCGATTGCGGTCATCGGCGACGGCGCGATGACCGCCGGCATGGTGTTCGAGGCGATGAACAATGCCGGCATCTACGACGACATCAACCTGCTGGTGGTCTTGAACGACAACGACATGTCGATCTCGCCGCCGGTCGGCGCGCTGAACCGCTATCTGGCGCGGCTGATGTCGGGCAGGTTTTACGCGGCCGCCAGGCAAGTCGGCAAGACCGTGCTGCCGGGACCGATGCTGGAGCTTGCCAAGCGTTTCGAGGAGCATGCGAAGGGCATGATCATGCCGGCCACCATGTTCGAGGAATTCGGCTTCAACTACATCGGCCCGATCGACGGCCACGACCTGGACGCGCTGATCCCGACCCTGCAGAACCTGAAAAAACTGAAAGGGCCGCAGTTCCTGCATGTGGTCACCAAGAAAGGCCAGGGTTACAAGCTGGCCGAAGCCGATCCGGTGCTGTATCACGGTCCCGGAAAATTCAATCCGGCCGAAGGCATCCAGCCGGCCGCAGCCGGCAAGCTGACATATACCAAGGTCTTCGGCGACTGGCTGTGCGACATGGCGGCGGCCGACCAGCGCCTGGTCGGCATCACGCCGGCGATGCGCGAAGGCTCCGGCATGGTGCGCTTCGAGCAACTGTTTCCGAAGCGCTATTACGACGTCGGCATCGCCGAGCAGCATGCGGTGACCTTCGCCGCCGGCATGGCGTGCGAAGGCATGAAGCCGGTGGTGGCGATTTACTCGACCTTCCTGCAGCGCGGCTACGACCAGCTGATCCACGATGTCGCGCTGCAAAACCTGGACGTGACGTTCGCGCTCGACCGTGCCGGACTGGTCGGTGCCGACGGCGCCACCCACGCCGGTAATTACGATCTGGCCTTCCTGCGCTGCATCCCGAACATGGTCGTGATGGCCGCCTCGGACGAAAACGAGTGCCGTCAGATGCTCACCACCGCTTTCCAATATAATGGCCCGGCAGCAGTGCGCTACCCGCGCGGTGCCGGTATCGGCGCTGCAGTGGCGCCGGCGTTGAGCCCGATCCCGCTCGGCAAAGGCGAGCTCAAGCGCGCAGGCAAAGACAATGCCGGCATTGCGATCCTGGCGTTCGGCAGCATGGTGGCGCCCAGCCTGCAAGCGGCCGAGGCACTGGATGCCAGCGTGGCCAATATGCGTTTCGTCAAGCCGCTCGATGTCGAACTGGTGCTGCAACTGGCGGCCAGCCACGCTGCTCTGGTGACGGTCGAGGAGGGCGCGATCATGGGCGGCGCCGGGGCTGCAGTAGCTGAAGCATTGGCGGCTGCCGGCATAGTCAAGCCGCTGCTGATGCTGGGTCTGCCGGATCGCTTCATCGACCACGGCGACACCGTACAACTGCTGGCGCTGTGCGGCCTCGATGCGGATGGCATCCAGGCATCGATACAGCGGCGTTTTGAAGACATTTTGAAGCCGGCGCCGCAGCGCCAGGCTATCGCAACCGAATAAGTGGAAGCGTGCTAGCTGCTAGCAGCGCGCTTGCACGCCAACCTGAAGGTTTTTTGATGAATACCCGCGACCCCATGACTACCATTCCCGATGTCCAGAGTACGCCCGACACCCGACGCATTTCGATCCAGCGCGTCGGCGTCAAGGGCGTGCGTTATCCGGTAGCCATCAAGACTGCGGCCGGGGTGCAGGCCACGGTCGGCAGCTGGAACATGTATGTGCATTTGCCGCAGCACCAGAAGGGCACTCATATGTCGCGCTTCATCGCCCTGCTCGAAGGGCTGGATGCGACGCAGCGCGGCGGCCTCGATGTGGCGATGTTCCGCGACCTGATGGCCCGCATGATGCGCTTGCTGGAAGCCGACGCCGGCCGCATCGAGCTGTCTTTTCCGTATTTCATCAACAAGACCGCGCCGATTTCCGGCGTCCAGAGCCTGATGGATTACGAAGTCGGCTTCAGCGGCGAGATCAAGAATGGCGCAGCGGAAGTCTCGGTCAAGGTCATGGTGCCGGTCACCAGCCTGTGCCCGTGTTCGAAGAAGATCTCCGCCTACGGCGCCCACAACCAGCGCTCGCACATCACCATTTGCGCAGTGCTGGAGGGCGAGTTGCAGGTCGACGAGCTGATCGCCAAGGTCGAGCAGCAGGCATCCTGCGAACTGTACGGCCTGCTCAAGCGCCCGGATGAAAAATACGTGACCGAGCGCGCCTACGACAATCCGAAGTTCGTCGAAGACCTGGTGCGCGATGTGGCCGGCATGCTCAACAAGGAGCCGGCGGTGCTGGCGTATACGCTGGAAGCCGAGAATTTCGAATCGATCCACAACCATTCGGCGTATGCATTGATCGAGTGCGACAAGCGGGTTTGAAACGCTTGCATCCTGCATAAAGAAAGCGACCTTGCGGTCGCTTTTTTATATCTGTACATTGAGGGTATGCCTAAAAACACATGGTTTTCCGCATGTGGAAATTGCGGTATTTATTATTACACGCCGGTGTATGATTTTCGGTCCCGGGCTGCTCAGACGGTCCGGGACCGCAAAGCACGACCTGTTATCAGCTGGCTGTTTGTCGGTGCGGTCATGGTAGGGACCGTCTTTCAGCGGAGCATCGGTTTTAGTGGATGAGGGTTTGTTCCGTCAAAACCTTAACGGACACGGCTGGTCAACCGACAGCCCAGCAGCATAAAATGTCGTTGCTAACTTTACGATTTTTCATCCGTAATGTAATATTATGAGTAAAACTACTCATAATATGAAAAATGCTCAGAAATCAACTATACCAGCGTCAGGAAGTTAGTAAGCTCTGCGACCGACTAGCCGAACCTCCAGGCTTGCTGATCGTTGTTGCAGGCCCTCGACAAGTCGGAAAAACCACCTTGGTGCGTGATGCGTTGACCAAGTTTAGTCGCGAGCGATTTCGCTTTGTTGCAGTCGATCAACCGGATGAGGCACGTTCTCACAGTTTTACATCCTCAGAAAGTGATGTCTACGAGCAAGACGCGAGCCCACGAGATGCCGCATGGTTGGTTAGACAATGGCAGCGCGCCCGTGCTGCGGCGCGCGAAGCCACCGATGGATATATCCTCGTCCTCGACGAAATCCAGAAAATTCCCCGTTGGTCGGAGGCCGTCAAAGGATTATGGGATGCCGATCGTGCCGAAAACTTGAAACTTCATGTCGTACTCTTGGGCTCATCACCTCTGCTGATGCAGAAGGGGATGAGCGAAAGTCTCACAGGGCGCTGTGAATTGATTCCGGTCACGCACTGGTCGTTTCTGGAAATGTACGATGCTTTCGATTTCGATCTGGACGATTACATCTATTTCGGCGGCTATCCTGGGAGCGCGAAGTTCATACGCGACGAACCACGTTGGCGTGCATACGTTCGCGATAGTCTGATACAGCCCAGTATCGACATGGATATTTTAAAAATGACAAGGGTTGACAAGCCGGCTCTTCTTAAACAACTGTTCCACCTCGGCTGCGGATATTCTGGTCAGCTCCTGTCCTATACCAAAATGATCGGTCAACTTCAGGACGCCGGAAATACGGTAACACTCGCCCATTATCTGGATCTCCTGGGGCACGCGGGATTAATCGTGGGCTTGCAAAAATATGCAGGGCAACAACACCGTCGACGCGCTTCTGTGCCCAAACTCAATGTGCTGAACACTTCTTTGATGGCGGTTGGCTCCGGTTATACCAAAGCGGAAGCTAAAGCTGATCGCAGCTATTGGGGACGCATGGTGGAAAGCGCAGTCGGTGCACATCTCCACAACACAGGATATCCAGATTGCGCGCTCTATTACTGGCGCGAAAGTCCACATGAGGTCGATTTCGTGATCGAGCGCGGTCGCAAACTCACTGCGATCGAGGTAAAAAGTGGATCAACGTCTGGTCATGCAGCTGGACTCGACATATTCGAGCGAAATTTTGGCATGTGTCAAAAGTTGCTGGTCGGCGAAGGCGGTATTTCACTACTTGAATTTCTTTCCTATCCGGCGGAGCACTGGCTTGGATAAAATGAGCGAACCTTTCTTCGTTGAGCGAACTTGCACGGAAATTGATCATAGTTCGCACGAGCGCATCAGCCGCCCGTTGAAGGAATATCGCGAGCAGGCCGCTTATGTGCTGCTTGGTGATCCGGGTGCGGGCAAGACAAAAGCCTTCGAGCGAGAAGCGAAGGAATCGGGCGGTGAATATATCCAGGCGCGCGACTTTGCTACTTTTGATCCCAGCGCGGAATACCAAAACAAAATATTGTTCATCGACGGCCTCGATGAAATGCGCGCCGGTGGCGGCGATGGCAGAACGCCACTCGACCAGATACGAAGACATCTCGAAAAGCTCGGGCGCCCGCATTTTCGTCTTTCCTGTCGCGAGGCCGACTGGCTGGGTGCGAGCGATGCCGAAGCATTAGTGCGCGTATCTCCAGATGGAAAAATCACCGCGCTGCATCTCGACCCGTTATCTGACCAGGACATTGTAGAAATCCTCCGGAGCAAGGCAAGCATCTCCGACGCAGAGGGATTTATCGGCCAGGCGCGCAATCATGGGCTTGGTGATTTGCTGCGCAATCCGCAAACGCTGAATTTGTTGGTACAGGCAGTTGAAAATAAGCAGTGGCCGCAAAGCCGCAGGGAAGTCTACGGGATGGCTTGCCAACAACTAGCGCGTGAAATTAACCCAGAACATCGACAAGCGAAACGCGGCAAATTTATTGCAAACGATACGTTACTCGATGCCGCCGGTTATCTTTGTGCAATCCAGTTGCTGTCCGGGCTGGCTGGTTATGCACTTGACGATGACGCCATCAACTCCTCCTACACCGGCTTGCAAGGCCTTGCCAACCCGACCGATCTACCTCTGATAGCCGCGCTTAAAACCAATCTATTTCAGGGCGACGGCGAAGATCGCCGCATCCCGATCCACCGCAGCGTCGCCGAATATCTGGGCGCACGTTACGTCGCCAATGCCATCAAAATTCGCAGCCTGCCAATCGGCCGCGTGCTCGCATTAATGACAGGCGAGGATGGCGGCGTCGTAACCGACCTGCGCGGCCTTTCCGCTTGGTTATCCGTTCATTGTCCGACTGAACGAGCACTCTTGATCGAACGAGATCCGTTGGGCGTGGTGCTGTACGGCGACGTGAAAAATTTCCCTCCGAACGACAAAAAACGTATTTTGGACGCTATGCATAGCGAAGCCTGTCGTTACCCATGGTTCCGTTCCGACGATTGGTCCTCCCCACCCTTCGGCGCGCTGGGCACCATCGACATGGAGCATGCGTTCAAGCAGATACTTGCATCATCTTCGCGCGCGGATGCCGACCAAGCGCTTCTGGATTGTGTTCTCGATGCTATTCGACACGGGGAACGCATGCCGATGTTAGCCGAATCGCTGAACGGCGTCGCGCGAGATGCCAGCTACTGGCCAAGAATACGTAAAGATGCACTAAATGCGCTGATGTGTGTTACTCCGGATGACACTTCTCACCTGCTAAAACTTGCTGAGGATATCCAGACGGGTGCGGTCGAGGATAGGGACGATGAATTGCTGGGGACACTACTAAGGCAGCTCTACCCTAATATTATTTCGCCTGAACGAATATTGGATTACCTCCATCCTCAAAAGGCTCGTAATTTGCTTGGCGCTTATTTCATGTTCTGGGTTCATGAACTACCTGGCGCAACTCCCAAGGACGACTTACCAAGTCTGCTGGATCAATTGGCTCAAAGAAAAATTAACTTGGAAACACCGCTTTCCGAGCATCAGCTCAATCGGATGGTAGGAGAAACACTGGTGCTCGGTTTGAAGGCTCATGGCGATGCCGTCGCCGATGAACGACTTTACGATTGGCTTGGCGCTGGTCTTGATAAATACGTTGAATCTCGACTTGAACAAGAGCATGCGAAGTGGATTGCTCAATGGTTCGAGGATCGCCCTGATCGCTACAAGGCGATGCTCGTTCGTGGCACAGCGCTTTGCTCCGGACACGAAGACGTGAGGAATTGCCTATATGACTGTTCGGCGAGACTTTACGGAGCCACCCCACCCGCAGATATCGTTTCCTGGTACTTGGCGAGGGCGGCGGAAGGACAGCAGACTGACTTTGCGCAATATTATTTCGAGCAAGCTGTTAATAGACTGAGACAACAAGATAGCCCGCAATACCTGACATTCGAAAGTCTGGAATTCCTCGATAAATGGACGGCAGAGCACCCCAGTTTCCAGCAGTGGCTCGATCCGCTCGTTACATGCCGCCTCAACGACGGGCAACAGAAGCATGCCATCTCGAAGCGCGAGAGGAATACCGAGCAGAGGAAAAAGAAAAATGCGTGGATCAGCTCTTACCGCAAGCACCTAGCGGAAATCCGCGACGGCAGCGCGCCGGCAATTCTGCATGAATTGGCACTAGCCTATAAAGGATTGTTGTACGAGGCGCACGGCGAAACCCCGCAGGAACGCCTGGCCGATTTTCTTGATGGCGACAAGGAACTGATGGCCGCCGCCTATGAGGGTTTTCGCCACGTGCTCGCGCGCGAAGATCTGCCGACCGTCGCCGAAATCGTCGATCTTGAAGTGAAGGGACGAATGTATTCCATACGCTGGCCGTGTCTGGTGGGAATGGGCGAGTTGTATCAGGCCGATCCATCCGCAGCGCTAAAGCTCGACGATGCGGTTCTGTCGCGACTGGCCGCATTTCGTCTTACCGACAACACTGGTGACGATCCGGCGTGGTTCACCACTTTAACTAAGGAGCGTTCTGCGCTGGTCGCAGAAGTGCTGGTCGCGTATGCATTGCCCATGCTGCGCGCAAGGCAAGATCATGTCGTGGAGTTGTATTCGGTAGCTTATGACGACGCGTATGCCGACGTTGCGCGGATTGTGTTGCCAATCCTGCTTGAAGGTTTCCCGCTACGGGCAGGCAAGAATCAATTGGCGAATGCGCTTGATCCGCTCATGAAGGCAGCGTTGCACTATCTCGATCGGAAGGCGCTTGCACAATTGATCGCGCGAAAGTTGGAATTGAAAAGCCTGGATAGTGCGCAAAGAGTCTATTGGCTGGCCTGCGGCCTGGCAATCGCCCCTGAGATTTATGAAGCCAAGCTGATTCAATACATAGGCAAAAGCGAAGTTCGTAGGAATTATCTGGCGGGATTCTTCCATTCCCGCCATGAACGCCGGATGCCTAACGTCGCAAGCCTACCCGAAACCACTGTTGCGCTGCTGATCGAACTGCTGGCACCTGATTGTTCTCCCGAGCGTCCTACCGAAGCGCATTGGGTCAGCCCGGCTATGGAAACTGCCGATCTGGTGCGCTCACTGGTTAACACCTTGGGCGACGGCACCAGCGAAATCGCGTCGCAAGAACTCGAACGCTTGCTGGCATTGCCAAAGCTGTCAGGCTGGCACAACGCCTTGCGTCGCGCGCTGCATTCCCAGCGCATTGCCCGGCGCAAGGCCTCATTCAGCCGCTTAGGGTGCGTAGAGGTTAGCCGCACGCTCGCCAACCTTGAACCGGCCAGCGCCGCAGATCTTGCGGCTCTCGCTTTCGATCATTTGCGTGATATCGCCCGAAAAATTCGCGATGGCAGCACCAACGACTATCGACAGTATTGGAGCTATGACACAAGCAACAAAAAGTTAAGCAATCCCAAACCGGAAAACGATTGTCGAAATGCGTTGTTGTCGGACCTGGAGGAGCGCTTTGGGAGACTCAACATTGAAGCTGAAAAGGAAGGTAACTATGCGGACGACACGCGTGCCGACATTAAGATTTCGTTCGGCGGAACTCATGGATTTAATATCCCAATCGAAATCAAGAGAGATAAGCACCCTGACCTATGGTCCGCAATCGGCAAGCAACTGATTGCACGTTATGTTCGTGACCCGGGCACAGACGGACATGGGATTTATCTGGTTTTCTGGTTCGGTGGTGAAGGAATGCCGCCGGCACCCGGTGGAAAGAGGCCGCGCAGCGCTAAGGAGCTTGAAGATCGCCTACGATCAATTCTCACGCCAGAAGAAAGTCATCGTATCCAGGTTTGCGTGATTGATTGTTCCTTGCCGAACGTTCGCTAGATCGGCAAACCTGACATTTGCTAATTCTGCTAGATCGCATATCTGCTCACTCATGCACTGATAGTATGTTTTTTGCATGGCATAGCCGATGGTCGCTTTTTTGTTGCGTTGCACGTGGTACGTGGTACGTGGAGTATGCCTAAAACTTCATAAGTTACCGCATGTAAACTGTGTGATATGAAATATACATTGCCATGTATGCGCCATTCGTGCAGGCCCGGCAGGCCTGCACTACTCATGCTCAAACAGTCCGGTCGCGCTCCTTTTCCCAGATCACGTCGCTGCCGCCGGCGAAGCGGTTCAGCACCCGCGACAGCACGAACAGCAGGTCGGACAGGCGGTTCGTGTACTGGCGCGGCGCGTCGTTGATCTGCTCGGTCTTGCCCAGGCTGACGATCGCGCGTTCGGCGCGGCGGCAGACGGTGCGGCAGACGTGCGCCAGCGCTGCGGCGCGCGAGCCGCCGGGCAGGATGAAGTCGCGCAGCGGCGCCAGGCCGGCGTTGTATTTCTCCAGCAACTGATCGAGCCGGGCCACCTGCTCTGCGGTGATCATCGTGTAGCCGGGGATGCAGAGTTCGCCGCCAAGGTCGAACAGGTCGTGCTGGATCGTCAGCAATTCCTCGCGCAATGCATCCGGCAGCGGTTCGCACAGCAACACGCCGAGCTGCGAATTGAGTTCGTCGACCTCGCCCATCGCGTGTATCCGCTGGCTATCCTTGTCGGTGCGGCTGCCATCGCCCAGTCCGGTGGTGCCGCCGTCGCCGGTGCGTGTTGCTATCTTGGAAAGTCGGTTGCCCATGATATAGATTCTGGTTGGTGAAGAAGGAGTTCAAGAATACGTCAAATTTGCGCCTGCCGGTGCCGGGCCGGCCACTGCGGACATGCGCGGCGCGGCGCTGCAGAGTAAAATCAGGCACTTCCATGGAGATTGCAATGAACCAGATGACCCAGTTGCAGGCAACCGAAAAAAAACCTTTGCCGGCCGCCTTTGCGGCGGCGCTGGCAACACTTTTCGGCACGCGTTTTTCGGTGGCGCAGGCGGTGCGCGCGCATCATGGCCGCGACGAATCCGCCTATGATCCGATGCTGCCGGACGCGGTGCTGTTCGCCCACAGCACCGAGGAAGTTGCCGCGGCGGTGCGCCTGTGCGGCCAGCACCAGGTGCCGGTAATTGCCTATGGCACCGGGACTTCGCTGGAGGGGCACATCCTGGCGGTGCAGGGCGGGCTGACCATCGACCTGTCGCAGATGGCCGCGGTGCTCGCGGTGCATCCGGAGGATTTGACCGCCACCGTGCAGGCCGGCGTGACCCGCAAGCAACTGAATCTGGCGGTCAAGGATTTCGGACTGTTTTTCCCGATCGATCCGGGCGCCGATGCGTCGCTGGGCGGGATGGCGGCGACCCGCGCGTCCGGCACCAATGCGGTGCGCTACGGCACCATGCGCGAGAACACGCTGATGCTGACCGTGGTCACCGCCGACGGCCGTATCATCAAGACCGGCACCCGCGCCAAGAAATCCGCGGCCGGGTATGACCTGACCCACCTGTTTGTCGGCAGCGAAGGCACGCTGGGCATCATCACCGAAGTGACGCTGCGCCTGTATCCGCTGCCGGAAGCGATTTCGGCCGCGGTCTGCTCTTTCCCCAGCGTGGCCGATGCAGTCAACACGGTGATCGAAACCATCCAGATGGGGGTGCCGGTGGCGCGGGTCGAATTCCTGGACGAAAACGGCGTCAAGGCGATCAATGCCCACAGCAAGCTCGACTTGCCGGTCAAGCCGCTGCTGCTGTTCGAATTCCACGGCAGCGAGCAGGGCGTGCAGGAGCAGGCGCAGCGGGTGCAGGAAATCGCCGCCGAACACGGCGCCAGCGGCTTTGAATGGGCGACCCGGCCGGAAGACCGGACCCGGCTCTGGAGCGCGCGCCACAATGCGTATTTCGCGCTGCTGCAGATGCGCCCCGGCTGGCGCGCGATCACGACCGATTGCTGCGTGCCGATATCGCGCCTGGCCGAGTGCATTCTCGCGACCCAGGCCGACTGCGAAGCCAGCGGCATGCCGTATTCGATCATCGGCCATGTCGGCGACGGCAACTTCCATGTGCTGCTGCTGGTCGATCCGGCCGATGCGGCCGCCGTGGACCGGGCCGAAAGCCTGAATGCCCGGATGGTCACGCTGGCGATCGGGATGGACGGCACCTGTACCGGCGAGCATGGGATCGGACTGCACAAGATGGATTTTCTGGTGCAGGAACACGGTGCGCCAGCGATCGACACCATGCGCATCGTCAAACATGCGCTGGACCCCCAAAACATCATGAACCCTGGAAAAATCATCAGATGGCAACCCGCACCCTAAACCGACTTCCTCCCGTGCATGCGCTGTCGGCATTCGAATCTGCGGCACGCCATAACTCCTTTGCGGTGGCGGCCGGAGAGCTGTGCATCACGCCATCGGCGCTGTCGCATCGGATCCGTCTGCTGGAAGACCACACCGGAGAGCGCCTGTTCAACCGCGACGGCCGGGCCGTCAGCCTGTCCGAATTCGGCCGCCGTTATCTGGACGTGGTGCGGGTGGCACTGCGCACGCTGTCCGATTTCCCGCTGCCGCACAAGAAGGCGATTTCCCAGCCCAGAGTCAAGATCACGGTGCCGCCGACTTTTACCCGCTGCTTTCTGATCCCGCGCCTGGCCGACTTCGTGCACCAGCATCCGGAAATCATCCTGGAAGCCTTTCTGTCGGTGCCGCTGTACGACCTGAGCCTGTCCGAAACCGATCTTGAGGTGCGCTTCGGCACCGGCGAGTATCAGGACCAGGTGGCTGAAAAGCTGTTCGAGGAACCGGTGTTCGCGGTTGCCAGCCCGCGCTATCTGGAGCAGATCGGCGGCCTGGCCGAGCCGGCCGACCTGAAGCGCGCGACCCTGCTGCGCTCGCCGCTGGAGCCGTGGCAACCCTGGTTCCAGGCAGCCGGCCTGGACTGGCCGGAGCCGAGCACCGGCTTCCGGGTCGATGACCTGGGCTTGCTGCTGGAGGCGGCCAAGCATGGCAACGGCGTGGCGCTGACACGCAAGCACTTTGCCCAGAATGCGATCGCTGCCGGCGAGGTGGTGCAGATTTTCGACGTGCACCTGAAAACCCCGCCGCACGCGTATTACCTGGTGTACGAGCAGCAAGTGCTGGAGCGTCCCGAGGTAGCCACCTTCATCGACTGGCTGACCGCGACTTTCAAGCGCATAAAATGATTATACTTGGCATGGTATGCTTGTAAACCATGCTTTTTACGCATATATTCATTGCCTAAAGTATAAATACTCATAGTTTAATTTAAATGCGCAGGATCGGTGCAACCGATCCAATATCGAACTTACGAACTTACAGGATGGGTTGCACCCATCCCACGGCCGGAAGTGAAAATATTTCACGCACCATCGAAACACTTTTTTGGCACAATCCTGTTGCCATGCTTTTCTGCATATCATCATCAAAAGTAAAAAATGGTTTGCGTATTACTGCTATTTTGTGACTGAAACAGTGGTGATAAGGTGTCCACACGTATCTACCAGGAATCGCCCATGAATGCGCCAACAGAACCGACTTTTACGCCGGAGCGGCAACGCGAGGTGGTGGCCGCCTTGCGTGCGCTGCTGCCGGCCGATTGCATCCTCTTTAACGAGGAAGATACCCGGCCCTACGAATGCGACGGGCTGGCTGCGTTCCGGCGCCTGCCGATGGTGGTGCTGCTGCCGCAAAACGAGGCGCAAGTGGTGGCGATCATGCAAACCTGCCGCGCGCTGGCGGTGCCGATCGTGCCACGCGGCGCCGGCACCGGCTTGTCCGGCGGCGCGATGCCGATTGCCGACGGCGTGGTGCTGTCGCTGGTCAAACTGAACCGTATCGTGTCGCTCGATCCGGTGTCGCGCACGGCGGTGGTGCAACCGGGGGTGCGCAATCTGGCGATTTCCGACGCCGCAGCCAAGCACAATTTATATTACGCACCCGATCCGTCATCGCAAATCGCCTGCACCATCGGCGGCAACGTGGCCGAGAATTCCGGCGGCGTGCATTGCCTGAAATACGGCCTGACGGTCCACAACGTGATGCGGGTGCGGGCGGTGACCATAGACGGCGACATCATCGAACTCGGCAACGGCGCGCTGGATGCGTCCGGGCTGGATTTGCTGGCGGTCTTCATCGGCTCCGAAGGGATGCTCGGCATCGTCACCGAGGTGACGGTGAAGCTGATCCCGAAACCGCAGGCCGCGCGCGTGATCATGGCGTCGTTCGATGACGTGGTGCGCTGCGGCAACGCAGTCGCCAACGTGATCGCCGCCGGCGTGATCCCGGCCGGGCTGGAGATGATGGACCGGACCTCGACCCGGATGGTGGAGCCGTTCGTCAAGGCCGGCTACGACATCGACGCCGCAGCGATTTTGCTGTGCGAGTCCGACGGCACCATCGAAGAGGTGGAAGAGGACATCGCGCGCATGAGCGCAGTGCTCAAGGAATGCGGCGCGACCGCGATCGCGGTGTCGCAGAACGAGGCGGAGCGGCTGAAGTTCTGGTCCGGGCGCAAGAATGCGTTCCCGGCCGCCGGCCGCATCTCGCCCGATTACTATTGCATGGACGGCACCATCCCGCGCAAGAACCTGGCCCAGGTATTGCTCGGCATCGCGCAGATGGAAATCAAGTACGGGCTGCGCTGCGCCAACGTGTTCCATGCCGGCGACGGCAACCTGCATCCGTTGATTTTGTTCGATGCCAACCTGGAAGGCGAATTCGACCGCGCCGAACAGTTCGGCGCGGAGATTCTGGCGCTGTGCGTCGAAGTCGGCGGCACCATTACCGGCGAGCATGGGGTCGGCATCGAGAAGATCGGTTCGATGTGCGTGCAGTTTTCCGCGCTCGAAATCGCCGCCTTCATCGCGGTCAAGCGTGCTTTCGATCCGGCATATCTGCTCAACCCCGACAAGGCGATCCCGACCCTGCAGCGCTGCGCCGAGTTTGGCAAAATGCGGGTGTCCGGCGGCCAGCTGAAGTTTGCGGATTTGCCGCGTTTTTAAGTCCCCTCTCACCAACCCTCTCCCGCACGCGGGAGAGGGGGTTTTTGCTCCTCTCTCCCACCAGTGGGAGAGAGGCCGGGAGAGAGGGAGGTCGATCCACAGCCGGCTGAACAGATACTAAGTTTTAAGTTTAAATACTTGATCGGGAAAATGATGGAGCAAGTGTTACAGCATTTCAAACAGCAGGTGAAAAGCGCCGCCGCCGACAAAACCGCGCTGCGGATCCACGGCGGCGGCAGCAAGGACTGGTATGGACAGGCACTGGCCGGGGAGCCGCTCGATACCCGTGGCTATTCCGGCATCGTCGCTTACGATCCGACCGAACTGGTGATCACCGCGCGCTGCGGCACGCCGCTGGCCGAAATCGAGGCGGCGCTGGCGGCCCAGAACCAGATGCTGGCGTTCGAGCCGCCGCATTTCGGCGCCGGCGCCACCATCGGCGGCGTGTTCGCCAGCGGCCTGTCCGGCCCGCGCCGTCCGGCGGCCGGCGCAGTGCGCGATTTTGCGCTGGGTGCGGTGCTGCTCGATGGCCGCGGCGCGGTCTTGCGCTTCGGCGGCCAGGTGATGAAGAACGTGGCCGGCTACGATGTCTCGCGGCTGTTGGCCGGATCGATGGGGACGCTGGGACTGATCCTGCAAGTCTCGCTGAAGGTGTTGCCGAAGCCGTTCGCCGAATCCACGCTGCGCTTTGCGCTGGATCAGTCGCAGGCAATCACCCGGCTCAACGCATGGGCCGGCCAGCCGTTGCCGATCTCCGCCAGCGCCTGGCACGACGGCGTGCTGCTGTTGCGCCTGTCGGGCGCGCAGGCGGCGGTATCTGCCGCACAGCACAAGTTGGGCGGCGAACAGGTGCCGGATGCAGAACAGTTCTGGACCCCGTTGCGCGAACAGAGCAACGGGTTCTTTGAATGTGCCGATCAGGAACAGGCGGCCTTGTGGCGCTTGTCGGTGCCCGGGGCGAGCGCGCCGCTGCTGGAAAAATATGCGCAATTGATCGAATGGGGCGGCGCGCAGCGCTGGCTCAAGACCGATTCCAGTGCAGCCACTGCAGCCGCCGTGCGTACGGCGGCGTTTCAAGCCGGCGGTCACGCGACGCTGTTTCGCGGCGGCGACAAGGCGCTTGGCGTGTTCCAGCCGCTGGCGCCGGCCATCGACCGGATACATCGCAACCTGAAAAATGCGTTCGACCCGGACGCGATCTTCAATCCGGGCCGGATGTTCGGGCATCTGTAAAAGTAGTGACTTGACGGACCACCATGCAAACCAATCTTGCCGACTTCATTAGAAACACCCGCGAAGGCCAGGAAGCCGATGCGATTCTGCGCAGCTGCGTCCACTGCGGTTTCTGCACCGCGACCTGTCCGACCTACCAGCTGCTGGGCGACGAGCTCGACGGTCCGCGCGGCCGCATCTATCTGATCAAGCAGGTGCTGGAAGGCAAGCAGGTCAGCGCCAAGACGCAGTCGCATCTGGACCGCTGCCTGACCTGCCGCAATTGCGAAACCACCTGTCCGTCGGGGGTGCAATACGGCCGCCTGGTCGATATCGGGCGCAAGATCGTCGAGGACCGGGTGCCGCGCCCGCTCTCGCAACGGCTGCTGCGCACAGCGTTGAAGGAACTGTTGCCGCGCCGCTGGCTGTTCTCGCCGGCGATGAAGACCGGCCAGTTGCTGCGGCCGTTGCTGCCGAAGGCGCTGCAAAACAAGGTGCCGGTTGCCCAATCGGCCGGGCGCCGGCCGACTGCGGTGCATGCGCGCAAAATGCTGCTGCTCGAAGGCTGCGTGCAGCCATCGATGTCGCCCAACATCAATACTGCGGCCGCGCGCGTGTTCGACGCGCTCGGCGTGCAACTGGTGGTGGCGCCGAAGGCCGGTTGCTGCGGTGCGGTGCGCTACCACCTGAACGACCAGGCCGGCGGCCTCGACGACATGCGGCGCAATGTCGATGCCTGGTGGCCGCTGGTGGAGGCGGGTGTGGAAGCGATCGTGATGACAGCCTCCGGCTGCGGCGTGACGGTCAAGGAGTACGGCCATTTGCTGGCAGCCGACCCGGCCTATGCGGAAAAGGCACAGCGGATTTCTGCGCTGACCCGGGACCTGAGCGAAATTCTGCCCGATTTCGAGGCCGAACTGCTGCGAAAGCTCGATGGCAAGATCAATCAGCGGGTCGCCTATCATCCGCCCTGCACGCTGCAGCACGGCCAGCAAATCCGCGGCAAGGTCGAAGGCCTGCTGCGCGCGGCCGGCGTCGATGTGTCGCTGTGCGCCGACAGCCACCTGTGCTGCGGTTCCGCCGGCACCTATTCGGTGTTGCAGCCGGCGCTGTCCTACCAATTGCGCGACAACAAGCTCGCCAACCTGCAGGCAAGCGAGCCTGAGCTGATCGTATCGGCCAATATCGGCTGCATCACGCATCTGCAGTCGGGCACTGCAACCCCGGTACGGCACTGGATCGAACTGATCGACAGCGCATTGCGCAACATTAAGTAGTGCAGGCCTCCGTGCCTGCACCGGGCCGCAGGCACGGAGGCCTGCACTACGGAGCATCCGCGATGATCAATACCTTTGCTACCCTGCTGGTGTTTCAAACCTTGGGGGAGGGGCTGGCCTACGCGTTGTCGCTGCCGGTGCCGGGGCCTGTGATCGGCATGGTGCTGCTGTTCGTGTATCTGTTGCTGAAAGATGATGCGATCGCAGCGCTGGCACCGACCTCGCTTGGGCTGCTGCGCCACCTGTCGTTGCTGTTCGTGCCGGCCGGCGTCGGCATCATGGTGCATTTCCAGCGGGTTGCCGCCGAATGGCTGCCGATTGCTGCGGCGCTGCTGGCCAGCACCGTGGTGTCGATCGTGGTCACTGCCGCGGTCGTCAAGAGTTTGCAAAAATGACGCCGAAGATGGGTGAGGTCTGGGTCTATCTGGCGGCGTCGCCGTTGCTATGGCTGACCGCGACGCTGCTGGCCTACCAGATCGCGTTTGCGATCTATGCCCGGACCAAATTCAATCCGCTGGCCAATCCGGTGGCGATTGCAGTGGCATTGATCGTACTGGTGCTGAGCCTGACCGGCACTTCCTACAATACCTATTTCGATGGCGCGCAGTTCGTGCATTTCCTGCTGGGGCCGGTCACGGTGGCGCTGGCGATCCCGCTCTACCAGCAAATTGCGAAACTCAGGCGCGACTGGTTTGCATTGCTGGTCGGGGCCATCGTCGGCTCGGCTGCGGCAATTGCCACTGCAATGGCGGTCGCGCACTGGCTGGGCGCATCGCCGGCAACGATTCTTTCGGTCGCGCCGAAATCGGTGACGATGGCCATTGCGATGGGAGTTGCAGAGAAAATCGGCGGCCTGCCGTCGCTCACCGCAGTGCTGGTGATGGTGACCGGGGTGCTCGGCGCGGTGATGGCGCGCAGCGTCCTGAAGCTGATGAATATCACCGATGCCAGCACCTGCGGCTTTGCACTCGGCGTCACCGCGCACGGCATCGGCACCGCAAGGGCGTTCCAGGTGAGCGAGCAAATGGGCGCTTTTGCCGGATTGGCGATGGGGCTGGCCGGACTGCTGACCGCCTTGCTGCTGCCGTTGGCGCTGAAATTGCTGGGGCTCATATAGTCGCAAGGTGTTTGCTTTCTGAACACTTCGAGAATTGAATCGTTCCCAAATGTTTCATACCAGCAATCTGCGGCAGGCAATTCCATCAGTTCCGACGGTTTCTTTGCGCAGGCATGCTTGTTGCTGTGGTGTTTTCGCTAATACACCCATGGAGAACTGCCGGTATGCAAACATCCCAATCGCCCGATATCGCAGAACTTTTCGGACTGGCAGCCGGCCTGCAGTCTCCATGGCGGGCAAGCCAATACAGCATTGACCATATATCGAAGAGCATCCACGTCTGGGTGACGGGCCAAGCACCGCAGGTGGTACAGAAGCGCGGATGGTTCGGCGTCAAGGCGGTCCAGGCCGCCGCCAGCCCGGCCGGCGCAGCGGACCAGCGCTGGCGCCATCTCGACTGCATGGATTACGCATGTTTCATCCATACCCAGGAGCAGCTTGATGCCAGCCACCGCGACCTGCCCTGGTTCGGAGCGCCGGATATGCCATTTTCCAACCGGCTGGCGCGGAAAGTCTTCCAGTTCCTGATGGAAGGGCTGGACATGCAGCTGATCTGCGATGTGTTGAAACTCTCATTTACCGATCTGTGGAAATTCAAATACGCACTGGACAACGGTTTGCTGCATTTCGAATACGCCCCTGTCGCGCACCGCAAACTGAAGGATGTCGGCGTATCGGTGCCGCCGGGAGCGGCCGGCACGGTGCCTGACATGTGCGATCCGGTCTGGGAGAATCTCATTACCGGTACCCTGAATATCCAGATCAAGACGCTGGGCTTTCAACTGCTGCTTGCCAAGCTGCGCCAGCAGGTGAGCCTGCAACAAAGCGATGATGTGAAGCTGATGAAACTGCGCGAATTGCATCGCTACGTCGAACGGCACGAGCGCGTCCTCAGCCATGAATTGAGCCAGCTCAACCAATACCAATGAAGAGGGAACATATGAATGCATTGCGCCAGGCGCTGGTCGACACGCATACTGCGGCGACGCTGATACAAAGCGGAGCCACTCTTGCCATCGCAGGCGACGAGTCGGTGCTGGCCGGCCTGCCGAGAGGGAATTGGATTGGCGGCACCATACCCTATTTCATGGCGCAGGATGGCGGCAGCACAACCCGCAAGCATGTCTTCGTTACCGCTATGGATGCGGATGAGGGTTTGAAGCCGCGCATCGCGCAGTACGATCCGGAACATCTGCCGCAAGTCTGCACCGATGCACCGGACAATGGCTTCAGCCTGATCATACTGCCGGCTTTTTCGCAAATGCATTTCGATTACGCAAAAAATGCACCGATGTACGACGACATGTATATCAAACCGATCGTCGGCTGGATTTCGGGCATGCACCTGGACGACACCGGCATCCGGGTTCCGAAAGTCGTCGATGGCCGTACTGGCGCATTGCTGGAGAACCGGGCGGTAGTGCTTCACGTGCCGTTGCCGGACAATATCAGCGTCAACGTCAACATCGTCAACCTGTTCAGCCAGGGCTGCGGCGATGTGATGCAGTTTGAAGAAAGCGGCTTCGAAGCGTCCTCATGCATCATCAATGGGCGGCCCACCCCGTTTGCGCAATATCTGAAGGCCATCGGTCATGACACGCGCCTGCCCCTGGTAGCCGACTACAACGGCGCCAGTATCAACGTCAGCTTCAAATCCATCAGTGATACCGATGGCAAGGTTGAATTCTACGGCCCGGTATTCCCGCATGTCGAATACCTGCTCGCACGCCCATTTGGCGGCAGCTATGAAACCGCATTCGCGCACGCCAGCGCCAGCTTGCCCGAGGCCAGTTTCTCCTGCAATTGCATCCTGAATTATCTGCACTCCGAACTCGAAGGCAAGCACACCGGAAATGTCATCGGCCCGATGACATTCGGTGAAGTGGCCTATCAACTGCTGAATCAGACCATGGTGCACATGACGCTGGAACTGCACTGAATCGGCAACCGCATAACACGGTTTTTACACTTCCTATGCGGCCTAGACAATTCCCATGTGCTCGGTGCCTGCATTGAGGTCGCGGCCCTTGGCATCCTTGCTGTCAAGCTTGATCGCCAGCCGCAGATCGTTGACCGAATCGGCAAAGCGCAGCGCATTTTCATACGAGATATTGCCCGCCTCGTACAAGTCGAACAGCGCCTGGTCGAAGGTCTTCATGCCGATCTCGTTCGAGCGCTTCATCACATCCTTGATTTCGTGCACATGGCCCTTGAAGATGTGCTCGGCGATCAGCGGCGAATTGAGCATGATTTCAACCGCCACGCAGCGCCCCTTGGTGTCGCGCAGCGGAATCAGACGTTGCGAGATGATGGCCTTCAGGTTCAGCGACAGATCCATCAACAGCTGGTGACGACGCTCTTCCGGGAAGAAGTTGATGATCCGGTCGAGCGCCTGATTGGCGTTATTCGAATGCAGGGTCGCCAGGCACAGATGGCCGGTTTCGGCAAATGCGATGGCGAAATCCATGGTTTCGCGGTCGCGGATTTCACCGATCTGGATCACGTTCGGGGCCTGGCGCAGCGCATTTTTCAGCGCGACGCCCCAGCTTTCGGTATCCAGGCCGACATCGCGCTGGGTGACGATGCAATTCTTGTGCGGATGCACATATTCGACCGGATCCTCGATCGTGATGATGTGTCCGTAGCTGTTCTCGTTGCGGTGGCCGATCATGGCCGCCAGGCTGCTGGACTTGCCCGATCCGGTTCCGCCGACCAGGATCACCAGTCCGCGCTGCGCCATAGCGACTTCCTTCAGGTTTTCCGGCAGGCCCAGTTCTTCAAAGCTTGGAATCTTGCCGGTAATGGTACGCAACACCATGCCGACATGGCCCTGTTGCACGAAGGCCGAGACGCGGAAACGGCCGAGATTGCCCGGACTGATGGCGAAATTGCATTCCTTGGTGGCTTCGAACGATGCAGCCTGCTTGTCGCTCATGATCGCGTGCGCCAGTTCGACCGTGTGGGCGGCGTTCAGGGATTGGTTGGAGGCCGGCAGGATCTTGCCGTCGATCTTGAATGCAGGCGGGAAATCGGCGGTGATGAACAGGTCGGAGCCGTTCTTGCTGACCATCAGTCGCAGCAATTCGTGCATGAATTTGGTGGCTTGTTCGCGTTCCATGGTTTACCTTCAGAGGGTTGTTTCGTAACTAATCAGCCCGCTTTGGATCGCCACCTCCCTCTCTCCCGGCCTCTCTCCCACAAGTGGGAGAGAGGAGTAAAAGCTCCCTCTCCCGCGTGCGGGAGAGGGTTGGGGAGAGGGAACTCAGGCAGTCGTTAACTAGCAGGCTGAATAGATGCCGTTATTTAAGAGTTATCCGGGGAAGTTTTCCGGCGACTTTGCCGCCGCGCGGGCGGCGCTGGCGGAGATCGCGTTGCGCCGCACCAGTTCGGTCAGGTTGTGGTCCAGCGTCTGCATGCCGATGCTGTTGCCGGTCTGGATCGCGGAGTACATTTGCGCGACCTTGCCTTCGCGGATCAGGTTGCGGATCGCCGGCGTGCCGAGCATGATTTCATGCGCGGCGACGCGGCCGCTGCCGTCCTTGGTCTTGAGCAGCGTTTGTGAAATGACCGCCTGCAGCGATTCCGACAGCATCGAGCGCACCATTTCCTTTTCTTCGGCCGGGAACACGTCGACGATACGGTCTATGGTCTTGGCCGCCGACGAAGTATGCAGCGTGCCGAACACCAGGTGGCCGGTTTCGGCTGCGGTCAGGGCCAGCCGGATGGTTTCCAGGTCGCGCAACTCGCCCACCAGGATCACGTCCGGATCTTCCCGCAGCGCCGAGCGCAGCGCATTGCTGAACGAGTGCGTATGGGTGTTGACTTCGCGCTGGTTGATCAGGCATTTCTTCGAGTCATGCACGAATTCGATCGGGTCTTCGACCGTCAGAATGTGCGCATACTCATTCTCGTTGACATGGTTGACCATGGCCGCCAGCGTGGTCGATTTGCCGGAGCCGGTCGGCCCTGTCACCAGCACCAGCCCGCGCGGTTTCATGGACAGCTCGGTAAAGATTTTCGGTGCATTGAGTTGTTCCAGCGACAGCACTTTGGATGGAATCGTGCGCAGCACCGCAGCAGCGCCGCGCCCCTGATTGAAGACATTGACCCGAAACCGTGCCAGGCCCGGTATCTCGAACGAAAAATCGCATTCGAGGTGATCTTCGTAGTTTTTGCGCTGGCCATCGTTCATGATGTCGTACAGCATGTTGTGCACTTCGGAGTGATCCATCGCCGGCAGGTTGATCCGCCGCACGTCGCCATGCACGCGAATCATCGGCGGCATGCCGGCCGATAGATGCAAGTCGGATGCATTATTCTTGACCGAGAATGCAAGCAGTTCGGAAATGTCCATTTATAATCCCTTGGCCTGCAAATGAGTGAGTGTTGCAACGCGCACTCCAACAGAGTTTCTATCGAGCATCGCTTACAGCAAATTGATTATGTCCAGAATCTGCCAAAACTTGCAAGCCGTTCGGGGCGCCATTGCACAAGCGGCGCAGGCTGCGTCGCGCCAGCCCGACAGTATTCGCCTGCTGGCAGTGTCGAAGACTTTTGGCCCGGCAGCCGTGCTGGAAGCGGTCCGCGCAGGACAGACGGCGTTCGGCGAAAACTACCTGCAGGAAGCGTTGGACAAGATGGCCGCAGTGGGCGCCGCCCTGCAACTGGAACGATTGCCGGCGCCGGAATGGCATTTCATCGGCCCGATCCAGAGCAACAAGACCCGGCTCATCGCCGAACATTTCGACTGGGTCCATACGGTCGAGCGTGAAAAAATCGCCAGCCGCTTGTCCGCCCAGCGTCCGCAGCATCTTGCGCCGCTGAACATCTGCCTGCAGGTCAACATCAGCGGCGAGTCGAGCAAGAGCGGTGCCGCACCCGAGCAAGTCGCGGCGCTGGCGCACGCAGTGGCCGCCATGCCGCGCCTGCGTCTGCGCGGGCTGATGGCAATCCCCGAGCCGGCTCCGGACTTCGATTCGCAGCGCCGGTCATTCGGCCGCCTGCGGCAATTGTTTGAAGATTTGAATGCACAGGGTTGCGCGCTCGACATGCTGTCGATCGGAATGTCGGCCGACATGGCGGCAGCGATCGCCGAAGGTGCCACCATTGTCCGCGTCGGGTCGGCAATTTTTGGTCAACGTACTTATGAAAGTTAATATGAAAATCAGCTTTATTGGTGGCGGCAACATGGCTGCAGCGTTAATCAGCGGTCTGGCAGGCAAATTCACTGCGGCTGCCGATATCCATGTGGTCGATCCGAATCCGGCTATGCTGGAAAAACTGGCGCAGCAGTTCGGCGTCGCCACATCCAGCGAGATCGATGCGATGGTGACGGGCTCGGACGTGATCGTGCTGGCGGTCAAGCCGCAGCAGATGCGCAACGTGGCCTCGCATCTGCGACCGCATCTGGCGGCGCAACTGGTGCTGTCGATTGCCGCCGGCATCCGCGCACCGGACCTGTCGCGCTGGCTGGCGGGGCACGCGGCAATTGTGCGCTGCATGCCGAATACGCCGGCCCTGATCGGTCGGGGCATCACCGGGATGGTCGCGCTGCCGGGCGTGTCGCCGGCGCAGCGCGATGCCGCCAACGGCATCATGCTGGCGGTAGGCAGCACCGTCTGGCTGGATGACGAGACGCAGATCGACGCCGTCACCGCAGTGTCGGGCAGCGGGCCCGCCTATGTGTTCTATTTCATCGAAGCGATGCAGCAGGCAGCGCAGGAACTGGGCCTGAGCGCGGAACAGGGCAACCAGCTGGCGATTGCCACCTTTGTCGGCGCTTCGCAACTGGCCGCGCAGTCCACCGAACCGGTCGCGGTATTGCGCGAACGTGTCACGTCAAAAGGCGGCACGACTTATGCGGCACTTGCCAGCATGGACGCCAGCGGCATCAAGGACGGCATCATCCGCGCGGTGAAGGCGGCTGCCGCCAGGGGCCGGGAGCTGGGTGAGGAGCTGGGGCGCGACTAAGCTACTGAGCGCCTGGTTTTTTGCGCGCCAGCCAGCCGTGCAGCAATGGCGTGACTGTGCGCAGCGCCTGCCAGGCCACGAGGCCGGTGCGCAACAGCGGCAGCAGGCGGCGCGGCTTGATGATCGCCAATCCGACCAGCAAGCCGGCCATCATGAGGGGGTTGTTCCTGATGCGCTGCAGCAGCGTAAACCCTTGGTCCAGGGTTGACATCATATGACCCAGCGACTGGCACTGCGCCGACAGCGCATCGCGCTGTGCAGTGCTGCGGGCAATCAATTCAGCCCGGCGTCTGGCGAGCAGCGCGAATCCGGAGAAAGTCATTGCGAGGCCCCGTCGCCACTCTGGGCGGAATTGAGGCGCTCGACATCCTTGCTCAGTTCCGACAGCGTGTGCGACAGCATTTTCGGCTTGCTGCGGTAATTGTTGCGTATCGCCAGCATGATCAGGCCGCCACCCAAACCGAAGGTGGCAATCAACGCGACCAGTACCCCAATCCGGTGCGTATCCCAAAAGATCACGACGATTAACAGCGTGCTCAGCAATATCGTCATGCCGACGCAGCACATCGCCACCAGCGCAAACAGCAGGTAGGAGAAGATGCGCAGGGTTTCTTCTTCCAGTTCAACGGTGGCCAGTTCCAGCCGTGTTTGCAGCAAGCCGATCAGAGTCCCGGCCAGCCGGGAAGCCGATGCAACAATCGCCACTTACTTGCGGCCGATCAGCAAGCCGACGATCAGTCCGACGCAGGCGCCCAGACCGACCGATTTCCACGGATGATCCTTGACGTACTCGTCGGTGGTATGCATCGCATCCTTCGCTCTTTCGACAATGGTTTCTTCCAGATGAACCAGTTCGGACTTCGCACTGCGCAGCGTCGATTCAAACTTTGCCTTGGCAAGCTTGAATCCTTCGCCAGCCTGCTGTTCGGTGTTTTTCATCATCTCTTCGGCATCCTTGATGACACTTTTCAGCTCGCTCATTATTTTGTCGCGACCTTCAGTACTGATTTCATTGGCATTCATAAGGCACCTTGTCAAAGTTGAGTTGAACCAGATTGATTTTACTTACGGTCTGCCGACCTGCTTTGTCCCATATCAAAATGTGCAGGCGGAGACAGCCTTCGCAAGATCGCATCTACTACTGCCAGTATAGGCGCATTCGCCGGATAAAGCCTTAACGAAGCGCATAATCGAGCGCCACGCCGGCAAAGATCAGCGCGCCCAGCCAGTTGTTATGACGGAAGGCGGCGAAGCAGCGCATCCGATCGCGCTCGCGGATCAGCGTGTAATGGTAGGCCGCGCAGCCGGCGGCGCCGAGCAGGCCGGCGCAAAACCAGCCGCGCAGCCCGAATTGCCAGCCGACCGCCAGCATGATGGCCAGGGCTGCCGCGTAGCACAGCATCACCGCGGCCACATCGAAACGGCCGAAGGTGATGGCCGAGGTCTTGATGCCGATCTTCAGGTCGTCATCGCGGTCCACCATCGCATACTCGGTATCGTAGGCGACCGCCCAGAAGATGTTTGCCAGCAGCAGCCACCACGCCGCCGCCGGCACCGTCGCCTGCACCGCAGCAAATCCCATCGGGATGCCGAAGCCGAAGGCGATGCCCAGATACGCTTGCGGGATCGCGAAAAAGCGTTTGAAGTACGGATAGCTGGCGGCGATCAGCAGCGCCGCCACCGACAGTTGCCTGGTTAGCAGATTCAGCGGCAGGATCAGTACGAACGCAAGCAGCGCCAGCGCCAGCGCCAGCAGCAGCGCTTCCCACGACCTGATCTTGCCGGAAGTCAGCGGCCGGTCGACCGTGCGCTTGACGTGGCGGTCGATGTCGCGGTCGGCGTAGTCGTTGACTGCGCAGCCGGCCGAGCGCATCAGCGCGGTTCCCAGCGTGAAAATGGCCAGCAGCTTCCAGTCCGGAATGCCGTCGCTGGCGAGCCAGAGCGCAATCAGGGTCGGCCACAGCAACAGCAGGATGCCGATCGGTTTGTCGAGCCGGACCAGGCGGAAATACAGCGGCAGGCGTGTGGTGAGTGTGGTCATGTTCATCGTTAAATACTAAATGGGAGCTTGTTGCGGCGGCGGCATTTATTGTTCCAGCGCCACTTCATCGATCATCGTCACTCCGGGCAGCGTGCAGCGCAGCACCGCCTGCCGCACCGCTTCGATGGCCAGACTGCGGGTGAAGCTCTTGCGCCAGGCGATGACCACGCGGCGCGATGGCATAGGCTGTTCGAACGGGATGAAGCGCAACATGCCGTTTTTGGCATCCATGTCCGGCACCGAGGCCTGCGGCAGCACGGTAATGCCGATGCCGGAAGCCACCATGTGGCGGATGGTCTCCAGCGACGAGCCCTCGAACGTGTGGGCGATGCCGTCGCCGGAGCTGGAGTAGCGCGACATCTCCGGACAGACTTCCAGCACCTGGTCGCGGAAGCAGTGACCGTTGCCCAGCAACAGCATGGTTTCGGACTTCAGTTCCTTGGCCGTGATGCTGCTGCGGCTGGCCCAGCGGTGGTGTTTCGGCAGCGCCACCACGAACGGTTCGTCGTACAGCGGCTGCACCATCAGTCCATGATCCGGAATCGGCAGCGCCATGATGGCGGCGTCCAGTTCGCCCTGGCGCAGCAGTTCGATCAGCCGCACCGTGAAGTTTTCCTGCAGCACCAGCGGCATTTGCGGCACCTGTTCGATCATGGTGCCGACCAGCGGCGGCAGCAGATACGGCGCAATGGTGTAGATCACGCCCAGGCGCAGCGGGCCGGCCAGCGGGTCCTTGTTCTGCTTGGCGATTTCCTTGATGGCGGCAGTCTGCTCCAGCACCAGCTCGGCCTGAGCGACGATTTTCCCGCCCAGCGGCGTGACCGATATTTCAGCGCCGCCGCGCTCGAAAATCACCACGCCCAACTCATCTTCGAGCTTCTTGATGGCGACGGAAAGCGTCGGCTGCGCGACGAAACAGGCTTCCGCCGCATGGCCGAAGTGCTTTTCGCGCGCAACCGCGACGATGTATTTGAGTTCTGTCAGTGTCATACCGGTATCTTCGCACAGTCCGCCGGCAGGCACCGGCCGGAACCGTTGGCTCTTAATATACTAGAGACGTGTATTTAATAATGCGCAAGCAATTAGTGCGGTAAAAGATGAATTTTTAACTATACTCCATATTTTGTGGGCGCGCATTGTCCGATTAAAGGCGGCATAGTTGGGCAGCATCGCCGGCCGCAACCCGGCCTTCGTCGGTGGGCACTATCCATACTTCGACCCGGCTGTCCGGTGCATGGATCGGCAGTGTCCGGTTGCCGGTTGCGGCCAGATTGCGCCCTGCATCGATTTTTACGCCCAGATAATGCAGGCGCTGGCAGGCAGCCAGGCGCAATGCGGTGTCATGTTCGCCGATGCCGCCGGTGAACGCGATCAGATCGAGGCCGCCGAGGCAGGCGGTGAGTGCGCCGCATTCCTTGACCAGCCGGTGGGTAAACAGTGCGATCGCCAGCGCGGCGTCCGGATGCTCGCTGGCGCGCAAGGTGCGCATGTCGGCCGAGATGCCCGAGACGCCGGATAAGCCCGACTCACGGTACAGCGTGCGCTCGATTTTTTCGAGATCCCAGTCTTGCCGCATCAGGTGCAGCAGCACGCCGGGGTCGACTGCGCCGCTGCGGGTGCCCATCACCAGGCCGTCGAGTGCCGAGAAACCCATGCTGGTGGCGATGCTTTTGCCGTCTTGCAGCGCGCAGGCGCTGGCGCCGTTGCCCAGATGGGCGATCAGGACTTTCTTTCCTGCCTGCGCCGAGCGTTCCGCCAGACGGCCGGCGACATAGCGGTAGGACAAGCCGTGAAAGCCGTAACGCCGGATGCCCGATGCGCGCAGCGCATGCGGCAATGCGAACATTTGCTCCGCCACTGGAATGGTGGCATGGAATGCGGTGTCGAAACAGCCGACCTGCGGCAGCGCCGGATATGCGCGCCGGAACGCATGGACGCCGTCCAGATTGTGCGGCTGGTGCAGCGGCGCCAGGGAAGACAGGCTTTCCAGGTAGCGCAGCGCTGTGTCGTCGAGCACGGTCGAGACCGCATAGCGCTCGCCGCCATGCACGATGCGGTGGGCGATGGCGACGATGCGCACGCTGTCGGCGTGCTGTTCAAGGATGCCGCCCAACGCGGCCAGCGCGTGGCCGAAGCTGTCGCCCGCTGCGGGCGGCAGTATCTGCTGCGACTCTCCATGCTCGCCGCGCACGCGGATGCAGGGCATGCCGCCCGGTTCCAGTCCTTCGACGGTGCCGGTCAGGCAGGCCGTATCGACTTGGTGGTCGTGTTGCGGATACAGCGCGAATTTCAGCGAGGATGAGCCGGCATTGACCGCCAGTATCGCGTTTTGCGCGGCGCTCATGGGTGTTGCAGTCGATAGCGGTGCGCCAGCAGCAGCGCCAGTGCAGCCGACGCCACCCTGGAGCCGGCATCGTCAGCACGGCTGGTCAGCGCAATCGGCACCGTTGCGCCCAGCACCACGCCGCAGGTGGACGCGCCGGCCAGATATTCCAGCTGCTTGGCCAGCATGTTGCCGGATTCGAGGTCGGGCACGATCAGGATGTCGGCATGGCCTGCAACCACGGACTTGATGCCCTTGATGCGGGCCGCGGCGATTGAGATCGCATTGTCGAAGGCCAGCGGGCCGTCCAGCAGCGCACCCTTGATCTGGCCGCGGTCGGCCATCTTGCACAGCGCCGCGGCGTCGATGGTGGAGGCTATTTTCGGGGTCACGGTTTCCACCGCCGACAGGATCGCGACTTTGGGTTCCGGCGTGCCGAGCGCATGCGCCAGATCGATCGCATTTTGCACGATGTCGGCTTTTTCCAGCAGGGTAGGGTGAATATTCAAGGCGGCGTCCGAAATCAGCAGCACCTTGTCGTACATCGGCACATCGAAGCGGAATACGTGCGACAGCCGCCGCTTGGTGCGCAGTGCCGGCGTCGATACGATGGCCTGCATCATCTCGTCGGTGTGCAGGCTGCCCTTCATCAGGATCTCGACCTCGCCTGCGGCGGCCATGCTGGCCGCCCGTGCGGCGGCGGCGTGGCTGTGCGCAACCTCTATGATCTCGATGCCGTCGAGCGACAGGCCGGCGTCGGCTGCGACCGCCCGCAGTTTGGCGCCAGGGGCAATCAGCACCGGAATGATCAGGCCGCGGCTGGCGGCGTCCAGCGCACCCTTGAGCGACTCCTGGTCGCACGGATGGACCACCGCGCAGCGTACCGCCGCCAGGTCGCGCACGCTGTCGAACAGTGTGCCAAAGGGTGACTGCGGGTAGAACAGGTGCAGTTCCGGAATATGGGTGCGCAGCCGCTTGACCTTTTCGGTCGGGGCGATCACCGTGGCGATGCCGGACAGTACCAGTGCCCCGGTCTGGTTCTTGATCTGGCAGTCGAGTTGGACGTGTTTTTTAAGCTCTTCCTTGGCGATCACGGTGGCGGTAATGTGCAGCGTGTCGCCGATTCTGACCGGCTTGAGGAAGTGCAGCGTCTGTTCGAGATAAATCGTACCCGGCCCGGGCAGGCTGGTGCCGAGCAGCTTCGAAATCAGCGCCGCGCCCCACATGCCATGCGCGACAACGCCATGAAACAGGGTGTTGGCAGCATAATCCGCATCGATATGGGCCGGATTGGTATCGCCCGATACCGCGGCAAAGGCAGCGATGTCCTGTTTGCTCAGGGTGCGCGTTTGTCCTGCCGTTTGTCCGATTTCGATCTCGTCGAAAGTGACGTTCTCGATGGTTTCGGACTCAATTTCCGGAGTGTTTTCGTGGAGGGCGCTTATGTTGGTCATAGGTTGGGCAGATTCGTGATGGTTAGTTGGCGATGGAGTAGCCGGCCAGGGAGAAGGGCGTGCCGGAAGGCGTCATAAGCTGCATTGTCATGGGTTTGAAAATGGCGGGGCGCTCGACAGCGACCTGTCAGAACGCGTTAAACATGCGGTCCAGGTCGATCCCATCGTCGCCGGGATTGAAGCCTTTGCGCGCCAGGTGTTGTTCGGCCTCGATCAAAATCTGGCGCGTGGCGATCACACCCACCTGGTCCACGTAGCGGCTTTCGACGCCATATCGCAGCACCAGCAGGCCGCGTAACTCTTCCCGCTTGTGGGCCATCAGAATCTCCGAGCTAATTTGGCGCTGGGGCGGCACAGCTGAAACCTGCTGCAGACTCATCACCCGGACCACCTCGTCATTGCTCTGGAGCGACACGTCAAGGGCAATCGCCAGGCGCACGATGCGGGCGTTGATCGCTTCGATCGACGACGTCATGCGGTGCAGGCGCTGGGCCTGCGGGTCCTCGGCGGGCGGTGGAACCGGTGAAATTTGATTTTTCATTGCGCCTTTTGTAAGAATCCCCGCCTGGGCGGTATTCCAGCCATGATTTTTAGTCGGGTAACGGGCATTCGCTGCACATTTTTTCGCAACTTGGGGCATTCAGGGTGCCGATTGCGGCGAAAGAGGTCATGCCGATTATTTTTCATAATAGCAATATTTTGATGGGGATAATATAAATATATTGCACTGCGGCACAAGTGAATGGGGCGCCTGGGCAGGACTGGCAGCATGTGTTTGCGACCGAGCGTGACCCGCAACGGTGACCGTGCCGCAGCTGCGCCGACCGGCTTCAGTCGGCCCGGCGCCTAGTCGAGCGTCCTCTGATATCGCTGCAGCGCAATAACGCCGGCCGCCAGCATGAATGCGGCAATCGGCCACAGCTCGGGGGCGATTTCTGCCAGCGTATTGCCCTTGAGCAGGATCCCGCGCACGATGCGCAGGAAATGCGTCAGCGGCAGCATTTCGCCTATCCATTGCGCCCATGCCGGCATGCCGCGAAACGGAAACATGAAGCCCGACAGCAGCATCGACGGCAGGAAGAAGAAGAAGGTCAGCTGCATCGCCTGTAACTGGTTGCTGGCGATGGTCGAAAAAGTGAAGCCGACCGCCAGATGCGCGGCCATGAACAGCACCAGCGCCAGCAGCAGCAAGCCCAGGCTGCCGACCATCGGCACATCGAACAGGATGCGCGCGGCGACCAGGATCACCGCGACCTGGACGTAGCCGATCAGGATGTAGGGCACGATTTTTCCGGCCATCACTTCGAATGGCCGTACCGGCGTTGCCAGCAGGTTTTCCATCGTGCCGCGCTCGCGTTCGCGGGTCATCGCCAGCGCAGTCATCATCACCATCGTCATGGTCAGGATCACGCCGATCAGGCCCGGCACGATGTTGTAGCGCGACAGCCCTTCCGGGTTGTAGCGGCGCTGCACCCGCACTTCGAACGGCGCGCCGGTCGGCTGCAACGCGGCCAGCGGGCCGCTCAAATCATGCCGCAATGCCTGCCGGCTGATGTGGTCGATGGCGGCCAGCGCGTTGCCGGATGCGGCCGGGTCGGTGGCGTCTGCCGCCAGCAGCATCGCCGGTTTTTCGCCGCGCAGCAGCCGGCGCGAAAAATCGGCCGGGATCACCAGCACGAACTGGACCACGCCTTCGGCCAGCAGCTGGTTGGCTTGCGCCTCGCTGTGCGGGCGTTGCGTGACGCGGAAATAGGCGGAATTCTCCAGGCCGGCAATCAAGCTGCGGGAAAATACGCTCTCGTCGGCGGAAACCAGCGCCAGCGGCAGGTGCTTGGGGTCGGTATTGATCGCAAAGCCGAACAGGATCAGTTGCAGGATAGGCACCCCGACCATCATCCCGAAGGTCATCCGGTCGCGCCGGATCTGGCGGAATTCCTTCTGCAGGATGGCGACAAAGCGCGACCAGTTCATGCTGCAGTCCTGCTAGGATTGCCTTGGCTGTCCTGCATCAGCACGATGAAGACATCCTCCAGGCTGGGCTCGATTGCGGTGAGCTTGAGGTGCTGGTCCGCAACCGACGCCAGCGCCGCATCCAGCGCCGCCTGCGAAGAGGCGCTGACATGCAGCGTGGCGCCGAACGAAGCGACGCTGCGCAGCATTGGCAGTGCGCGCAGCCGCTGCGCCAGTGCGCTTAATTGGGCCGGGTCGCGGGCCGGATCAATGGCAGCAACCGCGCAAGTCGCCAGCCCGGCGCCGGCAATCAGTTCGGCCGGGGTGCCGCGCGCCAGCAAGCGGCCTTCGGAAATGTAGGCCAGCTCGTGGCAGCGCTCGGCCTCGTCCATGTAATGGGTGGTGACCAGCACGGTCAGGCCGGCCGCCGCCAGGTCGTGGATCTGGTCCCAGAATTCGCGCCTGGCCTTGGGATCGACGCCGGCAGTCGGCTCGTCGAGCAACAGCAGTTGCGGCGCATGCAGCAGGCAGGAAGCCAGCGCCAGGCGCTGCTTCCAGCCGCCCGACAGCGTGCCGGCCAGTTGGTGGCGGCGCTCGCCCAGGCCCAATTGCATCAAAGTCGCCTCGACCGCCTGCTGGCGCGCGGGGACTTCGAAGACGCGGGCGATGAAGTCGAGATTCTCGGCGATGCTCAAATCCTCGTACAGGCCGAATTTTTGTGTCATGTAGCCGACCTGGCGCTTGATCAGATGCGATTCGCGCCGGATGTCGTAGCCCAGGCAAGTGCCTTCGCCGGCATCGGCGCGCAGCAAGCCGCACAGCATGCGCAGCGTGGTGGTCTTGCCGCTGCCGTTGGGCCCCAGGAAGCCGTAAATGCGCCCTTGCGGCACTTGCATGTCGAACCGGTCGACCACGATACGGTCGCCGAAACGCTTGGTCAGGCCGCGCACATCGATGATAGGCGCGGTGGAAGTCACCGTTTGCCCTGCTCGGCGGATGCGGCCAGCCGGATTTCCAGCGGCTGGCCCGGATGCAGCCGGTACGCATCCTTGAGGTCGGGGCGCGCTTCCACCATGAACACCAGCGTTGCGCGGTTTTCCTTGCTGTAAATCAGCGGCGCGGTGTATTCGGCATCGTGCGCGATGAAGCTGATGGCGGCTGCGATCGGTGCGCCGCAGCCGTCGCAGCGCAGCTCCACCGGCTGGCGGAGTTGCAACTGGCCCAGCACCGTTTCCGGCACGAAAAAGCGCGCCTTGATGTTCTGCGCCGGCAGCAGGCTCAGCACCGGGCTGCCGGCCGCCACCCACTCGCCCGCCTGGTACAGGATATCCACCACCGTACTATCGACCGGGACCGTCTGGCTTTTCTGCGCGACGCGCCAGGCGACTTGTGCCAGTTGCGCCTGCGCTGCATTGCGCTGCTGTTCGGCCGCCGCAATCTCGTCGCTTCTGGCGCCCAGTTGCAGCACCCGCAGTTGCGCCTGCAGCTCACGCACCCGGGCCTGGTCGCGCAGATTGGCAGCACGCGCTTCATCGAGTCGCGCCGCCGAAATGAAGTGGGCATCGATCAAGCGGGTTTGCCGCGCCAGATCGGCGGCGCTCAGGCGCTGCGCTGCCTGTGCTTGCGCCAGTTGCGCCTGCGCGGCGGCGATTTCATCCGGCCGCCGGCCTTTTTTCAGGTTCGCCAGCGCGGCTTCGGCGCTCTGGACTCGGAATTCTGCCTCTGCGCGCGCCGCCGTTTCGCTTTCCTGTTCCAGCACGAAGGCGGGCGCGCCGCTCTTGGCCGTGTCGCCCTTTTTAAGATTCAGCGTGAGCAGGGTGCCGGCGATCGGGCTGGAAACGCGCACATAATCGGCTTCCGCATAGCCGGGAAAGCTGTCGGACGGCTGCCCGCTGCAGGCCGCCAGACCGGCCGCAATGCACAGCAATAACAGCGCGCGCAATATGTTCATCAGACCCTCTTCGCAAGAACAGGGAATGTTATCCCACTAAGCGGCTTCGACAGGCTTGTTTTGACGCAAGATCCCGCGCTGGAATGCGGCGCGGCAGGGGTTGAAGCCGATCGCATACGACAGTTCGCTTGGGTGGCCGATGTCCCACAGCGCCAGGTTTGCGTGTTTTCCGACGACCAGGCTGCCGGTCTCGCTGGCGATGCCGAGCGCTTGGGCGGCAATGCTGGTGGCGCCCGCCAGCGCTTCCTGCGGCGTCAGGCGAAACAGCGTGCACGCCATGTTCATCGCCAGCAGCAGCGAGGTCAGCGGCGCGGTGCCGGGATTGCAATCGGTGGCGATTGCGATCGGCACCCCGGCTTCGCGCAGTGCCTGGACCGGCGGCAAGCGGGTTTCGCGTAGGAAGTAATAGGCGCCGGGCAGCAGTACCGCCACCGTGCGATGTTGCGCCATCGCGGCAATCCCGGCTTCGCTCAGATATTCCAGATGGTCGGCCGACAGCCCGTCATGGCGCGCCACCAGCGCCGCGCCGTTCTGGTTCGACAGTTGCTCCGCGTGCAGCTTGATCGGCAGCTGCAGCCGTTGCGCGGCGGCAAACACGCGCTCGGTCTGGGCCGGTGTGAAGCCGATGTTTTCGCAGAACGCATCGACCGCATCGACCAGCCCTTCGGCGGCCAGCGCCGGCAGCATGTCGCCACACACTGCATCGATATAGGCATCCGCGCGCCCGGCATATTCGGGCGGCAGCGCATGCGCGCCCAGAAAGGTGGTCTTGACATCGACCGCCAGCAGCGCGCCGATTGTGCGCGCCACCCGCAGCATCTTTGCTTCGGACTCCAGCGTCAGGCCGTAGCCGGACTTGATTTCCAGCGTGGTGACGCCCTCGGCCAGCAGGCTGCGCACCCGCGGCAAGCTCTGGTGCAGCAATTGCGCTTCGCTGGCGGCGCGGGTGGCGCGCACGGTGGCCATGATGCCGCCGCCGGCGCCGGCGATTTCTTCGTAGGTCGCGCCATTCAGCCTGGCTTCGAACTCGCTGCTGCGGTTGCCCGCGTAGACGATATGGGTGTGGCAATCGATCAGCCCCGGCGTGATCCAGCCGCCATTGCCGTCGAAGGTATCGGCGGCGCGGATGCCGGCCGGCAGATCGCTGCGCCGGCCGACCCATCCGATGCGGCCGGCACTGAGCGCCAGCGCGCCGTCGCGGATCTCGCCGTAGCCCTGCGGCGCGCTCATGGTCGCCAGATCGACGTTGACGATCAGCAGGTCGCAGCCGCTGGCCGGGTGCGGATCGGCTTTAACGTGTGAGTCGCGTAGCGACTCATTTTGCTCCCCTCTCCCGCGGGCGGGAGAGGGGTTGGGGGAGAGGGCATTCTCGCCATCGACACTAGGCATGCGGCGTTCCGATCCGGTTTGCAATGCGGGCCACCAGTCGGGCCGCCACGCGGGCGCTGCGCTGGTCGATGTCGAGCGCCGGATTGAGCTCGGCGATGTCGGCCAGGCGCAGCTTGCCGGATGCGGCGACCGCGTCCAGCAGCGCCTCGACCGTTTCCAGCGCGACCCCGTGCGCGGCCGGCGCGCTGACGCCCGGCATCACCGCGGCCGGCAGCACGTCGAGGCAGATGGTGAAATACACGTGATCGACCTGAGCCAGAAACTGTTGCAGCGTTGCCACGGTCTGCGGCATCTGGGCCGCGGCCATTTCGTCGTCGCGCCGCCACACCACATCGAGTTGCGCGGCGCGCTCGAACAGCGCTTCGGTATTGGCGAACTCGCTGACGCCCAGGCAGCAGTAGCGAAACGGCCAGCCGCGCGCCGCGCAATCTTCGGCGATCTGCCGGAACGGCGTGCCGGAACTGCCTTGCTGGCCCAGCCGCAAATCGAAATGCGCATCCAGGTTGACGATGCCGATGCGCGGCGTTTTTTCCTGCCGGCCAAGATGGGCGGCCAGGCCGTTGAAGTTGCCATACGCCATTTCATGCCCGCCGCCCAGCACCAGCGGAAACAGGCCGGCCGCCAGCAGTGCGGCAATGGTGGCCGAGAGTTCGGCCTGCGCCGCCTCCAGGCCGTCGGCGCCGCCGGGCATCGCGCCATCGGCGCATGCGATATTGCCGGCATCGACGATCGTCTTGCACTGGTGCACCGGCATATTGCCGAGCGCCGCGCGCAGCGCGTCCGGCCCCGCTTGCGCGCCGATCCGGCCGTGATTGCGCGCCACGCCGGCGTCGCAGGCAAAGCCGAGCAGCGCCACCGCGCCGGGGGGAGCGGTCGCAGTCAGCGGCCGGACGATCTGGTGCCAGCGCCGGCCGAGCAGGCCTTCGGCGGCGTCGATGCGGCCGTGCCAGCGTGTCATGTCGGGTGCAAGTCTCATGGTTTTCCTATCGGTATAGCACGGCAAATACCTCGCCGCAGGCCTGGCTTAACGCACCGCTCAGCACCAGCTGTTTGGCGGCTTCGATGTCCGGCGCGAAGAAGCGGTCGCTGCCGTACACCGGCACTTGCGCGCGCAGCAGACTATGGACCTTTTCCAGCGCCGGCGAACTGGTCAGCGGCCGGTGGAAGTCGATCCCCTGCGCTGCCGCCAGCAGTTCGATGCCGACGATGGTCGCGGTGTTGTGCGCCATCTCGTGCAGGCGGCGCGCGGCGAAGGTCGCCATGCTGACGTGGTCTTCCTGGTTGGCCGAGGTCGGCAGGCTGTCGACGCTGGCCGGATGCGCGAGCGACTTGTTTTCGGATGCCAGCGCGGCGGCGGTCACATGGGCGATCATGAAGCCGGAATTCAGGCCCGGTTCGCGCACCAGGAACGGCGGCAAACCGGACAGCGTGGCATCGATCAGCAGCGCGATCCGGCGTTCCGACAGCGCGCCGATTTCGGCCATCGCCAGCGCCAGCGTATCGGCGGCAAACGCCACCGGTTCCGCGTGGAAATTGCCGCCGGAGATCACCGCACTCTGTTCTCCATCAGTAAAAATTAGCGGATTATCGGTCACCGCATTGGCTTCGATCAGCAGCGTGCGCGCGGCATTGTTGATGATGTCCAGGCAAGCGCCCATGACCTGCGGCTGGCAGCGCAGGCTGTATGGGTCCTGCACCCGTTCGTCCTGCACCAGATGCGAGTTGCGGATTGCGCTGCCGGCCAGCAGTTCGCGATAGATTTTTGCCGACGCGATCTGCCCCGGCTGGCCGCGCACCGCATGCACGCGGGCGTCGAACGGCGCATCGCTGCCCTTGGCCGCATCGATGGACAAGGCGCCGACCACGCTGCCGGCTTCCAGCATGCGCTCGGCCATGAACAGGCCGTGCAAGGCCAGCGCGGTCGAAACCTGGGTGCCGTTGATCAGCGCCAGACCTTCCTTGGCGGCCAGCACCACCGGTGCGATGCCGGCATTGTTCAAGGCTTCCATCGCCGGAACGATCTGACCGCCGTTTTTACCACTCACCCGCACATTGCCTTCGCCCAGCAGGGCCAGCGTCATGTGCGCCAGCGGCGCCAGATCGCCGGATGCGCCGACCGATCCCTTGGCCGGGATCAGCGGCATGATGCCGGCGTTGACCAGTGCGATCAGGCTGTCGATCACCAGCGCCCGGATGCCGGAATAGCCGCGCGCCAGGCTGGCGACCTTCATCAGCATGATCAGGCGCACCACCGCATCCGGCAGCGGCTCGCCGGTGCCGACCGAATGCGACAGGATCAGGTTGCGCTGCAACTGTTCCAGATGGTCGTCGGGAATCCGGGTCTTGGCCAGGATGCCGAAGCCGGTGTTGATGCCGTAGGCGGCGTCGCCGCGCGCGACGATGCGCTGCACCGCGGCGGCCGAGGCATGGATGGCAGGATAGGCGGCCGCGGCCAGCGTCACAGTCGCCGGCCGGGCCCAGATGGCGCGCAGGTCGGCCAGCGAGAATTGGCCGGGTTC
Organism: Oxalobacteraceae bacterium; assembly: GCA_030698225.1. GTDB lineage: Bacteria > Pseudomonadota > Gammaproteobacteria > Burkholderiales > Burkholderiaceae_D > AVCC01. Next base: position 10,455 of record JAUYNR010000022.1, on the reverse strand, counting down.
CAATGTCAAAGTGGCTTGTGTCATCCGATGCTTTCGTTGAGTGAGGTCCGGCGTGTTATTCGTAATATAGGGAGTATGGTTAAAAACATGATGTTTTCCGCATACTCATAGTGTGACTTGAAAAATACTGTTCTAGTATGCTGTAGGAGCGTACCCGGGCGCGACCGGCTTGCACAAGCTGCCGATGGTCGCGCCCGGGTGCGCTCCTACCGAAACTGCTTCGGTTAGGAGTTTTTCTGCAGAGCGCTGAATCGTTGTGCATTTAATTATGGCAATCATTCAATCTATCATCGGCAAATTCAGGTGATTGCGCTTCGCGCAAGCCACCGCCGACTGGTAACCGGCATCCGCGTGGCGCATCACGCCGGAGCCGCAATCGTTGATCAGCACCCGTTCCAGCCGCTGGGCGGCGGCGTCGCTGCCGTCGGCGACGATCACCATGCCCGCATGTTGCGAATACCCCATCCCGACCCCGCCGCCGTGATGCAGCGAAACCCAGCTGGCGCCGCCGGCGGTGTTCAGCAAGGCATTCAGCAGCGGCCAGTCGGAGACCGCATCGGTGCCGTCCAGCATGCTTTCGGTTTCGCGGTTCGGGCTGGCGACCGAGCCAGTATCCAGATGATCGCGGCCGATCACGATCGGCGCCTTCAGTTCGCCAGTGCGCACCATTTCGTTGAAAGCCAGCCCGGCGATGTGGCGCTCGCCCAGGCCAAGCCAGCAAATCCGCGCCGGCAGGCCCTGGAACGCGATCCGTTCGCGCGCCATGTCCAGCCAGTGGTGCACGTGCTTGTTGTCGGGAAACAGCTGCTTGATCTTGGCATCGGTCTTGTAAATATCCTCCGGATCGCCGGACAGCGCAACCCAGCGAAACGGTCCCTTGCCCTCGCAAAACATCGGACGGATGTAGGCCGGCACGAAACCGGGGAAATCGAATGCATTTTGCACCCCATGGTCGAACGCGACCTGGCGGATGTTGTTGCCGTAATCGACGGTAGCGATCCCCATCGCATGGAAATCCAGCATCGCCTGCACGTGGGCGGCGCAGGAAGCCGCCGCCTCCGCAGTCAGCCGTGCATGTTGGCTCGGGTCGCTTTGCGCGGCTTTCCACTGCGCAACCGTCCAGCCGATCGGCAGGTAGCCGTTGATCAGGTCATGCGCGGAAGTCTGGTCGGTCACCAGGTCCGGACGGACGCCGCCGGCATTGGCGCGCCGCACCAGTTCCGGCAGGATCTCGGCCGCATTGCCGAGCAGCGCGATCGACACAGGCTCCTTGCGCGCGCAGTGCTGCGCGATCAGCGCCAGCGCATCGTCGATGTCGGTGGCCTGCTGGTCGACATAGCGGGTGCGCAGCCGGAAGTCGATGCTGCTTTGCTGGCATTCGATGTTCAGCGACACCGCGCCGGCCAAGGTCGCCGCCAGCGGCTGCGCGCCGCCCATGCCGCCCAGGCCGGCGGTCAGGATCCAGCGCCCGGCCCAGTCGTCGTTGAAATGCTGTTTGCCGGCTTCGACGAAGGTTTCATAGGTGCCCTGCACGATGCCCTGGCTGCCGATGTAGATCCAGCTGCCGGCGGTCATCTGGCCGTACATGAACAGGCCCTTGCGGTCGAGTTCGTTGAAATGCTCCCAGTTCGCCCATTTCGGCACCAGGTTCGAGTTCGCGATCAGCACCCGCGGCGCGTCGGCATGGGTCTTGAACACGCCGACCGGCTTGCCGGACTGGATCAGCAGCGTTTCGTCGTCGTTCAGTCCCTTCAATACTTCCAGAATCTTGTCGAAGCAGGCCCAGTTGCGCGCGGCGCGGCCGATGCCGCCGTATACCACCAAGTGCTTCGGGTTTTCGGCCACTTCGGGATCGAGGTTGTTCTGGATCATCCGGTAGGCGGCTTCGGCCTGCCAGCTCTTGCAGATTTTTTCGGGGCCGCGCGGGGCGCGGATCACGCGGCTGGCATCCCAGCGCGGATCGTCGATCGGAGATGCTTGGTCGGGTGCGGTGTGCATGGCGTTTCCTGGTGGGCTGACAGATTTTGATAGAGAATAATTTGTATATACAACTAAGTCAATAAAAAGTAATTTGACGATACAAATATTCGCGGTGATAAAATCCTTGCAACATCTACAGCACCGGGAGGGTGGTTTGACACAGCAACAGCAAATGGTGCAGGTGCAGCAGGTGCCGATCTTCCAGCGCATCAAGGACTTCATCCTGGCGGAAATACAATCGGGCCGCTGGAAGGAGGGCGACGTGATCCCGACCGAAGCGGCGCTGGCGCAGCAGTTCGCGGTGTCGCGGATGACGGTCAACCGCGCAGTGCGCGAGCTGAGTTCGGAGCAGGTGCTGCACCGGATCCAGGGTTCCGGCACCTATGTGGCGCCGCAGAAATACCAGGCCACGCTGGTCGAAATCAAGAGCATCGCCGACGAAATCCGCGCCCGCGGCCACCGCCATCGCAGCGAACTGCACAAGCTGGAGCGCTGCAAGGCCGGCGAGGCGCTGGCACTGCAGTTCAGGCTGGCGGCCGGCCAAATGCTGTTTCATTCGGTCATCGTGCATTTCGAAAATGAGATCCCGATCCAGGTCGAGGACCGCTGGGTCAATCCGGCGCTGGCGCCGGACTATATGCTGCAGGATTTCGCCAGCGTCACGCCGAACGAATACCTGATGCACGCGGCGCCGTTGCAGGGTGCGCGCTACGGCATCGAGGCGCTGAGCGCGCCCAGGGAAATCGCCGAGATGCTAGCCATCGACGCGAAGGAGCCTTGCCTGGTGCTGCGGCGCACAACCGAATCCGGCAACCGCATCGCATCGGTTGCCACCATGTGGCACCCGGGTGCCCGCTATCGCTTTGCGGGCAGCTTCGGCTAATGTGGGAGTATGGGTAGAAATGCGTGACATCCCGCTTATGAATACTGCGGAGCATGAAAATACAGCGCGATGTATCTAATATCGTGGCGCTACGGCTGTTGATCCTGCAGGTGCGTGATCGCGTAGCCTTTCTCGCCGATCTGCGCCAGCGCGTCGTCAAGCGTCAGATTGAACAGCGGGCCGGTATCTTCTTCCAGGTCGATATCCAGTTCGGCAGTCTGCCAATCGGTGTTGGTGACCTCTTGCGGCAGCGGCTTGCCCTGCGGCACCGCTAGATACGAAATGCGGTTCCGGCTTTCCATCCTCTTGAATATGTCCACCTTCATGATCGCTCCTGTTGGCCTGGTTGTGCCGCTACCGCCTGCAAGCGTAACTTGCAGGCAACTTCATTGAACGCAGCTCTAAACGTAACTTAGGCGTAACTCAGGCGTAACTCAAGCGCAATCTGCTGCGCCGGTCGCCCATCAACTGGCGCAATTCATCGATGCTCATGCCGGTGGCTTCCTGCATCCACATCAACATCGACGCTCCGAGCGGCAATGTGCCGGATCGAATCCGGTGAATCACATTGGCGTGGACGTTGAGTTTGCGGGCCAGGGTGGCATCGTTGTCCCAGCACATTTTTTTAAGCACGGCATCCAGCAAGCGGTTCGGATCGTACATCTCGCGTTCGGTTTCTGTGTATTCGGCATGCATCATTTCTTATTTTGGCATCCTCTAATCTGAGTATTCGTAATGGCAAGGCGCAACATTGCCGCCGTTAGCCGCAGACCGACAGTGTAGGGAAAGGGGGGCGCCGGTAATATCGGAATGCGCCTAATCTGTTATAAGAATTAGACAAAAATGGCGCAGCGGTATTAATCGGCATCAAATCTCGAATGGCCGCTATTTGATCCAGCATTACACTCGTTGCAATACATCCGAACGGAGTTCCGCGTGAAAACCCTGCCGCTAAAATTCTTTCTGCTCTGCCTGGCCCTGCTGCTGGCAGCCTGCGGCGCGCTGCCGCAGCGGCAAGCGCGCCCGGCAGTCAGCGAAACAGGCAACGAAGTCGCGCTCTATGCGCTGGGCCTGATCGATACCGGTTACCGCTTCGGCGGCAAGAACCCGGATGCCGGCTTCGACTGCAGCGGCATGGTGTCGTATATCTACCGCCAGGCAGCGGGCGTAAGCGTGAGCGGCAGCGCGGCCGATATTGCGCGGCGCGGCAGGGAAATCGATCGCTCCGGCGTGCGGCCGGGCGACCTGATTTTCTTTAACACCCTGAACCGGCCGTTCTCGCACGTCGGCATCTATATCGGCGACGCGCGCTTCGTCCATGCGCCATCGAGCAACGGCAAGGTGCGCATCGACCGGCTCGACAACCGCTACTACGCGCAACGCTATGAGATGGCGCGCAGTTATTTCGATTAGATTAGTAGTGCAGGCCTCTGTGCCTGCATCGATGCAGGCACAGAGGCCTGCACTACTAACTCTGGTGTATGCTTCGCTGCCCGAACGCGACCCGCCTGCGCACCGTCGCGCGGTGCGCGAACTCCCGGCACAGCCGATTTCCCAGAAAACCCGATAGGTCAGACCGTGAACGAAAAAAAACTCCTGCCGCGCCTGCTGGCACTGCTACGCCAGCGCGCGCAGCAGTTGCGCGCCGCCAGCATGCGCCGGTTCGCCGGCTTGCACGCTTACCTGATGCGCCAGGCGCCGCGCCGTCGCGGCGTGCTGCTTGTGGGCCTGGCTGGTGCGGCGCTGGCCAGCTTGCTGTTCTTGTACATTCTGGTGCTGATCCCGACCACGCCCAGCATCAAGGATTTGCAGCAGGCGCGCACCGCGCAGGCGACCGCGATACTGTCGGCCGACGGAGTGGCGCTGGCCAACTTCAGCCCGCGCCAGCAGGAGCGCATCAAGCTGGCACAGGTTTCCCCGTACATGATCCAGGCCCTGGTCGCGACCGAGGATCACCGCTTTTACCAGCATCACGGGGTCGATTTCCGGCGCACCGCCGGCGCGATCTTGCATACCATCGGCGGCGACGCCCAGGGCGGCTCGACCATCACCCAACAACTGGCGCGCAATCTGTTTCCGGAAGAGATCGGCCGCTCGCGCAGCATCAGCCGCAAGCTCAAGGAAATCGTCACCGCCTTCAAGATCGAGCGCGCCTACAGCAAGGACCAGATTCTCGAAACCTACCTGAACACGGTGCCGTTCCTGTATAACGCGTTCGGTATCGAAATGGCGGCGCGCACCTATTTCGACAAGTCGGCGGCGAAGCTGAATGTGCTGGAGAGCGCGACCCTGGTCGGCATGCTGAAAGGCACCCACTACTACAATCCGGTGCTCAACCCGGAACGGGCGCTGGAACGGCGCAACGTGGTGCTGGGTCAAATGCACAAGCACGGGCATCTGCGCGATGCGCAATACAAGTCGCTGCTGAAAAAGCCGCTCAGGGTGCGATTTCACCGCCAGTACGAAGCATCCGACAGCGCAGAAACCCATTTCACCGCCCATGTGCGCAAGTGGATGATCGAATGGGCTGACCAGAACGACTATGACCTTCAGCTCGACGGCCTGATCGTCCACACCACGCTCGATGCCGGATTGCAGAAGGCGGCGCTGCGTGCGGTAGAGCGGCAAGCCGATGCGCTGCAAAACATCGCCGATGTCGAATGGGCGCACAGCGAGGGCGGCGTGATGTCGACCTCGACCAACGTCTATGCCGGCGTGCGCCGGCAGGTCGCGCCGTTCCGCTATTTCTGGGACACCCATGGCGCGCTGCAGGACGGCTTCATCCGTGAATCGGCCGAATACAGGCAGGCGCTGGAAGACGGCGCCAGCGCTGCCGATGCATTCGGGAAACTGCAGGCGGATCGCGGCTTCATCGCGCAACTGCGCGCCAGCAAGACGCGGCTGGAAGCCGGCTTCGTCGCGCTCGATCCGACCAGCGGCGAAGTGCGGGCCTGGGTCGGCAGCCGCGACTTCCTGCGCGACCAGTTCGACCATGTGGCGCAAGCCGAGCGCCAACCCGGATCGACCTTCAAGCCTATCGTGTATGGCGCCGCGCTGGAGCGGGGTTTGCGCCCCGATCGTCCGTACCGGGATAGCGTGGTCGATATTCGCGCCGCCGACGGCAGCGTCTGGCGGCCAACCGACATGTCGGGTTCCAGCGGCAAGACCATGACGCTGCGCCAGGGCCTGGTGTATTCGAAAAACACCATCACCGCGCAAGTCATGCAGGATGTCGGCCTGCCCGCCATCGTCAAGCTGGCCAAAGCGGTTGGCATCAACCAGAGCAAGCTGGAAGCGGTGCCGTCGCTGGCGCTCGGCACCAGCCCGGTGACCCTGCTGGAAATGGTGTCCGCATATTCGACCATCGCGGCCCAGGGCGAATACCGCAAACCGGCCTTCATCAAACGCATCACCGATCGCAACGGCAAAGTGCTGGCCGAATTCAACACCCAGGGCCAGCGCGCGATGTCGGCCGCATCCGCGGTCGAACTGATCGACATGATGCGCGGCGTGGTCAATCAGGGCACCGGCCAGGCGGTCAAGTCGCGTTTCGGCATCGCCGCCGACATCGCCGGCAAGACCGGCACCACGCAAAACAACACCGACGGCTGGTTCATCCTGATGCACCCGAATCTGGTGGCTGGCGCCTGGGTCGGCTTTAACGATGCGCGCGTCACCATGCGCAGCAATTACTGGGGCCAGGGCGGACACAACGCGGTGCTGGTAGTGGGCGACTTCTTCCGCAGCGCATTGAACACCCGGAAAATCGATGCCAGTGCGCTGTTCCCGGGCGGCAAGCGCGCAGCACCGCCGGTCAGGACAGAAGCTCCCCCCGAGGATTGGGTCGACCAGCTCAATGACGCACAGCCAGATGACGTGCCTGCAACAGACCAGATGATGCGCCGCGACATGGACGCCGGCAGTGCGAGCGGCAATCAGGCTGGGATCGATATGCCGGATCAGCAGGGCGGCGGCGAACGTCCGTATGAGCCGCCACTGCAGGAACGCCAGTTTTTCCCCGCTGAGGCAGCGCCGGCGCTGCCTGATGCTGATCTCAGGTAAGGATGAGGTTCCGGTAAGAAATATCATGGAGGCAGTGCGCACCGGCAATAAGTATGCATCCAGCATCTGATTTTTCAGGCGACCTGTGAGAAGAGCCGGCCGTACTCGGTTGATACCCTGGCCAAAATACCGGACACCAGAACTATCGTTATTGCGTATAGTCCCGCGTCGGAGCCATTTTCTTATGTGGATGAGAGCCAGCAGGTAAGCGGTTATGCAGTCGATTTATGCGTGAAGGTGGCCGATGCGGTCATGCGGGAACTCAAGCTGCCGAATCTGAAGGTGCAATTCCTTGCGGTCGATACCGCATCGCGCTTTACTTCCCTTGCCGACGGAAAAGCTGATCTGGAGTGCGGCACGACAACCAATAATGCAGAGCGCCGCAAAAAATTCGATTTCACCATACCGCATTTCTTTTCCGGCGTGCGCATGCTGGTCCGTACCGGTGCGGGCATCAGGAATTGGCCTGATCTGAGGGATAAAGCCGTAGTCACCACGAAAAGCACGACCGCCATCAAATTGCTCAATGATCGCAGCAATGTGCGGGCATTGCATGTGAAGTTGCTGGAAGGGAGCTCGGATGTGGATTCGTTCAGAATGGTCGAGCAGGGCCATGCCGATGCATTTCCGATGGACGATGTGCTGTTGTACGGCCTGCGCGCCGCTGCCAAACATCCGGCCGCGCTGTCAATTGTCGGCGACACCTTGTCGGTCGAACCCTATGCGATCATGTTGCTCAAAGACGATGCCGACTTTAGAAAGATGGTCGAACGTGAAATGTTGCGCATCATTGCCGACGGCGAAATTAATCGTCTTTACGAGCGCTGGTTTACGCGTCCGATTGGCCCGAAAGGCACGAATATGAATATGCCGATGGGTTATTTGTTGCGCGAATCCTTGCGCTTTCCTACTGACAAGGTTGCCAACTAGCCCAGCGTTTCCAGCTTCGCCAGCAGCTGGCCGCAACGCTGGTCGTCCACCGCATAGCGGCGCGCAATCAGGATCAGCTTTCTGGCTTCATTGGACATCGCGTGGTGCCAGCCGGTTTTTTCCATCTGCTTGATCAGCAGGTAAGCCAGATTGAGCAGCAGACGCGGATTATTCGGCATCAGGACGCGGGCTTGCTGCAATACTTCGATGCCTTCCTCGATCTTGCCCTGGCTGGACAGGCGCACGCCCTGGTCCATGGTCTCGATCGATTGGTTGCGGGTGGTTTCGATGATGGCCGCCCCTTCGTCGCCCATGTCGGCCGTCCTGTAAATGTCCTGGGCGCGCCGGCTCAGCGCTTCGTCCTCGTAGTGGTTGCGAACCACGAACTGCAGCAATTGGCTGCCGACATCCCTGTTGCCTATATCCATGAAGGCTTCCGCCAGTTCCAGCGTGACAGCAGGCGGCATGTCGTGCGCGCCGCCCTGTATCTGGGCCGACAGTTCCTGCGCCAGGCGCTGGGCTTCCATCGTGTCGCCGGTCTTGTGGAAGACGCGCACTTCGGCGGCCCTGGCTTGCAGTTGTGCCGTGTCGCCTTCGACTTCATGGGCGAGCCGGCCCAATATCGCCAGTGCCTCCTTCTTTTGGCTTTTTTCCGTATATACCCTGGCTAGTCCGAGATAAGGCTGGGGCGTCTTGATGTCGGAATTGCTGCCCAGGCTCAGCACCTTGCTGTATGCCTGTTCGGCCAGCTCCAGGTGCTTGTTGTGCAGCGCCGCCTCGCCCAGCGCCAGCTGTCGCTGGACCGAGTTGGGTGACAATGTGGCGGCGCGCACCAACAGCGTTTCGGTATCCTGCCATTCCCCCAGGCGGCCCTGTGTCTTGGCCAGCCAGTCGTAGCCTTCCAGATAGTTGCGGTTGTCGTCCAGCACCTGCTGCAGCAAGTCTCTGGCCTTGGCGTACTTGCCTTCGCGAAAATGCAGTTTGGCCAGTCCGGCCTTGGCCCATGCTGAGTCGCGTATCGCCAGCTGCTTTTCGTAAGCGGCTTGGGCGTCGTCAAATTTTCCGACCAGCATCAGCAGCTCGCAGCGCTGCCTGACCAGGCTGGTGTCGCCGCTTTTTCCCTGGAGCAAGTGTTCGCATAAATCAATCGCTTTTAGATATTCCTTGCCCCGGATTGCGGCCTCGATGGTGCCCAAGGCGGCCTTCTTGGCAGTCAGTCTGGACAGCCGTATCTGCAGCATCGCTTCGGTCAGCGGCTTGATCAGGTAATCGTCGGGCTGATGTTCGACTGCGCCCATGACCATGTCGGCGGTTTTTTCGGCCGTGATCATGGCCCAGATGGTGGATGAACCGATCAGGTTCTTGTGGCGCGCTTCTTCCAGAACCTGCTGGCCGTTCTTGCCGATGCCCAGATAGTAGTCGCACAAGACGATATCGTATTTGTTGCGGTTGAGCGCTGCCAGCGCCTCGTTGCCGGTGGCAGCGATATCGATCTGACGCGCTCCGCAGCGCCTGAGCAGGTCGCGCAACAGGTTGCGCATGCCGTCGAAATCGTCCACGATCAGGAAGCGCTTGCTGACGAATTCAGCCTTGTCGAACGAAGGTGATGATTGCAGCATGATGATTGTTTCCTAAGGCAGATTCATGATGAAGACGCCGCCGCCCAAGGCGCCGCCGTTGTCCAGCCGGGTTTCCCCGATGCGGCCGCGATTGTGGTGCAGTCGGGCCACCACCGTTGAAAAATACAGGCCCAGTCCGGTGCTGCCGGTGGCAAAGCTGATCCCCTGGTTGGGGTGGGGCTGCGCTACCAGCATATGCGTCGGATAGCCCGGTCCATCGTCTTCGACGCGGAATTTGAGCATCTCGTCTTCGATCGTCACGCTCAGGTGCACCTGCTTGCTCGTATAGCGCATGCCGTTGCGCAGTGCCTGCATGACGGCGCCGAATATCAGTTCCCGATCGAAGTACCAGAGCAGCCCGGGCGGGCAATCATGGCTGACGCGCACGCCGCGGAATCCGGCCAGCGGCGCCACCCTGGCGATGGCTTCGTCGGCAAAATCAGCGACGTCATGCTGCAGTGCGTCGAAAGGGTAGAATTTTTCATTGATCTTGTACAGGGCGACCAGCTGGATCAGGTTGTCGTTGATGCGTTGCGACTCGTAAATGGCTTGTCCGAGCTGCTTGCCGGCCGGACTGTCCGGGTCTTCCACCAGGCGGACCGCATCTTCGAGCAAGGCGTTCATGACGCTGAGCGAATTTTTCATGTCGTGGATCGAGGCGACGAGAAAAGTGGTGATGTCCAGATCGGTTCCTTGCGGCTCCATGGATTTCCTTTACGATAGGTAAAACAGGATGGTCGTGCCATGCATCTCTTCCGGCGCCGGCCAAGCCTGAGGAGCACGGTGCAGATATCTTTGCTCAAGGAAATTTTAACATTTCAACCTGTCAATAGACTTACTTTTAGGACTTACGCAAAAAACATATAAATGTAACAAGATGTAATGACGTAAACCTAAAGATGAGAGCGGTTGCGTAAAGTTCTGGTCATGCCAAAACGCCCAAGCCGACTCGATTACTGCCAGTATTTATTGGTGAGTCCG
>JAUYNR010000015.1 GCA_030698225.1 Oxalobacteraceae bacterium | reverse complement strand
CGGTTGAAATGTGGGGGGAAGCAAAGCTCGATTGGTTGCGGCAATATATTCCGTTGAAAAACGGCATCCCCTCCCACGATACGATCGGCCGGCTCTTTGCCGCCATGAACAGTACAACGTTTCAGGCATGCTTTACCCGGTGGGTGTCGACCATCTGCGGCTCGCTTGTCGGGCAAGTGGTCGCCATCGACGGCAAGACCATGCGGGGTTCCCACCATCATCGTCTGGGCAAGAAGGCGATTCATATGGTCAGTGCATTTGCCAGTGCTCAGGGCATCACCCTGGGACAGCTCAAGACAGAAGAGAAATCCAATGAAATCACGGCGATCCCCGAGCTGCTTGCCATGCTCGATTTGAAAGGCAGCATCGTGACGATTGATTCGATGGGCTGCCAAACGGATATTGCCAAGGCGATTAATGAACAAGGTGCCGACTACGTGCTGGCCTTGAAAGGCAATCATGGCAAGTTGCATGAGCAGGTGGGCGAGTTCTTTGAAATCGCCGAGCAGTATCAGTACCAGGCGTTAGAAGCAAGGCCGCATGAAACCTGCGAAAAAGAGCACGGACGCATTGAGTCGCGCCGCGTCATTGCGCTATCGTCAGGGCATCTGGAACAGGTTGGGGCCTGGAGTGGATTAAAGAGCATGATCATGGTGGAATCCATCCGTGAGATCGGCGAGAAACGCACCAGCGAACGACGGTTTTATATCAGCTCCCTCGAACCGGACTCAAAGCAGATCGGCAATGCTATTCGAGCCCATTGGGGCATTGAAAACAAACTGCATTGGTGCCTGGATGTTTCGTTTAAAGAAGACGCCAGTCGAATTCGCACCGGTCACGCTGCTGAAAATTTCAACATCATCAGAAAAATCACCATGAACCTCTTGCGACAAGACACCTCGATGAAGCGTAGCATTCCGAAAAAACGTCTCTATGCTGCGCTCCATGATCAATACCTTGCAGACGTTCTTGGTTTATGCCCGTTGGTCATTTGATGCGTTTGCCCTGACGTAACGAGCCTCCTCCGGGTAAATAATTGCTGCCTCGTCTATAATCCTGTTTTAATCGAACCCCAAGCTATTTACGCTTATTGCACCTCTATGTCTTCCATTTCAATTAAAACTGCTGACGATATCAAAGGCATGCGTATCGCCGGCAAGCTCGCCGCAGAAGTCCTCGACTTCATTACGCCCCATGTCAAGGTCGGCGTGACCACGGGCGAACTCGATCGTCTCTGCCATGAATACATGGTCAACGTGCAAGGCACGGTTCCAGCCCCGCTAAATTATTGCCCGCCGGGCTACACGCCTTACCCGAAAGCCATTTGCACCTCGGTCAACGACGTTATATGCCATGGAATACCGGGCGACAAGGTGCTCAAGAATGGCGATGTAATCAATCTTGACATCACGGTCATCAAGAATGGCTATCACGGCGATACCAGCCGCATGTTTTTTGTCGGCGAGCCATCGATCCTGGCCCGGCGCCTGAGCCTGATTACCTATGAATGCATGTGGCTGGGCATCGCCCAAATCAAGCCCGGTGCGCATCTGGGCGATATCGGTTTCGTCATCCAACAGCACGCAGAGAAGGCCGGCTACAGCGTGGTGCGCGAATTCTGCGGCCACGGCATTGGCAAGGTGTTCCATGAAGAACCACAAGTTCTGCACTACGGCCGCCCCGGCACGCTGGAAGAGCTCGCGCCGGGCATGATTTTCACCGTCGAGCCGATGATCAATGCCGGACGGCGTGAAATTCGCGAAATGGGCGACGGCTGGACCATTAAAACCAAGGATCGCAGTCTTTCCGCACAATGGGAGCATACGATTCTGGTGACCGCAACAGGCTATGAAGTACTCACCGTATCTGCCGGCATGCCACCGCCGCCGGCATTTATAACGAATGCGCCAGCCAGCCAGATTACTGCCTGAACATGGTATCGCTTGCGGCAACACTGAAGCAGCAACTGAAGTCGGAGCGGCAAACCGCGATTCTGGCATTCCAGTCGGATGGCAAACCTGACAAGCTTCTGAAGACACTGCGCAAGAATGTCGATGCCGCACTGATACACGCCTGGCAGGCGCTTGCGCTGCCCGCTTCGGTAGCCCTGGTTGGCGTTGGAGGATACGGCCGGGGCGAGTTATTCCCCTGTTCCGATGTCGATTTGCTCATATTGCTGCCATCCGCGCCCGATCCGCAACTCCGGTCCAAGCTGGAACAACTGGTACAGCTACTGTGGGACATCGGGCTGGAGATCGGCCACAGCATCCGCACCATCGACGAATGCCTGAGCGAGTCCGACGCCGACATCACGGTCAAGACCGGCCTGCTGGAAGCTCGGCTGGTGACCGGCAATAAAAAGTTGTTTCAGTTTCTCCAAGCACGGTATATGGCGGCGATGAATCCGCAGGCTTTTTTTCAGGCCAAAATGCTCGAACTGCACCAGCGCCATGCGAAATATGAAGACACGCCGTACAGCCTGGAGCCGAACTGCAAGGAAAGTCCAGGCGGTTTAAGGGATTTGCAGGTCATCCTGTGGGTTGCAAAAGCGGCCGGCCTGGGCAATTCCTGGGGCGAACTGGCTGAAAGAGACTTGATCACGGCCACCGAGGCACGCCAACTAAGGCAGAAGGAACGCGCGTTCACCGATATCCGCATCCGCCTGCACATCCATGCCGGCCGGCGTGAAGACCGCTTGCTATTCGATGTGCAAACGCCGATCGCGCAGACCTTCGGCTTCGTCACCACCGACGCCTGCCGGGCCAGCGAATTCCTGATGCAGCGCTATTATCGGGCCGCAAAAGCTGTGACACAGCTCAACACCATACTGCTGCAAAACATCGAGGTGCAGCTATTTCCGCTGCCGATCGCCTCACGCGCAATCAACGAACGCTTTAATGAAGTCAATGGTTTCATCGATATCGCGCAAAACGACACCTTCGAAACCAGTCCATCGGCGATGCTGGAGGTATTCCTGCTGCTGACCCAGCACTCCGACCTGGAAGGGATGACCGCGCGCACCTTGCGCGCGCTGTGGCATGCGCGCTTCGAGATCGATGACGGCTTCCGGCGCGATCCGGGCAACCGGGCACTGTTTCTTGCCATTCTGAAGGCGCCGCAGGGGATTACGCATGCGCTGCGGCAGATGAACCAGACCGGCATTCTGGGCCGTTATCTGCCCAACTTCAGGCGCATCGTAGGCCGGATGCAGCACGATCTGTTCCATGTATATACGGTGGACCAGCATATCCTGATGGTGGTGCGCAACGTGCGGCGCTTCACGATGACCGAGCATGCGCACGAATACCCGTTCTGCAGCCAGTTGATGGGCAACTTCGCTCAGCCCTGGTTGTTGTATGTCGCAGCCTTGTTCCACGATATCGCAAAAGGCCGCTGCGGCGACCATTCCAAGCTGGGAATGGTCGATGCCGCAAAATTCTGCAAGGATCACGGCTTGAGCAAAGTGGACACCGAGTTGATCGTTTTCCTGGTCGAAAATCATCTGACCATGTCGCAAGTTGCGCAAAAGAAGGATTTGTCGGACCCCGATGTGATTCGCAGCTTTGCCAAAACGGTAACAGACGAGCGTCATCTGACTGCGCTATATTTACTGACTGTGGCAGACATCCGCGGCACCAGTCCCAAAGTCTGGAATGCCTGGAAAGGCAAGCTGCTCGAAGACCTGTACCAACTGACGTTGCGGGTTCTGGGTGGCGAATCGCCCTCGACCGACCGCGAATTCAGGAACCGGCAGGAAAATGCGCTGAAGACGCTGCGCCTGTATGGCTTGCCGGCCAACGCGCACGAAGCGCTCTGGAAAAAGCTCGATGTTGCCTACTTCCTGCGCAGCGATGCCGCCGATATCGCATGGCAAACCCGGTCACTGTACGACAAGATCGACAGCCCGGTGCCTATCGTCAAGAGCCGGCTGGCGCCGATCGGCGAAGGCTTGCAGGTGACGGTCTACATTAGGGATCAGCCCGATCTGTTCGCCCGCATCTGCAGTTATTTCGATCACAAGAATTTCAGCATTCTCGACGCCAAGATTCACACCACCCGGCACGGTTACGCGCTCGACACCTTTCTCGTCACGGAGCCGACTTTTGCCAATAATTACCGCGACATCATCAATCTGATAGAGCACGAGCTCACCGAACTGCTGCAGAGCACGACGCCGCTGCCGGCGCCGAGCAAAGGCCGCCTGTCGCGCCTGTCGCGCACATTTCCGATCAAGCCTACCGTCGATTTGCGCCCGGATGAGCGCGGCCAGTATTATCTGCTGTCGGTTTCCGCCAACGACCGCAACGGTTTGCTGTATGCGATTGCGACTGTGCTGGCCAAGTACAAGGTGAATCTGCAGCTGGCAAAAATCATGACGCTGGGCGAGCGCGTCGAAGACGTTTTCCTGATAGACGGTCCGCCGCTGAACAACGCCAGAACCCAGATCCAGCTCGAAACCGATTTACTGGAAGCACTGCGCGTATAACGATGGACGTATAATTACGCGCCTCCGATCGGGGTTTTCGCATTCTGCCGCCCTGCACACAACCGAAATTTATACTTATCGCCATGTCTGAACCCCTCCGCTTATCCAAACGCATGTCTGAACTGGGTCTTTGCTCGCGGCGCGAAGCCGACGCGTGGATCGAACGCGGCTGGGTCCGCGTCGATGGCGTGGTCGTTTCGACGCTGGGAAGCAAAGTCTTGCCGCAGCAGAAAATCTCGGTCGAACGCCAGGCCAGTGCCGAACAATCCAAACGCGTCACGATACTGATCAACAAGCCGATGGGTTACGTCAGCGGTCAGGCCGAGGATGGCTATACCCCTGCGATCGCACTGGTGAAGGCGGAAACGCGCTGGAAAGAAGACGGCGCGCCGGAAAAATTCCACCCGACCCAATTGCGCAGCCTGGTGGCCGCCGGACGGTTGGATATCGATTCGGTCGGCTTGCTGGTCTTGACGCAGGATGGCCGTATCGCCAAGCACTTGATCGGCGCCGACACCAGCGTCGAGAAGGAATATCTGGTCAGGGTGCAATACGGCAAGCCGGGCAAGTTGCCGGACGACCAGCTAAAACGCCTGAATCACGGCCTGATGCTCGACGGCAAACTTCTGTTGCCGGCGAAGGTGAGATGGCAAAACGAGGATCAGCTCAGCTTTACCCTGCGCGAAGGCAAAAAACGGCAGATTCGCCGCATGTGCGACATCGTCGGGCTGAAAGTGCTGGGCCTGAAGCGGGTGCGCATAGGCAACGTCACGCTAGGCGACTTGCCGACCGGCGAATGGCGCTACCTGCGTGCTGACGAGCAATTCTGATACAAATACACTTGTCCAGCAAACAGCAGCGCCGTAGGTGCGAATTCATTCGCACAAGTTCGCATGGAATAGTAAAGCGTGCGAATGAATTCGCACCTACGTACAGTGAACACCGCAGCGGATCTATCGGAACACAAGGACTGAAACATGGAGTATCATAAAAAATACCCTACTTCCCGCATATCTTATATACGGCATTTAAAAATACCAACTGCAGTATAAATATCACGCCAAACTCGACTGGAAAAGCGGCTGCAATCGCCGGCAGCCGCTCTCCAACATAATCATTCGTCGTTATCGGCGTCCAGTTCGGGAAACAGCACATCCACATAGCCGAACTGCGTCATGTCGGTGATGCGCATCGGGTACAGGATGCCTTCGAGATGATCGTATTCATGCTGCACCACGCGGGCATGGAAGCCGTCCACCTCGCGGCTGATGCGCTTGCCGAACTGGTCAAGACCTTCGTAATGCAGCATTTTCCAGCGCGGCACCATGCCGCGCAGACCAGGCACCGACAGGCAGCCTTCCCAGCCGTCCTCGATTTCCTCCGATAGCGGCGTCAGTTGCGGATTGATCAAAACCGTTTCCGGCACTGCCGGCGCGTCCGGATAGCGGGAATTTGTCCCGAAGCCGAAGATCACCAGCCGCAGGTTGATCCCGATCTGCGGTGCCGCCAGCCCGGCGCCTTGGGCCGCATGCATGGTGTCGAACATGTCGGCAATCAGTTCATCCAGCGCGGGGATAGCAAAGTGCGTCACCGGCTCCGCTTTGCGTAGCAGCCTCGGGTCGCCCATTTTCAGAATTGGCCGAATCATAGTGATCTGATCTCCATCAAAACGAAAGACTGCGCAGATAGCCGGCAAATGCCGCAGCTGTTTCCGGATGCTTCAAGCCCAACGCGACGCTGGCTTGCAGGTAGCCCAGTTTGGAGCCGCAATCGTAGCGGGTGGCAGCATAGCGGTACGCATACACCGGCTCGCTTTGCAGCAACCGGGCGATCGCATCGGTCAACTGGATCTCGCCGCCCAGGCCTTTATCCTGGCGCTCCAGGTAATCGAAGATCCGGTTCGATAGTATATAGCGGCCGCCCGCAGCAAGCGTCGATGGCGCATGCTCCGGCGTTGGCTTTTCAATGATGCCGGACATTCTTTCCAGCCGCTCGCGGTACGGCGCGCCGCTGACGATGCCGTATTGCTGCGTGAATGCGCGCGGCACGTCCTGCACCGCAACGATGCTGGCCTGCTCGGCCGCATACAGCCGGGTCATTTGCGTCATCACGGATGGCTGGCCGTAGTCGGCATCCATCAGGTCGTCAGCCAGTAACACCGCAAACGGTTCGTCGCCGATCACCGGGCGCGCGCACAGCACCGCGTGCCCCAGCCCCAGCGGCGCCGGCTGGCGTATGAAGATGCAGTGAATATGGGGCGGAATCACCCCGCGCACCAGCGCCAGCAAGTCATCCTTGCCGGCCGCCTCCAGTTCGGCCTCCATCTCGTACGCCTTGTCGAAATGGTCTTCGATCGCGCGCTTGTTACGCCCGGTGACGAATACCATGTCGGTGATGCCGGCCGCGACCGCTTCCTCGACTGCGTACTGGATCAGGGGCTTGTCGACAATCGGCAGCATCTCCTTCGGCTGCGCCTTGGTGGCCGGCAAAAAACGGCTGCCCAGGCCGGCAACCGGAAACACCGCTTTTCTGATTTTTTTCATGGTTTTCTTATGACTGCTGCAGCAGGTCCAAAAGGCCGGCCTCATCGATAATCGTAATCCCCAGTTCCTGCGCCTTGGCCAGCTTGCTGCCGGCTTCCGCGCCGGCCACCACCACGCTGGTTTTCTTGGAGACCGAACCCGCGACTTTGCCGCCCGCCGCCTCTATCATCGCAGCGGCCACGTCGCGCGTCAGCGTCGGCATGCTGCCGGTAAGCACGAACGTCTGCCCCAGCAATGGCCGGTGCCTGGCTTCGGCGGTGCTGTTTTCTTTCCAGTGCACACCGGCCGCGCGCAACTGTGCCATCAGTTCGATATTCAGCGGATCGGCAAAAAACTCGATAATGGAGTCTGCCACCACCGGGCCGACGTCGGCCACTTCCAGCAATTGCGCCTTGGATGCCTGCAGCAACGCATCCAGCGTGCCGAAATGGCTGGCCAGCGCCTTGGCGGTGGCTTCGCCGACATGCCGGATACCCAGTGCGTAAACGAAGCGCGCCAGCGTGGTTGACTTCGATTTTTCCAGTGCATCCAGCACGTTCCGGGCCGACTTGTCGGCCATGCGGTCGAGCGCGGCCAGCGCGGCCAAGCCCAGTTTGTACAGGTCGGCTGCGGTGGTGACGATTTGCCGGTCGACTAACTGATCGATCAACTGCTCGCCCAAGCCCTCGACATCCATCGCCCGCCGCGATACAAAATGCTGCAAGCCGCCCTTGCGCTGGGCCGCGCACTTGATCCAGCCGCCGGAACAGCGCGCTATCGCTTCATCTTCCAGCCGGACGATGGGTGAACCGCACACCGGGCACTTTCCGGGCATGACGAAACGGCGCGCATGCTGCGGCCGCTGCTCCGGCACATAGGCCACTACTTCCGGTATCACATCGCCGGCGCGCCGCACGATGACGGTGTCTCCGATGCGGATATCCTTGCGGTTGACTTCATCCTCGTTATGCAGCGTCGCATTGGTCACCGTTACGCCGCCGACGAACACCGGCGCCAGCCGCGCCACCGGCGTGATCGCGCCAGTGCGCCCGACTTGGACTTCAATCTCCTGGACCACCGTCAGCGCCTCTTCGGCCGGGAACTTGTGCGCCAGCGCAAAGCGCGGCGCGCGCGACACGTAGCCCAGTTTCTGCTGCTCGGCAACTGCATTCACCTTGTACACCACGCCGTCGATGTCATACGGCAATTGTGCGCGTTTTTGCCCGATATTATGAAAATACTCCAGCAAGCCATCTGCGCCGACGCATGTAGTTCGCTCGATACAGACCGGTACTCCCATGCTGCAATACCAGTCGAGCAGGGCGGAATGGGTCGACGGTAAAGCGGCGCCTTCCAGTGCGCCAATGCCGTAGGCAAAAAAGCGCAGTGCGCGCCGCGCCGTGATGCGCGAATCGAGCTGGCGCAGGCTGCCGGCGGCGGCATTGCGCGGATTGGCGAATTCCTTCAGCCCGGCTGCGCGCTGACGCGCATTGAGGCGGGCGAAATCCGTCTTGTACATCAATACCTCGCCGCGGATGTCTATCAGCGCCGGTGGCGCGCCGGTGCCCAGCCGCAGCGGAATGGCGCGCACGGTGCGGACATTTTCGGTGACGTCCTCGCCGGTGGCGCCATCGCCGCGCGTGGCTGCCTGGGTGAATACGCCGTGTTCATAGCGCAGGTTGATCGCCAGGCCGTCGAACTTGAGCTCGGTCGCATATTCGATTTCCTGCTGGCTATGACTCTTCGCCAGCGCTTCTCTGGCGCGACGGTCGAAGGCGATGACGTCGGTTTCGTTGAAACCGTTGTTCAGCGACAGCATTAGCACCGAATGCGTGACTTGCGGAAACTGGCCGAGCGGAGCAGCGCCGACGCGCTGGGTCGGCGAGTCCGCGCAGATCAGTTCGGGATGCGCGGCTTCCAGCGCCTGCAGTTCGCCAAACAGCTTGTCGTATTCCGCGTCCGGGATGGTCGGCCGATCGAACACATAATAGGCGATGTTGTGTCGGTCCAGCTCGGCGCGCAGCCAAACCGCGCGCGCCTGCCAGTCTGCAGGATCAGGAACGGAGGCAGCGTTGCCGGGGCCTCCGTTTGGCGCGGAAAGCAAATCGGCAGCCATCATTGAAACAGGCGCTGCGCCCGGTTCGATCCGGCCGGAATTTCCGCCGCCTCCATGTCGTCGTAAAATGCGGCGACCTGGGCGGCGATGTCGGCCAGCGCTTCATCGGACAGAATCTGGCTACCGTCATCGACTACCGATCCGCCCAGTTTGGCGGCCAGCAGCTTGGCGCAAGCCGTCATCGCACCGAAACCGTCGCGTAGCGGCGCCACGCAAGGCACTTCCAGCAGCAAGGTGAGCCGGGCCGTGGTTGCGGCGCCCGGAGTGGCATTGGTTGACAGCAGGAACAGATTGCCGCCGTCGCCGTCCGGCATGCCAAGGCGGCCGTCGGCGCGCAGCTCGAAGCCCTGTTTTTCCAGCATCGTGTGCAGGCTGTTCAGCGCCCATGGTGCGCCATTGGTGTGGATATTGATGCCCAGCTGTGCGTCATGCTCGGCGATGAAGCGATGCAGCTCGCGTGCAATATCGACCACTTCGGCCATATCGGGCACATCGGGTTCGGCGCCCAGCTGATCGGCCACCGCGCGCAGCCGCGTCACCAGCTCGGAATACTCCAGTTCAGTCAATGCGCTGCTGCGGTTGGCCAGTTGCACGCCGGCTTGCAGCGCGCTGTAAATGCCGCCGTTGCGCACCGCT
Source organism: Oxalobacteraceae bacterium (assembly GCA_030698225.1). GTDB lineage: Bacteria > Pseudomonadota > Gammaproteobacteria > Burkholderiales > Burkholderiaceae_D > AVCC01. Next base: position 77,873 of record JAUYNR010000015.1, on the reverse strand, counting down.
TCCCAAACCTGATTCTGGTTCAGTCCGATGAAGTGAATCGGCTTGCTGCCGATGTGCGTCAGCGCCTGCAGCGCCGGCAATATCTGCGCGCCGTGCACTACGCCTTCCAGCATCAGCGGAATATTGCAATCGATCAGCGGATCGACCGGCAGATCCTGCGCCGGCAGCGCTGCTTGCGCGTCCGCGGCAACAGCCTCAGCCGCTTGGTCCGTGACTGCAGGGTCGTCAGCTGGCATGGAAAATCCGGGTTCATGGCGTGCATTCGAAGCGCCGTCGGCGGCTGCAGAAGGCTGCATCAGGACGTCGTCGTGATCGTTGGAAAAATGGCGCTCAATACTCTTTCTGGCCCGGTATTCCTGCCATTTGTTATACGAGATGACACCGACAACGATGGTGCCGCCGATGGCGATTAAGCTGATTTGTAAGTCTGTCATGCGGCTTGGCCCTCTAATGCGAAATTGGCTGCGGACTGCATGTCCACCGCCACAATACGGGATACCCCTTGTTCCTGCATCGTAACGCCGATCAGTTGTTGCGCCATTTCCATCGCGATCTTGTTATGCGAGATGAACAGAAACTGGGTATTCGTGGACATGCGTTTGACCATGTTGCAGAAACGCTCGGTATTCGAATCATCCAGTGGCGCATCGACTTCGTCGAGCAGGCAAAACGGGGCGGGATTGAGCTGGAACATTGAAAACACCAGTGCAGTTGCTGTCAAGGCCTTCTCCCCGCCGGAAAGAAGGTGAATTGTTGCATTTTTCTTGCCGGGCGGCTGCGCCATCACCTGCACGCCGGAATCGAGAATTTCATCGCCTGTCATCATCAGCCTGGCTTGGCCGCCGCCGAACAGGATCGGGAACAATTCGGCAAAATGGGTGTTGACCTGATTGAAAGTCTCCTGCAACAGCTCGCGAGTTTCCTTGTCGATGCGGCGAATCGCGTCTTCCAGCGTATCGATGGCCTCGGTCAGGTCGGCATTCTGGGCATCCAGAAAATTCTTGCGCTCAGCTGCCTGCGCCAACTCGTCGAGTGCGGCCAGATTGACTGCGCCCAAGGCGGCAATCGCATTGGCCAGTCGGGTGACTTCACCCTGCAGATAGGACGGCCGCAGATCCGGCTGCAGTTTGGCGCTCAGCGCGGCCTCATCGGCATCGGCTTCCCGCAATTGCTGGGAAAACTGCTCCTGATTCAGGCGCGCGGCCTGCTCCTTCAACTGCAGTTCCATGATCTTATCGCGTTGCGGCTGCAGGTTGCGCTCGCTTTGCGTACGTGCATCTTCCAGATGGCGCATTTTTTGGGTGATCTGGTCGAGTTCATGGCGGGCGTCCGACAACGCACGCTCCTGCTCGCTGCGTTTGTCCAGCAGCGATTGCAAGCCGGCGTCGGCGGTCTGATCGTTCAGGGTTTCCAGTTCCAGCGCACCTTGCTGCATCGTCATCGCCAGTTGCGACGACTGTTCCAGCGCGGTCGCAATATTGCGTTGCAGTTCATCCATCTTGCTGCGCTGCGACTTTTCGGCAAATACCGCATCCTGTGCGGCCCGTTCCAGTTCCCGCAAACGCTGCCTGGCGTCAGCCAGTTGCAGCTCCTGTTCCAGATAAGTGCTCTGGCCGTCCTCGTGCGCACCTTGCAACTCCGCCAGCGCGGCGTCCAGTTCTTCAAACCGGGCTTCGGATTCGACCCGGATCTGTTGCTGCTCGGCTTCCTGCTCGGCAATTTCAGCCAGATCGCCGGCAATTTGACCGCTGCGCTGCTGGAAGCGTTCCTGCACTTCGGATAACTTGACGATTTCCATCTGCAAGCCATGTATCGCTTGCGTCAGACTGCCGACGCTGTGGCGGCTGTCCTGCAATTGCCGCGCCGCTTGCGACAGCGCCGCATCGGCGCGCACCGCCCGCGATCTGGCCTGTTCTGCCAGCAATTGTTGGGCGCGCAACTGCTTGCCGAGGTTCTCTATCTCTTGCTGGCGGGCCAGCATCCCGTCCTGTTCGGAATCGGCAGCATAAAAGCGCACGCCGGCGCGGCCTATCATATGCCCTTGCCGGGTCACGAAACAGGCGCCCAACGGTAATTCATCGCGCTGCGAAAATGCACTGGCGGCATCGTCGGCCACAAAGAAACCATGTAGCCAATCCTGCAGCAGCGCGCGCAAACCGGGGTCATTGAGCTGCAGCAGGCCGAGTAGCGGCTTGAATCCGGCGCGCGCATCCTCGCTCGGCTGCGCGGTAATATTCGGTGAAAAAAACGCCAGTTTGGCCGGCGGCGCATCGCCAAAAAAAGCCTTGGCCCAGTCCAGGTTCGATACCTCCAGCGCGGAAATGCGCTCGCGCAGCACCGACTCCAGCGCGGGCTCCCAGCCCTGCTCGATCTGCATTTTCTGCCACAGGCGCGACAATTCGCCCAGGCCGTGCTTGTCGAGCCAGGGCTGTACCTTGCCCTGGCTCTGGACCTTTTCCTGCAACTGCTTCTGCGCCTGCAAGCGCGCCTCCAGTTGGGCGTTGCTGGTGGCTTCAAGATTGACTTGCGCCTGCGCATCGCTGCGCTCCTGTTCCAGCGCCGGCTGCCGTTCCTGGGCGATTTCCAGTTGCTGCGCCGCCTCTTCCAGCGCCGCCTGTTTTTCTTCCAGCTGCATTTTCAGGTCGGCCAGATGCGTGCTGTCCGGCATCTGCAGGCCGCTTTTCTCTTGCGCCAGCCGTTCGCGACGGACTGCCAGTGCGTTCAGGATGTTCGACGCATTGCGCTGATGGGCGGATTCGAGCTCGATCTGTTGCTGCGCCTGCATGATCCTGGCGCGTGATTCGGTGGTGCTGGCTTGCGCTGCGCGCCAGTCCTGCTCCAGTTGCGGCAGCTTGTCGCTGGCCTGCTGCAGCACTTGCTGCGCATGTTCGACCACAGCGCCCTGCTCTTCCAGGGCGAATTCGGCCTCGGCCAGCTGTTCCTGGTTCTGCTGGCTCTGACGCTGCCATTGATCGCGCTGTGCGGTCAACGCGACCAGCTGGTTTTGCAGCCGGTTGCGCGACTCGATGACAAACTTGATCTGCGCTTCCAGGCTGCCGATCTCGGCATTGGTCTGGTATAGCTCGCCTTGCGCCTGATGCATGCGGTCGCCCATCGCATAATGGGTCTGGCGCATCTGCTCCAGTTCAAGCTCTACGTGGCGCAGCTGGGACGTGTGCTGCTCCAGATCGGTTTGTGCCTGTTCGATGTCGCGGAAATGCTTTTGCTGCTCGATGTGCGCTTCGTTCTTGCGCAACAGCCAGAGCAGTCTCTGCTTTTCGTCCTGCTCGGCTTGCATCTGGCGAAATTTTTGCGCCACCGCCGCCTGGGCTTCCAGTTTTTCGAGGTTGACCGTGAGTTCGCGCAGGATGTCTTCGACCCGGATCAGGTTTTCGCGTGTGTCCTGCAAGCGGTTACCGGTTTCGCGACGTCGCTCCTTGTATTTGGATACGCCGGCGGCTTCTTCCAGGAAAATCCGCAGCTCCTCCGGGCGCGCCTCGATGATGCGCGCAATCATGCCCTGGCCGATGATCGCGTAAGCGCGCGGCCCCAGGCCGGTGCCCATGAAAATATCCTGAATATCGCGCCGCCGGACTATCTGGTTGTTGATGAAATAGCTTGAGGTGCCGTCGCGTGTGAGGGTGCGCTTGACCGCGATTTCCGCATATTGTCCCCAAGCACCCGAGGCGCGCCCGTCGGCATTGTCGAATAACAGCTCGACCGATGCGCGGCCGGCCGGTTTGCGGTGTGTCGAACCGTTGAAAATGACATCCTGCATCGATTCGCCGCGCAGTTCGGAAGCCTTGGATTCGCCCAGCACCCAGCGCACAGCATCGATGATATTGGATTTGCCGCAGCCGTTCGGCCCCACCACCCCGACCAGTTGCCCCGGCACCTGAAAATGCGTCGGGTCAACAAAAGACTTGAATCCTGATAATTTAATGGACGATAGGCGCACGTTGGAAGCAGTTCTTCTCTTGGTAATTAAAAAACGGTGTTAATAATGCAGGCGGGCAATTATCGCCTAATGGCCTAATGATAAGGGAAAATCTGCGGTAAAAGGCCGCAATGATACACTTTGCGAAGGCCATTTACGCCTTGTTTGCTGCAGCGCACACAAAGCACAGATCGGTATAATGTCGCGATCCCGTTTGGGCATTTGCATGCTCAAATCGTTCCGTTTCTGTCAATCACTGTCCATTGCCTCCGTGAATCCACTCCTACAAAAGCTCCAGCCTTACCCTTTCGAGAAACTGCGACAGCTATTTACAGGCATCACAGCGAATCCAGAGTTCAATCCAATCAGCCTCGGGATTGGCGAGCCTAAACACGCCACGCCGGCTTTCATCCGGCAAGCGCTGACCGACAATCTGGCCGGCCTGGCGAGTTATCCCAGCACCGCCGGCAGCGATGCATTGCGCAGCGCGATCGCCGGTTGGCTGGAGCGCCGCTACCGCTTGCCGAAGCTCGACCCCGCCAGCCAGATATTGCCGGTCAACGGTTCGCGCGAAGCGTTGTTCGCGCTGGCGCAAACCGTGGTCGACCGCTCCAGACCCGATGCGCTGGTGATGTGTCCGAACCCGTTTTACCAGATTTACGAAGGCGCCGCTTATCTGTGCGGCGCCCAGCCGTATTTCGTCAATTCCGACCCGGTGCGCAACTTTGCGCCGGATTACGCCGGCGTTGCGGCAGCCGTCTGGTCGCGCGTCCAACTGCTGTATGTCTGCTCGCCGGGCAACCCGACCGGCGCGGTGTTGACGCTGGACGACTGGAAGGAGCTATTCGATCTGTCCGACCGTTATGGCTTCGTGATTGCGGCCGACGAATGTTATTCCGAAATCTACTGCAAGCCGGAAGCGCCGCTGGGCGCATTGGAAGCCGCGCACCTGCTCGGGCGGCCGGACTATGCGCGTCTGATCGTGTTTTCCAGCCTGTCGAAACGCTCGAATGTGCCCGGCATGCGGTCCGGCTTCGTGGCCGGCGACGCCGAGCTGATGCGCAAATTCCTGCTGTACCGCACTTACCAGGGCGGCGCGATGAGCCCGCCGGTACAAGCCGCCTCGGTGGCAGCCTGGAACGACGAGACGCACGTGATGGAAAATCGGGCCAAGTACCAGCAAAAATTCCGGCAAGTCACGCCGCTGCTGCAGACGGTGCTGGAGGTCGAATTGCCCGATGCAGGCTTTTACCTGTGGGCCGATGTCGGGGACCGCACCGGGCTGTCCGATGTCGAATACGCGCAGCATCTGTATGCCGAATATAATGTGACGGTTTTGCCGGGCAGTTACCTGGCGCGCGAGGCGCACGGCGTCAATCCCGGCCGCAACCGGATTCGCATGGCGCTGGTGGCCGAGGTCGACGAATGCCTGGAAGCGGCACGGCGGATCGTCGCATTCACCCAAAAACACCGCCGCAACAATTAACCATTAACCTACAAGAGCACCCCAATGACCCAGCAACTCCAGCAAATTATCGATGCCGCGTGGGAAGACCGCGCCAATTTCTCGCCGAAATCCGCCCCTGCCGAAGTGCGCGAAGCGGTTGCCCATGTGCTGGAGCAACTCAATGACGGCAGCCTGCGGGTCGCACAGAAGGACAGCGGCGCATGGGTAGTCAACCAGTGGGTCAAGAAAGCGGTATTGCTGTCGTTCCGGCTGGAAGACAACATAGCGATGCCGTCCGGCCCGCACATGCAGTTTTACGACAAGGTGCCGACCAAGTTCGCCAATTACAGCGCAGCCGACTTCGAAAAAGGCGGCTTTCGCGTGGTGCCGCCGGCAGTCGCCCGGCGCGGCTGCTTCCTCGGCAAGAATGTGGTGCTGATGCCGTCCTTCGTCAACATCGGCGCTTATGTCGATGAAGGCACGATGGTCGATGCCTGGGCCACCGTCGGTTCCTGCGCGCAGATCGGCAAGAACGTCCACCTGTCGGGCGGCGTCGGCATCGGCGGCGTGCTGGAACCGATGCAGGCCAATCCGACCATCATCGAGGACAACTGCTTCATCGGCGCCCGCTCCGAAATCGTCGAAGGCGTGATCGTCGAGGAAAATTCGGTGATTTCGATGGGCGTGTATATCGGCCAGTCGACCAAGATCTACGATCGCGCCACCGGCGAAGTCACGTATGGCCGCATTCCGTCCGGTTCGGTCGTGGTATCGGGCAACCTGCCCTCGGCCGACGGCAAATACAGCCTGTACTGCGCGGTGATCGTCAAACGGGTCGATGCCAAGACACGGGCCAAGACCGGCATCAACGAATTGCTGCGCTACTTATTCACATAACAACAGAGAAGTCGGGAGCGCATGATGAGCATGGATCGTTTGTTTTCCCTGATGAAGGAAAAGGGTGCGTCAGACATGTTTCTGACCATCAATTCGCCGATCCACCTGAAGATCCAGGGCAATCTGGTACCGATCAACCAGCAGAAGATGGATATGCAGAACATCAGGGCGCTGCTGGCCGAAGTATTGTCTGCCGCCGAACTGTCCAGGCTGGAGCAGGAAAACGAGCTCAATATCGGTATTCCGGTGCGCGACGTCGGCCGCTTCCGGCTGTCTGCATTCCGCCAGCGCGGCACCTTTTCCGCAGTCTTGCGCTTCATCCCGCATGCGATTCCGGCGCTCGGCACGCTGGGCCTGCCGAATGTGCTGTCGGAACTGATCATGGACAAGCGCGGGCTGATCCTGCTGGTCGGCGCCACCGGCTCCGGAAAATCGACCACGATTGCCTCGATGCTGGATTACCGCAACGAGTTGCGCACCGGCCATATCCTGACGCTGGAGGATCCGATCGAGTTCCTGTTCAATAACAAGCGCTCGATCGTCAATCAGAGGGAAATCGGCACCGATTCCGCAAGCCTGGAGATCGCGCTGAAGAATTCGCTGCGACAGGCGCCCGACTGCATCTTGATCGGCGAGATCCGCGACAAGGAAACCATGTCGGCCGCGCTCGCCTATGCGCAGTCCGGGCATCTGGTCTTGGCCACCCTGCATGCGAACAACAGTTACAACGCATTGAACCGCATCATCAGCTTTTACCCGATCGAAAATCGCCCGGCGCTGTTGCTGGATATTGCATCGACGCTGCGCGCCATCATCTCGCAACGGCTGGTACGCTCGCCCGAAGGCAAGCGCCTGGCCGCCGCCGAAGTCATGCTGAATACCCGCCATGTGTCGGAACTGATCGAAAAAGGCGAAATCACACAGATCAAGGAAGCGATTGAAAAAAGCCTGTCGCCGGGCTCGCAGACTTTCGAGCAAACCCTGCTGCAGATGATCAAGAGCGGCGCGATATCGCAGGAAGAAGGCTTGGCCAATGCGGACTCGCCCAGCAACCTGCTGTGGCAGCTCAACAATAACGAGCAATCGAGCAAACTGGCAGCGCCGGAACCAGCCGGCGGCAAACCGGACGAGCCGACCTTCACCGAATTCACCTTCAACACATGAACGATAGCAAACGCAGCATCACGCTGTACGGCATCCCCAACTGCGACACCGTCAAAAAAGCCCGCAACTGGCTCGATGCCCGTGCGCTGGCTCATACCTTTCACAACTTCAAGAAGGATGGCGTGACGCCGAGTCTGATCGAAGCGTGGCTCAGGGATAACGACTGGGAAGCATTGATCAACCGCAAGGGCACTACCTGGCGCGCGCTGGACGACGCGCGCAAGGCCGGCGTCGTCGATGCCCCGAGTGCGATTGCGCTGATGTGCGAAGCGCCGTCCGTCATCAAGCGGCCGGTATTGACCATCGGCAACGCTGCTGCGCAACACGTTAATGTCGGTTTTTCCGAAGCACACTATCAACAAATTTTCCAGAAATAATCCATGAGCAAAACCCTCGCACTGACCGAACAGCTGATCGCGCTTAGCTCCGTCACGCCGCAAGACAAAGGCTGCCAGCAGCGCCTGATAGAACTGCTGGCTCCGCTCGGCTTCGTCTGCGAAACCATCCAGTCGGGCGACGTCACCAACCTGTGGGCGCGCAAGGGCACAACGCAACCGCTAGTGGTTTTTGCCGGCCATACCGATGTGGTGCCGACCGGACCGGTCGATCAATGGCAGTCGGCGCCGTTCGCTCCGACCCGGCGCGGCGGCAAGCTGTATGGCCGCGGCGCGGCCGACATGAAGACTTCGATTGCCGCCTTCGTGGTCGCCACCGAAGAATTCGTCGCCGCCCATCCCGCGCATAAAGGCTCGATCGCCTACCTGATCACCAGCGATGAAGAAGGCCCGGCCACCGACGGCACCGTGGTGGTCTGCAACATGCTCAAGGAGCGCGGCGAACAGCTCGACTACTGCATCGTCGGCGAACCGACTTCGTCCGGTGAACTGGGCGACACCATCAAGAACGGCCGCCGCGGCTCGATGGCCGGCAAGCTGACCGTCAAGGGCATACAAGGCCATATCGCCTACCCGCAACTGGCGAAAAATCCGATTCACCTGGTCGCACCGGCGCTGACCGAACTGGTGGCAGAGATGTGGGACGATGGCAATGAATACTATTCGCCGACCTCGTTCCAGATTTCGAATATCCACAGCGGCACCGGCGCATCGAACGTGATCCCGGGCGAGATCGTGATCGACTTCAACTTCCGCTTCTCGACTGCCAGCAGCGCAGACGGCTTGCAACTGCGGGTGCACGAAATCCTCAACCGGCACAGTCTGGAATACGATCTGCGCTGGACCATCAGCGGTTATCCATTCCTGACGCCGCGCGGCACACTGAGCGACGCGCTGTGCAGCGCAATCAAGGCGGAAACCGGGATCGACGCCGACCTGTCGACCACTGGCGGCACTTCGGATGGCCGCTTCATCGCGCAAATCTGTCCGCAAGTGATCGAGTTCGGCCCGCCCAACGGCAGCATCCACAAGATCGACGAGCATATCGAGTTGCGCTTCATCGATCCGCTGAAAAACATCTATCGCCGCACGCTGGAAAATTTATTAACCTGAAGCTTTTCTCCCGTCTCCCGCATGCGGGAGAAGGGCCGGGGATGAGGGTGCTCGATAACGCATTAGGTGCAAAATACGAGCAAGCGCAACAACAAGATGAACCACTGTAGCTGAATTTACTACCGCCCTCTCCCCCAACCCCTCTCCCGCAAACGGGAGAGGGGAGCAAAGTGAGTCACTACGCGACTTTCACATTAATATTGACATGCCCATGACACACCAAATACCAGTCCATCCGTTCTCCACCGCGCGCGACCTGTTCCGTTATGCGGTCTCGCGCTTCAATACCGAGCAGCTGTTTTTCGGCCACGGCAGCAGTAATGCGCTGGACGAAGCCGCCTACCTGATCCTGCATACGCTTAAATTGCCGCTGGAGACCCTGGATCCGTTTCTGGACGCGCGCCTGCTGCCGGAAGAAGTCGCCGCCTTGCTGCAAGTGATCGAGCGCCGCGCCACCGACCGGGTGCCGGCCGCCTACATCACCAATGAAGCGTGGCTCGGCAGCTATCGCTTCTATGTCGATGAGCGCGTGATCGTGCCGCGCTCGTTCATCGCCGAACTGATTCCGACGTTTTTCTCGCCCTGGGTGCGCGACCCGGAAGCCGTGGCCGAGATCCTCGAACTGTGCACCGGCTCAGGCTGCCTGCCAATCATGCTGGCCGACGCATTCCCGAATGCCCATGTCGACACCGCCGACATCTCGCAGGATGCGCTGGATGTCGCTTTCCGCAATGTCGCCGATTACGACCTGGAAGAGCGCATCACCTTGATCGAGTCCGACCTGTACACTAACGTCCCGGACAAGAAATACGACTTGATCGTCGCCAATCCGCCGTATGTGAACAGCGCTTCGATGGGACAGCTGCCGCAGGAATACCTGCACGAGCCACAGATCGCCCTGGCCGGCGGCGGCGACGGCATGGATCTGGTGCGCAAAATCGTCGCCGGCGCGGCCGAACGCCTGACCGACAGCGGCGTGCTAATCGTTGAAATCGGCAACGAGCGCGGGTTCGCCGAAGCCGCGTTTCCTGAGCTGGAACTGACCTGGGTCACCACCAGCGCCGGCGACGATATGGTATTTTTGATCACAGCGGAACAATTGAAACGATAAAGCCTCAAATCCTCGTACACGCAATGCGGGAGTCTGGTCAGATGGCCATACTCCCATTTGTATTTTTAAAATCGCAATTAATCCATGCGGTAATGCCGTGGTTTTACCACATACTCCTTAGAAATTAATTATGATTCGGTTCCAGCAAGTCAGTCTGATGCGCGGCATCAAGCCCCTCCTCGAAAATGTCGACGTCACCCTCAATCCCGGTGACAAGATCGGCCTGATCGGCGCCAACGGCGCCGGCAAGTCCAGCCTGTTTGGCCTGTTGCGCGGCGAACTGCACGCCGACCAAGGCGAAATCGATTACCCGGCTAAATGGCGGGTCGCCTATGTGGCACAGGAAACTCCGGCGCTGGACCGCGCGGCGCTGGATTACGCGATCGACGGCGACATCACATTGCGCAAGCTGGAAGCGGAACTGGCGGCACTGGAAGCGCAACCGGCCACCTCCGAAAACGGCATCGCGATCGGCAACCTGTACGGCGCGCTGGCCGATGCCGATGCCTATACCGTCAACTCGCGCGGCGAGCAACTGCTGCTCGGCCTGGGCTTCACGCTGGAACAGATGCAGCAACCGGTGGCCAGCTTCTCCGGCGGCTGGCGCATGCGGCTGAATCTGGCGCAGGCGCTGATGTGCCCGTCCGACCTGCTGCTGCTCGATGAACCGACCAACCATCTGGATCTGGACGCCATCATCTGGCTGGAAGACTGGCTGAAACGCTACGCCGGCACGCTGCTGATCATCTCGCATGATCGCGACTTCCTCGATGAAGTGGTGAACGTGATCGTCCACATCGACGAGCGCAAGCTGAAACGCTACTCCGGCAATTACTCCGGTTTCGAGCGCCAGCGCGCCGCGCAAATGATCCTGGCGCAAGGCGCGATGGAAAAGCAGAACCGCCAGCGCGCCCACCTGGAATCCTTCGTCAACCGCTTCAAGGCGCAAGCCAGCAAGGCGCGCCAGGCCCAGAGCCGCATGAAAGCGCTGGAAAAGATGGCGGAACTGGCGCCGCTGCGCGCCGCCGCCGCATTCTCGTTCGAATTCCGCGAGCCGTTGAATGCACCGAATCCGCTGCTGGTGATGGAAGACGTGAATGCCGGTTACCAGCTCAAGGACGAGCACGGCCACCAGACCGGCGAAAAAATCATCGTCAACAACATCAACTTCTCGCTGCAGATCGGCCAGCGCATCGGTCTGCTGGGCGTCAACGGCGCCGGCAAATCGACGCTGATCAAGACCATCGCCGGCGACATCAACCCGGTCACCGGCACCTTTACCACCGGCAAGGGCCTGACCATCGGCTACTTCGCCCAGCACCAGGTCGAAATGCTGCGCCACGACGAATCGCCGCTATGGCATCTGGCCAAGATCGCGCCGACCGTGCGCGAGCAGGAATTGCGCAACTTCCTCGGCAGCTTCAACTTCCCCGGCCAGATGGTCACCAGCTCGATCGCGCCGTTCTCCGGCGGCGAAAAGGCGCGGCTGGCGCTGGCATTAATCGTCTGGCAGCGCCCCAACCTGCTGCTGCTGGATGAACCGACCAACCATCTGGACCTGGAAACCCGCGAAGCGCTGACCGATGCGCTGGCCCAGTTCGAAGGCACGCTGGTAGTGGTCTCGCATGACCGCCACCTGCTGCGCGCCACCACCGACCAGTTCATCATCGTCGCCAACGGCAAGCTGCAACCGTTCGACGGCGATCTGGACGACTACAAGGACTGGCTGTTCCAGACCAAACTCGGCAAAGGCACCGACGTGTTGCCGGTGCACAAGGACACCTCCGAAGACCTGCCGAAAGTCGCCCCGGTCGCCGCCGCGCCAACCGTCGACAAACGCGACCAGAAACGGCTGGACGCCGAACAGCGCCAGAAAACCGCCGCGCTCAGGAAACCGATCGAAAACAAGATCAAGCGCCTGGAAGAGCAAATCGCCAAGCGCAACGAGCAAAAGTCCCAGATCGACGCCCAACTGGCTGAACCGGGCATCTACGACGCCGCCAGCAAAGCCAAGCTGAAAACCCTGCTGACCGACCAGACCTTCTACACCAAGGACCTGACGCAACTGGAAGCGGAATGGCTGGAACAGCAGGAAGAACTGGAAAAACTGTAACCCTGGAAACGGTGCTTCAGGAGCCGGCCTTTCCTTGCCACAACGCGAAGGGGGCGCCGGTCGGGTCGGCAATCACGCTGATCCAGCCGTGTTCGCCGATCTCCATCACGTCTTGTAATACTGTTGCGCCCAGCGACTTGGCCTTTTCCGTGCTGGCCTTGATGTCGTCAACCCCGACATATGCCTGCCAATGGGGCGGCGCGTGCGGTGCCGGATTGGTCATCATGCCGCCGCCGGTACCCTCGCCCACGTTGATCATCGTGTAGGGAATTCCGCCCTCGGGGTTAGCTATATCTTCCAGCTTCCAGTCGAACAACTGGGTATAAAATGCCTTTGCCTTGGCGAGGTCGCCGGTGTGCAGTTCAACATGCACGAATGGATTTGCCATGATACCGTCTCCTTTGAATCAACCGCATAGGGGATTACGCTAACGGATAGCGCTCTTGCACCGCTCATGAACAACCGTGGCGTTAAGAGGAATCGCCATCGCGAGCGGCGACAATACAGATGATTGTAGGATGTCCAATGCATGATTGGCCCGATAAATAGCCCTGCTTTAACCTAGCGCAATCAACACGCTTAGCCGTGCATCATGAAGCGATTTTCGCCTGACATACGTGCACGGTATTGCGGCCGTTCTGCTTGGCGCAATACATCGCGCTGTCGGCATTCCTGGATAGCTGCATTTCATCGATGCCATTTTCCGGATACACCGCGACGCCTATGCTGGACGAAACGCTCAGCACTTTTCCGTCCGGCATCTCGAACGGTTGGTTGATCGCGCGGCGGATGATTTCGGCCAGGACCAACGCATCCTGTGTCTCTTCGATCGAAGGCAGCAATACGACGAATTCGTCGCCGCCAATGCGCGCTACGGTGTCGGATGCGCGCACATGCTGCTGCATGCGCGCGGCAACCTCCTTTAGCAGAAAATCACCGACATGGTGTCCCAGATTGTCATTGATCGGCTTGAACGCATCGAGATCGACGAACATCAGCGCCAGGCGCACGCGATGACGCCTTGCCTGCGCCAGCGCCTGTTCCAGGCGATCGTTGAAAAGCGCCCGGTTGGGCAAGCCGGTCAGCGCATCGTGCTGCGCCTGATGCCGGAAGCGCGCTTCGCTTTCGCGCAATTCCCGGGTCATTTCCTGTGCCAGCGCGATGGCGCGAGCGCGCCCCGACAACAGCGTCCAGCTGAGCAAGGTCAGCAACAGGCTCAGGCCTATGCCGGCAATCGCAATCAGGCGCGAACTGTCCTCGCCTTGCAGAACATCGAACTCGGGCAGCGAGCGGATCGCCAGGGTCCAGGTGCGGCCGCCGACTTCGATGTATTCGGTCGCCTCGATGCGCGTATCGCGCGGCTCGCCGCTGACCGCCCGGGAGTCGTACAGCACGGTCTGCGGCGTCATGTCAACCCCATCGTAGATGGTGATGTCGGCCATCGAGGCGCGCCTGCCATACAGGCCGGCCATCAGACTGTCCATCCGGAAAGGCGCAACCACCCAGCCGGTGATATTTGCGCGGCGCGCGGCTATCGTGTCGCTGTGCGCGCCTTTTTTGTACATCGGCAGAAACATCAGGAAACCCGCCTGAACCTCGGCTTCGGTGTGCTGCACCAGTATTACCTTACCGGTGATGGCGGGCGCCCCCGAATCGCGCGCCTGCTCCATCGCGCTGCGCTGCGCCGGATCGGCGTAAGGATCGTGGCCCAGCACCTGCAGATTACGGCCGACGAAGGGTTCGAGCTGAATTACCGGGGCGTAGATCCCCCTTGGGCCTTCGGGTCTTATCATGTAGTCGGGGAAACCTTGTCTGCGCATGGCCACGATGTGCGCATTTTTTTGCGCATACGGCACGATGGGCATGATGCCGACACCCTCGATGCCGGAATAATTTGCCCCCAGTTGCAAGGCGTTGATGTAGGCCCGGAATTCCCCGCGCTCCACCGCCCCGGAAGCGGCGTACAAGCCTTGCGCGCCGCGCACTATCTGTTCATAGGCCGCCATGCGCTGCTCGATGCTGCTGGTGGCCTCGCGCAGATTGAAGTCAAAACTCGTTTTTTTATCAAGAGTGGCATTGCGTTGTTCGTGCTGCCAAAGCAGATAGGTAACGCTGAGCGACGCTGCAAGAATAAGCGGGATCGGAATTTGGTAGCGAAACCAATTCTTCATGCTTTTCAGAAATTAACCAGAGACCCGGCAAGGGTGGGGTTGAAGTATTTTTCAAAAATACGCAGCACAGTGCCATCTGCGCGCATCCGGTTGACCAGAATCCGCCATTTTTCCTGCTCCGCAACGGAAATGGCCCTCCTGGACATGATCAGACCGTGCGCTACGGGGGCATCGTTGAGATCGATGATGGTCGTCAGCGACCTGATCGAACCGGCTTCCACCTGAGGATAATCGAAAGGCTCGATAATCATCCCCTGGATCCGATTGAGCGCCAGAATCTGATACAACGGTTCCAGTCGCGTTGCATAATCGACGCGCCGCTCCAGTTCGAGCCTGTCGACCAGACGATTACCATTTTCGCTGTAACGGAAGCTGCGAATGACGCCCAGCATCAGCTTGGGATTGTTCTCAAAATCAGCCAGTTGCTGCACCCCGGCATCCTTGCGAGCCAGCAAATAATATTTGTTGGAAAAATACCAGGCAAAACCGGCAAATTTGTCGCGCGCCTCGTTAGTGATGCCCGACAGACTGAAATCCAGCGCCCCCGACTCGATCAGTTGCCAGATCCTGGCGCGCGGCATGACGGTGACGGTGATCCTGCAGCCGCTGCGGCGCACCAATTCATCCGCAAAATCCTTGTCGATACCGGCATCCGTCTGCGCCGAATACAACAAACCGTGGTCGTGCAAGGCGAGCGTCAGCGGTCGCGTGCAATTCGGTCCCTCAGCAGCCTGGGCGGCTGACGCTGAGAGGAGAAACAATACAATCAGCAACGGGCGAAGGTAAGATTTCATAGTTCCACATACTACACGGAACACATGAAAAATGATGTGTATCAACAATTCTTTTGACGCATAGCAACACCGGGGTGCAATCAATCCAAAATAATTCGGCTCCCTGGCATCAGCCGCCACAACCCTCGGCGCGAGCCTGCACCGGCAATGCCGGTGAAGGGCGCGGCGTGCGAAACACCAGCACGTTTCCGGCAATCACCAGCAGCAAGCCGCCCAGTCCGATTGCGGTCCACTGATAGCCCTCCAGCCAGGCCGAGATATTCAGCGACACCACCGGGAACAGCACCGTCGAGTAGGCGGCGCGGTCGGGGCCGATGCGCCCGACCAGCATCAGGTAGGCGGTAAAGCCCACCACCGAGCCCGGGATCGCCAGGTACAGCAAGGCGCCCAGATAGGTCGGGCTCCAGTCCATGGTCAGCGGCGTGCCGCTGACCGCCACGCCTGCCAGCAGGATCGTGGTGCCGACCAGCATGGCCCAGGCATTGGTCGAGAGCGGCGTCAATCCGCGCGCCTGCAGCGCGCTCGACAGCAGGTTGCCGGCAGAAAAACTCAGGGTGCCCAGCAGCGCCAGCCCCAGTCCCAGCCAGGTATCGCTGCTGGCCGCATGGCGGCTCATCTCGGGCCAGAACAGTGCCAGGATGCCGCTCATGCCCAGCAGCGCGCCGCCCATCACTTGCGGGGTGATTTTGCGCCCCAGGAACAGGCGGCCGTTGAGCGCATTCCATAACGGCGCGCTGGAAAACACCACCGCCACCAAGCCGCTCGCAATCCACTGGCTGGCATAGTAAAAGCACAGGAAATTCAGGCAGAACAGGGTCACGCCCTGCGCCAGCAGCAGTTTGCCGGCACCGGCCGGAGGGCGCTTCAGGCGCCCGGTCAGCGCCAGCAGGCCAAACAGCAGCAAGGCCGCCAGCCCGAAACGGTAAGCGATCGACAACGGTATCGCGACGCTGCCAAGTTGCATCTTGATCGCAATCCAGGTCGTGCCCCAGATCACCACCACCAGAAAATAAAGAAAGGTATTCACCGCGCATGCTCCTGTTATGTGCGGTCCGAGTATCGGGCTGCGGCGGCAGCGCGTCTTGCATATTCTTGCGTTTGTTTTGCGCGAGTCTTGCGTATTGCTGTACCGGCGCGCCCGACCGCCGCTATCATGTGAAGATGAACGACACCCTCAAGCGCCTGCATGTATTCAACCGGC
Organism: Oxalobacteraceae bacterium; assembly: GCA_030698225.1. Classification (GTDB taxonomy): domain Bacteria; phylum Pseudomonadota; class Gammaproteobacteria; order Burkholderiales; family Burkholderiaceae_D; genus AVCC01. Next base: position 61,530 of record JAUYNR010000015.1, on the reverse strand, counting down.
TCAGCCATTCCAGCGCACAGCTCGAAGGTGCGGCGGCGCTGGGCGACGGCATGGCGGTGGCGATCTGGCGCAATCGGCTCGATGCAGTCAGCTATGCGCCGCAGGGGCATCACACGCTGTCCTGCTACCTGGAGGGCGGCTATGACACGTTCCTGCGCGGCAGCCCGGAGCAGCGCGGCGCCCCCGGGCGCCTGTGCGTGTTGCCGGACCGGCAAGAGACCGACTGGGTGATCAATGGCCATCTGCGTTTCCTGCACCTGTATTTTTCGCCGGAACAGTTCGCCAGCCAGACCCTGGCCCTGCTGGACCGCGAACCGCGCGAAATGTGCCTGCCGCCGGAAACCTTTTTTGACAATCCGAAACTGGCCAGCCTGTGCCATGCGCTGCCCCGGCTGGACTGGCGCGACCCGGGCCAGCGCCTGCAGGGCAATACGCTGGCGCATCATGCAGTGGCGCAACTGATTCAATCGCATCTGGGGCCGCGCCGGAATCTGCGCCTGAAGGGCGGACTCTCCGCAACGCTGCGACGACGCATGATCGAATGGCTCGATAGCCGGCTCGATCAAGACCTGACACTGGGTGTAATGGCAAACGAGGCGGCATTGTCCGCAACCCATTTCGCACACATGTTTCGGATCTCGTTCGGAATGCCGCCGCATGTCTGGCTGCAGGCGCGCCGCTTGGCCAGGGCGCGCCAATTGCTGGCACAGAATCAGCTGTCGCTGACCGATGTCGCGATGGCCTGCGGCTACAGCTCGCCCAGCCATTTCAGCAACCGTTTCCGCGCGGCGCTGGGCATCACGCCGTCCGGTTACCGCGCACTGAACCGGTAGCAAGATACTATTAAGTGTATTTTCAATACTGCAATAAAATTATGCGGAAGATGCGATATATTTACTTATACTCCCCTATTTAAACATCACTGCGCGCGCTGAAAACCATGCAAACACCGATCGACTTGCCGCTGACCGGCATCCGCATCCTCGACCTGACCCGACTGCTGCCGGGGCCGGTAGCCACCATGCATCTGGCCGACATGGGCGCGGAGGTTGTCAAGATCGAAGACCGCGGCGCCGGCGACTATGCGCGCACCATGGGGCACGTGAAGCACACGGTGTCGCACCTCTTCATCGCGGTCAATCGCGGCAAGCGCTGCATCCGGCTCGACTTGAAGGATGCCGCCGAGCGCGAGGAATTCCTGCGCATGGTGGAAAACGCCGACGTGGTGATCGAGAGCTTCCGCCCCGGCGTGATGGACAAGCTGGGCGTGGGCTGGCCGGTGTTGCGGCAGCGCAATCCGAAGCTGGTGATGTGCGCGATCACCGGCTACGGCCAGGATGGCCCGTTCGCGCAACTGGCCGGACACGATATCAATTACGTCGGGTATGCGGGCATGCTGGAGCAGAACGTCGGGCCGGACGGAGTCCCGGCGCTATCGAACCTGCAGGTCGGCGATCTGCTGGGCGGTGCACAGGCGGCGCTGCAAGGCATCCTGGCCGCATTGCTGGGCGTAAAGATGGGCGGCTGCGGGCGCTTCGTCGATGTCTCGATGACCGATACGGTGCTGGCGCACAACATCATGCCGCTGGTAGCGGTAAATAATTTCGGCAGCGCTCCAGCCCCGGGGCGCGATCTGCTGACCGGCGGCGTGCCCTGCTACAACGTATACCGTACCAGCGACGACCGCTTCATGGCGGTCGGGGCGCTGGAATTGAAATTCTGGGAAGGCTGCTGCGACGTGCTGGCGCGTCCCGACCTGAAGTCCAGCCACTGGAGCCTGGGTCAAACCGTTGGCGGCACCGAGGCGATGGCAGTCAAGGCCGAACTGGATACGATTTTTGCGCAGCAGACGCTGGCGACCTGGAGCGCACGCTTTGCCGCAGCCGATTGCTGCGTGACGCCGATCCTGCGCATCGACGAAGCGCTGGTCCATCCGCTGTTTCAGCAGCGCGGCATGGTGCAGCAGGCCCAGCATCCGACCGAAGGAAATTACCTCAGCGCCGCACCGGCGGTAAAGTTTCATTCCTGACCACCGTTGTCAGCGCCATGCACAAACCCGCCATCACCATAGCCGAGCACGAGGTCGAGATCAGCGCGATCCGCGCCCAGGGTGCGGGGGGCCAAAACGTCAACAAGGTATCGAGTGCGATTCATCTGCGCTTCGACATCGCCGCGTCATCGCTGCCGGAGCATATCAAGGAGCGCTTGCAGAAACTGCACGATCAGCGCATCACCAAGGATGGCGTGATCGTCATCAAGGCGCAAGCGCACCGCAGCCAGGAGAAAAACAGGAATGAGGCGCTGCAGCGCCTGCAGGAACTGGTCGACAGCGTGGCGGTGCTGCCGAAACACCGGAAGCCGACCCGACCGACCCGCAACTCGCAACGCAATCGCCTCGACAGCAAGGCAACGCGCGGCAATCTGAAGCGCATGCGCGGCAAGGTCAGTGCAACGTAGTACTGAAACGTAGTATTAAAATTTACCGCTTGTACTTGCCGGAATAAATATCCTGACCGGCTTCGTTGATCTGGCGGCGCAGCGCGCTGCGCTCTTCCGGCGTCATGCGGCCAGTGTTTCTTGACGGCCCGCGCGCATTGGCATCGCCCGCATTCCGCTCGTTACGCTGCATTTCACGCCGGGTGTCACGCTCACCGTCATACCTCTGCTGTGCCTGGTCCTGCTGGCGCCCGCCCCCACCACGACCCGGATCGGCGTGCGCACCCGCCACTCCTGCCAGCAGCAGTAGCGCGAGTAGAATGCTTTTGCATGGTATCTTCTTCATTGTGATTTCTTTCGTAATGCCGACCTGACTTTGCCGCATGAATTCCAGTGTATGCCGCTTCTCCCCGAGCTATAAGCGCCATACGGTAAAGTGTGTAACAGTTTGTAATGCCTTGCGGCTTTGCATTTTCGCAGCATCTATCTGACGTTACCATAACAACATGAACAAATTGAACGCCACCATGCCACCCTATACACAGACCAGCGATACCCATCAGGCCAAAATCCTGGTGGTAGACGACGATATCCGGCTGCGCGATCTGCTGCGCCGCTACCTGACTGAGCAAGGCTTTCATGTGGTCACGGCCGAAAACGCAACGGCCATGAACAAGCTCTGGCTGCGCGAGCGCTACGATCTGCTGGTGCTCGACTTGATGCTGCCGGGAGAAGACGGGCTGTCGATCTGCCGCCGCCTGCGCGGTGCCGGCGACGCCACGCCGATCATCATGCTGACCGCCAAAGGCGAGGATATCGATCGCATCGTCGGGTTGGAGATGGGCGCCGACGATTACCTGGCGAAACCGTTCAACCCGCGCGAACTGGTGGCCCGCATCAATGCGGTGCTGCGCCGCAAAGGCCCGGACGAAATCCCGGGCGCGCCATCGAACACCCCGCAAACCTTCGAATTCGGCAGTTTCGTACTCGACCTGGCGACCCGCACGCTGAAGAAGGAAGGCGAAACGATTGCGCTGACGACCGGCGAATTCTCGGTACTGAAAGTCTTTGCCCGTCATGCACGGCAACCGCTATCGCGTGAAAAACTGATGGAAATGGCGCGTGGCCGCGAATATGAAGCGTTTGACCGCAGCCTCGACGTCCAGATCTCGCGCCTGCGCAAGCTCATCGAGCCGGACCCATCCAATCCGCTGTATATCCAGACCGTCTGGGGCCTCGGATATGTGTTCATTCCCGAAGGCCAACCGCGCTGATGCAGGTTACCGGCCCTCGCTTCAACTGGCTGCGCAGCGGCCTGTTCTGGCGCACTTTTCTGCTGCTGGCAATTCTGATGATGACCAGCATGGCGGTCTGGATCAGCACCTACCGGTTGCTCGAACGCGAGTCCCGCGCCCGCCAGTTGGCCGCGCAAGTGGTTTCCATCGTCACCATCACGCGCGCGGCGCTGACCCATTCGGCCCCCGACTTGCGACGCGAATTGCTGTTCGACCTGGCCAGCAATGAGGGCATCCGCATCTATCCGCTCGAGAGCAGCGACCGCGTGGAGCCGGCTCCGGAGAGTGAAATCGGACCCGAGCTGAAACAAAACATCCGCAGCACGCTGGGCCGTGACACCCATTTCGCCGGAGAGGTCAATGACGTGGCCGGTTTCTGGATCAGTTTCAGCATCGAAGACGATGCGTACTGGCTGATGCTGGAACGCGAGCGCATCGAAAAATTCACCAGTCTGCAATTGCTGGGCTGGGGCGCCAGCATCTTCGGCTTGTCCTTGCTGGGCGCACTCTTCATCTCCGGCCTGATCAACCAGCCGCTGGCCAGGCTGACCGCCGCTGCCCGCGCGATAGCAAAAGGCAAGCAGCCGGCGCCGCTGCCGGAACGGGGCCCGACCGAAATCAGGGAAGCCAACCGCAGCTTCAACCAGATGGTCGACGACCTGAACCGGATCGAATCGGACCGTGCGGTGATCCTGGCCGGCATTTCGCACGATCTGCGCACGCCGATTACCAGAATGCAGCTCGAAATCGAGATGGCGCCGTTGTCCGACGAGACCAGGCAAGGGATGTCGTCCGACATCGCGCAAATGGACGCGATCATCGGACAATTCCTCGATTACGCCAGGCCGGTGGATGCAAACAGTTTTTCGCCGGTCGATTTATCGGCCCTGTTGCGTGACTCCGCGCGGGAAGCCGAACGCTTGCCCGACGTCAGCGTCACCAGCAAAATCACCGAGCGGATGCAGGTGACGGGCAACCAGACCGACCTCAAGCGGGTTATCAACAACCTGATAGAAAATGCCCGCCGTTACGGCAAGACGTCCGGCACCGACCGCGCCGAGATCGATATCCGCAGCTCCATTGAAAACGGTAAATCCATCGTGGAAATTGCCGATCATGGTACCGGCATACCGGTTGCGGATATCGATCACCTGCTGCGGCCGTTTACCCGTATGGATGCCGCACGCGGCCAAGCCAACGGCGCCGGCCTGGGGCTGGCAATCGTGCAACGGATTGTCAAGCGCCATGGCGGACAACTGCAATTGGGCCACGGCAAGGACGGCCGCGGACTGACGATCAGGATTGCGTTTTAAGCCGCAACTGCAACAGGGCCGGCAGGCCAGCCCTGCCACCACCACCCAATATATACTGGTATAGTGTATTTTTATAGTCGCAATATATTCATGCGGTAACTGCCGCATTCCTGCATATACTCCATCTATTCAGTGAAACTGCGGCAGCCATTGCACGCTGCAGATTCAAACATCCCGATCAAAACCATTGACCGGATTCTGATCCGCCTGCTGACGGGCCATTTCCCGACAGAAGGCGACTGCGCCGATGCGTTGCCGATCGGCCCGTGATGCGGTGAGCGGCGATTCGTGACGGACGGCAGGATTACATTTGGATTACATTTTTGTCAGTTTCGTTAAACCGCCGATTATGCAATTAAGCTGTCGGCACTTTCCTCGGGCAGTCAGTTCATGCCATGCTGAATTTACTGTTACTGCGCCGCTTCATTGTGAAACAGCGCGATTGCCACCTCGATGAGGTCATCATGTCTTATCCGTATCCGTGTTACCGGAGTTCTTTGGGCTTGGCTGCGCTCTGGCTGGGCTTGTCCGCCCCGCTGTCCGCCGCCACGCTCAAGGACACTCTCGACCAAGCCTGGGCCGCGCAAGCGCCGGCCCAGTCAGCCCGCGCCGCGCAATTCGATGCCCAGCAAGCGGCCGCACGCGCCTGGCTGCCCGAGCCGCCGACGCTGACGCTGTCCGGCCGCAGCGACCAGATCGACCGCAACAGCGGTCTGCGCGAATGGGAAGCCGAAGTCGGCGTGCCGCTGTGGCTGTGGGGCCAGCGCGACCGCGCCGGCGCAGTCGCACACGGCGAGCGCGAGGCCGGCATCCAGGGTTTTGCCCACCAGCGCTGGCTATTGGCCGGCGAACTGCGCGAAGCGTGGTGGGAAGTGCGTCTGGCCCAGGCCGAGCTCGATGCGGCCGAACTGAAGGTCACCGAAGCCGGCCGGCTCGAAGCCGATGTCGCGCGCCGGCTCAAGGCCGGCGCTCTGGCGCCGCTCGACCTGAATCTGGCGCGCAGCAGCGTGGCCCAGGCCGGCAGCGAGCGTTTGCGTGCGCAGGCGACACTGGCCCGCGCCCGGAGTCAATTCCAGGCACTGTCGCGCGCTGCGCCGTTGCCGGATCAGGACGAGCTGCCGGGCACTGAAGTAGCGGCTGAGCAGCACCCGCAGCTGATGAACCTGGTTGCCAAGGCATCCGCCGCTCAGGCGCGGCTCGGCCAAGCCGGCGGCGACACCCGCAACAATCCGGAGCTGGCGCTGACGCTGAGCCGCGAGCGCGGCAACGATGGCGAGCCTTACCAGAACCTCGCGAAGGTCGCAATCAAGATTCCGCTCGGCTCGCCGGCGCGCAACCAACCGCGCATCAGCGCCGCCAGCGCCGAACTGACCGACGCACAGATCGCGCTCGACGGCGCGCAGCGCCGGCTGGCCGCGGATGTTGCTGCCAGCCGGGCCGAACTCGATCAGACCAGCGCGGCGGCCACGCTGCAGCAGCAGCGCCTGCAACTGGCCGGGCAAAGTTTCTCCTGGGTCGAACAAGCATTCCAGGCCGGCCAGCTCGACCTGCCGGCGCTGATCCGGGCCGAAACCGAACTCGCCGACGCCCGCCTACAGGCCGCCCGTGCCCGCATCGAGGCGGCCCGTGCGGTATCCCGCTATAACCAGACCGTCGGAATCCTGCCATGAAACGCCACACCCTGATTTTTACGCTGCTGCTTTCCACACTGTATGCACCCATCCTTGCGCTGGCCCACGGCGATGAAGACCACGGCGCCGCAGCCAAGCCGGCCAGCGTGGCCAATGTTGCGCCGCGTGCCGAGGCCCAGACCGAAATGTTTGAACTGCTGGTCACAGCCGGCAGCGGACAGCTCACCATCTTTATCGATCGCTTCGCCAGCAATGCGCCGGTGAGCGACGCCAAGGTCGAAGTCGAAAGCGGCGACTGGAAAGCGGTCGCACAAGCAGCCGGCAACGGCAGCTATCGGGTCAGCGCACCGCAGTTTGCCAAACCCGGGCACTACCCGCTGCTGTTTACCGTAGAAGCCGGCGCGGATAGCGACCTGATCGAGACCACGCTGGTGGTGGCCGAGGCAGCCAGGCCGGCAGCGGCAGCTGGCCTGCCGGGTGCGGGATCGATGTGGTGGTGGGTCGGCGGCTCCCTGGCCGCGCTGGCCGGCATCTCCCTGCTGCTCAAACGTCGCCGACCCGGTCCATCCGCCTGAACAAGGAAGCAACATATGAAAATGCACAAACTACTGGCCTGCCTGCTGGCACTCTCGATGGTTCAGGCCGGCGCGCACGGCGATGAAGATCACAGCGGCGACGCAGCCAAACCGGCGCTCGGCATCGCCGCCGACAAACCGCAACGGCTGCCGGACGGCAGCGTTTTCGTGCCCAAGGATGCGCAGCGAAGGCTGGCCATCCGTACCGTGCTCGGCGCGGAAAAGACCGTTGCGCATACGGTGGAGCTCAATGGCCACGTGGTGATGGACCCGAACACCGGCGGGCGGGTGCAGGTGATGCAGTCCGGCCGCATCGAACCCGGCCCGAAGGGGCTGCCGCTGGCCGGCATGAAGGTAGTCAAGGGCCAGTTGCTGGCCTATCTGGTGCCCGCGGTGAGCAGCAGCGAGCGCGCCAGCCAGCAAGCCGAACTGGGCGAACTGCAGGTTAAGACCCGGCTGGCCGAGAAGCAGCTGAAGCGCTTGCGCGAACTGAGCGGCACCGTGTCGCAGAAAGAAATCGACGCCCAGGCGGCCGAACTCGCGGCGGCGCGCCAGCGCACTGCTGCACTGAGCCGCGCGAGCGGGCGCGAAGCGCTGCTAGCGCCGGTTGGCGGCGTGATCGCGGTGGCCAGCGCGGTCAACGGACAGGTGGTTGAGGCGCGCGATGTGCTGTTCGAGATCATCGATCCGGCCCGGCTGATGATCGAGGCGCTGGCCTACGACAGCAAACTGGTCGCCGGACTGGCCGACGCCAGCCTGGCCGGTTCGCAGACGCCGCTGACTTTTGTCGGCGGCAGCAGCGCCTTTCGCGACGGCGCATTGCCGGTGCTATTCAAGCTCAAGCGGGCCGGCGATACCCCGTTGGCGCTCGGCCAGGCGGTCAAGGTGATCGCGCAGACCGGCGACAGCATCAAGGGCGTGCCGCTGCCGGCAGCCAGCATCGTGAAGAATTCGGCCAACGAGAACATCGTCTGGGTGCATGAGCGCGCCGAGGTGTTCCGCGGCGTGCCGGTCCAAGTGACTCCGCTCGACGGCGCCAACGTGGTGGCGACCGGCTTGAAACCGGGCGTGCGGGCGGTAACCGCCGGCGCCACACTGATCAACCAGATCCGCTAAGGGGAATGCATGTTTAGCTGGATCGTCAATACCAGCCTGAAAAACCGGCTGTTCGTACTCGCCTTCGCGGTGATCCTGATGATTTACGGCGGCATCACCGCGTCGAACATGCCGGTCGACGTATTCCCCGACCTCAACAAGCCGACCGTCACCATCATGACCGAAGCCGGCGGCATGGCGCCGGAGGAAGTCGAGCAACTGGTGTCGTTTCCGCTCGAAACCGCGATGAACGGGATGCCCGGCGTGACGCGGGTGCGTTCGGTGTCGGGCATCGGGCTTTCAATTTTGTATGCGGAGTTCGAATGGGGCTCGGACATCTACCGCAACCGGCAACTAGTGGCCGAGCGGCTGGCCGAGGTCAGGGAGCAGTTGCCGCCGGGCGTGCAGCCGAACATGGGGCCGATTTCCTCGGTGATGGGCGAGATCATGCTGATCGCATTGCCGGCCGACCCGGCCAAGGTCAGCCCGATGCAGGTGCGCGAATACGCCGACTTCGTGCTGCGTCCGCGGCTGCTGTCGATCCCGGGCGTGGCGCAGGTGATCCCGATCGGCGGCGAAGTGCGCCAGTTCCGGGTCGAGCCGAATACCGCGCTGATGGCGCAGCTCGGGGTCAGCTTCGACGACCTGGAGGCCGCGCTGAAGGCCTTTTCGAGCAATACCAGCGGCGGTTTCCTGGAGCAGAACGCGCGTGAATACCTGATCCGCAACCTGGGCCGCACCACCCGGCTGGAAGACCTGCAGAATCTCGCGGTCAAGGTGGTCAACGGCCAGCCGATCTTGATGAAACAATTGGCCGAGGTGAAGTTCGCCGCCGCGTTCAAGCGCGGCGACGCCGGTTATGGCGCCAAGCCGGCGGTGATCGTCAGCGTGCAGAAGCAGCCGAATGCCGATTCGGTCAAGCTCAGCGAGGAGATCGAGCATGCGCTGGCTGCGCTGTCGAAGTCCTTGCCGGCCGGCGTGTCGAAACCCGAAATCTCTTTCCGCCAGGCCGATTTCATCGAGGCCTCGATCGGCAACGTGCAGGAAGCGCTGCGCGACGGCGCGATCATGGTCGCGATCATCCTGTTCCTGTTCCTGATGAATGTGCGCACCACGCTGATCTCGCTGATCGCGATCCCGTTGTCGCTGGCGATTACCGTGCTGGTGTTCAAGGGCATGGGGCTGTCGATCAACGTGATGACGCTGGGCGGCCTGGCGATCGCGATCGGCGAGCTGGTCGACGATGCGTTAGTCGACGTGGAAAACGTGTTGCGGCGACTCAAGGAGCGCAAGCCCAAGGGCGTGCCGGGCATCATCAAGGTGATCGCGGCCGCGTGCAACGAGGTGCGCTCCGGCGTGGTGGTCGCCACCATGGTGGTGGTGCTGGTGTTCGTGCCGCTGTTCGCGCTGCCGGGCATCGAGGGCAGGCTGTTCGCGCCGCTCGGCGTTGCCTATATCACCTCGATCCTGTCGAGTCTGCTGGTGGCGCTGACCGTGACGCCGGTGCTGTGCTACTTCCTGCTGCCGCGCATGAAGCAGATCGGGCACGGCGATTCGCGGCTGGTGCAATGGCTGAAACACTGGGACAAACGCCTGCTGGAATCCTCGTTCGATCACCCCAAGCTGATCCTGGGCGTCGCGGTCGCACTGCTGGTGGCGGCGGTGGCCACGGTGCCGTCGTTCCCGCGCGCCTTCTTGCCGGCGTTCAACGAGGGCACGCTGACCGTGTCGCTGCTGCTCAACCCGGGCACGTCGCTGGCCGAGTCGAACCAGGTCGGCGCACTGGCCGAACAACTGATGATGGAAGTGCCGGAGGTGAAGAGCGTCGGCCGTCGTACCGGTCGCGCCGAGCTCGATGAACACGCGGAGGGCGTGCACTCAAGCGAACTCGACGTCGATCTCAAACCATCGGAGCGGGCGCGCGAGACCGTGATGGCCGACATCCGGGCCAAGCTGGCGCCGCTGCCGGCGACCGCGACCGTCGGTCAGCCGATCTCGCACCGGCTCGACCACCTGTTGTCGGGTGTGCGGGCGCAGATCGCGCTGAAGATCTACGGCGACGATCTCGATACGCTGCGCGGCCAGGCCGCCAGCCTGCGCGAGAAACTGCTGCGGATTCCGGGGCTGACCGACCTGCAGATCGAGAAGCAGGTGCTGATCCCGCAAATCAAGGTGCGGCTAGACTATGGCAAGGCCGCGCAGTTTGGCGTGTTGCCGGGAACCTTGCTGAAGACGCTGGAAACCCTGACCGAGGGCGATACCGTGGCGCAGATCGTCGACGGCAACAAGCGTTTCAACCTGGTGGTGCGGCTGCCGGACAGCGCGCGCGATACGCCGGGCCTGGCGAATATCCTGATCGACACGCCGCACGGACGCATCCCGCTGTCGCAGGTGGCGAGCATCGAGGAGTCGGACGGCCCGAACCAGATCGGGCGCGAGAACGGCCGGCGCCGGATCGTCATCGCGGCCAATACCGACGGCTCCGACATGGCGCGCATCATCGCCGATATCCGCAAGGTGCTGGCCGACAACCATATGCCGGAAGGCTATTTCGTCAGCCTCGAAGGCCAGTTCCAGGCGCAGGAACAGGCGACCAGGCTGATCGCCGGCCTGTCGCTGGTATCGCTGGCGCTGATCTTCATGGTGCTGTACAGCCGCTACAAGTCGGTCAAGCTGACCGCGATCATCATGGGCAACATTCCGATGGCGCTGATCGGCAGCGTGATCGGAATGTGGCTGGCCGATATCACATTGTCGGTAGCGTCGCTGGTCGGCTTCATCACGCTGACCGGGATCGCCACCCGCAACGGCATCCTGAAGATCAGCCACTACATCAACCTGTGCAAGTTCGAGGGGGAAATCTTCAGCCAACGGATGATCGTGCGCGGTTCGCTGGAACGGCTCACGCCGGTGCTGATGACTGCGCTGACTGCCTCACTGGCGCTGGTGCCTTTGCTGTTCGCAGCAGACGCGCCGGGCAAGGAAATCCTGCATCCGGTGGCGGTGGTGATCTTCGGCGGACTGGTCAGTTCGACCCTGCTCGATACGCTGCTGACGCCGCTGATGTTCTGGCTGTTCGGCGAGAAACCGCTGCGGCAATTGCTGCAAGAGCACGATAAGGATGTCTTCTGAATTATTTGACCTGCATGGTCCACGAAAGACACGAAACGCACGAAAACCCTTCGCAGCACCAACAATTTAGCGAAAAACATGGAGTATCATCATTTTCATGGCATTACCCGCATAGGTTTATTGTGGCTATGAAATATACTAAGATTAGTATCAGACAGGCGTCCAGGCTGGATTTGAGTGTAAACAGCTGTTTCCAGGCACCCTATTTCGTGCCTTTTCGTGGACAGTGCCTTGTCCCCGGCGGGCACGCGTAACATCCATTATTTAACCCATCCGTAAAGGAAAACATCATGAAAAAACTACTGATCGCCGTATCCATCGCGCTGTCCACCGGCCTCGCTTTCGCCGACGGCGAACTCAAGCCGCATCATGGCGGCGCGATGGCCGAGGCGGCATCCGGGAATCGTATCGAACTGGTCGCCGGGACCGACCAGCTAACCGTCTACCTGAGCAACCATGACGGCAAGCCGGTCGACAGCAAGGGTGTCAGCGGCGAAATCACGCTGCTATCCGGCAACGAAAAAACCAAGGCCACGCTCACGCCGACCAGCGACAACCAGATGACTGCCAAAGCCAGCGCGACTGCCGGCGCCAAGGCCATCGTCAAGTTCGCGCTGCCCGGCAAACCGGCCGAGCAGGTGCGTCTGACGCTGAAATAAGGCAATTACGGATAAGGTTAATTTGAGTTAACGGGTGGTGGCAGACACACCGGTTGTCGAGGTGCACTGCCCCGCCTCAGTCCTCTCAGTCCTTCGAGAATGATTTGCCCGAAAAGTCGTAGGTAATCAGCTTGCCGTCCAGCTTCCCCATGCCGGGCGAGTTCATTGGCATTCCCGGCGCAGCTACCCCTTGCACTTTCGGCCGCGCGATCAGCTTATTGATCGCGGCAGCCGGTACATGGCCTTCAATCACCTGCCCCGACTTGTCGAGGACTGCGGTATGGCAGGAGCCCATCGATTCGGGTACGCCAAAACGTTTCTTGATCGCGGACATGTCGTCCGAATTCACCGCGTTGACCTTGAAGCCCGATTCGCGCAGATGGTCGACCCACCCTTCGCAGCACCCGCAGTTCTTGTCCTTGTAGACTGTGATCGCTTCGCCGGCGCCGTACGCCAGGCTGTAGGTCGCCGCCAGCAGGGTCGCAATAATCAATTTTTTCATCACAATTTCCTTCATTTCCTGTTAAAAAATTCTGACATTCCCGCGTTCCGGAATATTTCTCAATGCAGCTACGGCAATGTCAGAGTGACCGCCTTCTCGATCGGCGGATAGCAGACGCCCAATTTTTCATGGCAGCCCTGATAGGTCGCCACCAGCGTGAGCTTGTTGGCCTTCGCGCTGCGACTGACGGTGATGTCGGCGGGGATCGCTTTTTTATATACCTCGGTCTTGCCGAAAATCTGGTCGGTTTTCATTTCACCGGCTGGCAATGTGACCGCAGTAATCGCCACGCCGTTGGCATTCTTGAGCGAGAAACGGATCTTTTCCTTGTAGAGGTAATACCCCTTCGCCGGCACCAGTTCGGCACGAACGGTGTTCGGCCCTTTGACGGCAACATTCAGTCTGAACGCCAGTTCCGGTTCGATCAGCTGATCTTCGCTGGCAGAGGAGAACAGGCTGCCGAATCCCTTTTGCGCGGCTGGCGCGGCCGATTGCTGCGCGAATGCCAACGGGACTTGCCCGATCGTCAGTATGGCGAGCAGCGCTACCTCAATGCGTTTCTTCATTTTGAGAGTTCCAATCATGATTCCGGTTCCAAATTAATTACAAGCAATTAACGCACCAACTGACATGCACCAGCTAACGATGGTCAACTGTCACTACAGCGCTTTGTTACGTAGCCGCAATGCATTACTGATGACGGATACGGAACTCAAAGACATCGCGGCACTCGCGATCATCGGACTCAACAACAGTCCGAGCCATGGATACAGCACGCCGGCAGCAATCGGCACCCCAACGAAGTTGTAGATGAACGCGAAAAACAGGTTTTGCCGGATGTTTTTCATCGTGTGCTGGCTCAGCAGCCGCGCTTTCGCGATGCCGCGCAAGTCGCCCTTGACCAGCACGATGCGCGCGCTGTTCATCGCCACGTCGGTGCCGGTACCCATCGCAATGCCGACGTTGGCCTGCGCCAGCGCCGGCGCATCGTTGACGCCGTCGCCGGCCATCGCCACGATGCGGCCTTCCTGCTGCAACGCCTTCAGATACTTGAGCTTGTCTTCCGGTAGCACATCGGCGCGAAAATCGTCCAGCCCCAGTTGCTTGGCCACCGCGGCGGCGGTGATCGCATTGTCGCCGGTCAGCACCACGATGCGCAGGCCGGCCGCATGCAGCTGCTCGATCGCTTCGCGGGTAGTCGCCTTGATCGGATCGGCGACGCTGACGATGCCGGCCAGCTTGCCTTCGATGCTCAGGAACATCACGGTTTGCGCCAGCTCGCGCAGCGTTTGCACCTGGGCCGCGACCGCGCTGACATCGATCCGCTCCGACTCCATCAGGCGCAGGTTGCCCAACAAAACCAGCTTGCCGTCGATCTGGCCGCGCACGCCCTTGCCGGTGACGGACTCGAATTGCGTGACCGGCTTGGGCGACAGGTTTTGTTGCTGCGCGTGATTGACGATTGCCACCGCCAGCGGATGCTCGGACAGCGCGTCCAGGCTGGCCGCATAGTGCAGCACCTGCACCTCGCCAAAGCCGCTGGCGGCAACGATGCGCTGCACTCTCGGCTTGCCTTCGGTTAAGGTGCCGGTTTTGTCGATCACCAGCGTATCGACCTTTTCCATCAGTTCGAGCGCTTCCGCATCCTTGATCAGCACGCCGTCAGTCGCGCCGCGCCCGACTCCGACCATGATCGAAATCGGTGTCGCCAGCCCCAGCGCACAAGGGCACGCGATGATCAGCACCGACACCGCGGCAACCAGGCCGTTGGCCATGCCCGGAGCGGGGCCGAACAGCGCCCAGACGCCAAACGACACAATGCCCACGGCGATCACCGCCGGCACGAACCAGCCCGACACCTGATCCGCCAGCTTCTGGATCGGCGCGCGCGAGCGGCCTGCCTCGTTGACCATCTGGATGATCCTGGCCAGCAGCGTGTCGGCGCCGATTTTGTCGGCGCGCAGCGAGAAGGATCCGGTTTGATTGACGGTGCCGGCCGTCACCTTGTCGCCGTCATGTTTTTCCACCGGAACCGGTTCTCCGGTGATCATCGACTCGTCCACGTTCGAATGGCCATCGACGACTTCGCCGTCGACCGGTACCTTGCCGCCCGGCTTGACGCGCAAGATGTCGCCGACTTGCACCTGGTCCAGATGGATTTCTTCCTCGCTGCCATCGGGCTTGATGCGCAGCGCGGTATTGGGCGCCAGTTCGAGCAGCGATTTGATCGCGTTGTTGGTGCGCGAGCGGGCCCGCAATTCCAGCACCTGGCCCAGCAGCACCAGCGTCACGATGACCGCCGCCGCCTCGAAATACAAGGGCACCATGCCATCCATCTTGAACGCGTCCGGCAACGCGGCCGGAAACAGCAGCGCGAATGCGCTGAACAGATAGGCAGCAGCGGTGCCCAGGCCGATCAGGCTGAACATGTTCAGATTCCAGGTCTGGAACGAGGCCCAGCCGCGCACGAAGAACGGCCAGCCGCCCCATAGCACCACCGGCGTGGCCAGAACCGCTTGCAGCCAGTTGAAGGGTTCGATCCCGATCCAGTGGTGCAGATTCAGGCCGGGAATGAATTCGCTCATCGTGATGAACAGCAATGGCAGGCTCAGGCCCAGGCTGACCCAGAAGCGCCGCGTCATGTCGCGCAATTCGGTGGTATCTTCTTCGGCAACCGCATCCATCGGCTCCAGCGCCATCCCGCACTTGGGGCAGCTGCCGGGGCCGATTTGCTGCACCTCCGGGTGCATCGGGCAGGTATACAGCGCATCCTTGGCTGCCGCCGGCGCGACCTTCGCGCGCGGCTTCAGGTATTGCTCCGGATCGGCCCGGAATTTAGCCACGCAATGCGCGCTGCAAAAATAATAGGTGGTTCCCGCATGTTCGACCGATTTCGCCGGATCGGCAGCCGCCTGCATGCCGCAGACCGGATCGATATGCGGCTGGTCCGCAGCGAGCGCTACCGGTGCGCCGTGATCGTGGCCGCAGCACCCAGCTGCGCTTTGCCCGGCTGGTGCGGCAGCTGCCGTTTGATGCATATAGGCATGCGGGTCGGAGCGGAATTTATCCATGCAGCGCGTGCTGCAAAAATAATAAGTGCGGCCGTCATGCACGATCGCCCGGTCCGGCTTGGCGCTTACGGTCATGCCGCAGACCGGATCGATCAGCGGCTGCGTCACTGCTGCCGCTTCGGTCGTTTTGGCCGGCGTGCCGGCGCAGCACGATGACGCCTGGGATGCTGGAACAACGGATTCTCCCTGCGCTGCCGCATTTTCGCCGCAGCAACTGTTGCCGGACCGCTTATCGTGACTGGCGGAATTCGTATGTCGATGCTGCATGTGCGCCTCTTCAAAGGTGAAATGCGATGGAAATAAATTCACTATGGACCCCGTACCCGAGCACAGTGTCAAGCTTTTTCGCCGGTTTTGTTACCAGCCGAGGCGTGTAACATTTTTCAAAATACCCAGATCGTCACCGAACTTGCGCGGTGCGTCGCAATGTTGCTTGAGCATGCCAACATGCCGAACAGCACCCGTGTCCGCCTTGAATCTTCTAGCAAAGTAGCGACACCTGGGTGGCCCGCTTCTAACAGCAAAATTACCCAGAGATGACGCAAATGTAATCTTTGGGCTCGATGACATGGAATAGTATTGATAATGTAAGACCAACTGCTAAAGGAGAACTAAAATGTTGAAAAAATTATTGATGGTTGTAGCGATGAGTACCGTTGCAGTTTCCGCATTTGCCGGTGACGCCGCGCGGGCGGCAGCGCAGAAGACGATCGAGCTGAAAAACGGTTCGACGATTTACATCTTCAAGGACGGGAAGATGTCGATGGAAAATAAATCCGGGCGTGCTGTCCGCATGAAAAAGGACGTGGTAATGGAAACCAAGGATGGCGAGAAGATCATGATGCATGGCGACGAAGTGATGCGTCTGGATTCCCTGCTCAAAGAGGGCCATCAAGGCCGCTAAATTGCTGACCCGCAGGTAACGCAGGTATGCTGGCGGCTTCTTCGGAAGCCGTTTAGTGCCGAGCTTTCGATCCCGCCTTTCGATCTCTCTTTGACTTGATTAACGAAGTTTTGCCGCAACATCTCTGGTTATTTTCTGGCGCCCCCCTGCCAATTCTGCAAAATATTTTTCTATACGCGACAAGGAATATTCTTGGATGCGCACGATCTTTCCAAACCGTCGGTGCAATGTTCGCTATCACGTATCTCAATGACAAGTCGAAGCCGTTTGTGCAACCGCTTGTGGAAAAGCTGGATGGTCCGTTGGATCAACGCCCCGGCGCCTGCTGCGTGTGCTATTCCTTCGGCTCGATGAAATGGCCGCCGATTCAGGAACAGCGCAATTGCTGCGGGTAGTACTCAACCTACCCCGCCTCTGCGCGACCACTTGCTTTTTGGGACGGCCGACAGGACAGCTTGGCGTACGATTTTTTCCGTTTCGCAAACTTCGTCGTCACTAAGCAGCATCGTTGATTTATGACTATAAAATAATGGGTTCATCGCCCGACAGTCAAGCTAGATACGGCATCGATACGGCGCAACAATGTCATCGACATCAGGCCAGGGGCTGCTGCTGCAGTTGACATGGCAGCCGCCTTAATGCGACCTGCAAGGAGAGCGCGATCGGCGTGGCTTCGCGCTGTATCGGAATATCGGCGGGCGTTACATGCGGCGCGTGTAGCGGTACCAGCATCCGCGCCTAAGCGGAAAACGGGTGCGCCGCGCGGCGTGAAAAAAGAAAGGAATCCGGCATATGTGTTTTTCAGCGACGGCCAGTTTTATGGCGGGAATTGGGTTGTCTGTTGTTGGCGTCGCTACTTTGAAAAAAGCAAGCAGAAGGGGAGAAATTCCGTTTGCGATGATCCCGCTCCTGTTCGGCGTACAGCAAATCATCGAAGGCGTGCTGTGGCTGTCGTTGCGCTCCGAGGCGGCGCTGCTTGCTGTTATTGCGACCTACGTGTTTTCACTGTTCTCGCACGTACTCTGGCCGATCTTTGTGCCGTTTTCAATCTGGCTTCTGGAAGTCGTGCCGTGGCGCAGAATGGTGATCGCGGGCTTCCAGGTGATCGGCCTGGGGATCGGCTTATACCTGTTGTATATGATCGTGAGGTTCCCGGTTACCGCTGAAGCGGGCCAGCACATTGTCTATCTGTCGCCGCATTTTTACAAGATTCCCACCATGGGTTTTTATCTGGCGGCGACGTGTATCGGCTCGCTCTTTTCCAGTCACAGAATCGTCAACGTGTTCGGCGCTTTGGCGCTGGTGCTTTTTGCGATCGCTTACTGGTTTTACGCTGTCGCGCTGTTTTCCGTATGGTGTTTCTTCTCCGCGATGCTGAGTTTTATCATTTATTTTTACTTCGGATCGAAATATCCGGGCGTGCAGCAGATGAGCAGCGCGCGCCTATGATTCAAGCGGCATTGCTCTTTCCGCGCTTCACTTTCTCTCGCCCTTCAATCCAATATAGCCATAGCGCCAATACCCAGGCAAGTGTGAAAAGCAGCAGCCACCGTTATTTTTCTGTGCCATACAAGGCATTGAACAGCTGTTCGCTGGCGCCATCCCTGACTTGCCGGTAGCTATCGAGCATTCTTGATATCGACACGCTGGCTTCACCTTCCATTGCAACAAACGGATTGGCTTCGCCGGCGGATATGCGTGCATTCGCAATGAAAGGCGCGAGCATTTTCACCGGCAGCATCCAGGGATTGAGCTTTTCGGAAAACATCGTGTGGCTGATGCGCATCGGGTGCAGCCATTTCAGCATTTCCGCGCTGAGCGGATTGGCAAATGCGGTAACCCACGGGCTTATCGTGTTCTTGTATAGCAGTTCGTTCCATTCTGAAACCGCCTCCACCCCTTCAAACGATTGCTCCGGGTACGGATACTGGATCTGTTCGACTTGCCGTTCTACGAACCGCACCGTGTACTGCGGCTTGCGGCAATCCGGGTCGCCGCTCGGGTAGCTGATCTTCATCTCGTACAAACCCGGCTGGAGCGCATCGAGGTCGCCCAGGCTTTCCAGAATCGCGCGGTGTTCCAGTTTCGCCACGCTGGCCGACACGAAAATGCCCAGATGGCCCACATGCGTGTTGAGGAGATAGACAATGCGTTGCCCCGCCTTCTTCAGATCGGCAGTGGTCGGGTAGACGGTCGGAATCCAGTTGAGCGCCTGGTGCGGCGGCGTGATGTTGTCGCCGCCGGACGCAAAGATCACCAGCGGGTTGCGCATGCGCTTCAGGTCGACGGTGCAGCCGCCGCAAATCCGCATCGTTCCGCGCTCCAGCTTGTTGCCGATGAACAGATTTTCGATGATCGACAGAATCTCTTCGCGGCTCAGGAAGTGATATCCGGTCCACCAGCGCTCGAACTCCAGGAAGCGCTCGCGCTCGGTATCGATCTGCGCGAAAGTGTTGTAGTTCTTGTCCCACAGCGTGTTGGCCGGATTCAGGTTTTCAAAATTTTGCACCAGCCAGGCGCCGTCGAGCCGGCCATTGCCAAGGTCAGCTAATAAATGGGCCGTCCAACTGCCGCCCATTAATCCGCCGGCCAGCCGCATCGGATTCACATCGGACGCGCCGGCCCAATACGACAATGGCGAGCCGTTTGATACGGTCGGACCAGTCAAGCCTTCGCAATCGGCTGCGAGCAGCATCACCGCCCAGCCGGCCTGGCAATTCCCATACAGTACCGGCGCTTTCCCGTGGTGGCGGCTGGCGACTTCCTCGACAAAACGGCGCAGCGCATGCAATACATCGGCCAGAGTTTGGCTCGGACACGGCAACGGAAAGAAAATGACGAAGTAGGTCGCATGCCCTTCATGCAGCGCCATCCCGACTTCCGAGTCGCGCTTGAATCCACCGATGCCGGGGCCGTGTCCGGCGCGCGGGTCGACGATGATCACCGGCGGTTTCTTGTCGTCGACGCAATCCTCTGCGCGATCTTCATGGCAGCGCGTGATCCGCAGCAGTGCGTAATTTGCCGGGCGCTCGAAGCGCCGGGCGTCGAGAATCGTTTCATATTCGAAGTCCAGCGGCGGCGGCATGCCTGCGTCCTCATGCGCCAGCATGTTGTTGGCCCGTTCGCGCAGCATGTCGAGGAACAGCACGCCGCGCTGCCAGCGATCGAGCTGATAGCGAAGTGCCTGTTCAAGCAACGACGCCGGGACGGCAGTTGATGCCGCCGCCGCAGTAGTCAGTATCTCGGCCGACTGGAGCACAGGCAGCGGTACCGGAACCCGATCCGCTCTGGGTTCGGTAATCCTGCTGCCTGCTGTAGCCTTGACTTTGATTGATCGATTGTGAGTTCGCATGGCAAAACCTCCTTTGGTGCAATAAATTGCCGGGTCGGGGCGCCTGACATCAACGCTGATATTTCGCTTGCCAGCGCAATTGCAACGCCAGATTCAAAACGAAGGCGAGCGCCGACCAAGCGCCCACGCCCACGAAAGTACGCGTCGCCGGCTTATGCATGGGCCTTCACACCGAAGCGCGGAAAGAATGCGGGTATATCCGCCTCGTAGCGGGCGTAATCCTCCCCGAATTCCGCGCGTGCATCCCGCTCTTCACGGCGCGCCAGATGTACGTACATGAACACCAGTACCGGGAACATCGCCAGCGTGACCAGGGTTGGCCACTGAAATAAAAAACCGGTCATGATCAGAATGAAGCCCACGTACTGGGGGTGCCGCACGCGCGCGTAAGGTCCGGTAGTCGCAAGCCTGTGATGGCGCTGCGCCGCATACAATATCTTCCATGCCGAGGCCAGCAGCCAGAAACCGGCGACGATCAGGATGTTGCTGAGGATATGAAACGGCCCGAAATGCGGATTGGTTTTCCAGCCGAAAATCGATTCGAGCAGATGCCCCGCATCGTGCGACATCCAATCGATGCCGGGAAAGCGCGTTGACAGCCAGCCCGACAACAAGTAAATCGTCAGCGGAAAGCCATACATCTCGGTAAACAACGCAACCAGAAAAGCCGAGAATGCGCCGAATGAACGCCAGTCGCGCGACGATTGGGGTTTGGCAAAGCTGAAGGCGAAGATGATGAACACCAGTGAATTGATGATTACCAGCGACCAGAGTCCGTAGGCCGGAGCGGAGTTGTGATCCATTATTTTTTCTCCTTGGTTGATTCGTCCGATGCGTCACCCGAACCGTGACCGCCATGACCACGGCCGCCGTGCATGAACAGATGCATCAGGGGGCAGGCAAACAGCAACAACCATATCCAATAGGACGACAGCCACCCGAACAGGTGCGCCCTATGCTCGGCAATCAGGAAAAAAGCTCCGATGACAAAGAAGACGATCAAGGCAATATTGGCCCTGGACTTCATCGCGCCATCGTTGTCCGATTCATGCTTGTGATCCATAACGACTCCTTAGTGTTGAAGGCTGTAACTTGGCCGTGCTGCCGCGTCAGCCTTGGTTCCGCGGTATACCACCATCAGTACGCGGATATGCGCTATGGGGTCTCTGCGAAATGTTTGACTGCATCGTCGACCATCTGCTGTGTACACCATTTGGCGTAGTACTGGCCAAATAGACGCCCCAGCCAGCGGGCAGGCGCTCTTTCTGGTAGTGCGTACTCGATAAATACGCGGAGCATTGAACCATTCCCTTGCGGCGACACCTCGAACCCCATTCGGTAATGGCCCATCACAAGGAGCTTCGGCGCAGCGGTAGTTTCCCAGACCTTCCGGTGAGGAGGACTACGCTGCGTGACGATCTCTTCAACGGAAACCGCAACACCAAAGACGCGTCCTGCCATACGAATTCGCGACCCGACCTTTTTCCCTCGGCCTTCGTCGAGTTCGATTTGCATCCGCCCCCCACCCATCCTCCACGAAGGTTGGCTCATATGTGAGGATAGTCGGGAGTGATCGTCAACATGCGAAAACACCCGGTCCACCTCGGATCTGACAAACCCTTTGCTCTCATAGCGACGGGCCAGCATCGAATTAAAAGCTAACATGCTGATACCGGGCGCGAGCATGAATTGGGGAGCACGAGCAAATGCGGCAACCCAAGGCTTAGCAGGAAGCCCAGCACGGTGAGACCTGCGGTTAGGACAAAGGAAGCACCCGGCAAGGCTGCAACATTGTAGAGGAGTCCACCGGCTGTCGAGCCCAACGTGACACCCAGGCTGGCGGCTGCCGACTGCTTGCCGAGTTCCCAACCCTGCGCGCTCCCGGCCTTGGCCGAGATCCAGTAGGTCAGGATCGGCGAGAGGATGCCGGCGCTGGCTGCGACCGCACCGATCACGACCAGCATCAACGTAAAATCTGACGCCCACGGCATGAGGAACAGGCCGGCCGCCAGCACCGACAGCGCGGGCGCGATGAGCCAGCGGGTCGAGTCCGGCTTGAACCAGGGCGAGAATACGATTGCCTGCATCACAAACATGACCAGGCTGCATTCGCTGAACATCAGCGCGATCTGGTACGGGGTCAAGCCGAGCTCCTGCTTGCCGCGCAGTGCAAGCCCGACTTCGAAGACCCCGATGCCGGCCGAGACGATGAAAGTGAGAATGAGCAACTTCGGCACCAGCCATGTAGTCTTATCGACCGAGGCGCCCGTAGTCTTCTGTGACCGATCATGCCCCTCGCCACGCGGCACAGTAAACGCGACAGCAGGTGCCACGAGAAAGGCTAGTAGTGCAGTCGCCGCGAGCGGAATTGCGACCGATCCGGCCGGCATGGCGAGGGTGATGAAACCCGCTGCAAAGCGCGTGACGAACACACCCAGCATCGGCCCGAGCAGGAAGCCGGCAATGCCGGCCATGCTAACGAAGGCAAGCCGACGGGCGCGCCCCTGCTCGGTCGTAGTGAAGCCGCCGATCACAGCCGCCGCAACTGGCGTCACCGCTGCGGCAAACATGCCACTCAAGAAGCGCTCGGCGTAAACCGCAGTGAGACTCTCGATCAGCGAGAAGACCAGCATGGTGGTGCCGAAGCCAAGCAGCCCAACCAGCAGCACTCCACGCGGGCCGCGTCGATCGGATAATCGACCCCACATGGGAGCAAACAGAAAAAGCGCGAGGGTATAGACGGCTGTCAGTAGTCCTGTATGCCGAGAGACTTGCACAGCCTCACCTCCCGCTCCCAGGAGCCGCTCGATCAGGAATGGCAGAAGTGGAAGCACCGCGCCAAAACCGACCGACACCGTGAAGACGGCGAGCATGAGCGTTGCCATGGTGGCACCGGGCATGCTGGCTGAGCGCTGTGTGGTAACCGTCATGCAGGCACCTGCGCAGCAACAGTCACCGTAGTTCTCCCAGGCTGACGGATGCCTGCCAGCCTGGTGCGTTTGAGCATCAACGCATTGATGGCCACGACCGCCGAGCTGCCCGACATCGACAGTGCCGCGACCTCAGGGGAAAGCGTAAAGGGATAGAACACGCCAGCGGCCAGCGGGAAGGCGATCACGTTGTAGCCAACCGCCCACCACAGGTTCTGGTGCATCTTGCGCAGCGTGGCGCGCGACAATTCGATGGCGCCGACCACATCGTAGGGGTCGCTCTTCATCAGAATGACTTGCGCGCTTTCCATCGCGACGTCGGTGCCGGCGCCGATCGCGAAGCCGACATCGGCCTGGGTCAGGGCCGGGGCATCGTTGATGCCGTCGCCGACCATGCCGACCTTGTGGCCCTGGGCCTGCAGTTCCTTGATTTTGGAGGCTTTCTGGCCAGGCAGCACATCGGCCAGCACGATGTCGATGCCGAGTGCCTTGCCGATGCGCTCGGCCGTGGCCTGGTTGTCGCCGGTGATCATCGCGACTTTCACGCCGCGTTCCTGCAGCTTGGCGATCGTTGCCTTCGAGGTCGGCCGCACCGCGTCGGCGATGGCGATCAGACCGATCAGCTTGCCCGCGCGCGCCACATACACCACGGTGCGGCCGCCGCCCTGGAGCCGGGAGGCTTGCTCGGCCAGCGCTTCCAATGCGACAGCTTCCGACTCCATCAGCTTGCGGTTGCCGAGCAACACCGTCTCGCCGCCGATCGCGGCGCGCGCGCCCTGTCCATCGATGTTGGTAAATCCCGTCGCGACTTCTGTCGGTGTGGTGCCGGCGCGCTTCAGTACCGCCTGCGCCAGCGGATGCTCGGAGAACTTCTCCACCGCTGCCGCGGTGGCCAGCAACTGCACCTCGCTGACGCCGGACGCGGTGACCATCTCGACCACATCAGGCTGCCCGAGCGTGAGCGTGCCGGTCTTGTCGAAAACCACGACAGTCAGCTTGGTGGCGTTCTCCAGCGCGGAAGCGTTCTTGAACAGGATGCCGTTCATCGCCCCCAGCCCGGTACCGACCATGATAGCCATCGGCGTGGCCAGCCCGAGCGCGTCGGGACAGGCGATCACGAACACCGTGATCGTCAGCGTCAGAGCGAACAGCAAAGGCTGGCCCATGACCCAGAACCACACGCCGAAAGTGATCAGCCCGATGACGATGGCGGCCAGCACCAGCCACTGCGATGCCTGGTCCGCAAGCAGTTGGCCCGGTGCCTTGGAGTTCTGCGCTTCCTGCACCAGTTTGACAATCTGCGCCAGCGCCGTGTCGGCGCCGACCTTGGTCGCCTTGTAGCGGAAGCTGCCGCTCTTGTTGATCGTGGCGCCGATGACGGAGTCGCCGGCGATCTTCTTCACCGGCATCGATTCGCCCGTCAGCATGGACTCGTCGACCTGCGAGCCGCCCTCAAGAATCTCGCCGTCCACTGGAATCTTGTCGCCAGGCTTGATGACGACGGTTTCGCCGGCGAGGACCTCCGACGTCGGAACCTTGGTTTCGCTGCCGCCGCGCACTACCGTAGCCATCGGCGGGGCCAGATCCATCAGTGCGCGAATGGCGTCCGAGGCACCGGCGCGCGCCCGCATCTCCAGCCAATGCCCGAGCAAGATGAAAACCAGCAGCACTGCCGCCGCTTCGTAGAACACTTCGCTTTCGTAGAAAAAGGTAGCGCCGACACTGAAGACATAGCCGGTGCCGACCGAGAGCACGACCAAAGTCGCCATGTTGGCCACTTTGTTGCGCGCGGCCCGCCAGGCAGCGATGAAGAAGGGCCAGCCCGGATAGGCAATGGCACCGGTCGCGACGATGAACAGAAACAGCTTGCGATCCAGTCCGAACGGGGTCGCGAAATCGCCGAACATCTGGCCCATCGGCGAGTACAGGAACACGGGAATGGCAAACACCAGGGCCACCAGGAAGCGGTTGCGCATGTCGTTGGCCATGCCTTCCATAGACATGCCGGGCGCATGGCCCATGTCGTGCATCATGTCGGCTTTTTCGTCCGTCTTGTGTTCGTCATGACCGACATGCGCTGCGTGCGCATCTCCGGCCGCCTTGTGATCTGCCGGAGCGCAGACATGGGCCGGCACCAGTTCACCGCGGCAGTGATAACCGCAGTCGACCACGCGTTGCCGGATGGCTTCGAGGCTGATCAGCGATTCGTCATAGTGCACGGTCGCGCTGCCGGCGACGTAGTTGACATCGGCGTGATGGACGCCGGGCAGCGCCGTAAGCTGTCGCTCGACGCCTGCCGCGCTCAGGGTAGAGACCAAATCGCCGACTTCGATGGTGCTTGTTTTCATGGTGGTTCCTTGACCCTAAAAACGGCAGTTAACCGCTTATTGCCTTCGATAAACACATGAATTCTTTAAAATTTTTCATGATTAGGCAGTTCACCTTTTGGGTAACAGCGCTACAGGCGCGATTGTGCTGCAGCAGAAACCCATTTCATGCTCGACACCCGCGCGGACGTACCTGTTAATCCGGAGTTTTGACTCGCTATTCGATGGAAAACAGTGCCGGACTGGCTTTCACGTCGCGCTCGATGGCATAAATTTTGAGCGTACCCGGTCGCATGGCGCCCATGCCGGGTGAGTTTGCCGGCATGCCCGGCGCGCTGACGCCGACCAGCTTCGGCTTGTCCTGCAGCAGCTTGCGGATCGCCGCAACCGGCACATGACCCTCGACCGCATAGCCGCCGATCACCGAGGTATGGCAACTGCCGAGATTGCCGATATGCTTTTCCTGTTTGATGCGGTTCATGTCATTGCTGTTGATCGTTTTGACCTGAAAGCCATTGGCGTTCAGGTACTTCACGTATTCTTCGCAACAGCCACAGCTTGGGCTCTTATACAGGGTGACGGGAATGGCCGCCTGGGCCAGCGGTGCCAGCAAGGCGAGACTGAATACGGCGCTACGGAACCTGGACATCACGATCTCCCGTTAATGCGTGTTGACCGGCACCGTGCCCTGTCACCAGGATAATGCCGGCGACTGATCGATAACTACACCACCTTGAGCTGCCCCATCATGCCGGCGCCTTCATGTTCGAGAATGTGGCAATGGAACATGCGTACGCCCTTGAATCGCTGCACCAGCTTGATCCGCACCGTTTCGCCCGGCCTCAGGTTGACGGTATCGCGCCAGGCTCGGTACGGCTCCGGCGTGGCCTTGCCGTCGAATTCGCGCTCAATCACCTGGAACTGCGTGCCGTGGATGTGGAAAGGATGATCCATATCGGCTTCGTTCGCGATCTGCCACAGCTCCACCTGGTTGACGCGGCTCACCAGATCGATGCGCTTCATGTCGAACTGCTTTCCGTTGACCAGGAATTTCATGCTGTGTCCCCCGCCGGCCATCGACATCTGCTCGGAGAAAACCACGCGCTTTTTTGCCTTCGGGCGGCCCAGGTCGTCGATGCGGCCAAGCCTGGCTGGCAGCGGCTTTTGCGCACCGCTTTCTACCTTGCCGAAATCGAGGGTAAGCAGGCTGAACGCCTTCTCTGCCGGCACATCGCCCATCTTGCCGCGGTTGTAAGGGGCTGCTACCAGCTCGACCCTGCCCTTGCTGGCACCGGCTTCGACAATGATCTCGACCCGCTGGGCCGGCGCCAGCAGCAGTTCGGTCATGCCGGTTACCGGGCGCTCCAGCAATCCGCCGTCGGTGCCGACCAGCGTGATGCCGGCGCCGGGCAGGACCAGGCGCAGGTAGCGCGCGCTGCTCGCGTTCCAGATGCGCCAGCGTTCGCGGCCGCTGCGGTCGAACAGCAGCACCGGTTGGCGCTGCGCGTTGACCAGCGCGAACTGGCCCTCGCGGCCGTTCATCTCGTCATCGGCATCGTTGGGGGCAATGCGGCCATCGGCGCCCAGCTTGAGATCGGAAATCATCAGCAGGCGCTCCGGAATATCCCTGAGCGGGTCGCTCCTGGCGCGCACGATGAAGGCACCGGCCAGGCCGCGGTACACCTGTACCGGCGTATCGCCGTGCGGATGCGGGTGATACCAGTAAGTGCCGGCGCTGCCCACCGGCAACACGAAGCGGTACAGCCGCTTGCCGCCAGGCGGCACCGGATCATGCGGATTGCCGTCCTGTTCCGGCGGCACCGGCAGGCCGTGCCAGTGCACCGTGGTGGCTTGCGGCAGGCGGTTCTCGAACAGGATTTCAACGGTATCGCCTTCTATCACCTCGATCAGCGGGCCGGGCAGGCTGCCGTTGTAAGCCCAGAATTCGGTCGGAGCACCCGACAGCAAGGGCACGTTTACCGGCGCCGCGCTCAGCGAGGCCCGGAACAGTCCCGGTTGGCCGCTGGTATTGGCCAGTTTGATCAGGTCGTTAATTGCCGCGCCTGCGCCCAATGCATCGACTGCGGCAAGTTTGACCGCCACTGCCGGCAGCATGTTGCCGCCGGTGGCGGCGCGCGCCCAGCCCGCGTTGAGGCCGAGTACGGGCAGGCTGCCAAGGGTGGCGAGAAAGGTGCGCCGTTTCATCTGGAGTCCTGATTGATTGTTCGGTTATCGCCGCCTCACTTGGACATCGGCATGCCGCCTGACTCCCGATCCATCATCATTTCCATCATCATTTGCATCATGTCCATGCGCTTTTCCATTGCATCTGGCCCCATCATCGTGCCCCCCGCACCCGCACCGTTCATCATCGCACCGCCCTTGCCGCCCATGCTCTTCATCATGATCATGCCGTCCTGCATCAATTTCCTGTGTTCGCCCATCAACTTCTGACGTTCTTCTGGCGTCTTGGCAGCCATCATCTTGTCGTGCATGTCCTGCATTTTTTTCATCATTTCGTCCATTTTCTGCATCTGCATGCCGGCTTGATCAGATTGCTTCGCTGCAGGCATGGCTGGTTTGCTGGTGGACGATATGACTGGTTTGGCATCGGCTGGGTGGTGTTCATCGACCGCGCTAGCTGAGCCAGCGAAAATAGTGAAAAGTACAGATGTGCCGATGGCTAGCATTTTGTTCATGGCAAAGCTCCTGATGGATGTAACGGTTTAGAAAACAAAGAGGTTGTGATTCCGCCAACGGCAGTTCACATGGATGCGCCACCCTTCAGAAGCAGGGCTGCATCAGAAAGACTAGTTGTTGAAGCGGTGATAGCGGATCGTTGCCGGGGGATCGCGAACGGTGGCAAAGGAGGACAGCCGGGACGGCAGCTTGAGCATGGGACTCGACATGGCTGCGAGGTGCACTAACAGATAGAACGTAAGAACAAGTGCAGCAAGTTGGCCGAAATCTTGCTGGATCGACTTGATAACACCAACCGCATTTTTTTCGCAGTGCTCGACGCAAGCTGTCAACGAATCTTCGTGGTGACCTGAGCCGGAATCGGCGACGACAGCATGTTGAACCTTGGCACCCATTCCCATGGTGGAGTGAGATATCAAGCCATCCTCCGATGAAAGCAGACAACCCTGGACGATCCCGACTGCGATCGAAAACACCCACATCGCGGCCATCAGGCAGCAGAATAGCTGTAGTCGTTTTCGGATAGTCGTCATGACGGATGAAGAGCCCATGTTTTTATTCCAGTAAAGTGTAGCCGAGCGAACTGTCTTTCACAAGATTAAGGTCACCCTGCACCACCGTTACCGCAAATTGCTGGTGCGTTACTTGAAATTGGAACGCAGCTTCTTGGCGCTTAACCATCCGAACTCCGCAATCAGGTTTAGAGAGGTGCCGCAGTCAATATTAATTACGGATAAATTCTAAAGCGGTGACTGCTTCAATGGCCAAAGCGACGAGCCAGTTTTTATCGTCCCCTTTCATCCACATTTCTTGCCACATAGACGCGTATTTGTTGCACGTTGATGTCTTTCGGCGCAATCGTCGCCAAATCGAAACTGGTCTCGCTGCGCAAGGTATAAAAATTCCAGGCAAACGACTTTCCATCCAGCATAAAATTAACCGACTCCCCACGCGTCACGTTGATCCACTTGGTATCAGGAGTTAAGACAATCTGACGTGTCGTAGCTGCAGCTTCAATGGCGTTGCCATACGGCTCGACTGTATTTATCATCGGACTGCCCGATGCCGACAGAAGTAAATTGCTTGTCCAATTATCTTGTTTCTCTGCTTGTGCACTCGCTGACATGGCAGCAAACAACATGCCCATGGTCAACATCGAAATAGTTTTTTTCTTTAGGTTCAACATGATCGTTTCCTTTAACTGGCTATTCAAAAACGCCGCTAGAGCGATCGGTACGGTGTGTATCGATGAATTGAAGTATAGGGAGACGAGGTAAACGAGAGCCTGTCAATGAGGTTACAGTTTTGTAATCCATGTGCGCTGCAGTTTCAGCGAGAATAGACATACATATTCGCTAATTGATGAGGCATTTCATGCGTATTTTAGTTGTCGAAGATGAACCGAAGGCGGGTGACTATCTCCGTAAAGGACTTACCGAATCGGGTTTTGTTGTTGATCTGGCGCGCACCGGCACCGATGGTTTGCAATTAGCCACTGCGGATGCCTACGACCTGATTGTGCTGGATGTGATGCTGCCGGGCATGGACGGCTGGCAGGTGGTGCAGGAATTGCGCAAAACCCAGGAAACGCCGGTGTTGTTTCTGACCGCGCGCGACGATGTCCAGGATAGGATCAAAGGCTTGGAATTGGGCGCCGATGATTATCTGGTCAAGCCATTTGCATTTGCCGAGCTGGTGGCGCGCATCCGCACCTTGCTGCGGCGCGGCCCGATCCGCGAATCGGAGCGACTGGAAATTGCCGACATGGAAATCGATGTATTGAAGCGGCGGGTCACGCGTGGCGGCGAACGTATCGACTTGACGCCCAAGGAATTTGCACTCCTGCATCTATTGGCGAAACGCCAGGGGGAAGTGCTGTCGCGTTCCCTGATTGCATCCCAGGTCTGGGACATGAACTTCGACAGCGATACCAATGTCGTGGATGTCGCTGTGCGCCGTTTGCGTGCCAAGGTCGACGAAGCGTATCCTCGCAAACTGATTCATACGCTGCGCGGCATGGGGTACGTGCTGGAAGCGCGGGAATGAAGCTGCCGCATCCTGCTTCGCTAACCACACGATTGGGCTTGCTGTTTGCATTGATTGCAACGCTGACGTTTGCCGGCGTCGGCACCTATCTGTACCAATCGCTGACGAGCCAACTTGAATCCCATGATGATCTTGAATTAATAGGGAAAATTGCTTTAATCCGCCATTTTTTACTGGAAACGTCTTCAGTCAAGGAAATCCAGGACGATCCACATCGTTTTCTGGATGTCGCTGCCGTTCACGATGGTTTAATCATTATTTTGAAATCAGCCGATGGAAACATCCTGATGCAAAACCATAGCGATCACGGCGCATTATCGACATTGCCAGTTGCAGCGGCGAATCAGACGCCGGGCAAGGCATCGTTGGGCCGATGGACGCTGAACCCGGGGCTTTCTGCCCGCACGGTCTCCGCATGGGGCGTATTGGGTAATACGCATGAGCAAGTTCAAATCATTGTGGCGCGAACCGATTCGGACCGGATGGCATTGCTCCGGGCTCATCGCAACAAGGTGTTTGCAGCAGTCTTTTTCGGCGCACTGCTGGCGGCATTGTCAGGCTACATCGTGGTGCGGCAAGGCTTGCGCCCGATACGTGCGATTGCAAAGCAGGCGCAATCGATCACTGCCCAACGGCTGGAAATGCGGCTGGACGTTACTGCCGCACCGAAAGAATTGCAAATGCTGGTGCTGGCATTCAACGACATGCTGGACCGGCTGCATCGCAGCTTCCAGCGCCTGTCGCAATTTTCTGCCGATCTGGCACACGATTTACGCACGCCGATCAACAATCTGATGGTGCAAACGCAAGTGGCGCTGTCTCAACCGCGTTCAATCGAAGATTACCAGTCCTTGCTCGCATCGAATGAAGAAGAGTATGAGCGTCTCGCGCGCATGGTCGAAAATATGCTGTTTCTGGCGCGCGCCGACCACGCCAACTTCGTGCTGAATAAACAACGTTTAGATCCCTATAATGAATTGCAGCACATCGCGGATTACTTTGAAGGTATTGCGGAGGATGCGCAAGTGCAACTGGCCGTGGATGCCAGAGGCAGCCTGGAGGCGGATCCGATCCTGTTTCGACGCGCTGTCAATAATCTGGTTGCAAATGCGATACGGTACACGCCGAAAGGAGGCGTGGTTCGCCTTGCCACGCAGCCTATGCAAGAAGGGATGGCGATTACTGTGACTAATCCGGGAATCGGTATCACCCCGAAACATATCCCCTTGATATTCGACCGGTTTTATCGCGGCGATGACGCGCGCAGCGATTCGGCATCGTCCACCGGCTTAGGCTTAGCCATTGTTCAATCCATCATGATGTTGCATGGTGGACGGGCCGAGGTGGAAAGCGCTCCGGACGCGATGACGACGTTTCGGCTGGTATTTCCATCGTCTAGTTAAAGCAAGCAATAAGCCATAGCATAGGTAGCTGTCTGCGATTTTATCTATTGCGACTATTACTGGGAATTTATGACGGAAAATTGTGATGCGCCCATTGAAAAAATCGTAGCATTTCGAGCTTCCACTTTCAAATGACAAAGATGTAATCGTAGCGTCATCTATTTGCTTGTATCTGTGGCGTAAACTGAACTTGCAAAATAGCAATTACGTATAATGGACTCAAACGATTGGACAAACTTTTTTCAATCATGTCAGTTTCCATTACAGACTAATAAAACAACGGTATCAAGCACGCAGGTTTGCTTGAAAAACAGAATACAGAATCAATGAAACTGTCCCGCCGATCCCGCTTCGTGGCAACATTGCTTGCGCTAATCAGTGTGCTGTTTACCCAGCTTGCGGTGGCAGGCTATGTGTGTCCGAGCATGGAAATCGGACAGGCGATTGGGTCGATTGCAGCGTCGGCAGTGCCGATCGACCATCACGCGGTGGGCGGATGCGAGGGGGGCGAGTCGGCAAAGACTGAGCTGTGCCAGCATCAAAGCCAGGTCAGCAAACAATCACTCGATAAGCCTGAATTGCCCCATGTGTCGCCGTTCATGGCAACCATGCTGGTGCAGGCTGTCAGCCATGCCGATAGCGGCTTCCGATCGATTGACCGGCCGGCCGAGGCCAACTTCCTGACGAGAACCACCGCGCCGCCGCTCTCTATCCGGAACTGCTGCTTCCGAATCTAATTTTCCAGACCGCCTTCAGGTAAGCTGTCCCGCGTCATGCGTGGACGGTATCGCACCATGCTATCCGGAGAAATCATATGCAACACGTTTTACATGCGAGTGCTATCGCCATACTTTTGGCCGTCGGTACGCCGGTTACAGTGCTTGCCGGCCAAGCGCTACCGGGAGCCAGTGTGGAAAGCCTCCTTGTGCTGGCCAAGGAGCGCAATCCCGAATTCGCGAGCATGCGCTATGAAGCCGACGCAGCCTTTGATCGCATTGCGCCAGCCGGCGCCTTGCCCGATCCCAAACTGCGCGTGGAATTAATGGACATCACGATGGCGGGCGAACAAAGTCCGACCTTGCAGCCCAACCGGGTCGGCGGCACCAAGTATACAGTGATGCAAGACCTGCCATGGTTCGGCAAGCGCGATCTAAAACGCGACATTGCCGCGCTGGAAGCCGACGCTGCCAATGGACGCGCGCTGGGAAGCTGGGCGGACCTGTCGTCGCGCATCAAGTCCGGCTTTGCGCAGTATTACTACGTGCACCAGAACCAGCGTCTGACCAGTGAAATTCTGGATTTGATGGCGCGCCTGGAACAAGTGACCCAAGCGCGCTATGCGGGCGGCATTGGCGCGCAATCGGACGCGATCCGGGCTCAGGTCGAGCAGACCAACCTCAGGACCGAGTTGATTGCGCTGGAAAATGAAAACCGCATGATCCAGGCCCGCCTGAACATGATCCTGGCGCGTCCCGCGAATGCACCGCTGGCGGCGCCGGAGCGCCTGCGCCCCTTGCCGCCGCCGGTCAAATTGGACTACGCCGGACTCGAAGACCGGGTCCGCGGCCGCAATCCGCAATTGTTTGCGGAAGACGCGCGGATTAAAGCGGCCGAGAAAACCCGCGAACTGACCTACAAGAACCGCTATCCGGATTTTGCCGTCGGCATTGCCCCGACCCAGTCTCGCAATGCGATCCGGGAATGGGAGCTGATGGTCGAGATCAATATTCCGCTGCAACAATCCTCACGGCGTGCGCAGGAACGCGAAGCCGAAGCGATGCTGTCGGCTGCCCGCTCGCGCAAGGAAGCGGCCGCGAACCAGGTATTGGCCGAGCTTTCCGAAAACCTTTCCGGCCTCGACGCCGCGCGCCGCACCGAAGTCCTGCTTGCAACCAGCCTGGTGCCGCAGGCCGAGCTTACCTACAAGGCAGCGCTGGCCAGCTATGAAAACGGCAAGGTGGATTTCGCCTCCTTGCTCGACTCGCAGCGGCAGATTCGCCAGGCAAAACAAAATCAGATCAAGGCGCAGGCAGAAGCACAAGCACGCCTGGCCGACATTGAACGAATCTTAGGGGAAGAACTATGAAACAGCGCGCGAAAATAGCGATCGGGATGCTGGTCGTGGCTGCACTGGTTGCACTGGCGGCGGGCGGCGGTTATTGGTTAGGTAATAGCGGGGCAGGCAACAGCGGCACAAGCAGCCGCCAGGGTGCTGCGCCGGTTGCCGGCAGCGAAGCCGGCGGCGCGCAGAAGCAGCGCAAGCTTCTGTATTACCGCAACCCGATGGGCCTGCCCGACACCTCGCCGGTGCCGAAGAAAGACCCGATGGGCATGGATTACATCCCGGTCTATGAGGGCGAGGACGACGCCGAACCGGACTCTGCCGGCCAGATCAGGATCAGTACCGATAAAGTCCAGAAACTCGGCGTCAGGACGGAAGCTGCCAGCATCAAGTCGATCGAGAAGATCGTGCGCGCCGCCGGACGCATCGAGGCCGATGAACGGCGCACGTATCTGATTTCCCCCAAGTTCGAAGGCTATGTCGAACGCCTGCATGTAAATGCCACCGGCCAGGCGGTCTCCAGAGGGCAGCCGCTGTTTGAAGCCTACAGTCCCGAACTGGTCTCCGCGCAGCGCGAATACGCGATCGCCGCGCAAGGCGTCGCTTCGCTGAAGGACGCGGGCAGCGATGCGCAGGACGGCATGAAGCAGCTTGCGGAAGCTAGCCTGATGCGCCTGAAGAACTGGGATATCTCCGAGGAACAGGTCAAGGCTCTGGCCAGATCCGGCGAAGCGAAACGCACGATGACATTCCGCTCGCCGGTTGCCGGCATCGTGACGGAAAAGAAAGCATTCCAGGGCATGCGCTTCATGCCGGGCGAGATGTTGTACCAGATCGCCGACCTGTCATCGGTATGGGTATTGGCGGACGTGTTCGAGCAGGATATCGGTCTGGTCAAATCGCGCGCCAAGGCGAAGGTCAGGATCAACGCCTATCCGGACCGGGACTTTGAAGGCACCGTCGCGTACGTCTATCCGACCCTCAAAGCCGATACGCGCACGCTGCAGGTGCGGATTGAACTGCCCAATCCCGGCTTGCTGCTGAAACCCGGCATGTTCGCGCAGGTGGAGTTGGCGGTGCCAGCAAGGAAAAACGCGGTGACGGTGCCGCTGTCGGCCGTCATCGACAGCGGCACCCGCCGCATCGTGCTGATTCAGGTCAAGGAGGGGCGGTTCGAACCGCGCGAAGTCAAGCTCGGCGCGCGCAGCGACGACACCGTCGAAGTGCTGGAGGGGGTCAAGGAGGGCGAGCAGGCGGTGGTCACCGCTAATTTCCTGATCGATGCCGAAAGCAACCTGAAGGCGGCAATTGGCAGCTTCGGGCAACCGAAACAGTCGGCTCCTGCCGCGGAAAATGCATCTGCGCCGGCCAAAGCCGTCGGGCACAAGGCCGCAGGCACGGTGGATGAGATCGATGCCAAGGCTGGCACGGTGAGCATCAATCACGGCGCGATCGCGAGCCTCAACTGGCCGGCAATGACGATGGAATTCAAGCTCGCCAACGACGCGCTGTTGAAAGACTTGAAGCCGGGTGCTGCGGTCGCGTTCGAGTTTGTCGAGCGCCAGCCCGGAGAATGGGTGATCACCGCGCTCAAGCCCAGCGCAGGCACGGCGGCGGGCGGCAGCGCGCCGACCAATCCGCATGCCGGACACTGACGGGGACACGCGATGCTCAACAAGCTCATCGAATGGTCGGGCAGGAATATCTTCCTGGTCCTGCTCGCGACCCTGTTCGTCACCATCGGCGGCGTTTATGCGGTCCTGAAAACGCCGATCGACGCGCTGCCCGACCTGTCGGACGTGCAGGTTATCGTATATACCGAATATCCGGGCCAGGCGCCGCAAGTGGTGGAAGACCAGGTCACGTATCCGCTCACCACCGCCATGCTGTCGGTGCCGAAGTCCAAGGTGGTGCGCGGCTTCTCGTTTTTCGGCGCCTCCTTCGTCTACATCATTTTCGAGGACGGCACCGACATTTATTGGGCGCGCTCGCGCGTGCTGGAGTACCTGAACTTCGCTTCCGGCCGCATGCCCAAGGGCGTGGCGCCGCAGATCGGGCCGGATGCCACTGGCGTCGGCTGGGTCTATCAGTACGTGGTACTCGCCAAGGACAAGACGCTGGCCGAGCTGCGCACGCTGCAGGACTGGTATTTGCGCTACCAATTGACCAAGGCGCACGGCGTGGCCGAGGTGGCGTCGATCGGCGGCTTCGTGCAGACCTACCAGGTCACCGTCGATCCGGTCAAGCTGCGCGCCTACGGGATTGCACTCAACAAGGTGGCGCAGGTGATCCGTGAATCGAACCGCGACGTCGGCGGGCGGGTGATCGAAATGGCCGAAACCGAGTACATGGTGCGCGGCAAGGGCTACCTGCGCGGCAAGGGAGACCTCGAAACGCTGGTCGTAAAAAGCGAAGGCGGCACCCCGGTGCTGGTGCGCGACATCGCCCGGGTCGAGCTGGCCCCCGACGAGCGGCGCGGCTTGACTGAACTCAACGGCGAGGGCGAGGTGGTGTCCGGCATCGTCATGTCCCGTTACGGCCAGAACGCGCTGGAAGTCATCCAAAACATCAAGGCCAAGATCGGCGAGATCAGTGCCGGGCTGCCGGCCGGTGTGTCGATCGAGGCGGTATACGACCGCTCCGACCTGATTCTGCGCGCGATCGATACCTTGAAGCGCACGCTAATCGAGGAAAGCATCATCGTCGCGCTGGTTTGCTTCGTGTTCCTGCTGCATGTGCGCAGTGCACTGGTGGCGATCCTGATGCTGCCGGTGGGCATCCTGATCGCCTTCATCGCGATGCGCCTGCTCGGCATGAGTTCGAACCTGATGAGCCTGGGCGGCATCGCGATTGCGATTGGCGCGATGGTCGATGCGGCAATCGTGATGATTGAAAACGCCCACAAGCATCTGGAACGCCTGAAAGAGGGTCATTCGAATCAGCAACGGGTGGAGGCGCTGATCGTCGCCTGCAAGGAAGTGGGGCCATCGTTGTTCTTCTCGCTGCTGATCATCACGGTGTCGTTCCTGCCGGTGTTCACGCTGGAGTCGCAGGAAGGCCGCCTGTTCTCGCCGCTGGCCTACACCAAGACCTTCGCGATGGCCGGTGCGGCGATCCTGTCGCTGACGCT
Source organism: Oxalobacteraceae bacterium (assembly GCA_030698225.1). Classification (GTDB taxonomy): domain Bacteria; phylum Pseudomonadota; class Gammaproteobacteria; order Burkholderiales; family Burkholderiaceae_D; genus AVCC01. The sequence continues at coordinate 24,967 of JAUYNR010000015.1, read as the reverse complement.
GGTGCCGGTGTTGATGGTGCTGTTCATCCGCGGCAAGATCATGCCGGAAGCGAAGAACCCGGTGAACCGCTTCCTGATCTGGATTTACCGTCCGATCATCACGGGTGTGATGCGCTGGAAAAAGCTGACCATCGTCGCTGCGCTGCTGGCCTTGATCGTTTCGCTCTATCCGGCATCGAAGCTGGGCAGCGAGTTCATGCCGACGCTGAATGAGGGCAGCTTGCTGTACATGCCGGCCAGTCTGCCCGGCATGACGATGACAAAGGCGGCCGAACTGGTGCAGACCCAGAACAAGATCATCAAGAGTTTCCCGGAAGTAGTGTCGGTTTGGGGCAAGGCAGGCCGCGCCAATACCGCGACCGACCCGGCACCGACCGAGATGTTCGAGACCGTCATCAACCTCAAGCCCGAATCCGAATGGCGATCCGGCATGACGATGGACAAGCTGATCGGCGCGATGGACAAGGCGCTGCAATTTCCCGGCGTGTCCAATGCCTGGACCATGCCGATCAAGGCGCGCATCGACATGCTGTCGACCGGCATCCGCACGCCGATCGGCATCAAGGTGTTCGGCAAGGACCTCGAGCAAATGGAAATACTCGCCAAGCAGATCGAGGCGGTGGTCAAGCAGGTACCAGGCACCACCTCGGCCTTCGCCGAGCGCATCACCGGCGGCTTTTACCTCAACATCGAGCCAGACCGCGCGCAACTGGCGCGCTACGGCTTGTCGGTGGGCGACGTGCAGGACGTGATCGGCACCGCGCTGGGCGCGGAAATGGTGACCACCACGGTGGAAGGACGCGAGCGCTTCGGCGTCACCGTGCGTTATCCGCGCGAACTGCGCAGCAATCCGCAGCAGATCGGGCGCGAGGTGCTGGTGCCGACCATGGACGGCGCGATGATCCCGCTCGGTCAACTGGCCCGGATCGAGGTCGCCAAGGGCGCGCCCGGCATCCGTACCGAGAACGCGCTGCTGTCGGCCTATATCTATGTCGATATACGTGACCGCGACATCGGCGGCTATGTGGCCGATGCGAGAAAGGCGGTCAATGCGCAAGTGAAGTTCCCGCCAGGCTACTACGCGACCTGGAGCGGCCAGTTCGAATACATGGAACGCGCAATCGAGAAGATGAAGGTGGTGGTTCCGGTCACGCTGCTGATCATCTTCCTGCTGCTGTACCTGAACTTCAAGCGGCTGACGGAGACGCTGATCGTGATGCTGTCGGTGCCGTTTGCGCTGGTAGGCGGCATCTGGCTGATGTGGCTGCTCGGCTACAACATGTCGGTCGCGGTCGCGGTCGGATTCATCGCGCTGGCCGGCGTCGCGGCGGAAACCGGCGTGGTGATGCTGATCTATCTGGACCACGCGTGGGAAGAAGCCAAAGCGAAGTGCCGCGTGGCCGGCACCACGCCGAACGCCGCCGACCTGTACCAGGCGGTGATGGAAGGCGCGGTCGAGCGTGTGCGGCCGAAGATCATGACGGTGGTGGCGATCATGGCCGGCCTGTTGCCGATCCTGTGGGGCACCGGCACCGGATCGGAAGTGATGAGCCGCATCGCCGCGCCGATGGTCGGCGGCATGATTTCATCGACGGTGCTGACGCTGGCGGTGATTCCGGCCCTATATGCGCTGGTCAAGCAGTGGCGGCTCAACAAGGGATGGGAAAATTAGTCGAAAGGAATGCGATCCATTGTATGAAGCTGTTCGGCACGACCGACAAAATTTTATCAACCGAATATTAAACAACGAAGGAAATCATCATGAAACTCAGCACAAGCCTGCCCCTGATCCTCGCCCTGTCTGCATCAAGTCTGGCCATCGCACAATCCGGCGACATGAAGGATATGGACATGAAAGGCAAGGAAATGGGCAAGATGGCCCAAGGCGCTGCCCCCATGGCCAACAGCCACCAGGCGACTGGGGTGGTGAAGGCAGTCAATCCCGCGAAGGGCACGGTGACGCTGGCGCATGGACCGGTTCAGAGTTTGCAATGGACCGCGATGACGATGCGTTTCGCCGTCAAAGACAAGGCTCTGTTCGACCAACTCGCGGTCGGCAAGCAGGTGACGGTTGAGTTCGTAAAGCAGGACGTCGACTATGTAGTGACCGCGGTCAAGTAAACGGATGGCCGGACCGGACTTTTCCGGTTGATGCGCATCCGCTCAATTAAGGCCGGGATGCGCTGTCCGCGATGGACCGGCGGACAGCGACAGCGTTCGCAGCAATGCTGCCCGCATCGGGCCAGGCAAGATGATCCGAATACGCAAAATCAAGTTATCTCCGACAAAGCCGGACTAACTTGATTTCACTCTTCCGGGTCCTTGTCTTCCGGGTCCTTGTGCTGGCCGGTAATCGGGCCGGCCTTGAACAGCGCACTGCGTAACTCATGGTCCATCTTCGGGTCGCGGCGGCGGATCCACTCCAGGATCATCGACGCATGCTCCTTTTCCTCGTCGCGGTTGTGCGCCAGGATCAGCTTGAGCTGCGGGTCGGTACAGGCGTCGACGCGCTGGTTGTACCAGTCCACCGCTTCCAGTTCTTCCATCAGCGAAGTGATGGCGCGGTGCATGTCCATCGTCTGGGCCGAGAGTTTTTCGATCGGTTCGTGGTAGCCTTCATTCGACATCGTGTGCTCCTTTGTTAGGCCAAAAATGACGCCTGGCAGGAGCGCCGCGGGGCGTTCTGCCAGTTGCGTTGCGGATTTTTCAGGACAATCGGTGCGCCGGCAGCATTAGTCAAGGGTTTTATCGGTTTCATCATCAGTCCATTTCATTCAACGTTGTCGGCTGGCAAGACGCAAATTTGCGAAATGCCGTCGTCAGAGTTGCAAATAAATACATGACTGAAACTGGAATTTTGCTCGGGTTTCTGAGACAGTCTGGACTGCGCGGCTTGAAACTGCAAATTGGCAATATCAATATGATCGATTGTTAGATGCAATCAAAAATATAATTTATTAAGCTTATTTCTATTAATTGGGATTTGTGAGCCCGCCAGGGGCACGGACTGCAAGAGCGCGCGTGGAGCGTTGCTGCACACTACGTTGTACGCGCTCCCGGGAAGAGCCCAGCTTCGACTAAATACCCATCCGGTGCAGGATTTGGCCCAGTTCGCGCAGGACTGGCTCCAGTTGCGGATGCTGGGCTGCGAATTTGGCCGAAATCGCTTGCGAGCGGTCTACCAGCTCATTGGTAATGGAGCTGTCGGTTTCGTCCTTGTCCAGCAGGACCTGGATGTCCTTGTCCAGCACCTGCAGGATTTCCTTCAATTCGGGATCGAGGTTCTCGGTCGCCTCCAGATTGGCATGCAGCTTTATCAGTGTCTGTTTCAGGTTGTTCGTATTCATCGATAATCCTTGGTCATGGTGTTGTGGCAGCGGTAGCTTGCATACCGGTTTGTGATCATATTAACCAAACTTTCCACTTACTGGAAAGACATATCACAAGTGCGTTCACTGTATTTGTCGGTAGATCAATATTACCGCTTCTGCTGCGATTGCTTCTTCGCGGCCGAGATAGCCGAGCTTTTCGTTGGTTTTGGCCTTGATGTTGATCTGGCCCGAATTTACGCCAAGGTCAGCGGCCAGATTGGAAACGATCTGGCCGATATGCGGCGCCATCTTCGGCGCTTGCGCGATGATGGTGGCGTCCAGATTGCCCAGCACATACCCTGCGGCTGTCACGCGCCGGTACGCGTCGCGCAGCAGCAGGCGCGAATCGGCACCGGAAAACTGTGCATCGGTGTCCGGGAAATGACGACCGATATCGCCCAGGCCGGCCGCGCCCAGCAGCGCGTCGGTAATCGCATGCAGCAGCACATCGGCGTCGGAATGGCCTAGCAAACCGGTCCGGTGCGGGATCGTCACGCCGCCGATGATGAGTGTGCGGCCCGGCACCAGCGCATGGCAGTCGTAGCCCTGGCCGATGCGAAATGGAGGAGGATTAGCCATCGTTACATTGCCTCAATTATGATAAACAAGTGGGGGTATAATAAAAAATATGTTATTTGCCGCATACAAATAAAGCGGATTTAAAAATACATTAATCAGTATATATTACAGACTGGCAGCTAAAAACAGTTCCGCCAGACAAATATCCGCCGGCTGGGTCACCTTCAGATTGCAGGCATGGCCCTCCACCAGCAGCGGCGTGTGGCCGATGGCCTCGATCGCGCTGGCCTCGTCGGTCACCTCCGCCACTTCGCGCAACGCGCGCTCCAGCAATGCATAGCGGAACATCTGCGGCGTCTGCGCCAGCCACAGGCCGTCGCGCGGCACCGTCCGTACCCGCCCCGCCTCGGCCCGCTTGACGGTATCGACTACCGGCAGCGCCAGCAGGCCGCCGACCGCGCTGTCGCCGATCGCACCGACCAGTTTCGCTATCAGCGCCGGAGTCAGGCCGGGGCGCGCCGCATCATGCACCAGCACCCAGTCGTCGGCCGCCACCCGGTCGCGCAGCGCCTGCAAGCCGTTCAGAACCGAGTCCCTGCGCGTCGCGCCGCCGCAACGCAATATCGTCACGCCAAACAGATCACCCAGCACGTCGTCGATATACGCATCGTCCGGGCTGACCACCACGAAGGTATGCGCGATCAGCGGGCTGTTCAGGAAAGCCGCCACCGTATGGCGCAGCATCGGCTGGCCGGCCAGCGGCAAATATTGCTTCGGGCAATCCGCGCCCATGCGGGCACCGACGCCGGCGGCGGGAATCAGGGCGAAGTTGCGAGGTGGATTCATTGAAATTGATTCAAGTTCATTGGGTTCGGATTGCATGCGGGTTGACCGGAGATTGGCTGCGCTCTATCGCTTCATATCCCGGTAGAAGTTTTCCTGCGGCCCCACTGCTTCAAGGTAAATCAGGCGCACATCATCGTCCAGCGAGTAGCCCAGCAGATACAACTGTCCGCCGCTGCGAAACTTGAAGACCGATAGCGCAGCCAAATCGCCTTTTTTACGCTCTCCGATTGCGGGATTTTGCCGGACGACATCGACCGCAGAATCCACGTCGGCGGCAGCATTGTCGTGCAGTTTCTTGTATTGCCGCGCAAAGCGTCGGGTTTGCCGGACCGTCCACGTCATTTGCGACCGCTGCGGGGCACAAACGGCTGCGACTGCTCACGCGGCTCGGCCAGCGAAGCCAGCGACTCTGCCACGAAACTGACCGGCAAATCGGGGTTATCGAGTGCGGCCCGCCCCACCCGCGCCCAGAACTCGATCTGCCCTGCAATGGAACGATGTTCCAAAGCAGCGTCTTGCTTGGCTTGCTCGTATAAATCCTGATTGATCCGGATTGAAGTGCTTGCTGACATCCTGACGCCTCCAAAATGTTGACTACAATTGTGGTGAAAGTATAGTCCCATTCTTTGCGATTAGTAGCGCATACGTCCTGCAACGCCTGCTACGCCGCCCCCTTGCCCGCCCCACTGGTTCAGCCGCGTCTTGGCCTTGTTGCTGTCGACTTCGGAGTCAAGCGCCGCTTTTTCAAATGTTGATGGATGGCATTGTCCATCAAAGGCACGAAAAATACGAAAAAAGGGTGGGCGGGTGCAATCCGCGCGCTTCCGGCAGCACACTCCGATACATCGCGGCTTGCACCCGCCCTGCCTTGCTGTCAGCGTACAATTGCGTACTGCATCTATCTTGCGTTCATCCTACGTTAATATTGCCGCCATCGGCGCACGCCAGGAACCCATCAAAAATGAAAAATTCGAGTCGTGATGACGACATCACCCTCCCCAGCCGCTTTGCAGATGATCTGCATAGAAGCGAAGGCAAGCCCTTTGCTTTCGATCACGGCGATCTGCGCACCCTGCACTTCGATGAGAAATTCATTCAAAGCGCGATGCTTATTTCAGCGCCGGACCACCTGCTGCTCAGTTACACCCAGGCGATGATGGCTTTCCTGCTCTTCAATCCGGAACCGCGACATATCGTGATGATCGGATTGGGCGGCGGCTCGCTTGCCAAATACTGCTATCGCAGGCTGCCTGCAACCCGCATCACCGTGCTCGAACTGGACTCCGACGTGATTGCGCTGCGCAACAAATTCGTCATACCGGACGACGACCAGCGCTTCCAGATCATCCATGCCGATGCGGTTGACTATCTGGCCGCCATCGACCACAAGGCAGACATCATCCTGCACGACGGATTCACCGCCGACGGCCTGGCGCCGGAGCTCAGCACCGAAGCATTTTACCGGCTGTGCCACGCTGCGCTGGAGCGCGACGGCGTGCTGGTATCCAACCTGTGGGGCGATGCCAGCGATCTTGCTCCCGTCATGCAGCGGCTGTATGCGGTGTTTGACTGGAGATTGTGGTGGAGCGGTGCCAGCCGCAGCTTCAACCGCATCGTTTTTTCGGCCAAGAACGCAGATGCAGCGATGTTCCCGGCGATACTCGCAAAACGCGCGACGCAGCTCGACTTGCATCACAACTTCTCCTTTGGCGACCTGGTCGACCGCTTGCAGACCGCCTGCGGCAAGAGCCGTGCCGACTTCGAGGCGATTGCCGGAAATGACATGCGTGACGCCTTCATGCAAGCCGACCCTCTGGAGGCTTGAGCAGTCGGCCAGATAGTTACAGCACAAAAATAATTGGAACATTCTTTCTGCCGCGCTGTCTGCCATCCGCAACCCCTTTCAACCTGCCCTGTCCCTCTGCAGCTTCGAGGATAATGCCGCTTCACTGATCGTATTGACTTGCCATGCCCAACTTTGTATTTCCGCAGCAAAAACCTTCGATGTCGCTGGAACAAGCAATTCAACAAACGATTGCGCACTGTCAGGCCGGCCAATGGCAGCAGGCCGAAGATCTGTACCGCGCGATCAGACTATCCCAGTCGTCGCCGCTGCAGGGACAATACTGGCTCAGTTACATCGACGCGCTGATTCAGGCCGGAAAACCGCGGCCTGCGCCGGGCAAGCCGGCAGCAGCGGCGGCAACGCCGATATCAACGCCAGCATCAACGCCAGTATCGACGCCAGTATCGACGCAGGCAGCGCAAGCAATCCCCGCCGGCATCAGGCTCGCCGGTCAGCCCAATCGCAGCTACACCGCCAGACTACCGCGCTGGCCCTGGAAAATGGCGCTCGGCTGCGGCCATGTGCCGGGCCGCAGGCATACATATTTGCTGCTGGCGCACTACCAGGCCGCCCGTTACGAGCAGGCCGAAACGCTGGCGCGCAGCCTCACCCACGCTTTCCCGCTGCACGATCTGGGCTGGAAAGTGCTGGTGGACGCGCTGCGGAGGCAGGGCCGAATGGACGACGCGCAGCAGGCGCAGCAGCAGCGCAGGATCAGCCACGCCGGCAGGCGCAAGAACAGGCGTCCGGCGCAGCAGGGCATTTCGGATTTATTGGATAAATAGGGGTATGGCAATTTTCATGGCATTTCCCGCATATGTTTGTTGCGGTTATTGAAAATACCCATGATATTCAACCTGCGCGTCTTGCGGCAGGTGCATCGGCGCGATGCGCTCCACTTCGGCCAGCAGCGCGGCCTTGCTGGCTTGCAACACGCATTCCAGCCGGCGCAACAGCGTGAACGGCAGGATCACGCGACCATACTGGCTCTGCTTGAAATCGCCGCGCAGCAGGTCGGCGACAGACCAGATGAAGGCAGCGGTTTGGGTGAAGTTTGCGCTCATGGTGATGCTGGTCCTTGGTTGTTCTGGCTGTGTCCGGTTGCTGAATTTCATCAGATCGGGTGCAATAGCGGGAACGCATTCCAGCATACTCCCGTTGAAAAATTATGAATCATGCATTTCCCGCATGAATTCATTGCGAGAAAAATAATACCTGCCTATGTATATATGTCAGCGCGATGCGGGATATTGCAGGATGCGTGACGCGCAACAATCGGCGCTGACACACTCGTGGCGATTGCATTGGCGCGTATCGCACCCTTGCTTCCCTACTTTTTGCGCAGATTCACCTATAATGCAGGCTCCGATTTTAACCGTCAAAGCCTGCTACACCGGCACTTTTTGACTCACATGACGCGCTTCCTGTCATTACTGAATGTCTTTTGACCTCATAAAATCCCTTCCCAAGCCCGGACAACGCTTCGCGCTGCCGACCTTGCACGGCTCGGCCGATGCGTTTGCATTGGCGCAAGCGGCGATTGCACTGAAATCCGAGAAACGCATGCTGGCCATCGTGGTGGCCAACGCCAGCGATGCGCAGCGGCTGCGCGACGAGATTCCGTGGTTTGGCACTTCCTCTCAGCCCCAACCCCTCTCCCGAAAAGGTAGAGGGGAGCTTCCAGAGTCGCAACCCGACTCGCTCGGGAACGACGCTTTGCGCTGCCACCTGCTGCCGGATTGGGAAACCCTGCCCTACGACGCGTTTTCGCCGCATCAGGACCTGGTGTCGGAACGGCTGGCGACGCTGTACGAAATCCAGAACGGCCAGTGCGACGTGCTGATCGTGCCGGCCACCACCGCGCTGCTGCGGATGGCGCCGCCGTCGTTTCTGGCCGCCTACACGTTCTTTTTCAAGCAGGGCGAGACGCTCGACGAGGCGCGCCTGAAGTCGCAGCTGACGCTGGCCGGTTACAGCCACGTGGCGCAGGTTATGTCGCCGGGCGAATATTCGGTGCGCGGCGGGCTGATCGATCTGTTCCCGATGGGCTCGGTGCTGCCGTACCGGCTCGACCTGTTCGGCGACACCATCGAGACCATCCGCACCTTCGATGCCGACACCCAACGCTCTTTGTATCCGGTCAAGGAAGTTCGGCTGCTGCCGGGGCGCGAGTTCCCGATGGACGATGCGGCGCGCACGGCGTTCCGCCATCGCTGGCGCGAGCAATTCGAGGGCGATCCGTCGAAATCCTCGATCTACAAGGACATCGGCAACGGCATCGCCTCGGCCGGGATCGAGTATTACCTGCCGCTGTTTTTCGACCAAACCGCAACGCTGTTCGAATACCTGCCGCCGGACACCACCTTCGCGCTGGTCGGCGACATCGACGATGCGATCCGGCGCTTCTGGCTGGACACTGAGTCGCGTTACAAATTCCTTAAATCCGACCGCGAGCGGCCTTTGCTGGCGCCGGAAACCCTGTTCCTGGGCGATGAACAGTTCTTCACCCAGGTCAAGCCGCATGCGCGCTGGGTGCTTATGCCGGGCGATACTGCCTCGGAACTGTCGGCGCCGATCCCGAACATCGCGGTCAACCGCCGCGCCGACGACCCGCTGGTCAATCTGCGCGCGTATCTGCTGCAAAGCGAGCAGCGCGTGATGATCTGCGCCGAATCGAACGGCCGCCGCGAGACTTTGCAGCAGTATTTCAACGAGTACAAGCTGGCGCTGACCGTGTGCGACGGCTATGCGGATTTCGTCACCGGCAGCGCCAGGCTGATGCTGGGCGTGGCGCCCTTGCACGCCGGTTTCGAGCTGAATGCGTCCGGCGCCAGCCTGATCTTCATCACCGAAACCGAGCTGTACGCCGGTTCCGGCCGCCGCGCCGGCAAGAAGCAGCAGGAAGGCGCGACCCAGGTCGAGTCGATGGTGCGCGACCTGTCGGAGCTGAAAATCGGCGACCCGGTGGTGCATATCAACCACGGCATCGGCCGCTACATGGGCCTGACCAGCATGGACCTGGGCGAAGGCGAGACCGAGTTCCTGCATCTGGAATACGCGAAGGACACCAAGCTGTATGTGCCGGTGTCGCAGCTGCACGTGATTTCGCGTTACTCCGGCGCTTCGCCGGAAGATGCGCCGCTGCACGCGCTCGGCTCCGGCCACTGGGAAAAGGCCAAGAAAAAGGCGGCGCAGCAAATCCGCGACACCGCGGCCGAACTGCTGAACCTGTATGCCCGCCGCGCGTTGCGCCAGGGCCATGCGTTCGAGTATTCGGCGCACGATTACGAGGCGTTTGCCGACAGTTTCGGCTTCGAGGAAACCGTCGATCAGGCGGCGGCGATTACCGCAGTGATCGGCGACATGACTTCCGGCAAGCCGATGGATAGGCTGATCTGCGGCGATGTCGGCTTCGGCAAGACCGAAGTCGCGTTGCGCGCGGCCTTCGTGGCGGTGATGGGCGGCAAGCAGGTCGCGATCCTGGCGCCGACCACGCTGTTGGCCGAACAGCATGCACAAACCTTCGCCGACCGCTTTGCCGACTGGCCGGTGCGGATCGCCGAGCTGTCGCGCTTTCGTAGCGGCAAGGAGATCACGCAAGCGATCAAGGGCATGTTTGACGGCACCGTCGATATCGTGATCGGCACCCATAAATTGCTCTCTGGCGACGTCAAGTTCTCGCGCCTGGGGCTGGTCATCATCGACGAAGAACACCGTTTCGGCGTGCGCCAGAAGGAGGCGCTGAAAGCCTTGCGCGCCGAGGTCGACGTATTGACGCTGACCGCGACCCCGATCCCTCGCACCTTGGGCATGGCGCTGGAAGGCTTGCGCGACTTCTCGATCATCGCCACCGCACCGCAGAAGCGGCTGGCGATCAAGACTTTCGTGCGCAGCGAGGACAACTCGGTGCTGCGCGAAGCCTGCCTGCGCGAACTCAAGCGCGGCGGCCAGGTGTATTTCCTGCACAACGAGGTCGAAACGATCCAGAACCGCAAGGCGATGCTGGAAGAATTGCTGCCGGAGGCGCGGATTGCGATCGCCCACGGCCAGATGCACGAGCGCGACCTGGAGAAAGTGATGCGCGATTTCGTCGCCCAGCGCTTCAACATCCTGCTCTGCACCACCATCATCGAAACCGGCATCGACGTGCCGACCGCCAACACCATCATCATGCACCGCGCCGACAAGTTCGGCCTGGCGCAACTGCACCAGTTGCGCGGCCGGGTCGGCCGCTCGCACCATCAGGCCTATGCCTACCTGCTGGTCAACGACGTGCAAGGCCTGACCAAGCTGGCGCAGCGCCGGCTGGATGCGATTGTCCAGATGGAAGAACTCGGCAGCGGCTTTTACCTGGCGATGCACGACCTGGAAATCCGCGGTGCCGGCGAAGTGCTGGGCGAAAATCAGTCCGGCGAGATGATAGAAATCGGCTTCCAGCTGTATTCCGACATGCTCAGCGAAGCGGTGCGCGCACTGAAAAACGGCCAGGAACCGGATCTGGCCGCGCCGCTATCAAGCACCACCGAAATCAACCTGCACACGCCGGCGCTGCTGCCGAACGACTTCTGCGGCGATGTGCATGAACGCCTGTCGCTGTATAAGCGCCTGGCCAACTGCACGACACAGGGCAAGATCGACGATCTGCAGGAAGAGATGATCGACCGTTTCGGCAAGCTGCCCGATCCGGCCCAGGCGCTGGTCGAAACCCACCGCCTGCGGGTGGCGGCCAAGACCGTCGGCATCGTCAAGATCGATGCCCATGGCGAAGCGGCGCTGCTGCAGTTCATCCCGAATCCGCCGATCGACCCGATGCGCATCATCGAACTGATCCAGAACAACCGCCATATCCGGCTGGGCGGCCCCGACAAGCTGAAGATCACCATCAGCATGCCCGACCTCGCCGCACGCGTGACCCAGTTGAAATCGACGATACGGCTGCTGATGATGGGGATGCCGAAGGCGGCTAAATCTAAATAGCGCAGGCCTCCGTGCCTGCAGCCCGATGCAGGCACGGAGGCCTGCACTACTGAAACAGCACAACCGCAGCAAACAGGGTGCGTCAATTTATCCAATTTTACTTAAACAACAATCATGAACCTGATCCTGCAAGGCACCCGCACCGACCGCGCCACCATCGAACGCATTGCCGCGATGGCAGATGCCAAAAACATCGTAGCCATCCACGACAATGCCTACCGCTGCGAAGACATCAATTATTCGGACGAAATCAAGGCGCTGATCGAGGCCGCAAGCCACGCCGCGGAACTGGATGCTGCCTTCGTGCCGCCGAACCTGGCGTTGAGCGACTTCAAGCTGGTGGCGATGGACATGGATTCGACGCTGATCACGATCGAATGCATCGATGAAATCGCCGACATGCAGGGCCTGAAGCCGCAGGTCGCAGCCATTACCGAAGCTGCGATGCGCGGCGAAATCGAATTCCGTGAGAGCCTGACCCGCCGCGTCGCGCTGCTGAAAGGGCTGGACGCCGGCGCGCTGCAGCGCGTCTACGACGAACGGCTGCAACTGTCGATGGGCGCCGAAACCATGCTGGCCGCTGTCAAGGCCGCAGGCTTGAAGACGCTGCTGGTCTCCGGCGGCTTCACCTTCTTCACCGACCGCATGAAAACCCGCCTGGAGCTGGATGTCACCCATTCCAACGTGCTGGAAATCATCAACGGCAAGCTCACCGGCCGCGTGGTCAATGGCATCGTCGATGCGGAGGAGAAAAAAGCCACGGTGGAGCGCACCTGCGCGGCGCTGGGGGTCTCGCCCGCCGAAGCGATTGTGATGGGCGATGGCGCCAATGATCTGAAAATGATGGGTATCGCCGGCCTGTCGGTCGCCTTCCGCGCCAAGCCTATCGTGCGGGCTCAGGCGGATGTGGCCTTGAATTTTGTCGGATTGGATGGCATCTTGTCATTGTTTGGATAAATTGCAATCGCGCCCGACCCGCAATATCTCACCCCGAAGGGATCACGCATGTCGCAAGAAATCGTTTTAGATAGCAAGCTGGACTCCGTCAAGACCCTGGCATGGTGGCTGTATCTGTTTCATGCCGCCGGCTTCGTGTTTTCATGGGGTTTGTTCTCGTTCATTCCCCTGATCGTCAACTACGTCAAGCGCGACGACGCCGCCGGCACCTTCGTCTACAGCCACCACAGCTGGCAAATCCGCTCGTTCTGGTGGTTTCTGATCTGGAGCGCGATCGGCTGGATCTGCATCTTCACCTTTGTCGGCATCGTGATCGGGATCCCGATTCTCGCTATTGCCTGGATCTGGAAAGCCTATCGCCTGATCAAGGGCTTTCTTGATCTCAATGACAATAAGACGATGCCTGTTTGATCGATGCCGGATTTATTGAAATCGCCCTCGGTCTGGCATCACTCGAATTATTTCCATGAAGTAATTTATCGGCAATCGCAAACCACTCATCAACGGAAATTACCCGCGCCGCCATTGGGAACAGTTCCTGCTCCTCCTTATCCAGTTTTTTGAACAGGGTATCGCAGTAAATCTTCATCGCACCATAGATATCTTGCGTTTTCCCGACCTGCTGTTCAACAGCAGGTCGCCATTGATTGCGAATGGACTCAAGCACGCTCAATCCCATCAAGCTTAATGATTCCAGTTCAGCCAGGAGTGAATCCGCTTCTTTTGTGGATTTCCGGATCGCTGGAACCAGTTCAATTTCAACCTTGCGCTGGTGGCAATGCGCATGAAACCAGTCCAGCGCATCCAGCACCGATTCAAGCGTATCCTCCGCCAGGGTTTGCGGATAAGTTGCGTTGTTCTCAATGCATTTCTGGAGCGCGAATAAACCAAGGCGTGTTTTATTTTGTTCGACTAACAACGTGGCAAGAGTGTAAGTAGCAGTGAGCATCGGAACTCCTTTGATGTTTATTTATTTCCCAAAAATCTATATTCATGGGGGAGAAAATGCATTCAAATGGACTTTTGAAGATAACAGTGCGACGGATGGGTACGGCATGGAGCTGATCCGAAGCGTTAGCTCCTTAGCAGCTGAATTGAAGTCGGAACGTGTTGATCACTCTAGTTTAGGAAAATCAAACATTCAAGGAGAATACCTTCAATAAAAATTATTTTCTCACGGAACTATTTCGGAAACCGCAGTTGGACCTGCCCAAGCTGAAACTGGGAGATTCGGATGGCATGCGGCCAGACTGCACCACACGATACGGTGAACGACGTGAATATGAAATTTCGCGGTGGTTTCACGAGCTTATCGAAACTGATAAGCGCTCAATACCGCTTTCGGGTTAAGGGTGCGACAAGGCGTTGCGCATTGCCTGTTCCAGATCGGCAATCAGGTCCTGCGGATCTTCCAGGCCAATATTCAGGCGCAGCAACTGCCCCTGGTGCGGCCAGTGGGCGCGCATCGTTTGCATCCGGTATGGCACGCACAGGCTGTTGGCGCCACCCCAGCTGTAGCCGATCTTGAACAGCTTGAGCGCATCGACCAGGCGGTCGGTCTGCGCTTCCGTGTAACGGGCGTCGAATATCACCGAAAACAGACCTCCGGCACCCTGGAAGTCGCGCTTCCAGATGTCATGCCCGGGGCAGTCCGGATAAGCCGGATGCAGCATCGTGGCGATCTCGGGGCGCGATTTCAGCCAGGCTGCAACCGCGCGGGCTCCCGCCTCGTGCGCCTTGAGCCGCAGCTGCAAGGTCGGCAGGCTGCGCAGCACCAGGTAGACATCATCCACGCCAACGCCGAAACCGAGCCGCATATGCGCCATTGCCAGCCGCCGGTTCAGTTCTTCATCACAGGTGATGACCGCTCCCATCAAGACATCGGAGCCGCCCGACTGGTACTTGGTCAGCGCTTGCACCACGATATCGATTCCGTGTTCGAACGCACGAAAGGCAATCCCGGCCGACCAGGTATTGTCCAGCGCGACCAGTACGCCTTTCTCGTGCGCAGCCTTGCAGATCGCCGGGATGTCAGGGATTTCCATCGATACCGAACCCGGGGTTTCGGTCCAGATCAAGCGGGTGTTGGGCAGAATCAGCGCCGCAATGTCGGCGCCGATCAGCGGGTCATAAAAACGCGCGGTGATGCCGAAATCCCTGGACAGCCAGTTTCCCAGATCGCGATTCGGGTTATAGGCATTATCCGGAATCAGCACATCGTCGCCGGATTTCAGGAAGGCAAAATCGACCATGGCAATCGCCGCCAGTCCGCTCGGTGCCAGCAGACAATCCCGGCCGCCTTCAATCTCGGCCAGCCGCGCTTCCAGCGTAAAGGTGGTGGGCGTGCCGTGCAGGCCGTAGGTATACGCATTCTTGTGCTGCCAGTTGCGCGAACGCATCGCTGCGACGTTGGCGAACAGGACGGTGGAAGCCGGGTGCAGCGCCGCCGGAAAGGCCGCAAAGCCCTCGGGAGCCCGGTAATCGCTGTGAATGAGCGCGGTCTGGAGGGATTTTTTTTGCGTCACGGTAGGCCTTTGTTGTTCTTTCTGCTGGCGCGGCAGCAACTGCTTACCGCTTGCCGATCGGCTCAGACACGGTCAGCGCAAACGGCACCGAGCTGGATTCGTCCTCCGCAAACCAGTTGCCGCGGTAAGTGTTGCCGATCAGGCTGCCATTCCACTGGCCGGAGACATTGGTGCCGTTGACAGATTCCTCCATCATCAGATCATCGCCCTGGTATTCGCCTGCCAAGGCAATTTTTTGCGATTGGCCGAATGCAAAATATTCGCCCTGCACGCTGCCTTCAAATTCGGCATGCGGCTGCAGGCGCATCTGTATCCTGCGTTCGCCCAGCGTGCCGCGCAACAGGACCGGTTGACTGAACAGCTTGGCGGCGGACTGCAATTCTGCCGGGTTGGCGGCCGGCTTGACTGCAAGCTGCGGCGGTGGCAACGGCGGCACCTCCGGCGCAATCGTCGGCGTTGCGGCAACAGCCATGCCGCAGACGCTTATCGTCATCAATAACGCAGCCAATAAGCGGCTAGCCGTATGTATCACAGTAGGCATGCTCAAGCCTCCGCCCACAAGTCATGCGCGTCGGCTCCGGTGATGGTGACATCGATGAATTCACCGACCACCAGCTTACGATGCGGTTCGTACGGCGGCTTCACGTACACCACGCCATCGATCTCGGGCGCATCGGCGGCAGAGCGTGCCACGCCGCCATTGCGACTGACTTCATCGAGCAATACGCGCATGGTCTTGCCGACCTTGGCTTGCAAGCGTTTTTTGGAAATTTCTTGCTGCAACAGCATCACCCGGCCGCGCCGCTCTTCGCGCAACTCTTCCGGTACCGGATTGGCCAGGTCGTTGGCGGCAGCACCTGACACCGGAGAATAGGCAAAGCAACCCAGCCGGTCGATTTGTGCTTCCTTCAGGAAATCCAGCAGATATTCGAATTCGGCTTCGGTCTCGCCGGGAAAGCCGGCGATGAAGGTCGAGCGTATCGTCAGATCCGGGCAAATCTGCCGCCACTGCTGGATCCGTTCGATGTTTTTTTCGCCGCTGGCCGGACGCTTCATGCGCTTGAGCACATCGGGATGCGCATGTTGCAACGGCACGTCCAGATACGGCAATATCCTGCCCTCGGCCATCAGCGGAATGATCTCTCTCACGTGCGGATACGGGTAGACATAATGCAGCCGCACCCAGGCGCCATATTGCGCGGCCAGTTCGCCCAGCGCAGCCACCAGCTGCGTCATGTGGGTCTTGAGCGGCTTGCCGTTCCAGAAACCGGTGCGGAATTTGACATCGACGCCATAGGCGCTGGTGTCCTGCGAGATGACCAGCAATTCCCTGACTCCGGCCTTGAACAGGTTTTCCGCCTCCAGCATGATGTCGGCCACAGGCCGCGATACCAGGTCGCCGCGCATCGACGGGATGATGCAAAAGCTGCAGCGATGATTGCAGCCTTCGGAGATTTTCAGGTAAGCATAATGTTTCGGCGTCAGTTTGATGCCCTGCGCCGGCACCAGATCGAAGAATGGCGCGTGCGGCTTTGGCAGGTGCACATGCACCGCATCCATCACCTCGCCCAGCGCATGCGGCCCGGTTACGGCCAGCACTTTCGGGTGCACGGACAGAATGATATCGTTGCCATCGGCGTCTTTCTTGGCACCGAGGCAACCGGTTACGATGACTTTGCCGTTTTCATGCAACGCTTCGCCAATCGCGTCGAGCGATTCCTGTACTGCCGCATCGATGAAGCCGCAGGTATTGACGATGACGAGATCGGCGCCTTCATAGGACTGGGCGGTGTCATAGCCTTCGGCGCGGAGCTGGGTCAGAATTTGTTCGGAATCGACCAATGCCTTGGGACAACCGAGGGAGACGAAACCGACTTTGGGCGTGACTTGGGAAACATTGGACATAGAAAAAGGGAGGTCAAAACGAATCCGTTATTGTACCCCCCTCATCTGACGCTTGCCGAAACACCGGCAGGAAAGCGCGTTTCAGGCTCCGATCATTTTGGCTTGTCATCCTTTTCAGGTGCAACGAACGGGAAAGTATTGAACATGTTGGCGCTCTTGGTCTGCATTTGTTCCTGCATTTGCACGAACAGGTTTTTGCTCTGCTCGATATAGTTGGTCATCATGCCCTGCATCATCGGGCCTTGCACGCTCATGAATTGGGTCCACATTTCGGGGCTGAATGGTTTGCCCTCGTAGACGCCTTTCGAGTTTTCAGTAAGCTTGTTCTGGATATCGATGAAAGCCTGGATGTTTTTATCCAGATAGGAACCCATCATGCCCTGCATCGCATGTCCGTAGTAGCGAATGATTTGCGACAAGGCCGTGCTTGAAAACATCGGCACCCCGCTGGCTTCTTCTTCCAGGATGATCTGCAGCAGAATGCTGCGCGTCAGGTCCTCGTTGCTCTTGGCGTCGACCACCATGAAATCTTCGTTATCGAGAACCAGTTGCTTCACATCTGTAACCGTTATGTAGGAACTGGTTTGGGTGTCGTACAGACGTCGATTCGGGTACTTTTTGATCAAGCGCTCAGAAATTTTTTTTGCACTATTCATCGAAATTCCAATTTATTGCGTCGCAACGCATTTCAAGCCATTAAAAAATGCACGGTCGCACGTTTTTTCGGAATCCCATTATAGAGCGGATGAACCGATATCTCCAGAGCATCGATGGTTTTTGCATTATTGCAATGCAATGAACGGCGTTTTCAGCTACCGAAAAGGGAGCCGTTTCAAAACGGCTCCCAATCCTGTTAGCCCATGTGCAAACCACCATTGAGCGAGAAGTCGGAACCGGTCGCGTAACCACCTTCATCTGACGCGATCCAGGCAATGATGGAAGCGATCTCTTCCGGCTCACCCAGACGTTTGAGTGGAATGCCAGCGATGATTTTTTCCAGCACTTCCGGTCGGATTGACTTGACCATGTCAGTGCCGACATAACCGGGCGAAACCGTGTTGACCGTCACGCCTTTGGTTGCCACCTCCTGCGCCAGTGCCATTGTAAAACCATGCAGGCCCGCCTTGGCGGTGGAATAGTTAGTCTGGCCAAACTGCCCTTTCTGACCGTTGACGGAAGAGATATTTATGATGCGTCCCCAACCGCGATCGGCCATGCCGTCAATGACTTGCTTGGTCACGTTGAACAGCGAATTCAAGTTGGTATTGATGACTTCATTCCACTGCTGCAGGGTCATCTTGCGAAATTGTCCGTCGCGCGTGATGCCGGCATTATTGACCAGCACATCAACCTCGCCAATTTCCTGCTTGACCTTGTCGAAAGCGTCCTTGGTTGAATCCCAGTCGGATACATTGCCTTCCGATGCATGCACGTCATAACCTTCGGCGCGCATCTCGGCCAGCCATTTGTCCTTGCGCGGTGAATTCGGTCCGCAACCGGCAACCACAGTGAATCCCTCGCTGCAAAGGCGCTTGCAAATCGAGCTTCCAATGCCACCCATCCCACCAGTTACATAAGCGATGCGCTTTTTCATGCTGCCTCCTTCTTCGTCGTTAAGTCCAAGTTATGTGCTTGCGTTTAGTTCGCTCTTACCTTGACGTAACGTCCCGGCGCCTCTTCAATCGGTTTGAATGCCGCATTTCCCAGTTTGCCTGGAGCCTTCACCTGCTTACCTGCATGCTCAGCCAGGAAGGCTGACCACTCCGGCCACCAACTGCCCGGATGCTCTGCTGCTGTTTCCAACCATGCCTCAGAATTCGGAGAAAGTGTGTCGTTCGTCCAATAGCTGCGCTTGTTCTTCGCAGGCGGATTGATGACACCCGCTATATGTCCGGATGCCCCTAGTACAAAACGGTTTCGATTCGGCTGCTCCGGGTTCAGTACCGCAGTGGACGCATAAGCACTGCTCCAAGGGACGATGTGGTCTTCACGCGAACCGAAAATGAAAACCGGCGCATCGATTTTTCCGAGATCGATTTGCTCGCCTGCCACTGTCAACTTACCCGGAACCTTGAGGCTGTTTTCCAGATAAGTATTGCGCAGATACCAGCAAAACATCGGACCGGGGAGATTGGTGCTGTCGGCGTTCCAGTACAGCAGATCGAATGGCGGCGGATTCTCGCCCTTGAGGTAATTCGACTGGACATAATTCCACACCAGGTCGTTGGCGCGCAAACTGGAAAAGGTGGTCGCCAGATCGCGACCTGGCATCAACCCGCCTTTGCCGATCGCCTGCTCGCGCATCCGTACCTGCGTCTCGTCCACGAAGATATCCAGGATTCCGGTGTCGGAGAAATCGAGCAATGTCGTCAACAGGGTCAGGCTGGCAACAGGCTCCTCGCCACGGGCGTAGAGTACCGCCAGCGCGGTTGAAACAATCGTGCCACCGACGCAAAAACCCAAGGCGTTGATACGATCCTGTCCAGTCAATTGTTGCACTACGTGAATTGCCTTGATCGCGACGTCTTCAATGTATCGATCCCAGGTTACATCTGCTATCGACTCGTCGGGATTGCGCCACGACACCAGAAACACGGTATTACCCTGCTCAACCGCATAACGCACCAGAGAATTTTCCGGCTGCAAATCGAGAATGTAAAATTTGTTGATGCATGGCGGCACAATCAGCAATGGCCTTTCGAATACGGTTTTGGTCAGCGGCTTGTATTGAATCAACTGAAACAGCGCATTTTCAAACACCACCGCGCCCTCGGAAGTCGCGACGTTCTTGCCGACCTCAAAAACGGATTCGTCGGTCTGGGAAATCCGGCCTTTCTGCATGTCGGCCAGCATCAGCGCCAGACCCTTGGCCAGGCTTTCACCTTTGGTATCGACTATTTTTTGCTGCGCTTCGGGATTCGTGACGAGAAAATTGGCCGGCGACATCGCGTCAACCATTTGCTGCACGGAAAATGTGATTTTTTGCTTGACGCGGGGAGCTGCCTCGACCGCCTCGGCCAGGCTCATCAGGAATTTTGCGTTGAGCAGATATACCGCAGCATTAAAGGATGAGAACGCATTCGATTGCCAGGCGGCTGATGAGAATCGTCTGTCGGTGAGCGTCGCTACACTCTTCGACACCAGGAAATTCTGCCAGAGCGCCGCTAACTGTTGGGCATACTCGTTCTGCAAACGCGTAGCAGTGGCCGGGGCAATTTTTGCGCCAGCTTCTTTCAGAATGTCTGCGATCGGATTGGCATTGGCTGGCTGCATCGACTTGAGCCAGGACGGCCAGGAATTCTGATCTGTCAATTGCGACATCCATGCAGTAACCATGGCTTGAGGATCAGACGTGTTCATGCTTGTTTCCTTAATTTGGCGTATCGTTGCGGCTTTTACCATTTGATCAATATCATGTACATCGTTGCTGCCGGATGGATCTATGTCGTGCTCATGATATCCATCACCGAGCCTTCGGTCATCGCTGGAATTATGACGCTTTTAATGTATGGTGTGTTGCCTTTGACAATCATATTATATGTAATGCGTGCGCCGCGTAGAAGTAGACAGAAAAAACAACGCGAGCAGAAAGCCGTGGAGTGCGACACTCCAGCCGACACCCCAAAATGAACCTGTCACATTCAAGAATCCTGCTCGTTAAAGAATTGCCCTGAAACGGCAGTTATTTCTTGAGCCAGATCAACGATGCCATTCTTCCCGTTACCTTGTCGCGCCGATAAGAAAAAAAACGGCGGGCGTCGCCAACGGTGCAGTACCCGCCGCCGCTGATGCAATGTACGCCGGCGTTTTGCAGCCGGGCTCGTGCCAACGTGGTTATGTCGACCAGGTACTTGCCTCCAGCGATTGGCTTGAATGCGTCCGAGGCGCTCGCATCATGCGCAACAAATGCTTGCCGCACATCTTCACCGACCTCAAAATACTCCGGGCCGATGGCGGGTCCCAGCCAGGCCATAACTTCGCCCGCACCGGCAGCGCGCATGCAGGACACGGTTTTTTCCAGAATACCGGCGGACAAGCCGCGCCATCCTGCGTGCGCAGCCGCAACAACGCGTCCGGGCCGGTCGCAAAACAAGACCGGCAAACAGTCCGCCGTCAGGATTGCGCACACCACCCCTTTGGCTGTAGCGAAACTGGCATCCGCCTCGGGTACATCGGACAAGCCTGCCGCATCCACGATGGTGGTGCCATGCACCTGCGCTAGCCAAGCAGGCTCGGATGGCAGCACTGCCTGCAACAATTTCCGATTTTCCCGGACATGCAACTGGCAATCGGCCACGTGCGCGCCCAGGTTCAGACCGCCGCTCCCACTGCCGTCGTCATATGGAGCAAGGCTGATTCCGCCGCGCCGCGTAGTGGATAAGGCGCCCACATTGGCAGGAAAATCGGGCCAGTCAGGAATGATCAAATCTATTTCCGTCATTCATAACCACCTATAAAGGTGCTTCAATTCCTGCGCTAACCAGCAGCGCCAGGAAATCATCCGGCAGCGGAGCGCTCCAATCGCAGGCTTTCCCGGTAGCAGGGTGAATCAACCCCAGTCGTTGCGCCTGTAAAGCCTGGCGCGGAAAAACAGAAGCCAAATGGGCTTTCCCGTACAACACATCGCCGACCAGCGTATGCCCGATAGACATCATGTGGACGCGGATCTGATGGGTACGGCCCGTTTCCAGTTTGCAGCGCATCAGACTGACCGGACGACGGTCCAGCAGTCCGCTGGCCAAACGCTCGAAATGCGTCACCGCAGGCTTGGCACTCATATTCTCCAGCACCGCCATCTTGATCCGATCGCGCGGATGACGGCCCATGGCAGCGTCCACGGTACCAGTCAGATTCGGGGTTCCCCACACCAGCGCAAGATATTCGCGCCGCACGGTACGAGCCTGCAACTGACGCACCAGGTCGGTATGCGCCTCCAGGGTTTTGGCGACCACCATCAGGCCGCTGGTATCCTTATCGAGACGATGGACGATACCGGCACGCGGCACGCCGGCAATCGCCGGATAGTGATGCAGCAAGCCGTTGAGCAAGGTGCCGGACCAATTGCCGGCAGCCGGGTGCACCACCATGCCGGCCGGCTTGTCGATCACGATGATGGCCGCGTCCTCATGCACGACCACCAGATCCATGGCTTCTGCCGTATACGCTTCGTCTTCGGGCGCCGGCTGCGGCGAGACCACTACGGTCTCGTCACCGAAACTCGTCAGCTTTGTCTTTGCGACCTGCCCATCCACGGTAACGTGTCCGGCTTCGATCCATTGCTGAATGCGGCTGCGGGAAAATTGCGGAATCAGTCTTGAAATTACCTTATCCATGCGCTCGCCGCACACATCGGGTGTCAGCATCAGGATGATAGGCTCCATTTCAGGCAGCGCACTGCCCTCTTCGTCCGCATCGTCCGGCGCGGAGGCAAAAATAGGCTCCGGCAAGTTTGGCATTGCAGGTAATATCACGGCAGGTCCCATCAGCTATAATCAGTTTCTTGTTAAGATGCATATTTGCACAACGTCATGCAAAAAAAATTATTTAAAGTCGCAACAGTCTTTCTAGCCCTGTCAATTTCAGCATGCGGCTTGCTGCCTGAAAAAATCGATGAGACCAAGACTTGGTCAGCCTCGAAATTATACTCGGAGGCACGCGATGAGCTGGCAAGTGGCAATTACGACAAGTCGGTTCAGTATTTTGAAAAACTCGAATCGCGTTACCCGTTTGGCACCTACGCCCAACAGGCGCAACTAGAAATCGCTTATGCGTATTACCGTCAGGCAGACCAGCCACAGGCCCTGGCTGCGGCGGAACGCTTCATCAAACTCCATCCGAATCACCCGAATGTTGATTACGCCTATTATTTGCGGGGCCTGATCAACTTCAATGACCGCGTCAGCGCATTCAATTTCCTGTCGCGCCAGGATGCCACCGAACGCGACCCGAAGGCGGCGCGAGAAGCATTCGATGCGTTCAAACAACTGGTCGAGCGCTTCCCCGACAGCACATATACGCCTGACGCCATTGCCCGCATGAAATATCTGGTCAATGCGATGGCGCAGTATGAAGTCCATGTGGCCAATTATTACTACAAGCGCGGCGCTTACCTGGCTGCCGCCAACCGGGCCCAATATGCGATTAAGGAATATCGCGAGGCACCGGCTCTGGAAGAAGCGCTATTTGTCATGGTGCGCTCGTATGATGCGCTGGGCATGACGGAGTTGCGCGACGATGCCGAACGCGTGATGAAAAAGAATTACCCAAGCAGCGTGTATTACAAGGGTGGCCCGGTCAAAGACAGCCCCTGGTGGAAACTCTGGTAATACCGTCAGCCTGATGCAAATGCCCCGCGCTGCGGGGCATTTGCATTCATGGCGATGTCAGCAATAGATTTAGGGTTAAACAGCGTCAAGCCAACCGGCGCCGGAATAGCCAGTTGTGCCGACTGGAACCATCGGCATCAAACTTATAACCTTCCACGGCGAATGCCTGCAGTTGTTCCGGTCGCGTCAGGCCGTGCAGTGCCGCATAGCGCGTCATCAAGCCACGCGCGCGCTTGGCATAGAATGAAATGATTTTGTATTTGCCATTTTTCCAGTCTTCAAACACTGGAGTAATGACCGGCACCGACAACAAGTCGGGCTTGACCACCTTGAAATATTCTTCGGACGCCAGATTGATCAGCGCAGAAGACTTGCGCGACCGCAGCAACTCATCCAGCGCGGTGGTCACGATATCGCCCCAAAACGCATACAGGTTCTTGCCTCGCACGGTGGCAAGGCGGGTACCCATTTCCAGCCGATAAGGCTGCATCAGGTCGAGCGGGCGCAACATCCCGTACAAGCCGGATAAAATACGGACATGCGACTGCGTGTAATCGAGTTGTGACGGGTTGAGCTTCGCCGCCTCCAGGCCCGCATAGACATCGCCGTTGAATGCCAGCACCGCCTGCTTTGCGTTCTGCGGCGAAAACTCCCGGCTCCAGCTAGTATAGCGGGCGACATTCAGGGCCGCCAGCGGGTCGGAAATGCGCATCAGGCTAGCGACTTGCGCCGGCGAGTATGCCTTCAAGACGTCAATCAGTTGGGCGGAATGCGGGATAAAATCCGGCAGGCTGCTTTTGATCGTTGCCGGCGGCGTCTCCATGGCTAGCGTTTTCGCGGGTGACAAGACAATCAGCATTGCAACATCCATAGAAAATAAGGAATTTAAGTACATCATACCGAAACGCATCGTACTCGATACAAAGATTGCACTAATTGTGGCACTTCTCCATAAAGTCATGTAGTTACACTATTTTTGTAATGAACTGCTTCATAGGATGGTGTTTCCCGGCTGGTCCGCGCCCAGCACTAATAGTGCGTAGAGCACATCATCTTCGGACCAGTCGAGCGGGTTCTCCACAACCTGCAGCAAGCCGGCATTCTGACGCGCGAAATGGCGCCCCAGAAGACCCTTGCGGGCGCATGTCGTCCAGCGGACCGGGGATGCCCTCGAACCAGCCATCGCGCATTTCCTCCAGCCAGCAGGGCCATTCGAATCGCTTCTGGAACCGGACAGCACAGCCCCGCGAATAGATGGCGTCAACCGCAGGGCCACAACCTGCGCGGTCAATGCGAAATAACGGAATTGACGCGTTGTTGCCACTGACGGACCGGCGAGCCGCATTCGCTGTTCGGCGTGCTTTTCCGCAGACAACCACGTCAGGTCCGAGTGCCTGAATT
Source organism: Oxalobacteraceae bacterium (assembly GCA_030698225.1). Classification (GTDB taxonomy): domain Bacteria; phylum Pseudomonadota; class Gammaproteobacteria; order Burkholderiales; family Burkholderiaceae_D; genus AVCC01. The sequence goes on along the minus strand of JAUYNR010000015.1, from coordinate 294 downwards.
GCCCGCATCATGGTTGCGCGACTAACCTGGGAGACGGCCAAGCAGCTCACCGGCAGACGTTTTGTGCCAAAGGCAGAGTGCCCGCAGGACAGATGAAGGAACATTTATCCCATGCTGCATGAAACGATTAATAATCAAATAATCGAATATGCGTTATAAGTAATCATGCGTAACTAATTTGATATTTATCGCCATATTGCCGAAAGACGCTGCCGACCTCCTCAAGCAGAGATTCTTTGCTCCACGTTGTGAATTTTCTCCAGTGATATTTGGCGTGCTTCCATACAATTTCGA
>JAUYNR010000116.1 GCA_030698225.1 Oxalobacteraceae bacterium | reverse complement strand
CGTGACATGGCCGTGATATTGAGACACTCGCAGACGAAAGGGCGAGACAACAATGATCATAGATATCGGCCTAAATCAACGCGCCAGTGTTCGACCCTACCTGCGAGAGGCTCAGGGTGAAACTCCTTGGGCCTACTCACCAAGTTGAAAACGGTATCGGAGTCCGCAAGTTTCTTGATCTCGACAGTCGTCATGGTCAACGGTTTCCCTGACGCACACACGGTTGGCGGATTTAACGGCCGGACGAAATAGACGGCGCTCTGCGTCGTTGTGGACGGATTCGTCACTCTTCGCGCAGTGAAGGCGGTGTTGCCGCCCTTGTTCCCTTGCACCAGCAAGGCAGTCTCAACATCCACGCCGATACCGCGCGCGGTGGCTGCCGCGAGTATCCCGCCTGGACAACCGAAACTTGAGTTGGGAGCAACCAGACGTGCAACAAACGCAATCAGTCGCCCCATTCGATCCCGGCTGTCAAGGTGGGCATCGAGGACCGTGTTGGCCAAGGCTGACGGAGCTAAAAAGCCTCCGGTCAGGCCCAACGGGCTTGGATCCAGCGTCATGTATTTGTTGTAGGGGTTGGACAATGCCTGAGTTGACGTGACAGTTCCTTTGAGTGCGGCATAGTCGAACTGCCCCAGGACGACCAGCCCTGCACTGGTACCGCCAATCGGCACGTTGTTTTTCATCAGATACTGAAGGGTCTGATCCAGCTTCGTTCCCTTCCAATAGTTGATGTAGTCGCTCTGATTGCCACCCGCAATAAACACCGCATGGGCCTTGCTCACTACGGAATTGACAAATGTATCGTTCGCGGCTGTGATGCTGGGAATCACGAGAGTTTCAACCGAAGTCAGCCCGAGGGATGCACCGCCGACCCATTGATCCGCGATGGTCGCTGACGTCGTTAGAGCCGCATCGCTGTAGTAGATGTAAGGATCGTAGGCATCGGTGCCGGTGGCGCGGATTACGACGAAACGTCCTCCAGTACCTGGCTGGATGCCTGCCCTGGCGATCATCCAGCGGAACGCCTCGTCAACATCAGGACCACCGCCCATCAGCACGATCGACGCAGTAGACGGGGGTGTCGGTATTACTACCTGTGCCTGTGCGTTGCCCGTGACGAAATAGCTATAGGAGGGCTTGCCTCCCGCGCTGGCTATGCCAAGCGCGGCCGTCAGCACCACCCCCACCCCCCAACTCACCAAAGTTCGTCTCGATAGCCAGCGCAGCATCAGATTGGAAAAGGAGGATGTTTTCATGATCACAGGTCTTCACAAGAAAAGGCGGTTGTTCAGATAGGTAAAGGCGTTCTCTCGCAAGAATTTGCCTCTGGCCGGATGCTGCCGGTCAACCATCCAATCGTTGCATGCTAACGCGGAAACATTGTCAAAAACTTATTAAATATCAAGAGATGCATCAATCGCAACTCCCGGCCGACAGCGGCCATTCATCACCAATTCCAAAACAAGCTCACCGGTGCGCCTGCGTGCTGCGCCAGACACCGATGTCCGGCAGCCGCCCAGCCGGAACGGCTCCCGGAGCGATTAAGCGCCCGCAGTTTATGAAGTTTATGTTGGGTATGATTAAAAAGAACCACGTTACCGCTTGGTTTCATTGGTCTGTTAAAAATACAGTTGTTAGTATATTTTCATGCCGGCGGCATGCCGGGGCGGGCAGGATGGCCGCAGAAGGGATGCGTGAGCCTCCCGGGACCCGCTGGCAGCGATGACATTGCTGCCGGACGGTTTGATAGGCGTTAAAATTTCAGTTCACTACAACACTATCCGCACATGGCACATCTGAACGAACTCATTTCCCTCGAATCGCTTGAAGACCTGGCCGACGCTGCTGCTTTCATTCGCGGCCGGCAATACTTTGCCAGCGGGGCGGTCAGCCAGTTGCAGGCTGACGCCGCCAAGCTCAGTGCGCATGTCGCCGGCACCCACAATTACCGGGTCACGCTGCGCGATGAGGACGGCATGCTGGGCTACGACTGCACTTGCCCGCGGGCGGCGGAAGGCTATTTTTGCAAGCACTGCGTGGCAGCCGGTCTGGCCTGGCTAGCCCAGCAGGAAGACGCTGCAGCGCCATCCTCCAAGCAGCAACGCAAGAAGCGCGATCCGTGGCAGGAAATCCGTGCTCATCTGGCGTCGCAGCCGCCGGAAGCGCTGATCACATTGCTGCTCGAGGTGGCCGCGCGCGACGAGCGGCTGTATCGGTTGCTGTTGCTCAAATCCGAGCGTGCTGCGGGACCGGCCGGCACCCTCAAGGCCTTCCGGCGCGCGATCGACAGCGCGACCAAGACGCGTGGTTTCGTCGACTGGCAAGAAGCCGGGGCCTACGCTGCCGACCTCGATCAGATGGCGGATTCGCTGCAAGAGTTGCTCAATGCCGACAGCGCCGCAATGCTGGTCGGCCTAGCCGAACGCGCGATCGAGCGCATAGAACACGCGATGGAGCAGGTCGACGACTCCAACGGCGAAGTGGGCGGCGTGCTGGAGCGCATCGGCGCGCTGCATCTGGCCGCGTGCGAACTGGCGCAGCCCGATCCGGGCCAGTTGGCCGAACGCCTGTTCCGCTATGAAATGACGCTGCCTTTTGAGACTTTTCTGGACAGCGCCCGCGTCTATCGCAACGCGCTGGGGATCACAGGCTTGCAGCGCTTCCGAGGACTGGCAACAGTCGAATGGGACAAGGTAAAACCGAAGGGCGCCGACGCAGGCGTCACGGCAAGTTTTGACAGCGCACGCAGCAGCATCACCCAGATCATGGAAACGCTGGCGGAAATTTCCGGCGATATCGAGGAACTGGTCGCGATCAAGAGCCGCGACCTGTCGTCGGCTTACCGTTTTTTGGACATTGCCGAGATCTGCCTGAAGGCCGGACAGGCAGAGCAGGCGCTGGCTTGGGCCGAACGCGGATTGCAGGCCTTTGCGGAACGTCCCGACAACCGGTTGCGGGACTTCCTGGTCGCGCTCTATCTGGAACGCGGACGCAATGAAGAAGCATTGCATTTGACCTGGATACAGTTCGAGCAGCGGCCGATTCTGGAGTATTACAAAAAACTGTCGGCGGTCGCCACGCGGCTGCAGTGCTGGCCGCAACAGCGGCAGCGCGCACTGCAACGGATTGATGCAGTCATCATGCAGACAGCCGGGATCATCAATCAACGGCAAAAGACGCCGGAGAGTCCCGACCAATCGCTGCGGGTAGAAGTCGCGCTATGGGAAAAAGATCTCGATGCGGCCTGGCATGCGGTCCATCAGGGCAACTGCCGGCAAGTGTTGTTGATCGGCCTGGCCGGGATATTGCCGGCATCGCGCGCGGCCGATGCGATCAGCCTGTATCGCCGGGTGATTCCGGATATCGTGGCGCAGACCAACAACGCCGCCTATGAAGAGGCGATCAGGCTGATACGCAGGGTCGGCCAGCTGATGAGCGATCTGGACCAGCGCGACGCGCTGGCGGACTATCTGGCTGCGCTGCGGATTCAATACAAGCCGAAACGCAACTTCATCAAGCTGCTGGATGGGATCAAAAGCACACGGTTCTGAGCCGCCGATCACGCGCCCAGCCGGCAATGCCGAGAACAGACCGGCATCTCAGTGGCCCAGGTCAAACGCGAGCCTGTCACGCTGGAGAGCATCGATTATCCGGGCAAACAGAAAAAAGGCCGCTCGAAAGTGTGGCGGCCCCGTGAATAACCCTGTGTCCGATTGGAATTCAACTGACTAACCGTTCACTCAAAAGGGTCAACATCAAAAACAGCGATCACTCCAGGGGGATAGACATCGTCGTCCCGTTGGCCCATGTGCCGATTATGTCGCCGTTTACTAATTCGAGTTTGATCGGCTTGTCTTTTGGTAAATCTTTCAGCGTTTTTTCGCCTCCGATTACACGGGCCATGGCCGATGAATCCAGCTCGTCGGTGTGTTGCAGATCATTGATTGTCAGGTTTGTCATCGCAGTTCTCCTAAAGGTTTGCTTGGGGTGGTGAGCATTTCGTCCGGCTCGAATAACATTTAGCAAGGGCCGTGCCAATTGATGACGAATCTGGAGGCGATTCAATAACATATTGATTTAAAAGGAGATAATTTTAACTGGCATCCATCGCGAGGGATTTATGTGCTGTCTCTGGAGCATTGTTGGTGTTGGCTCCAGGCAGACAGATAGCGGCATTCTGTTGGGTAAGCGCCGACACTTTGCGGGGGCTTGGGCGACCCCGTATTCGTTCAATCCGGCTTCAGTCCAGCGCAGATCGGATTGAATCCCTGGCGGTAACGGCTGACCAGCTCGCTGGCCGTGTGCTGGAGCCGTGCGCTGTCTATCGCCAAGGCATCACGAATGCCGTCAGCGATTTCGTCCACTTCGACTGTCGCGGGTATGCCCGCCTGTTCCCAGGTGGCGGCGAAAGCGGTCTGCTTGGTGGGCCGCGTTGCCTGCGCGCGATGGTGGAGATTAATGCGCGGCAGCGCGAATGCCATCGCAACGATCCTGCCATGCAGGCTGCTGCCGACATAGACGCGACTGCAGGCGATCAGCGCGCAGATGTCCCATAGGTTCAGGGATCTGAATATCTTCACCGCTGGAGCGTGCATGCGTGCCGCGGCGCGCTGGTAGCACAACAGATCGTCGTGCCACGGCGCTGCACCAGCGCGGAAAAATGCCACGCCAAAGCCGCTTGAGATTGCAATCCGATCAAGCTGGGCAGCGATTTCCGTCAGTGTTTGATCATCGCCAAAGTCGGCACTGAACTGCACGGCAATATAGCCTTGCGGGAACGCCCGAAGAATCTGCGCGACCTCGCCTTGCCTTGCGCGCTGGCGGATCTTGGTGCCGAACAGCTCGGCCACCATCACGGCAGGATCGGGGATGAGCCGGGTCGTGACACCCGACGCGTCCAATAGCGCCTTGGTTTGCTGGTCGCGCACGCTGACATCATCGGCTGCCTTGAGCTTCGCCACTACTTCGGCGCGCATCGCCGGTTCACATTGGTTGAGGTCCACGCCTCCGACAGCGTTGTAGAACACGCGGGCGGCATGGGGAAACCACTCCGGGGGCAGGGTATAGGGCGCCAGCGCGGCGCTCCCCAGCTGACTGCGCGCCCATGCCAGCCTTTCTTGTGTCCGGCCACCGAGGCGTGCAACGGTTTCGTGCGCCTGATCCGGCGCCAACAGCATCACCGCTGCCTCCCAGGCGTCGCAGCTAAGGAGCTCGCCACCCACATGGATGATGTTGACAGGACGCTCGCCCCAGTGTGCGGCAAGCTGCGCCAGCGCGCTGACCCGATGTCCGCCATGAGATCGCAAATCACGTGCCGCCAGGCCGGCGAATAGCAGATCCTTGCGTGCCAGCAAGGCTGCGACGATGTGCGGGAACAAGAGGTCGCCGAAGTTGTGGCGATCGAAAGCGCCAAACAGAACGGTGGGAATGCCTGTGCTTGCCTCATGTGTCACGGGATGAATCCTCAGCACCGTGTGTTGCGGCAGGATACTTTGTCCGGCGTCGTGACCCGGACCAATCCGACCGGCAGTATCAGAACGCGCCTTCTGAACAAACCGTCATCTCCCCCAGGGCGGCCTGCCCGGCACCACGTTTAGCGCCTTTCGCGTAGCGAATGTGCGCTCAGTTACCTCAGTTACTCAAGCACCCGTCCATTTTCAACCTTCAGTTCGTAGTGTTGAGAACGTGCATCAAATCTGTCCAGTAATTTTCTGGCCTCTGGCGGAACTACCGCCAGTTCATAATTTTCACCGGCAGAGGCTTTGACCGCCTTAATCGAAGAGAATCGCATGATGGTCACGAACTCTTCGAAGTCAATAATCCTAGATTCCTCAGTTGGACAGGTGTGAGTATGCGTTTTTCCGGCTTTCTGGCTAGGCGCGACGACGACGCAACCTTCATGTTGCTAGGAGGAGCAACGAAGCCAGGGAGCCGGAAAAGCGTGCAATCGCGCCTGTAGCGCTCTCACCCAAATGGTGAACTGTTTAATTATAAAAAATTTCAATGAATTCATGAACTTATCGAAGGCAACAAGCGGTCAACTGAGGAATCTAGGATAATGCTTCTGGTTAAGAGATCTATGCCCAGGAACCCATCGATTCCTTTCGCTTCGATAGCATGGAATATCTCCGTCTTAAGCAGCGTTTCATACGCAGCCGCATTCTGAGGCTTAGTCCATCCATGCCATACCCTCACAATCATGGCATCCTCCTGACTCCGAAACCTATCATCATATAAATTGATTATAGGCGTCATTTTTGGCGTTCAACTTCCCGTTATGACGCCTGACTCGGAGAGTGAAATTCGCTGATGATTTTCCGCAGCACGGCTTTCAAGGCAGATACGTATCTCAGATACGATCTTTTTCGGGAATATGCAGTGGCTACTTGAATGCGAACAGGCATTCCGCATTGGTGATCGAGATTCGATAGCCGATCCGGCTACAATAGAATTGTCTTTAGTCAGAGATAAGTGTCAGTTCGGAGTCTGTGCTGCAGGTGCCGGCGGCATAGCACACAGGAGCCATTCACCGCCTGAAAGGAGCGCACGATGCGAACCCTTCTATCGATATTGATGTTGCTGCCCGCACTCGCGGCTGCCGGCGGCTCCAACTACACCGTGACACCCGGCATCTCGCAGCCGACGGGCAAGATATCCGAATGGCCGGTACCGACGCCGAAATTTGCACGCGACCCGGCCGCCGCGCCGGATGGCCGGATCTATATTGCCGTCATGCACGGCAACAAACTGGCCCGTTTCGATCCCGCTGCCCAGACCTTCGATGAATGGGCCTTGCCCGACGACACCAGGCCGCACGGCTTGGTGGTCGATGAGAAAGGCACGGTCTGGATGACCGGCAACGGCAATGGCACGCTGCTGGAAATCCCGTTCGAACAGGGTCGGCCGGGCCCGATGATCGCGCACAAGACGCCGTCCGGCGGCAGTCCGCACACCATCATCTTCGATGGACGCAATGCGCTATGGTTCACCAACCAGTCGGCCGATAAGGTCACGCGCTTCGATCGCGCGACCAAAAAAATGACGGAATTCAGCACGCGCGACGGCCCCTACGGATTGGCGATGGACCGCGCCGGCAACGTGTGGTTTTGCCAGGCCAGCGGCCAGCGCGTCGGCCGCATTGATGCCGGCACCGGACAGGTGACCGAACTCGACCTGGGCCGCGGTTCGATGCCGCGCCGGATTGCCGCCGCCCCCGACAACACCTTGTGGGTAGTGCGCTACGGCGATGGCAAACTGACGCACATCGATGCGAAGACCGCCAAAGCCATCAAGAGCTACGACATGCCGGCCGGGCCGCGCGGCAATCCGTATGCGGTGACGGTCGATGGCGCGGGCAAGGTATGGGTGAACGAAATCGGCACCGATACCGTCGCGCTGTTCGACCCGGCCACGGAAAAATTCCGTGTGTTTGGGCTGCCGACCAAGAATGAAGGGATACGCAAAATGATCGTCGATGCCAAGGGCCGCCTGTGGTACATGGGCAGCCACAGCGGCAAGCTGGGGGTGATCGAATGAGTCGCCGCCACCGCAGCACTGCGATGGCGGCTTGGCGTTGACAGCAGCCATGTCGGCACCGGCCGAAGCATTGCCGCCGTTGCCGTTATTCGACGCCCGACTGCATGACAACGTCGAGGCGCACTCGATGATCTCGCAGACAAGCGCTGACTTCCGTGTCAGGGCTTGATCCGGCTAGCCCAGCCAGTAGTCTGGACTCGGCCGGGTACTGCTAGCCCCGGCGAACGACTCGCCAGTCATCCTCCAAAAAAGCGGCGGCGGTGGTGGCTTCATGAGCTACATGGCACTCGTAGCCGGTCGCCAGGTCGGCATATTCGTCGCAGTGACGAAGGTTGATCTCGATATGTTTGCCGAGCTGATTCGCGCGGTGAACGATCTGGTCGCTTCGCTTGATTCCTGAGAGGGGCGGCGTTGGCAACAGCTGGTTCTGAGCACTACGCGCGTTCAAATCAGCCAAGCTGCGGAGCACCTCCGTTACGTTCGCTATCGACAGATTAACGTGCTTTTTTTCCGTTTTCTGACACCGGCCGGGCGTTATTTGGATGTTGCGGCACCGGACGGTCGTCAACGCATGCGCCGGAATCACCGATTGTGCGGGCAGGCTGAGTCGTATGCTGCCATTTTGTGGCAGCATACGAACTTCTTCCACCATCTCCGTGAGCTTTCAATTTGTCCCGTGCCGAACGTCTGTTGCAACTGATGCAATGCCTGCGCCGTCATCGTTGTCCGGTCAGCGGCGCGACGCTGGCGGTCGAGTTGGGGGTCAGCCTGCGCACGCTGTATCGGGACATCGCGTCGTTGCAGGCGCAGGGGGCGCGCATCGACGGTGAGGCGGGCGTCGGCTATGTGCTGCGTCCCGGTTTCATGCTGCCGCCTCTGATGTTCTCCGAGGATGAAATCGAGGCGCTGGTGTTGGGTTCGCGCTGGGTGGCCGCGCGCGCCGGCGCCAGGCTGGGCGAGGCGGCGCGCAACGCGATTGCCAAGATCGGCGCGGTGCTGCCTGCCGATTTGCGGCATGAACTCGATGCTTCGGCGCTGCTGGTCGGCCCCGGCGAGCCGATTGCCGTCGGCGATCAGGAGCTGGCGCGGATTCGTCAGGCGATCCGGAACGAACGCAAGCTCGAGATCCGCTACCGTGATCTGCAGGGCAGCGAATCGACGCGCACCATCTGGCCGTTCGCGCTCGGCTTCTTCGACCGGGTGCGCGTGGTGGTCGGCTGGTGCGAGTTGCGCCAGGCGATCCGGCATTTCCGCACCGACCAGATCATCCGCCTGAGCGTCTTGGACACCCGCTATCCGCGCCGCCGCCAGGCGCTGCTGAAGGACTGGCGGCTGAGCGAGGGCATTCCAACTCAGTAAGGTTTACTGCTGACAGAATCTGGCAGTGGCGGCTTCTATGATTGGTTCAACGGCTCAGCTGTGCAAGCTCTTGCGCACTGGCCCGGAAAGGGAATCATCCCGTTGACCATTTCGGAGAACCACTATGTCAGACCCCAATTTTTTCATCCTCTACGTCGATAGCCCGGCGGCCAGCGCTACGTTCTATGCGGACTTGCTCGGTCATGCTGCGATCGAAGCCTCGCCGACCTTTGCGCTGTTCGCGCTCGGGTCCGGCGTGATGCTCAGGCTGTGGTCGAAACACACGGTCGAGCCGGCCGCAACGGCTGTCGGCGGCGGCGCGGAAATCGCGTTTGCTCTCGATAGCGACGAGGCGGTTGCTGCGATGCATGCCAGCTGGCGCGGGCGCGGGCTGCCGATTCTGCAGGCGCCGCTGCGTATGGACTTCGGCTACACCTTCGTTGTGCTGGACCCTGACGGCCATAGGCTGCGCGTATTTGCAGCGGGTGCGTCGTGAGCCGGAGCCGGATTGTCGTGCTCGCCCTGCGGCGCGTCAAACGCCTTGCATTGCATCCTGCGACGAGCGCCCGCATTTTTTTCGCGGTTAATGCAGTCCGTCCAAAAGCCATTGCTTGTCGAGCAATGCAGTGATGCTGCTGGCAGGAACGGGTTTGCTGAAGTAGTAGCCCTGCAACGTCTCACAGGACAGGCTATGCAGTATCCGCGCCTGTTCAAGCGTCTCTACCCCCTCGGCGGTAACGCTAAAGCCGAGGTTTTTGGCCAGCGAAACGATGGCGCGAACGATGGCCAGGCTGTCACCGTCATCGGGTAGGCCGCGCACGAAACTCTGGTCCACCTTGATCATGTTCAGCGGCAGACGCGTGAGATAGCTCATCGACGAATAGCCGGTGCCGAAATCATCCAGCGAAAGCTGCACGCCCGCCTTGCGCAAGGCGTGCAGCGTTGCCAGGGTGGTGTCGCAGTCGTCCATCAGGGCGCCTTCGGTCACCTCCAGTTCCAGCCACTCCGGCGCCAATCCCCCGGCCAGGATGTCGGTGACGCTGTTGAGCAGATTGGGATTCTTGAATTGCATGGGGGACAGGTTCACCGCTACCCGCAGAGGATGGCCGGAGGCATGCCACCGGGCCGCCTGGGCACAGGCGGTGCGCAATACCCACTCGCCTATGGGCACGATCAAGCCGTTTTCCTCCGCCAGCGGAATAAATTCCATGGGCGGGATCAATCCCTGTTCCGGGTGATTCCAGCGGATCAGCGCTTCGACCGAACGAATGCGGCCGCTCTCCAGATCCAACTGGGGCTGATAGACCAGAAAAAACTCGTCCCGCTCCAGGGCCAGACGCAGATTAGTTTCCAGGTTCAGCCGCTGCATGGCCTGCCGGGTCAGGGACGCGCTATAGAACTTGCAGTTGTCACGACCCTCATCCTTGGCATGGTACATAGCGGTGTCCGCAGTCTTGAGCAGGGCGTCCGCGCTCTCGCCGTCATCCGGATAAACGGCGATGCCGATGCTGGCGGTCAGCACCACTTCGCGTCCTTCCAGATTGAACGGTCGGCGTATCAGTTCGCGAATGCGATGGGCCAACACCATTGCATCCTCGCCATGTGTCATGTTCGGAATCATCACCGTGAACTCATCCCCGCCCAATCGGGCCAGCCCGATCTCCGTCTCATCGACATCCAGGCGGGACACCATGTCCATGGGGCGGACCCCCAGGCGCAAGCGATCAGCCACGCACTGCAAGACCAGATCACCGGTGGTGTGGCCCAGGGTGTCGTTGATATTCTTGAAACCATCCAGGTCCAGAAACAGGACGGCCAGTCCGACGCCATGGAATTTTGCGCGATGGACTTCCCGTTCCAGTCGTTCCAGGAAGGATAGACGGTTGGGCAATCCGGTCAGGCCGTCGAAGTAGGCCAGGCGCGTGATCCTGTGTTCTGCCTCCTTGCGTTCGGTGATGTCACGCGACAGGACAATGAACGTCGGCGCCTGCCCGGCATCGGTGCTCTTGCGAGACATTGAAAGCTCGAACCAATGCGTGCCCTGCGGCAGTTGCAGTTTGAATTGCTTGCCCGTTGAGAAACCCTTTTCATGTGCTTCGCGCAATGCCGACATGCACTCCCCGGCGGCATCCGGCGGCAGTATTTCACTCACCGTACGGCCCAGGAACCTCTTGGGAGGCCCGGCCAGCAAGTCGCTGCGCGGGGAATGATAATCAAGGTAGTGACCTTCCAGGTCAAGCTCGAACATCAGATCAGGGATCGCGTTCAGGATTGCGGCATTGCGCGCATTGGCCGTGCGCAGTTCCAGCATGGCCAGATAAGAGCGAAACAGGTATTTCACCCGATGACCTATCAGTGACCAGTTGATCGGCTTTGCGATGAAGTCCGTGGCACCCGCCTCATAGGCTCGCTCAATCGAGCCCAGGTTGTCCATGCCGGTCACCATGACGATGGGCAGCTCATCGCCCACTTCGGCACGCAACGCGGCACAGACCTGATATCCATCGATGTCGGGCATTTCCACATCCAGCATCACCATGTCGCATGGGTTTGCGTTAAATTGACGCAACGCATCCTCGCCATCCACGGCAAGGCTGACCTCGAAGCCGGATTTCTCGAGGGCTGCCTGCATCAAAAGACGTGAGGTCGGCTCGTCGTCCGCGACCAGAATCCGTAACAGATTGCTCGGCATCAGGTCTCTCCCAATAATTCGTGTATTTCCCGCACTGCCAGTTCATAGGCCTGTCGCATCTCGCCGAGCAGAGGATTTGCCGCTTCCAATTTGCCTTCCCGCCCCAATGCTTCCAATTGCCGGAACAGCCCGGATAGTGTTTCTGCGCCAACATTGGCGGAACTGGATTTGAGGATATGGGCAGCACGACGCACACCATCGGCATCTCCTGCGGCGACCGCCTGGTCGATCTGCCGCAGCGTGTTTACTGTCGACTCCAGGAAAACCTGCATGATCTGCCTGATCAGGCCCTGGCCGCCTGCTGGATCCAGCTCTCGGAATTGCTCCAAAAACTGCATGTTGATCGCGCTCCCATGTTTTTCTTTAAGGGCGGCATCGGCAGTCCGCATTGTCGTGGCAGTTTGCTCTGTGGCCGGCGTCATCCATTGCGCCAGCTTGCTCTGCAATTCGGCGAGGGTATAGGGTTTGGTCAGATAATCATCCATACCGGCCGCCAGGCATTTGTCGCGGTCCCCCTCCATGGCATTTGCGGTCAACGCGATGATGGGCAGTCGCCGTGGCGTGTTCGCCTGATGTTGGCGGATGACCGCCGTGGCCTGATAGCCGTCCATGTCCGGCATCTGACAATCCATCAGGACCAGGTCGAAATCCTTGTTGCCCACCAGGGCCACCGCTTCCTCGCCATTGTTGGCGATCTCAAGCTGCACGCCCAGTTTCGCCAACATGGCCTTGGCTACTTCGAGGTTGACCGGGTTGTCCTCGGCCAGAAGCACGCGGCCCCACTGGCCGGATTTCAACGCCGGCGGCGCATCGCTTGGCGGGATGTGCGCCAGCGCCGCAACGTCGATCGAATCGCAGCTCACACTGCGAATGACGTCAAGCAATTCCGACTGGCGGATAGGCTTGCTGACGCAGCGCAGGATGCCTGCCTGCGCACGCTCCTCGGCATTCCCTGCCGCATAGGTAGAGGTCAGCATGATCAGCCGGGGTGCCGCCAGGGCAAGCTGGGCCTTGATGCGGCGGGCAAGTTGCAAGCCATCCATCTGCGGCATGTGCATATCCAAGATGGCAAGGTTGAAGGGGGTGCCTGCCTCCGACTCCCGCGCCATGAACATGAGTGCCTGCTCGCCGCTTTCAGCGCAGCTTACCGTCATGTGCCAGCTTTCCAGCTGGCGCTGCAAAATCTCGAGGTTGGTCCTGTTATCGTCCACTACCAGCACCCGGGTTCCGGCCAAATCGCTCACGGTGAAGGGGGAGGGCAGCATGGTCCGGGACTTGGGCAGGGTCAGGTCGATCAAAAACCTGGAGCCTTGCCCCGCTACGCTTTCCAGCCTGATCTGTCCCCCCATGAGTTTCACCAGATGCTTGCAGATCGCCAGGCCCAGACCGGTACCCCCGTATTTGCGTGTGGTGGAACCATCCGCCTGGGCAAAACGTTCGAACACCTTTTTCTGCACCTTGGGGGGAATGCCTATGCCGGTATCTTGCACCGACAAGCTGACGCGGACCTTGCTGCCAGTTTCCTCCGACAGGCTCAAGCGCAGGATCACCTCCCCGCTTTCGGTGAACTTGATGGCGTTGTTGAGCAGGTTGGCAATGACCTGGCGCAAGCGGAACGGGTCGCCTTGTACCACCAGCGGGATGTGGGGCGGCGACAGCTCGGCGGCCAGTTCCAGCCCCTTTTCCTCGGCAGGCTGGGCGAACATGAGCAGGGTATCCTCGATCAGATCACCCAAATTGAAGTCCACGGCTTCCTGCTCCATCTGTCCCGATTCGATCTTGGAGAAATCCAGAATGTCATTGATGATGTTCAACAGATGGCGGCCGGAACGCTGTACGGATTCGGAAAAATGGCGCTGCTCGGCATCGAGCTTGCTGCTCAAAAGCAGTTCCGTCATGCCCAGTACCCCGTTCATCGGCGTGCGGATTTCGTGGCTCATGGTGGCCAGGAACTCGCTCTTGGCCCGGCTGGCCGCCTCAGCCGTGTCCTTGGCCTGCAACAAGTCCGCGGTCCTGCTTGTGACTTCCTCTTCGAGGTGAGCGCGATGCGCGGCCAGGCTCGCATCGCGCCCCTGAATCTGCTCCAGCATGCCGTTGAACCCCCTGGCCAGCCGGTCCAGTTCGGCGATGTCGCTGGACTGCGCGCGGATGCTGTAGTCGACTTGTTCGGATATCTGATCCATCAAGGAGGTCAGGCTGGAAAGGGGTTGCAGCACCGATGCGCTCAGGCGCTCCAGCAGAAGTCGGGTCATGATCAGGGCCAGGAAAGCGGCGGCAAGGGTGATCAGGGCCTGCTCCCCCATCTGTCCATACAGTGGCTCCAGATCGATTAGCAAAAGAAGTGCACCCAGTATTTCGCCATCGTGAACGATAGGCTGGACCAACTTGATGTAGTCGAGGTCATAGGCCATAGCTGCGTGCAGCGCATCCAGCGATGCGGGCACGGTATACCCGTCGACCAGATAGCTGGTAAACAGCTTGCGGTTCTGGTCATAGATGGCCGCGGCATGCACGTCCGGTGAATTCTGCAGGGATTTGAGCAGTTCCCGGGCTGCGCGGTCATCGTCGAACATCAGGGTGGCGCCGGCGTTTTCCGCCAGCACCCTGGCCTTGGCCTGGCTGCCACCGATCAGGGAGTGCAAGTTGACGGCGAAACTGCTGACGATGACGACCACGGCAAAGATGGCCAGGGCGATGCCCAGGGCCACCTGATTGATGCGACGCAAGCGGTCGCCCAGGCGCGTGTATTTGGGTGCGTTTGGTTCGAGCTTCATTGATATACCTCTTTGGCCAGGCGCAACAGCTTGGAGCTGAGGATCAATCCGTTGTCGCGGGCGGCGCCCAGATTGGCCTCGAATATGACTTTATTTTGCTCCGTGCCCATGTTGAGGGCGACACCCTCGCGGGCAACCCCGGAGGTGTCGGCCACGGTCAACACCGGCTTGCCTCTCAGGTTGTCGAGCACGCGTGGCAGGTTGCCGATCACCGGGCGGGTGATGAAGACAATCTGACAATTTCCCAAGGCATCCACACTGTTCGTGCGTCGCACGGCCAGACTGCGTCCAGCCACGCTCCTGCCCTGCAGCTTGTCCAGGTCCTCGCCGAAGGGATCCGGGCCGTAGACACACAGATTGAGGCTATTGCCCAGTCCGGCTGGCCACTCCGTGAAGCTGACGAAGTTGTAGAGGAAGGCCGCCTTGATTCGATATTCAGCCAGGTTGTCGGCCCATACCGGCGGCACGCAACACAGCAGGCCCAGCAGGCAGGCCAGGATGCGGGATTTCATCCTGCGCTCCGCGAGCATGAATGAGGAATCGGCAGGAGTCGGAGGCCGGCCACATTGCCGGGCCGGCAGTGTTGAGTGCGAGCCAGGGGTGTCATCGGGCGCTCAGAAACGGTAATCCAGCTTGATTCGCACACTCCTGCCGTCCTGCACAAAAGCCGTTTGCCAGTTGCTGTCGGCGCCCGGATGTTCATAGTGCTGGTCGAACAGGTTGTAGAGACCCAGCGACACTTCCAGCCCCCTAGCCCATTTGTCCGCGATCAGATTCAGATTGGAGAGCCAGTAGCCGGCCAGCCTGGTACCGTCGATGGCTTGGCGTTGGCTGTAATGCTGGAGCTCATAGCCCAGGCGCAGGCCGCTTGAAGCCACGGGGCTGGAGAAATTGAGCTTGCCCATCAGTTGGGGCGAATTCGCCAAGTCGGCACCGCTTGTGTAGTACGTACTCTGATAAGACAGGCTGCCGCGCAGCCGACCGCCCCAGTCCCAGGTCTTGTCGGCGGAAAGTTCCATACCGTGGGCCTTCACTTCGTCGCCGCTTTGGTATTGCGGCAGGCCGCTGACCGGGTCTATTCCCAGTGTCACCAGACCCTGCATGGTCCACTGATAGACCGAGCCACGCAGCGTCAGGTCGTGGTCAACAAGGTGATCCATCACCAACTCCAGGGTGTCGATCGTTTCGCCGCTCAGGGCCGGGTTGCCCACCTGCGCAATACCGTCGTCGTAATTGCGCTCATAAGCGTTCGGGGCACGATGGGCACGACCATACAAGGCCTTGATGGTGGTGGCCGGCGCGGCCTGCCAGATCAGCGCGGCGCGCGGACTCAACTTGGTGCCGGTGGTGTCGTTGCGGTCCACGCGCAGGCCCAGCGTGGACGTCAGCGTCTCGCGGATATGCCATTCGTCCTGCGCATAGAGGCCGACCCGGTAACCCGAGCTCGGTATCACGATATCGTTGGCGGGATTGGCCAGGTCCAGCACCTTCTGCTCGATGCGCGTGTTGTCCTGCGCTTCGAGCCCCAGCATCAGCTTGTGGCCGTCCGCGGCGGTGGACAGCAGACGCAGTTCGGCGCCATGCCAGTCGCCCCGTGCCGGGAAAGAGAACTGCGTGTCATAGCTCAGATGACTGCGATAACGATACTGGCCCCTGAACAGCCGCCCCGACAGGTGCAGTGTGTCGCCGACAAAACTGTCCTGGTACTGCAACTGGGTCAGCGCATAGCTATCACCCTGATACTGCCCCGGCACCAGCGGGTCCGAGAAGTACGCCCCGCTAGGATCATCCTTGCGAGAATTGCCGTAAATATGCTCGAACGACCAGGGGCCGCGGGCGATGCGCGCGAAGAACTCCTGATCGCGGGAGCCGTCCAGACCGTCGGCCACGCCGGAGGAAACAGTCGCCCCCGGGAACTCGAAGAAGCGGTCTTCGCCGCGTGCGCGCATGCCCGACACCGACAGCAGCACATCGACATCATTGTCGAACAGCTTGCCCCAGCTTGCACGCCCTTCACGCTGCGCCTGCGGGCTCTCGTTGGCAGCGGCTAGTTCGGCGCCGTCAACCGTGGCGCCGCGGCGCGTGATCACATTGACCACGCCGAACATGGCGTTCTGACCATACACCGCGCCGCCCGGACCGGGAATGAATTCGATGCGCTCGATCAGATCCATGTCGAGCGGGAACTGCCGTCCAAATGGCCCACCGTCATAGATCGGGTCATTGATGCGATTGCCGTTGATGGTGACCAGCACCCGCGTATTGAAGTCCCCCGGCACGCCGAAGCCACGGGTACCCAGGTAGCGGTACTGGCGGTCGTACGTAGTGTAGACGCCCGGCAGGCTGGCTAAGGCCTCGTCCAGGGTACGCCAGCCGAAGGCCTTGATTTCGTTGCGGGTGATGACGCTGACGGCAGCGGCTACTTCGCTCTGCTTCTGCTCGTATTTGGAGGCGCCGATGATGTTTACTGTAAGTAACTGCTCCAGCGATAATTCAGATACATCATCAGCAGCTTTTGCAGTCGATTGGGCGCAAACGAATAAGCCGGCGGCAAAGAAATGGATGGTAGGTTTCATCATGGGACGGTAACCATGTAGCCGATAGAGAGGAACGTGTTGGTCATTGTTGCTTCCCAATAGTTGATTGCTCTAGATTTGGCTCCAAATAAAGCGTGTGCATTATGGCAATATTTGGCCCTGCACTCAATTATGAGTGCGATTCCAAGAAGAAACTTGTTTAATTGAAAGAAATCTGTTTTCTTAAGAGAATCGTTGTTTAACGTCAGCAGTGATTTAAAACGGATACACCTCCGTCATCTTCCGTCGTGCGCAGCCGAACCCATCATTCTTGCTTGCACTCTTATTGCTCGGCCCGAACGGTTCCCGGAGCAATTAACAACTCTGCCAAATTTATACGATTAAATTTTGAGTATCATTAAAAAACATTACATTCCCGCATAGTTTAAGTGGCCTGAAAAAAATACAGTGGTTAGTATATTTTTGCGTTGGCAAGTCGTGAGCCGATGCGGTTTGCGTCCGACAGGCTACCTGGCATGTGTGGCGGGCGATGAAATCTGGTTGTCGCTGGAGCCGCTGATCCGCCGCTGCGGCGCAGGCAAAAATGGTATTAAATACAAATACTGGCTGCACCCGATTCACGCGGCTCATCTGCCGGTCCGGTTTTCAAACTCACCCGAAAGGATTCTTATGCTAGTCCAACCCTATTTGTTTTTTGATGGCCGTTGCGAAGAGGCCATCGAGTTCTACCGCACGGCGCTCGGCGCCGAGGTGACGATGCTGATGCGCTTCAAGGATAGTCCGGAGCCGCACGAACCGGGCATGGTGCCGCCCGGTGCGGAGGACAAGGTGATGCATGCGAACTTGCTCATAGGCAATAGCACGCTGATGGCTTCCGACGGCCGCTGCCTGGGGCAACCTGCCTTTCAGGGCTTTGCACTGTCGCTGACCGCGGCTGACGATGCCGAGGCCGAACGGCTGTTCGCGGCGCTGGCCGACGGCGGCCAGGTGCAGATGCCCTTGAGCAAGACCTTCTTTTCCTCGTGCTTCGGCATGGTTGCCGACCGTTTCGGCGTGAGCTGGATGGTCATCGTCGGACAGGAGTGAGCAAAATGCGATTCATGATGCTGATGATTCCGAAGGGATACGAAAATGCGGCGCCGGGCACGATGCCGGATGCCAAGGCGGTGGAAGCGATGATGCAATACAACGCATCCCTGCAAAAGGCCGGTGTGCTGCTCACGCTCGACGGCCTGCACCCGCCCTCGATGGGCGCACGCGTCACGTTTGCCGGCGGCCAGCCGACGGTCACCGATGGCCCGTTCCCCGGCGTGACCGAGGTGCTCGGCGGCTACTGGATGATCGACGTGGAGTCGAAGCAGGAAGCGGTCGAATGGGCGTCGCGTTGTCCGGCATCGGACAATGAAATCATCGAGCTGCGCCAGGTGCAGGAGTTCTCGGACTTCCCGCAGGACGTGCAGCTGGCCGCCGCCGGGTTTCCCGAGATGCAGGCGCATGGCGCGGTGCCGGGAGACACGACGGCGTAGCGGTAAGTTTACAGTGTGGCCGTCGCCAGCTTCGCGCCGAAGCCGATGAACATCGCGCCGACGCCGCCCGACATGCCGGCCGACAGGCGACGCCGGCGGCGGAACGCTTCCGCCAGCCGGGCGCCGACCAGGATGATCGCGGTCAGGTAGATGAAGCTGGTCAGCTCGCACACCAGCCCCAGCAGCCCGAACGACAGCAGCGGCGAGCTGAACTGCGGATCGACGAACTGGATGAAGAAGGAGATGAAGAACAGGATCGCCTTCGGGTTCATCAGGCTGATCACCAGCGCCTTGCTGAACGGCTTGCTCTCGCGCAACGGCGTCGCCGCGCTCGCCGCGGCAGTCGCACGGGCACGCAGCGTGCGCCAGCAGCTGCGCAGCATTTGCAGGCCGATCCAGCCCAGATAGGCGGCGCCGATGTATTTCACCACATAAAACAGCGCCGGGCTGGCTTTCAGCAGCGACGCCACGCCGCCGGCCGACAGCACCATCAGGATCAGGTCGCCCAGAAATACCCCGCAGGCGCCGCGATAGCCTTCGCGTATCCCGCGTTGCGCGGCGACGCTCAGCACATACAGCGAGTTCGGCCCCGGCAGCAGCACGATGAAGATCGTGCCGATCAGAAAGGTCCAGAAATCAGTAATGCCGAAAGTGGCGTGCATCAGCGCATTCATCAGAGCTCCGGGGATGGTTTGAATAACTTTCCATATTAGCAGCGGGACGCTGAAACGGTGCGCGCGCGATCGATATGATTATGGCAATATAGTCAGGCAATTTGCACTAGACGCTTTGAATCATCTGTATTCATCTGTAATTTTTTATGGGGAATTATCATGAGCCAATACCAGATCGCAGTGGTCGTCGGCAGCCTTCGCCGCGATTCATTCAACCGCAAGCTGGCCGACGCGATTGTGAAACTGGCGCCGCCGGAGTTCTCGTTCAACCAGCTGCAAATCGGCGACTTGCCGCTCTACAACCAGGACGATGACGCCAACCAGGCCGAACCCGTCAAGCGGCTGAAGGCCGAAATCGCGGCGGCCCAGGGCCTGATGTTCGTTACTGCCGAATACAACCGTTCGATTCCCGGCGTGCTCAAGAACGCGATCGACCACGCCTCGCGCCCGTATGGCCAGAACGCCTGGGCCGGCAAGCCTGCCGGTGTGTTGGGCGTTTCGGTCGGCGCCGTCGGCACCGCAATTGCGCAACAGCATTTGCGCAATGTTCTCGGCTATCTGGACGTGCCTACGCTGGGCCAGCCCGAGGCATTCATCCAGGCCAAGGAGGGCTTGTTCGACGAAGCCGGCAACATCGGCGCAGCCAGCAAGAAATTCCTGCAGAACTGGATCGACCAATATGTTGCCTGGGTAAAAAAGCACGCCGCCTGATGCAGCAATAAACATCGCTCCCTGACATGACAGGCTGGCGTAATGGTCACCGCAACATTCCGCTTCTATGAAGAGTTGAACGACTTCCTGGCTCCCGAGCGGCGCCGGCATGCATTCGATTGTCCGTGTGCGCAGTCGGCAACGGTCAAGCACATGATCGAAGCGCTCGGCGTCCCCCACACCGAAGTCGAGATGGTGTTGGTCAACGGCGAGTCGGTCGGTTTCGGGCGGATGCTGGAGGAGGGCGACCGGGTCGCGGTTTACCCGAAGTTCGAGGCGTTCGACGTCAGCCCCTTGCTGCGCGTGCGCGACGCTCCGCTGCGCATCACGCGCTTCGTCGCCGATGCCCATCTGGGCGGACTTGCGCGTCTGCTGCGCATGGCCGGTTTCGACACGCTCTACGACAACAACTTCGACGACAGAGAGATTGAAACCATCGCTGCCCGGCAAGGCCGGATCGTGCTCACCCGCGATCGCGATCTGCTCAAGCGCCGCTCGATCACGCACGGCTGTTACCTGCATACGCAAAAGCCGGCGCAGCAATTGCGCGAACTGTTCGAACGCCTGGATCTGGCGCGCAGCGCGCGGCCATTCACGCTATGCCTGTACTGCAACACGCGATTGCACGCGATCGACAAGGCACTGGTGCTGGACCGGATTCCCCCGAAAGCGCGCGCATTTTATGACCATTTCAGCACCTGCGATGCCTGCCAGCGCATATTCTGGCAAGGTTCGCACTGGCAGCGCATGCGCGCGCTGCTGGACGATATCGCACAGTAATAATTAAGTCATCGACTTTGCAGCCGCCCTCTCCCCAGCCCTCTCCCGCCAGCGGGAGAGGGAGTTTTCCAAGGCAGGCTGAATAATTAAGTGCGGAGTATCAGTAAAAAGCGTTAATCATACGCACACATTCATTGGCTTGTTAAAAATACATAAGTAAGTATGTTTTACGCATGCTGCCGCCGAGGCGGTGGCGCAAGAAAGCCATTAAGATCATTCGATGGATAATCTCAGTCATTCGGTCGTCGGTCTGGCAGTCGGCGAACTTGTCCATCGAAGCCTGGCGCCGGAACCGGATGGCGGCCGCCAGCGGCTGCGTCGACGCCTGTTGCTGCTGTCGTGCTGGGCCGCAAGCAACTTTCCGGACCTCGACTTTTTTCTAACCCCGCTGTTTCCAGCCCCGCTCGGCTATCTGCTGCATCACCGCGGCCATACCCACACACTGCTATACGCGATTCCGCAAGCGATCCTGCTATCGGCGATGATCTGGCTGCTTTGGCCATCGGCGCGGAAGTTATTGCAGGAAAGTGCCAGCGCGCGCAGCGGCATGATGCTGAGCCTGACTCTCGGGTTTACGTTGCATTTGCTGATGGATTATCTGAACTGGTACGGCGTTCACCCTTTCCATCCGTTCGACTCGCGCTGGCTGTATGGCGATATGGTATTCATCGTTGAGCCGCTGTTCTGGATCGCGTTTGGCGTGCCGATGGCGATGATGGTGCGGCAGCCGGCATTCAGGTACCTGCTTCTGGCATTGCTTATCGGCGCACCGCTGTTTTTTACAATAAAAGGTTTCTTGCCCTGGAGCTCGCTTGCTGTTCTTGCGCTCATCGCTGTCGTGCTCGGCGCGCTGCAGCATCGCACCGGGGTGCGCGGCAGAAGCGCGTTGCTTGCCGCGTTGGCTGTGGGCATCGGTTTCGTCGGCATGCAAGGCTACGCGTCCGGACAAGCCAGGCTGGCCGTGGTCGAGTCCCTGCAAGAAAACGATCCTGCCAGTCTGCTGCTCGATGCGTCGATGTCATCGTTTCCGACCAATCCGTTGTGCTGGTTCTTCGTTTCGGTCGAGCGCAACGAACTGGCGGGGAGCTACCGTCTGCGGCGCGGCATCGTCAGCCTGGCGCCGGAGATTTTGCCGGTCACCGCATGCCCGGTCAGCCTTTCCGACCGGCCCTCTCAAAAAGTGCTGACGCCGGCGATCGCGTTTCTGGCGCAGCAGCACGGCAGCCTCGACACGCTGCGCAAGCTAAGGAGCGAGAACTGCCATTTCGCAGCGTGGTTAAGGTTTGCGCGTGCGCCGTGGCTGCATGACGCCGAAGCGACCGATATCCGCTTCGGATTGGATTCAGGCAGGAATTTCACGACGATCAATTTCGCCGATTTCAAAAACCGGCAATGCTTGCGCTTGGTTCCCGGCTGGGATTTCCCCCGCTCGGACTTGCTGACGCCGCCAGCGTCGCCGGTTGCAAGATGAAACGCTTTGACGCACGCCGTAAAACGCATGTCCGGGTGGAACTCCGGGTGCCGGCAGGATTCAAATTATTCAATACTGAACGGAGGTTTCGATGCCGCATCTTTCAGATCCGCGCCGCCGTCGCCTGCTCCAATCGTTGTTGGCAATCGGGACTGGCTCTGTGCTTGGCACTGCGTTCGGAGCGCCGCCGCAACAGGCGATACTGACCCGGTCGGTCCGCTCCGGCGAAGTCTTGCCGCTGATCGGGCTGGGCAGCTGGATCACTTTCAATGTGGGCAACGACCGTGTCGCCCGCGATGCCTGCATCGAGGTGATGCGCAATTTTTTCGATGCAGGCGGGCGGCTGATCGATTCTTCGCCGATGTACGGCTCCTCGCAGCAAGTGATCGGCGATGGATTGAAAAAACTGGGCGCCGCGTCACGCGTATTTGCAGCCGACAAGGTCTGGACTTCTGCCGGCGCGCGCGGTCCGGAGCAGATCGAGGCTTCGCGCCAGAACTGGGGCATTGGGCGTTTCGATCTGCTGCAAGTCCACAATCTGCTGTCCTGGCAAGCGCATCTGCCAACGCTTTTTGCGATGAAGTCGGCCGGCCGGCTGCGCTATGTCGGGATCACGACCTCTGAGGGCCGCCGTCATTCCGAAATCGAGCAAATCATGCGCAGCCATCCGATCGATTTCGTCCAGATCAGCTACAACCTTCTCGACCGCGAGGTCGAAGCGCGCATTCTTCCGCTGGCGATTGACCGCGGCATCGCGGTGATCGTCAACCGGCCATTTCGCCAGGGGGCGCTGATCCGGGCGGTGCAGCGTCATCCGCTGCCACCATGGGCAGCGGACATCGATTGTGCGAACTGGGCCCAGTTCCTGCTCAAGTTCATCGTTGCGCATCCGGCGGTCACCTGCGCCATTCCGGCGACCTCCAGTGTGGCGCATGTGCGCGAAAACATCGGCGCTGCATTCGGCCGTCTGCCGGACGAGGCGATGCGCCGCCGCATGATCGCCTATGTCGAGAAGCTCTGATGTCCGAGTGGTGGACCTATACGCTGTCGGACTTGCTGATGTTCTCGGCGCAGACCTATTACCGGCTGTTTGAACTCTACAACCGCGAAATATGGCCGGCCCAGATCCTGGCCATCGGGCTCGGCATCGTGGTCCTGCTGTGCTTGCAGCGCGCCGGCGCCTGGCAGGGGCGGATCGTCGCGGCGATTCTTGCAGCGTGCTGGATTTGGGTCGCATGGGCGTTTCATATCGAGCGCTATGCAACCATCAATTGGGCCGCGCGTTATTTTGTGCTCGGGTTTGCGACCGAGGCGCTGCTTCTGATCTGGATCGGCGTGGTTCGCGGTCAGCTGTTGTTCAGGCCGGCAGCTAATCCGTTGCGTCGCGCCGGCTTTTATCTGTTTTTGTTCGCGCTGGCGCTGCAGCCATTGATTGGGCCGGCCATCGGACGGCCATGGCCGCAGGCAGAAATCTTCGGAATTGCGCCCGATCCTACCGTCGTCGCAACGCTGGGCATCCTGCTGCTGGCGCCGGGCCGGATGCGCTGGCTACTGTTGTGCGTTCCGATAATCTGGTGCGTGATCAGCGGCGCCACGCTTTGGGCGATGGGGTCTGCGGATGCCTTGCTGATGCCGCTCATTGCGCTACTGGCGTTGCTGCTGGCCGCGCGCCAAGCGCGTTTGACTGCCGCCGGGCGCACTCGCTGAGCGGCGCAGGTGCCTCGTCAATGGCGGCATGAGCTCGCCATCAGTAGCGCAAGCGATGCCGGAGGAGGGCATTCCGGCGGCACCGGCGTATGTCCTCCATATGCATTAATGCTGCGGCAGCTTGATCGCCTTCCAGCCTGCGTGATCGAAGTGTTTGCCATAGCTATTCAGGGATTGCGCAATTTTGACCACGCCCAGCGCTCTTTCCTGATCGTGCTGCTTGCCCGTTGCGGTATCGATGCCGCTCATGATATCGCCCACGACGATGTGGAGCTGGGCATCCGCCTCGGGGGCTAGCTTGCAGTTCTGCACGATGTAGGTGATCTGCGCGGTGACGTCATTGCCGAGCGCATCGTACTGGGCTGGCCCCAGCTTGCCGCCATGGGCTGCCGGCAATGCGGTTGCAACGGTGCTGCGGATATTGGACATCGCCTGGCGCAGCGGTGCATCGGTGCTCCATTTCTTGCCGGCATTGAGTTCGAGCTTGGCTTGAGCCGCAGCGCCGTGATCGTCACCGTGGTTGTGCACGGCGGCTACGCCGGCCAGGGTGGTCAAAGGCATCGCCAGAGCGATTGCCAGCAATAAAAGTTCAGGGGATTTCATGGTGCACTCCGTATCAGGTTGAATCCGCTTATTGCGCTTATGTCGAGCAAAACGTCCGACTGCCTGCTTAAACGAACGGCAACTGCGCTTGTTCCATTTTTTCCCAAATTTGTGTCGAAATGATCGGATTTTTATTATTTGCGGTGCAGCAACTCTTCTTCCGTTGCCTCATTCGTGTATTGCTCAAGCAATAGCGTCATCAGTGCGGCGCGCTGCCGCTGATCCAGCAAATCGCGCTCGGCCAGCAGCTGCGTGATCACCCGGCGCTGCTGCGCGTCTTGCAGCGCCGCAATCCTGGCCTGTTCGGCATCGATTTTTTCGAGTTCGGGATTAACCGAAAAAATTTCCCTAATCAGCGTTTCGCGGTGCTGCCGGATCTCGCGCCAGTTGGCGGCCAGATCCTTGATGAATCCCTGCTCGGTCTGATGCCAGCGGCTGCGTTGCTCGGCGCTTAATTGCAATTGATCGGGCAGGCTGGCCGGTTTGCTTTGCCTGCTTAATGATGCCGGTGTCGCCGGCAACTGCTGCAGTTGTTTATAGGCGACCGTTGCGGCGAAGCCGACGTTAAGCGAAACAGAAACCGCCAATAGCCATTTCCATATGTTGCGATTCATTGCATTCCCTTCGATGGACGACAGAGTTCAGTGGCCGCGCATAACCCGCCCGGCGGCACCGGATCGAATACCCGCACCAGCGCGGTCGGCGGCGCGCCGGCGACTACTGTTGCGCCGGTCAGCAGCGCGCCGAGCCAGACGCCGGAAGCCAGCGACGCGGCAACCGCCAAGCCGGTCGGCCCCCACGCGAACCAGAGCGATCGTGTGGGCCGGCGCTGCACGGCACCGCTGCGGATACGGTCCTGCAGCCGGGCCGCCAGATCAAATCCCAGCACCGGCGAAGGCAGATCGCGCAGATTGCGTTGCAGCGCAGTCAGTTTCTCCAGCTGGTGGCGGCAGCGCGGGCAATTCTGCAAATGCGCGCTGAATTGTGCGCGCTCCGGGTCCGCCATCGCACGGTCCAGGTAGGTCGACAGTTTGCTGTGTTGCGGGCAATGCATGACAAGTTCTCCCATCAACGTTCGATTTTGGCCAGCAGCGCAGTGCGCGCCCTGGCGATACGGGATTTGACCGTCCCGAGGTTCAATTCCAGAATCAGCGCAATTTCATCGTAGGTCATTTCCTCGATTTCACGCAGCAGCAAAATCTCGCGATGCTCCGCCGGCAGCTGTGCCAGCGCGGTTTCCAGCAGGCGATAGCGTTGTGCGGTCTCCAACTGCGCATCGGGTCCGGCCGCCGGGTCCTGCAGTGTGAAATCCTGTTCCAACTCGACGAAAACCACCCGTTTTTCGCGCCGCAAGCGGTCGAATGCGATATTGCGCAATCCGGAACAGCCAGGTCTTGAACAGCGCATCGGGACGCCATCGCTCCAGGCCTTGATAGACCCGTAAAAAGGTGTCCTGCGTCAAATCCAGCGCCGCATCCTGTGAGCACGTCAGACGCACCAGAAAGCGGTAAATACGATCCTGGTAACGCACAACAAGCTCCGAAAACGCGTTGCCATCCCCATTTTGGGCCAGCGTCATGCATTGATGGTCGTTGAGGTCAGAAAAGATTCGCATTGCACAGTTTAACGAACGGGCGCTGAAAAAGTTCCAATCGTCGGGCTGGGCAGATCGGTATCTGCAGGCCTGGCGTCGAAGCGGTTTTGACGCGGCGACCATCCCATGTCATTGCATCGGTGAAGAATTCGTGCAGCTTTTCTTTCGCTTGCGGCTCTTGAAACCGGCCAGCGAGATACCAACTACTAGGCTACAATACAAGTTCTGTATTGGGGGCGACCTGGTTTCGACAGGGGTTGCAAAGCAGCGCAGGGCATACCGAGGACTGGTTACCTCGTAAATACATCCAGAAAAAATGTAACTGCAAACGATAACTCGTACGCACTAGCCGCTTAATAACCGGCTTGCTCTACACCACTTCTTCCTTGGGGTGGGCTGGCAACAGCAGTAGAGTCATTTACAAGGAATCGCAATCGGCCGTGTCGCTTGGTCGGTTGTTAAACAATAGGCGGCTCGTCTTTACGCAGCGTGTGCGTCCGCGTCGTACGGATTAAATCAAATGGCAGCACTAAGTATGTAGAACTGTCTGTAGAGTACTTCTGGACGCGGGTTCGATTCCCGCCGCCTCCACCAAGTATTTGATTTTATTGGTATTTTTAGCTTAACAAGAGCAGTGATCCATTCAGGTGATCCAATCTTGTTGAGCGACCAATGAAATTACCATCCTATCTGTACACGAGCAGGCACGGCGTATACTATTTTCGTATCGTCATTCCCTTAGCGCTCAGGCTGTACTTTCCACATTCAGAAATACGACGATCTCTGCACACCTCGGATCGACGGCAGGCAACGCGGCTTGCCAAGGCATGGTCTGTTGAGATTGATGATTTGTTTTCAGCGATCAATGACACTATGGATTACCAGGACATCAGGAAGCTGGTCCAGGATCACATGCAAACCCGTATTGGGGCCTTTGAAGCTCGGCTTGCGAAGAAGGGCCCCTTTTTTTCTCCCATGGTCTATGTCCAGATGTTTGGGCCAATTCTGGCAACCCATAAAGAGCCGCTGCAATATACCTATAACCGCAAGCTCACCATACCGGAGGAAGTTCAAGCTGAAGCCAATAAATTGCTTTCCAAACACGGCATTGACCTAGACTACAACTCAAGGGATTACCGCCTATTATGCGATGAGCTCGCACGGATGAATAAGTCCTTAAGGCCACCTCTAAAAACCTACCCATTGTTTGGCTGGGTAAGTAAAATTCTGAATCCAGAACTAAACTGCGTACCGTCCCATCATGATGCCCAAACCGAGCTTGTTTGCTGAAGAAGAACGTGGCAATCGACGTGTGAAGATTGGCGACCCGCTGGTTGGCCTGTCTGAGCATGTCGACTTTGCCGCGCTGGCCGCCGGCATCGATACTGCGTTGCCACGCCCATCTCGCGCCAAAGGTGGCCGGCCACCGTATCCGACGGTTCTGATGATCAAGATACTGGTGCTGCAGCAGCTCTACAACCTGGCCGACGACGCGCTTGAATATCAACTGCTCGACCGCCGCAGCTTCCTGCAGTTTCTGGGGCTGACTGACAGCAGCACGATTCCCGACGCGAAGACGATCTGGCTGTTTCGCGATCGGCTGGCGCAGGCAGGATTAGGGACCCAGTTGTTTGACGCGGTCCAGCAACAATTGCTGGCGCAGGGTTATC
>JAUYNR010000114.1 GCA_030698225.1 Oxalobacteraceae bacterium | reverse complement strand
CGGTTCCACATCCCCCTCATCGAACCGGACAGGCGGATTTCCCGCATCCGGCTCTCGGACAAGATGTCACACGTTCGCCCACGGAAAGCTGCGGGTTCTTGTTGGCAGTTTAACCAGCCCCAAGTGTTCATGGAGATGCTGGTCTGCGTTGGGCGATCTGTTCTAATGCAAGCGGCGACGCTCGGGGCCGGTATAGCGTTCTGCTACCCTGGGTGTCAGCTTGGCATGCCAGTTTGAGCTGTCGCAGTCAGACAGATCTACGAATCCCTGCGCTTGTAGATGAACGAGCTCGCGGTGAAGCACGAAACGTGTAATCTCAGCGTCATTTAGGGCAGAAAGCAGCAAAGATTCTCTTGCACCTAGTGGGCTGGCCGAATCTAGGTATTGCAGGATCAAGCATCGTGCGTGTTCGGGAGAGGCGTGCAGCATTCGGGCAGTTTGGCAGGAAGGTTTGGTTTTGGCTGCTTATTTGTGGCGCAATTTCGTTACTTCACGCGTAAGCTTTAGAGAATTGATTTATCGCGGATAATCAGCCGCATTTATCGCGGCGCGCTTCAACCGGGCAGCCAATATCTGCATCCGCCGCCAACCTGTCGCCGGCCAACGGCTTGTCCACGAAAGACACGAAAAGCACGAAAAAATGTCTTACAGTACAGTCCATCGGGCTGCATTCGCAGCTTTCACGTTTTTTTAAACCTCCTGACTGCCCGACCCTTTATCAGCCGGCAATCCTCTTGCACCTGCCGATATGACTTCAGGCTTGTCTTTTTCCCTGTTACCCCGATTTGAAATAGATGATTCCATACTCCATCCTCGACCTGTCACCGATCGCTGAAGGCAGCGATGCCGCCCAATCGTTTCGCAACACGCTCGATCTCGCCCGGCACGGCGAGCGCTGGGGCTACCAGCGCTTCTGGCTGGCGGAACACCACGGCATGCCCGGCATCGCCAGCGCCGCGACTGCGGTGCTGATCGGACATGTGGCCGCCGGCACTTCGCGCATCCGGGTCGGCGCCGGCGGCATCATGCTGCCCAACCATTCGCCGCTGGTGATCGCCGAGCAGTTCGGCACGCTGGAATCGCTGTTCCCCGGCCGCATCGACCTCGGACTGGGACGCGCGCCGGGTTCGGACCAAGTCACCGCGCGCGCATTGCGGCGCAATCCGGCGTTCGATGCAGACGCGTTCCCGCAGGACGTGATGGAATTGATCGATTACTTCTCGCCGGTGCAAAAACGGCCGGTGTGCGCGATCCCCGGCGCCGGCCTGAACGTGCCGCTGTGGATTCTGGGATCGAGCCTGTTCGGCGCGCAACTGGCCGCCGCGCTCGGCCTGCCGTTTGCGTTCGCGTCGCATTTCGCGCCGGCTCAGATGATGCAGGCGACTGCGCTGTACCGCGAAACTTTCCAGCCGTCGGAGCAACTGCAGAAGCCGTATCTGATGCTCGGCTTCAATGTCTGCGCCGCCGACACCGACGCCAAAGCGCAATTTCTCGCCACCTCAAGACAGCAATCGTTCGTCAACCTGCGCAGCGGCCGCCCCTCTCCGCTGCCGCCGCCGCTGGCCGGCTACCTGGACCACCTCGATCCGCAAGAGCGCGCAATGCTCGACCAGGCCTCGTCGTGTTCGGCCATCGGCGCGCCCGACACGGTGGCGCAAGAATTGCAGGCCTTCATTACCCGCACCGGCGCCGATGAACTGATGATCATCACGCAGATATTCGACCACGCCGCCCGCCTGCGCTCGTATGAAATAACCGCGGACATCCAGCAGACGCTGGCCTAAACACCCTTGCCACGCCTGCCGCCACCATGAAGCCTGAAGATTTACAGCTATTACTCACCCGCGAAATGCCCTACGGCAAATACAAAGGCCGCATGATCGCCGACCTGCCCGCGCATTACCTCGGCTGGTTCGCGCGCGCAGGCTTTCCCAAAGGCGAACTCGGTAGCCTGCTCGCGCTGATGTACGAGCTCGACCACAACGCGCTCACGCATCTGCTCGATCCGCTGCGCAAGTCCTGATCCGGCTCCCCTGCCGCCTGAGCGCCAGTTTGAAACAGCCGGATCCGGCATCCGCGCCGATCCTCATGCGACACCCTGCAATTTCAGAATAATGACGGGGTATCCTGTAAAAATGGCAATTTTACGCACGTATTTATTGCGATGTGAAAAATACATAGTGCAGAATGCACCCGCTCCAGCGCACTGATACCGATGACAGCTGCGCAGGAAATTCACTGCCGAAACCAGCAAGAAACCGGCATCACAATATATGCGATGGCAAGCCGCGCTGACCATCCGACGCATCCTGTATAGTTTGGCCCCTTGATAACAAAAATCCTGCTCGTGGAAAATATTCTGCTCATAGCCGTTGCATTGATCCTGGTCGCTCTCAATGGTGTTTTCGTGGCTGCGGAATTCAGCCTGGTCAAATTGCGGCAGACGCGCATTCGCGCCATCGTCAAAAAGCATGGATTAGCCGGACGCATTCTCGCCAAGGTCCATGCCCAGCTCGATGCGTATCTGTCTGCTTGTCAGCTCGGCATCACACTGGCGTCGCTTGGCCTGGGCTGGATCGGCGAACCTGCGTTTGCGAGCCTGCTGGAACCCTTGTTCCGTTTGGCGGGCATCATCTCGCCGGAAGTCATCCACAGCATCTCGTTCGCATTCGCCTTCTTCGTGATCTCTTTCTTGCATATCGTGATCGGCGAACTGGTGCCGAAATCGATGGCGATTCGCAATCCCGACAAAATCGGCCTGTGGAGTGCACCGCCGCTGTACGGATTCTACTGGCTGATGTATCCGGCAATCTGGGTGCTCAATGCCAGCGCCAACTGGGTGCTGCGGCTGGCAGGCCTGGACAATACCCATGCGCATGATGCGCACTACTCCGCAGAGGAACTCAAGCTGATCCTGCGCACCAGCCGCCCCGCCGGAAAATTCAGCCATGACGAATGGAACGTGCTGGCGCAAACGCTCGATTTCAGCGAACTGGAAGTATCGGACCTGATGCGGCCATTTCATGAAGTTGCCGCCCTGGAGCGCTTGAAATCCGTGCAGGAGAACATGCAAACGGTGGCGCGCAGCCGCTTCAGCCGCTACCCCTATCTGGACGGCACGCAAGCGCTGGGCATAATCCATCTGAAGGACTTGTTTCTGGCGCAGCAGGAAGGCAAGTCCATCGACAATTGGAGCGACCATCTGCGTCCGGTGCAACAGGTTGCCCCGCGCATGCCGGCACTCGAACTGTTCCGCCGCTTCCGCTCGGGTGCCCCGCACTTCGTCATCGTCGGCGAAAAAGGAGAAAAGCCGCTGGGCTTCCTGACCCTGGACAATCTGCTGGGGGCGCTGGTCGGCGAAATCCGCGACGAATTCAGGCAAAACGACAACGACTGGACGCGGCTCGACGACGGCACGCTGATCGGCAAGGGAAGTTTGCCGATTTATTCGCTGGAACGCATCCTGGGCATCGATATCGAGAATGAAGACTTCGATCTGCAAGACACCGCTTCGGTGGGCGGCTTGATCATGGTGAAGCTGGGCGACATTCCGAAAGAAGGCCAAAGAATCGCGTTCGCGCAGTTCGGCATTGTGGTCAAGAAGATGAACGGCCCGTACATCGTGCTGGTCCAGGTCTACCCGGCCGGTCTGACGGCACAGTAACATCGTTCCCGACCGGGAACACAAGCGGCATCGCCATCTATCAGATATCGCGCAAGCGGTAATACCGCATCCCCAGCACCGGCGCGCAGGCTAGCGGCAACTGATAGATGGCTGCTTGGTAAGATAAAACCCATGTCGGCCTGCGCTACGACCCAAGCAGCAGCTTCGTCGCTTTCCCTCACGCCGACCGCCAGGCTGCGGCCCATGCCGGCATCGGCATCCTGACAAATCACCTTTTCACAGCGCTCGGCGGCGAGCAGGATGCCGACGATTGGTCCCGGCATGCGTCAACCGATCCCGCAAGCAACTGCGGCCGAGGCTTTCGTCCGCAGCAAGCCGTCCTTGGTCCGCACGCCGTTCTTGACCGCCGTCATCTCGGCCAGAATCGAGACCGCGATTTCCGGCGGCGTGCGGCTGCCGATCGGCAGCCCGACCGGGCCATGCAGGCGGTCGATTTCGGCCTGCGACAGGTCGAAATACTGCAGCAGCCGCTCGCGGCGGCGCTGGTTATTGATCCGCGAACCGAGCGCGCCGACGTAAAAGGCGGGCGACTTCAGCGCTTCCAGCAACGCCATGTCATCCAGCTTGGGGTCGTGGGTCAGCGCAACCACCGCGCTGTGCGGGTCCAGCCCCAGTTCGAGCACCGCATCGTCCGGCATGCCCGGCACCAGCGTGGTGCCCGGCACGTTCCATTGCGCCGCATATTCGCTGCGCGGATCGCAGATGGTGACCTGATAATCGAGTGCCTGCGCCATCTGCGCGAGATAGCTTGAAATCTGCCCGGCGCCGATGATCAGCAGACGCCAGGTCGGGCCATGCAGCGTGGTCAGCGTCCGGCCATCCCATTGCAGGTCGTCGCCAGCCGCGCCGGAATCAAGCGTGGCGCCCGCCTGGCCGATCAGCACGCTGCGTCGAACCAGTTGGCCGGCCGCAATCCGTTCGGCCAGTTTCTGCAATGCAGCGGGATCGGGCGCTGGCTCGACCACCAGTTCCATGGTCCCGCCGCACGGCAGGCCGTAGCGGCGGGCCTCATCCTGCGTCACGCCGTAGCGCAGCACGAAGGGCACCGCCGATGCAAAATCGCCGGCCAGCAGGCGTTCGATCAGGTCAGTTTCGATGCAGCCGCCCGACACCGAACCCTGTACCTGGCCGTCGTCGCGCAGCGCCATCCAGGCGCCGGGCGGCCGCGGGGCCGAACCCCAGGTCCGGGCCACCGTGACCAGCGTGCAGCGGTGCCCGGCCGCCGCCCAGCGCCGGGCTGCGCTGAGGACCTGGGTATCCTGGCTATCCATGTCAGGCTTTCAGCTCGGCCGTGTTGAAAGGCATCCGGCGCAGGTATTTGCCGGTGGCGGCAGCGATCGCATTGGCAACCGCCGGCGCGGTCGGCGGCACGCCCGGTTCGCCGATGCCGGTCGGCGCGGCGCTTGAGGGCACGATATGGACTTCGACTGCCGGCATCTCGTTGATGCGCAGCGGCGGGTAGCTGTCAAAATTACCCTGTTCGACGCGCCCTTGCTTGAGCGTGATTTCGCCATGCAGTGCGGCGGAAAGCGCGAAGCCGACCGCGCCCTCGACCTGCGAGCGGATATTGTCGGGATTGATCGCGGTGCCGCAATCGACCGCGCAAACGATGCGGTCAACCTTCAGCGAACCATCTTTTTTGACCGTCACTTCGGCCACCTGCGCAACGTAGGAATTGAAGGATTCATGCACCGCGACGCCGCGGCCGCGCCGTTCACCGGCCGCCGCCTTGAGCGGCTTGCCCCAGCCGGCCTTGTCGGCGGCCAGCTTGAGCACCCCGGCGTGGCGCGGATGTCCGGCCAGCAGTTCGAGCCGCAAGGCAAGCGGGTCCTTGCCCATCGCCGCCGCGACTTCATCGAGAAACACCTCGGTGGAGTAAGCGGTGTGCGAGGAACCGACCGAGCGCCACCACAGCACCGGCACACCGATATCGGTGGGCGTGTGCAGGTCGACCGTCAGATTCGGAATCGCATACGGCAGATTGGCGGCGCCTTCGACCGAGACGCCGTCGATGCCGTCCTTGACCATCATTTTCTCGAACGGCGAGCCGACCAGGATCGACTGCCCGACCAGCCGGTGCTTCCAGCCGGTCAACTTGCCGCCGCCGTCCAGCGCCGCTTCCAGCGCGTGATGAAAGAGCGGCCGGTAGTAGCCGGCGCGCATGTCGTCCTCGCGCAGCCAGACCAGCTTGACCGCGGGGGTGACAGATGAGCGGCCACTGATCGCCTTGACGATCTGCGCCGCCTCCAGCACGTAGTCGGAATCCTTGCAGGCGCGCCGCCCGAAGCTGCCGCCGGCGTACAGCATGTTGATCTTGACCTGTTCCGGCTTCAGGCCAAATACCTGCGCCAGTCCATGCTGGTCGCCGGTGTGCAATTGCTCGCCGTTCCAGACTTCGCAGCCGTCGGCGTCGAGCCGGATCACGCAGTTCATCGGCTCCATCGCGGCGTGCGCAAGATAGGGGAAATCATACGCTGCGCTGATGACCTTGGCCGCGCCGGAAAACGCTTTGCCGGCATCGCCGGTCTGCTTGGCGACCAGGCCCGGGGTCTTGGCCAGTTCCTTGTAGCGGGCGAAGATTTCTTCGCTGCCCAGCTTGAAGGCAGTGCTTTCGTCCCAGCTCACCGACAGCGCATCGCGGCCCTTCTTGGCGCTCCAGGTGTCGTTGGCGAGCACCGCCACGCCTTGCGGAATCTGCACCACATCGACTACGCCCTTGACCGCCTTCGCCTTGCTCGCATCGAAAGACTTGACCTTGGCCCCGAACAGCGGCGGATGGGCGACCACGGCGACCAGCATGCCGGGCAGGAAGACATCCTGCGTGAAGCGTGCCGAACCGTCGGTCTTGGCCGCGCTGTCCTTGCGCCTGGCCTGCTTGCCGATCAGGCGGAAATCCTTCGGGTCCTTGAGCTTGAGCTCGGTCGGTACGGCTTCTTTCGCCGCGTCGAGCGCCAGTGTGCCGAAACTGGCCTTGCGGCCGCTGGCGCGATGGCTGACCACGCCGTCGCGCACGACAATCCCGGCCGCGTCGACCTTCCAGCGGCGCGCCGCCGCCGACACCAGCATCGCGCGCCCGGCGGCGCCGGCCTTGCGCAATTGCTCCCAGGAATTGGCCATCGCGGTGCTGCCGCCGGTGCCTTGCGCCGGGCCCCAGAACAGGTTGTTGTAGCGCGTGGCATCGGCCGGCGCGCCTTCGACGCGGACCTGTTTCCAGTCGGCATCGAGCTCGTCGGCGAGGATGGTCGCCAGACCGGTGTAGGTGCCCTGGCCCATTTCCAGGTGTTTGGAGATGACGGTCACGCTGCTGTCGGCGCCGATGCGCAAGAAGGCGTTCGGTGCGAAGTTGGCCGCAGCGGCCAGGCCCTCGCCCGCCTTGCCCGTAGTCGTGGCAACAGCAGCGGCAGTGGCAGCCAGCGCCGGCAGGCAGAAACCCAGCGTCAGGCCGGCGCTGCCTTGCAGGAAACGGCGACGGCTGAGGTTTTCAATCAAGATATCGGACATGTCGGTCTCCTAGGCCAGCGTCTTGGCGGCTTCGTGGATGGCGGCGCGGATGCGCACGTAGGTCGCGCAGCGGCACAGGTTGCCGGCCATCGCATTGTCGATGTCGGCGTCGCTCGGCTTGCGGTTCTGGCTGAGCAGCGCTACCGCGCTCATGATCTGCCCGGACTGGCAGTAGCCGCACTGCACCACGTCGAGCTTGCGCCACGCTTGCTGCACCGCCTGGCCGACGCGGTTGCCGTCGACCGCCTCGATGGTGGTGATCTTGCGCCCGGCCACCGACGACACCGGCACCGAACAGGCGCGGATCGGCGCTCCGTCCAAGTGCACGGTACAGGCGCCGCACAGGGCTTGGCCGCAGCCGTATTTTGTCCCCGTCATGTGCAGGGTGTCTCGCAGCGCCCACAGCAGGGGCGTATCGGGCGCCACATCGAGTTGATGCGCTTTGCCGTTCACATTGAGCTGAATCATGGGCAGCCTCCGTCGGTCAGGTTGGTTTGGGGTGGCGATCTGCACCGCCGGCATTGAAGTATGGATGACAGACGTCTGCGTTCGATAGCAATTTCCTGCGAGTTTCTTGCCCAATCGTGCACGCCGGCGCTTGCGCCACTCATCACCATCCAGAGATTCCGTTAATATGGA
The DNA here is from genome assembly GCA_030698225.1 of Oxalobacteraceae bacterium. GTDB lineage: Bacteria > Pseudomonadota > Gammaproteobacteria > Burkholderiales > Burkholderiaceae_D > AVCC01. The sequence goes on along the minus strand of JAUYNR010000114.1, from coordinate 10,314 downwards.
CCGCATCATATTTTCAACTCGGACAAACATGGAACAGATTGCTTCGATTGGTTCAGAGTCCCGGCAGGCGCCGGACATCGCCGGCCGTCAGGCGGAGCTGGCCGCCATCATTGAACGATATTGTTGCGGCGCAGATGGGATCCACCCGACGCCTATCCCCGGCCTCACCTTCTTTCGCCAGGCCTCGCCCAGCACGCCGGCCTGCGCCGTCGTCAAGTCGGTTTTCGCGCTGCTGGTGCAGGGGGCGAAGCGGGTCGTGCTGGCCGACGAGACTTACGACTACGACCACCGGCATTACCTGATCACCTCGGTCGACCTGCCGCTGCTGGCCCAGATCACCCAGGCCTCGGCCGACGCGCCTTACCTCGGCCTGGCGCTGGATCTCGATGCGCGCCAGATCGGCGAATTGATGAGCAGAATGGCCCCCGCCGCGCCGTCGAGCGCAAGCGTGCTGCGCGGGCTGGCGGTGAGCGAAATCACTGCCGACATTCTCGACGCAGCGCTGCGCCTGGCCCGCCTGCTCGCCACGCCCGCCGCCATTCCGGTGCTGGCGCCGCTGATCGAGCAGGAACTGCTGTACCACCTGCTGAGCGGCGAACAGGGCGCACGCCTGCGCAATGTCGCGATCAAGGGCAGCCAGGGCCACCAGATATCGCGCGCGATTGCGTGGATCAACCAGCGCTTCACGCAGCCGATGGCGATCGACGAACTGGCCGGTGCAGTCAGCATGAGCAAGTCGTCGCTGCACCACCACTTCAAGGCGCTGACTTCGATGAGTCCGCTGCAATACCAGAAAACCCTGCGCCTGCAGGAAGCCCGCCGCCTGATGCTGGTCGAGCAACTGGACGCCGCCTCGGCCTGCCACCGGGTCGGCTACGAAAGCCCCTCGCAATTCAGCCGCGAATACCGCAGGGTCTTCGGCGCGCCGCCGCTCAAGGACATTGCCCTGATGCGGCAAGCCACTTAAGTAGCCGCGACCAGTGTTTGCGACTGCTGTCGGCACCGTGCCAATGAAAACGTCCCGATTCATTCCTGAATATTGCTGGCCGTCTGCAATGCAGCGGTTGCGGTCATTGGCTTTCTATGATGCGGTTATTGATGCCGAGGGCATTGGCCTTTCTCAGATGTAATGCTGAGCGGCAGCTCCACTTCATTCACATAGCTGCCGCTCGCCGATTTAAACGATAAATGCTTTGGCGTTACTTTTTTGAATTGCCGGTTTCTAAACTTTGGGAAGCCGGACCCGACCCAAACCTGCCGTTCGCCTCTGTGCGCTCTACTGCGGCTAACAGAGTGAAGCGGTCATTCGGAAAACATGAAATTCCGGACACACCTTCGGCCCGAGCAGAGCTTTACGAGTCATCCTGACACTGTGCGGTGTGGCATACAGCGCCCAAACGTTCATATGCGCTCATGCGTGTTTGCGCCAAGCCGCCGGCGTGGTCCCAAAAGCCCGCTTGAATGCCCGGTTGAACGCGGCATCCGATTCATAGCCGACGTCGCTGGCCAGTTGTGCGGTCGAGGCGGTGCTTTCGCGCAGCCGGATGGCGGCCAACTGCAACCGCCAATTGGTCAGATAGCGCATTGGCGGTACACCGATCAGGCTGGTGAAGCGGTCGGCGAACGCGGAGCGCGACAGCCCCACTTCGTGCGCCAGTTTCTCGGTCGTCCACGGGTGGGCGAAACGGGTGTGCAGCAACACGAGCGCCGGCCCAATCATGCGGTCGCGTAGGCCGGCGAGCCAGCCAGTCTGGCCTTCGGGCAGCGTAGCCAAGTAGCGTCGCACTCCGTCCACGAACAGCAGTTCGGCCAGCTTGCCAAGCACGGCGGACGAGCCGATGCCGCCGTGCGCGAATTCCTCGACGGCATGCCGAACCGAACTTTCTACCCACTCGCCGCCGGTGCCGTCGCGCACCCCGATCTTGAGTACCTCAGGCAGGGTGCTCAACAGCGGGTTGTGCGGAATGTCGCAGCCGAGATAGCCACACACGACGTGCGTCGGCTCGCCACCACCACCGTAGCGCAATGAAGCAGGCGCCCGGTCGGTCGGCGCCTGCACCTGATCATCTATGACTACGGGCCGGAGCCCCGGGGCGCTGCCCAGCACGTGCCCGTCATTGCGCGGCAACAGCACGATCTCGCCGGCGCGGACTTCCAGGGCCGGCGCATCGGCGACGCGTATGAACAGGTGACCGGCGACGATGTAGTGATAAGCAATGAGGTGCGCGGGCATCTTGCCCTGATCGCGGAATTCTTCCGGCCCGACCTGCGACACCACGCACCATGGCGCCGTGAATTCGGCATCCAGAAAGACACCGCCCGAGAAACGCACGGCGGCAAACACTTCGGAAAGGGCGTCCATGATCTCCTTCCTTTCACAAGTCCCGGCGTCTTGGGCAATCCTTCCGGCGCCATGAGCATTCCCCGTCAATTCAGAGCGGATTATCGTGGCATTGTGCGCGTGGACGGGCGCGCTGGTTCGAATACGACGCAGATTGACTGCAATTCGTTCCCATACTATACGCATAGGAGAAACACCATGAGCCAGTACGACGACCTGAACCTTGCCCATTCCGGTGCGGATGCCGATAGCCTGGCCCACTACTGGCGTGCGTTACGCCAGTTCCAGTGCTACATCGAAGACCCGGTGGCCAGCACCGATGCCGCGATCGGCGTCCGTCCGGATTTTGTAATGGCCCACGTGCTCAAGGCCTACCTTTTTCTGCTCGGAACCGAGCCGGAGGCCATCGCCATCGCCCGTGACAGCCATGCAACGGCGGCACGCCTGCCGGCCAACGCACGCGAGCGCGGCCACATCGAAGCCATCGGCCAGTTGCTCGACGGGAACTGGCATCGCGCCGCCCGGGTGCTCGAAGATGTCAGCATCGACAATCCGCGCGACGCGCTCGCGCTGCAAGCCGGGCATGTGCTCGACTTCTACGTGGGCAATTCGCGCATGTTGCGCGACCGTATCGCCCGCGCCCTGCCGGCGTGGTCGAAGACGATGCCCGGCTACCACGCGCTGCTCGGCATGCACGCTTTTGGTCTTGAAGAATGTGCCGACTATGCCCGCGCCGAGGCCCAGGGCCGCACAGCGGTCGAGCTTGAGCCGCGCGACGGTTGGGCACAGCACGCGGTGGCGCACGTGATGGAAATGCAGTGCCGTCAGGCCGACGGAATCGCCTGGATGCGCGCTGCCCCGGATGCCTGGTCGACCGACAGCTTCTTCAAGGTGCACCTGTGGTGGCATCTGGCGCTCTACCACCTTGAACTGGGCGAGATCGACGAGGTGCTGGCCTTGTTCGACGGGCCCATCTACGGCGAGCGGTCTCCCGTGGTACTGAACATGATCGACGCCTCGGCCATGTTGTGGCGCCTTCATCTGCGCGGCATCGATGTCGGCCAGCGCTGGGAGGCGGTGGCCGACGGCTGGCGGCCATTTGCCCGCGCCGGCAACTACGTCTTCAACGATGTGCACGCGGTGATGGCTTTCATTGGCGCGCGGCGCGCTGATGCCGTCGAAGAGGTGCTCGATGCGCAGCAGGCGGTGATGCGCGGCGCTGGCGACAACGCAAGCTTCACCCGCGAGGTCGGTCATCCGCTGACGCTGGCGCTAAAGGCCTTCGGCGAGGAACGCTACAACGAAACGGTACGCCTGATCCGCCCGTTGCGTGAAATCGCCCACCGCTTCGGCGGCAGCCACGCCCAGCGCGATCTGCTTGACCTGACCCTGATCGAGGCTGCGCTGCGGGCTGGGCAGCGCAATCTGGCCGCGGCGCTGTGTGCCGAGCGCCTTGCCTTGCGTACGTACAGCCCGCTGACGCGGCAACTCTTGGCCCGCGCGGAACCGTTGCGCGCTGCGGCCTGAAAGAGTTCAAACGGAGCTGCCTTTGCGGCAGCCTCCGTTTTTTGTTGCCGACCAGGGGATTGAAAAAGGGCGTCGTTGAATTGGATCAATGCGTCGACGGAAAGCCGATAACGCGATACTGTTATCAAGGACCAACTCTTCGCCGACCTTCATTGCCTGTGATGGACACCAACTTGGTCAAGGCGGTCACTCAAAGCACATATTTTTTTCAGGCAATGGTCTGGATTGTGACCAGTGATGCGTAGCGCCTCAGTGCCGGCTTTGGCCGACTACGCGACGAAGCTTCCCGTAGGATGATCGTCATATCGACATGATCCATACGCAGCGACGACTTGGCTGGCAGACGGCGACTGGTTATGGGCAGCGTGCCCTGGTGGAGACGACCTTGGGTCGCTACAAACCACTTATTGGTCCTCGCCTGCGGTCACGTGGAATTGAAGCGCAGCAAACTGAGGCCGCCATCGGCGCGGCTGTATTGAATCGAATGCTGGCAGCCGGACGCCAAAATTTCGTCCGTCATCAGCAAGTGCCCGCATAACTAATCCGAGGTAGGGGTATTCCCGCCTTCCACTTTTAAGTGCACCATCACCACGGCGCCGACCACCAGCCTTGCCGCTCAATAACTGCCATACTGCGTGCAAATTACGGAAAAAGACACGGCTTATGTTGAAGTTCACATGTTGCGATGAGGTTAGGCAGTTTTTCTTGTCAGATCAAGCGCAGGTTTTGCGCGGTATCACGCGAGGCTACGAGCGCGAATGCTTGCGCGTAGGCACCAGCGGCCATCTAGCCCAGACCCCTCACCCCTTGACGCTGGGCTCCAAACTCACCCACCCCTGGATTACCACCGATTACGCCGAAGCGCTGCTGGAGTTCATCACCCCTCCGTCACAAGACCCGGCGTTCCCGCTGGACTTTCTGCGCGACATTCACCGCTTCGCGGCCCGGCAAATGCGGGAAGAAATCATATGGGCTGGCTCCATGCCTTGCGTCGTAGGTGACGACAAAGACATCGCCATTGCCAACTACGGTACCTCCAACTCCGCCATGATGAAGGCTGCCTATCGCGAAGGACTGGGCCTGCGCTATGGGCGCCACATGCAAACAATTGCCGGGGCCCACTACAACTGGTCGCTGCCTGACGAATTCTGGGTGATTTTGAAAGGCTGCTGCTCCATAACAGGCAGCATGCAGGACTTTGTCAGTGAGCGCTATTTCGGATTGATTCGCAATTTTCTGCGCTTTGGCTGGTTGATTCCCTACCTGTTTGGCGCCTCGCCCGCGATCTGTCAATCATTCTTGCAAGGCCGCAGTTCAGACCTCCAGGAGCTCGTGCCAGGCACCTTGTTCCGCCCCTACGCGACCAGCCTGCGCATGAGCGATCTGGGCTATCAGAACCGGGCGCAGGATCAACTGCACGTCAGTTTCAATTCATTGGCCGAGTACACCCACGCACTGGAGACTGCGATTCGCACCCCCGACCCGTTCTACGAAGAGTTGGGCGTGCGCGAAGGCGACCACTGGAAGCAACTCAACGCAAACCTGCTGCAAATTGAGAACGAATTTTATGCGGGCATTCGGCCCAAGCGCATTGGCAAAATGGGCGAGCGCCCGGCGCTGGCCTTGACGAAATACGGTGTCGAATACCTGGAGGTACGCCTGTTTGACCTGAACCCGTTCGTGGACATCGGTATTCTCCCCGAGCAAAGTACCTTTGCCGACATCCTGTTGCTGATGTGCCTTTTTCGTCAGAGTCCGCCCATTACGGCCCGCGAGCAGGGTGAGAACGATGAAAACAAGGCCCGTATCGTCAACCACGGTCGACGGCCTGACCTGAATCTGCTAGTGCACAACCGCGAACAACCGTTCCGACCCATTGCACACGCCCTATTTGACGACATGCAGCCTTTTGCCCAGATGCTGGATGTGGCCTACGGTGGCAATAACTACGCCACGACGCTGGCCAGCCTACGCACGCGAATTGATCACCCGGAGAGCACACCGTCAGCCCAGGTGCTGGCTGCTGCGAGGGAGCACAAAGGCTTCTTCAAATACGCCATGAAGCAGTCTCAGCAACACCACGAGAGCTTGCTGGCCCAGCCACTGGACGCGGCTACATTGGCAAAGTTCGAGGAAAGCGTTCAAGCCTCCTTGGCCGAGCAGCAGCGATTGGAATCGCTGCCGCAGGGGCAGTTTGAGGACTATGTGGCGAGTTACTACGCATGAGACTCGCGCTCTTGGGAAATACCCTGGCTCGTGGACAGAATTCAGTATCCAAATTTCAATCGGAAGTTGTGCCATTGACCGTGACGAATTCATCAGGCCGGTGAGGGTCGCGAGTACGCGTCCGCCGAATTGGCTAACTGCCGTTCAGGATGCGTTCACGACCTGCGTCAGGTAAGTGCAGCATAGCTGACCAAGTCGGCGCGACACGCCAACGCCGACTCAGGCCGAACATTTGCCACGCGGCTAGCGGGGACGAAAGACAGCTCAACTTTGAAAGCTGCCATTGATCTGGCGCGGGTCCGAATGGCTCCTGTGGGTCGGGTCCGGCCTCCCATTGTTTAGAAACCGGCCATACAAAAAAGTAACGCCAAAGCATTTGTCGTTTTAATTCGGTAAGCGGGGCGTTCCCATGCCATTGGCCTTCACAAATCCCCAGCACCGCTTTTATTTGCCGTGAATTTATCAAATCTCAACAAACATTGTCTGTAACTGACGGAGCATTGTTTCACAGGCAGGACTGTCGGCGAAATTCAGTTCGTTGATGCGATCCGTCTGCCATTGTGCTTGTTTTGACCAGTGCTTGTCAGCTGTGGCCAGCAGCGCGGTCGGAGCGTGACACCGACTCCACGTCGAACCAGATTGCCGGGCGTGGCTGGTCGTTATCCAAGGGCGAGCCAAGTTTATTCTTCAGGAGACACATCATGTTAGGTGAAATGATTGGCGAAGGAAAAGGCAAGATTACCAGCGTCAGGGTATTGCCATTCGAAGGTGCGGGGCCAAGGCTGGAAGTATCGTTTCAGGGCGCCGGCAAGTTGCTCGAGCAGGAAATAACCGAAGTGGGAACCTATATTTCCACGCTCACGCCGCATGGCGTGCTCCATGGTGCCGGGCAGGGTCTGATCACGACCCGGAATGGTGAAATCGCAACCTGGACCGGCACCGGCGTCGGCAGACCGACCGGACACGGGATGGCGGCAAGCTGGCGCGGATCGCTTTGCTACCAGACATCTTCCAAGCACTTGTCCGGACTAAATCAGATTACAGGCGTCTTTGAATACGAAGTGGATGAAAGCGGCAACACCGTCGAGAAATTGTGGGAGTGGAAATAGGTGGAGTGAAGTTCTAAACGAAAGGTCGATTTGCCATTTATTCGAATCGCTGTCCGCGCCCCTCGCCTATCCATTCAGCGGATGCGCAAGCGCCTTGGAATACCACAATATGAAGGTGATGATATGAAAATGCTACTTACGGTTGACATCCCACATGAGCCTTTCAACACCCTCGTCAGAAGCGGAAAAGCAGGTGAGACGATTGGGCGTATTCTCGAAGCAATAAACCCGGAGATGGCCTACTTCACAGAGCAAGACGGAACACGTGGCGCAATCTTCGTGATAGACGTTCAGAATCCATCGGATGTTCCCCGTTTTGCTGAACCCTTCTTTCTCAACTTCCAGGCCAATTGCAAATTTCGGATTCTGATGAGCCCGGATGATTTGCAAAAGGCCGGCCTGGAGGCGCTCGGCAAGAAGTGGGCGTGAGTGGATGTGAGATACGCTGTTCCTGCGCTCAAGCGAGATGGGCTGCAAACGGCGTGTCCCCTTTCTTCAATGTTTTTTCTTGGCTCGATAACAAAAACAGGGCTCGAATTGCCGATCTAGATCCGAGATCCCGGTATTTTTAAACGAATATCAAAGGAGTAAAAAGCCATGTCAATACCAATCCCTGCAATAGGTTCGATGGCCGCCGCCGTGGCCATCCTGTTCACGCAGACGGCATTTTCTGCCGATGCGCCGATGGGCGCAAAAGGGGCCACACCGTCGGCCGCCGACCAGAAAATGATCAAGAGCGCGATGCGGGCCGCGCCGAAAAAAGTGAGTGCCGGGGCCACGATTGTCGTGGCGGGTGCGGATGCGGATGGCCAGATGCGCACCTTGCGCGAAGGCAAGAACGGATTCACCTGCATGCCGGACAATCCGGCGACTCCGGGTCCCGACCCGATGTGCATGGACAAGGCTGCCTGGGAATGGGCGGGTGCATGGATGGGTCACAAGACACCTGCCAGCGGCATGGTCGGCTTCATGTACATGCTTGCGGGAGGCACCGACGCCAGTAATACGGATCCCTATGCGACCAAACCCGACGCCGGAAATCACTGGGTCAAGACCGGACCGCACGTCATGATCGTGGGTGCGGAAGCCAGCTTTTATGACATGTATCCAAAGAATCCGAACCCTGACACGTCGGCCCCCTATGTGATGTGGCCGGGAACCCCGTACCAGCACCTGATGATACCGGTCAAGTGAATGGGCAGCCGCAACGGCATGCCGGGCGGCCGATCGGCGCAATTCGGCCGCCGGCCAGCCAATGCTGCTTGCATGCGTATCTCCTTGCTTTCTTTTTTGTCAGGCGTAAAGACGAGTGACCTTGTCAGTCATTGGTCAATGAGGTTGTGAGCGGCCAAAAACGGCGTGCCCGCACGATCCTGCAACACTGTCATTCGGTGCTGCAAAGGTTCGATTGCGGCTATTGTCCAACTGGTGAAAAAATATTCCGCGGTTTGACGTCAGGCAACCGCAGTTGGCCTGACTACTTCCGGAAGGATTGGTCACTAACCTGCGAAATCACACCTTCTTAACAAACTCCGATTTCAGGCTCATGGCCCCAAAGCCATCAATCTTGCAGTCAATGTCGTGGTCACTATCGACCAGGCGAATGTTCTTGACCTTGGTGCCCATTTTGACGGTTCCCGCGGAGCCTTTCAATTTCAAATCCTTGATAACAGTGACTGTATCGCCATCCTGCAACACATTGCCGGCTGAGTCGCGGTATATCTTGTTACCCTCTTCAGCTGATTCGGCGCCAGCGTGCTCATTCCACTCATGAGCACACTCGGGGCAAATGTATAGACCGCCGTCCTTATACGTAAAACTGGAATTGCATTTTGGGCATGGGGGTAGAGCATTCATGATGTTGTCCTTGTGGAGTAAGGCCATAGCCATAAAAAAGAAGGCAGTATACTGCGTGTCTGATCGAAGACAATCCAATTCGCGAATTTCGGTATGCTTGCCGGCGTGATTAGGGAATCAACGGCACAAATATTCGGGCAGTAATGGCTTCGCGTAAACATCGAATAATTGTCACTTGGGTTATTGAGGCGAAGATTTTTCCATCTGGACGTTCAAACCTGGAGCGTCACCGCCAATCGGCTTTCGGCAGCATATAACAGTTGTGCCGGAGGGCATTGAGAATCAGCTTCGGAAACGGTCGGCATGTCGGTCTCATGAAAAACTTGCTATGAGACTGACTTGGCGGTATTTAATGCCATGTGTGCAATCGCAACATTATTTCTTACAATTTAAGATTGAACACCGGATACATATAGTCATCTATCAATTGTGCAAACGCACATATTGGAGGTTCTATGTTTGAAAAGCCACATGAAGTCGAGGATTGCGTGGAATGGCATATACCGCCTGCGCATATGGAAGAACTGCCGCAAGGGCTAATCGGAGATGAGATTTAATTCCGCAACGAAATTTTGTTAACAAACCTAATCTGTCGGCAGCGGTCATTGCTATTTGTCATGTTAATCTTTGTCGAATTAACATTCCAGAAAGGTTCTCATGCGCTTCATGTTTTTGCTCGCTACTACAATTTTTGCCACTGCCGCCATCGCCGCACCTGGCACAAAGGTGCCGGAGATGCTGTCTTCAGGCATATCGATTCAGCACATCAAAATTGGCACCGGCGCCAGCCCAAAAGCTACAGACACTGTGACGGTCCATTACCGTGGGACGCTGGAAAATGGCAAGGAATTCGACAGCTCGTATGCGCGCAATGCGCCGGCTTCGTTTCCTCTATCGCAAGTTATTCCTTGCTGGACTGAAGGCGTTCAAAAGCTGAAGGTCGGTGGACAGGCCAAACTGGTTTGCCCGCCAAAAACCGCCTACGGCGAACGCGGTGCCGCCGGCGTCATACCGCCGAACAGCACGCTTAACTTTGAAGTCGAGCTGATCTCAATCGGAAAATAAGCAATCCATAGAAACCCCTGGTGGCGCGAAACGACTCGCAAGAACAAAGGTGAGTAGGCCCAAGGAGTTTCACCCTGAGCCTCTCGCAGGTAGGGTCGAACACTGGCGCGTTGATTTAGGCCGATATCTATGATCATTGTTGTCTCGCCCTTTCGTCTGCGAGTGTCTCAATATCACGGCCATGTCACG
>JAUYNR010000108.1 GCA_030698225.1 Oxalobacteraceae bacterium | reverse complement strand
GACTTTTTTCGCATATCAGCATGAATTGGCGCGGACAACCCTTGGTAAGCCACGAAGTAATCGTCAGCCTGATCGCTGGGACGACAACCAGGAAAGGCTTGAAAGTACGCGCCGAACTTGATCCAGGCCTTTATGAAAAGGGCATCAAAGTGACCGATCAGGAATTCGCGACGATCCGCATAGATCGAGATGTTTTCCATGGAGAATGGAATTATGTAATCGCTCCAAACGCCATATAAAAGACCAAGTTACTTTTTTACGACTCCTAAGGATTCTAGGATTATTGCAAGACAGACTTCTTAGTCTTCCGCGAAAACGCAAAAATGCCGCCTCGAAGCCTGCCTCGAAGCCTGATTACCTGTTTAGCTTGCTCGGCGTCCAAGAGAAAGGTGAGTTTTGATGCTCCGGCCTTGCGACAACTACGTTGACATATGCCGTTGCGGTGACTAGCCTCAATAAGGTAAGTTCAACTCTAAAAGGAGAACACAAATGTTGATGAGGAATCTATTGATTGTTGTGGCGATGAGTACCGTTGCCACCTGCGCATACTCCGACGACGCCGCACGGGCGGCGGCGCAGAAAACGATCGAGCTGAAAAACGGTTCGACGCTGTTCATCTTCAAGGACGGAAAAGCGGCCGTGCAAGATAAATACGGTCGTGCTGTCCGCATGAAAAAGGGCGCGGTGATGGAAACCAAGGATGGCGAGAAGCTCATGATACAAGCCGGCGAAGTGATGCGCCTGGATTCCCTGATCAAAGAGGGCCATGGACATTCAAGTAATCAGTAACGCCTCTCGGCGCTAAGCAATTGAATTTGTCCAATTTTTAACCGGACACTACTGGGTCATAGCGGCAGCTAAATTGTTGACGCGCAGGTTATATGGCGGCTCCCCCGGGAGCCGCTTCCATTGTAATGTATCGGGGAAACACCTCGCGCGTTCCCAGTCGCCCAAAACACACCGGGCGTAGTGTTCAGTATCAACAAAAATCCGCTCCTATACTGAATTTCTTTGTGTGAATTTCTCTGTGTCGATGCCGGGGAATTTACTATTGATAGTGCCTCTTGCAAAACGCAACTGCTGGGAGGATTTATTGCGAGATATTCGGTAAGAGAGGAAGAAAGGGTGGCGGGTGCCGCCGCGGCAGGAGAAATTCGCTGAAAAACTCGGCAAACCGGTGGCGCTATCAACGATCTATCGCATGTTGGCGCGCCATGGCTGGCGCAAATTGGCGCTCGATACCGAACACTCTCAAGGCGATGCCCAAGCGTGCGAAGACTGGGAAAAAAACTCCCCGATACGCTGGCAGAAAAGATAGTACTCTGGAATGACAAGCGTCCATTGCGCCTGATGTTTCAGGATGAAGCGCGCTTCGGTCGTATCAGTGATACGCGCCATTGCTGGTGCCGTCGCCCTTTTCGTTCAATGGTCAAGGCGATGCTCACGCAGTAGTATACCTATGCCTATGGTTGCAGTCAGTCCGATGGATGGACGCTTCGATAGCCTCATGCTTTCGCATGTTATACCGAGTGCATGCAAGTCTTTCTGGATGAGGTGGCGCAGCGCCCCCAGTGTCGCCAGGGCGATTGCATGAAGGCTAGCGTTGAGCAACCAACACTGCATATCGTCCACGAAAAACACGAAAGACACGAAACAAACACTATTTGCCTCTCTTTTGAAGTTTTCCACGCAATAGATTTTCTGTGTTTTTGACTTTTTCGTGCTTTTCGTGTCTTTCGTGGACCGCGTAGTGTCTTCATGCAATCGCCCTGCCAGTGTCGCAATGGCAGCGGTTTTTTTGTCGTTTTTATGATAAGAATGCAGGGTATGAGGTAAAGCCTGCATTTTCATGCAGAGATTCATTGCATTTTTTGAAATGCGCTGACGAGTATCCTGAATGTCGAGTTGCAGCAACACAGCAACAACAGCAACAACAGGGGACAGACCACGGTTTTTTTATGGTTCTGCCCTACTGGTGATTATCCTTCCCAGTCCAGCCACGCATATTCCGGAAATGCACTGATACCTGCGCCGAGTCGCATGCCTTTGCAGCGCCTGGCACGAGCGGTTGCCGTATCCGGGTTCAACCGCTCAGCATCTTCATGCTTTCCTCCGCGTAACGCTCGCCACTTGCTGCGTCAAATACAAAGCCCGCATCGAGTTCGGCCAGCGCGTCCTGGCCGAGTTTCAGGCCGAGCGCTTGTACGTTTTGTTCCAGATAGCTGCGGCGCTTGGTGCCGGGGATCGGGACGATGTCGTCGCCTTGCGCCGGCACTGTCATGCCCGAGGGCTTGCGTTGCTGCATAATCATTGGCTTTTTCATGGAGATATCAAATGCGCGTTCGGACAAATTCAGAAGATATCGGTCGATGCGGTTGTGGGCGTCGCGATTACTGCGATGGCAGTCATGGGCTGACAGAAGCGCAGTGGCAAGAGGTACTGGCTAAAGAGCTGGATGTAGCCCAGAAAAATACAGTCGGCCAGGAAAGAACAGAGTGATCTTTGCACGGCATCTTCTGTGGCGCATCGGCGATCTGCTGGGCGGTCGCGCGGTGTTGTCGTAGCGCCCAGAATGGTTCCATGAAATACGCTTTTTTACTATACTGTCACTTTTTCTGGGACGGACCAAGCTCTCGATGGCGTAATACCACATGCTCCGCGGCCTGGAAATATTGTGCCAGTTGTTCCGCGATATACACCGAACGGTGCTGGCCCCCGGTGCAGCCGATGGCCACCGTCAGGTAGCTGCGGTTGTTTTTCTTGAAGGCCGGCAGCCATTTTTCGACGAAATTGCGAATATCGTCGAGCAGCTCGGCCGCGTCCGGTTCCGCATCCAGGAAGGCAATCACCGGCGCATCCCGGCCCGTCAGCGGGCGCAGAGTGCTGTCGTAAAACGGGTTCGGCAGAGTGCGCACGTCAAATACCAGATCGGCATCCAGCGGGACGCCGAACTTGAACGCAAACGATTCGAACAGCAGCGTCAGCGACGAACCCTTGATTGCGATCAGTTCGGATATCCACGAGCGCAATTTGTTGGCACTCATGCCGGAAGTGTCGACCACATGGCTGTAGCCTTCGAAGGCAGCCAGTGTTTCACGCTCTTCCCGGATGCATTCTTCCAGCGTGCGGCTCTGCTGCGAGTCCGGTCCGAAATCGATGCGGTGCGACAGCGGGTGGCTGCGGCGCGTTTCGGAAAAGCGCGTGATCAGCGATTCTGTCTTGGCAGTCAGGAACAGGACCGTGACGTCGTGCCCTTCGTTTTTCAGGCGTCCGATGTCGGGCGGCAGTGCCGCGAACGACCTGGCGCTGCGGGCATCGATGGCAATCGCTGCAATATCGATGCCGTCGGCATCGAGGGTTGCAATCAGATCGTGCAAAAGAGTCGGCGGCAGGTTGTCGACGCAATACGCACCGGCGTCTTCCAGCGCATTCAGTGCGACCGATTTGCCGGAGCCGGAAATGCCGGTAATGAGAATAATGCGCATGAATTTATGATGTGTTGGCGGTGAGATCGTCAATCTTCGGTCATCGCCTTGCGCTGGCGTTCCATGAATTCTTCCAGCGTATCGATGCCGCGCAATTGCAGGATCGTGTTGCGCACTGCGGCCTCCAGCAGGACCGCGATGTTGCGCCCTGCCGCCACCGGAATGATGACCTTGCGTATCGGCAGTCCCAGCACGTCTTCGGTCTGCGATTCGAACGGCAGCCGGTCCATATGCTCTTCCAGCACGCTGCGGCGCACCAGGTGCACGATCAGTTTGAGGCGCATCTTGCGCCGTACCGCAGTCTCGCCGAAGATGGTCTTGATGTCCAGCAAGCCCAGGCCACGCACTTCCAGCAGGTTTTGCAGCAGCTTCGGGCAACGGCCCTCGATCATGTTCGGCGCGATGCGCGAAAATTCGACCGCATCGTCGGCTACCAGGCCGTGGCTGCGCGAGATCAGTTCCAGCCCCAGTTCGCTTTTGCCGAGTCCCGACTCGCCGGTAATGAGCACGCCGACTCCCAGCACATCCATGAATACGCCATGCATCGTGATGGACTGCGCCAGCTTTTTGGACAGGTAGACGCGCAGATAATCGATCACCTGAGCGGCCGGCAATGGGGTCGAAAACAGCGGAATGTTCTTCTCGTCGCAGGCATCCATGATGTCGGGCGGGGTTTCCAGTCCCTGCGCAACGATCAGCGCCGGTGGCTCGCCCGACATCAGTTCCTGCGTGTGATTGCCGCGCGACTGCACCCTGAGCTTCTGGTAATACTCGATTTCCTGGTGCCCGAATACCTGAATGCGTCCCGGATGAATCAGGTTCAGATGGCCGACCTGGTCGGCCGCCGAGGCGGCATCGCCGGATATCAGCCGTTCGCTGCCGGAGAAGCCGGCAAACCATCCCAGATCCAGCGCTTCACGGTTGTCGTCGTACAGTTGCTGAATGGTCAGCGGTGCAGATAGTGGCATGGTCGATTTGGAGGCTGGTTCGAAAAGCAGGCGGCATCAGCGGGAGACGGCAATTTTTTGCGGCTGTGGTTCCCAGGAGACGATGCGTTGGTGTACGGATGCTTGGTCGGCGTCGGTGGAGAGCGCGGTACGAATCGCATCATCGGAAAACATTTCGGCTATTTCCGACAGAATTTCCAGGTGCTGCTGCGTCACATGATCTGGAATCAGCAGGAAAATCAGCAAGTTGACCGGTTGTCCGTCGGGCGACTCGAACGGGATCGGTTCGGCCAGGCGCACGAAGGCGGCCAGCGGCGCTTTCAAACCCTTGACGCGGCCATGCGGGACGGCTACGCCATGCCCAAGACCGGTCGAGCCCAGACGTTCCCGTGCGAACAGGTTGTCGGATACCTTGGAGCGCGCGATACCGCAATTGTTTTCAAAAATCAGGCCGACCTGTTCGAATGCTCTCTTCTTGCTGGAGACTTCAAGGTCGAGCACAACATTGTTAGGCTGCAATATTTTTGCGAGTTTTGTCATGATGCAAGTAATGGTGCAGTGCACAATTGATCCATGTGACGGGGATTATAGGCTTCTTTGCAGCTTGCGCAATGATATGCAGCATATTGTTTTGATTGAAAAAAACGCGGTTCGAAAGCATCGGTTCCGAATGATTGTCGATAGTGCCGGCATCTTCTTTCATTTGCCATTAATCCGCGACAGCTTTAGCGTGCGCAACTATTTTATACGCTGACTGGCGCAGCAGTCTGGATCCGGTATTGTCGCTTATTCGCATCATCACGGATTACGCGAATGAAGAAGTGCAAAACGCCAAGACCGCAGCCGCAGGATCTGCGGTCTGCATGGAGAAATCTGGCGCGCACCATCTCAATGCGTGTTGTCCTCGATTGCCGAAGCAGCGTTGGCCTTTACCAGTGCGATCTCGTTTTCCATTGCGGCTGCTGAAGAATACATCTGGCTTTTGCCGATAGTCTGGCCATTTGCCGCCTTGAGCACAAAATACGGATCGTTGGCAGTGGACAATTTGCGTTCGAAGCGATTTTCTTCAATCCCATTTTTTTTGCAGGATTCAATCCCGTTAAGCGCCGCTGCCCTGGATTCGTAGGTTTCCGACGTCATCAAGATTTGGTCGTTGTCGTCCACCAGCATGAACGAGAATTTCCCCGCTTTGGAATTCTTTAAAACGTATTTGCCAGCCATGATGCCTCCTGAGTGATGTCGATTTACGGTACAACGCGGAAAAAAACGGTCGTGCTTCGTAAATTAACTTAATCGTAGGCGAGCGCAAGGTCAATGAATTCGGGGGGGGAAAGTGTGATGTCTTGCGCATTCGCAATCAAATTCGGTTTCAATCACGTGCATGGCGGCTCACTGGCGGGCATTGCGCAGGTTCAGCGCCTGCGCGCCGCTGCTGTAATTGCTGCGCCAGGGGTTGATATCGAGTCCGCCGCGCCGCGTATAACGGGCGTATACCGCCAGTTTTTGCGGCTTGCAGCGGCGCAGGATGTCGATGAAAATCCGCTCCACGCATTGCTCGTGAAATTCATTGTGGCTGCGAAATCCGATCAAATACCGCAGCAAGCCTTCTTCATCGATCGGCGCGCCGCAATAGCGGATCTGCACGCTGGCCCAGTCCGGCTGGCCGGTCACCAGGCAATTCGATTTCAGCAGGTGCGACACCAGCGTTTGCTCCACAGGTGCCGTGTCGGGGACGGTTTTCAGCAAGCCCGGATTGGGCGTGTAATCGCTGACTTCGATATCCAGCCGGTCCAGCAACTGGCCTTCGAGTTCGCCGAATTGCAGCGACCCGAAAGACTCCGGCAGGGTCAGCGCAATCTGCACCGGCGCCCCGAACCCTGCCGACAGGTCGGCCTGCAGCAAGTGCAGCAGCGCATCGGTGCCGGCCAGCCGGGTCTGGTTGAAGGAATTCAGGTACAGCTTGAAGGATTTGGATTCGATGATGTTGGGCGAATCGGCCGGCACCGTGATGGTGGCAATCGCCACTTGCGGTTTGCCGCGCAGATTCAGCCAGGAGAGTTCGTAGGCATTCCAGATATCGACGCCGAAAAAGGGCAGGGTGCCGCTGCCCTGTGCCAGCCCCAGTTCGTCCCTTTTGTCCTGGCGGGCGATCGGGAACAGCAGCGCCGGTGCGTATTCGGCCAGGTAAGCGGCGGGTCTGCCCAGCGGCGACTGGTCCGGCGTGGAGGGCGCGCTCATCGTGTTTATCCCAGAAACAGTTTGTAGACCGGATTTTCGCTCTCGTCCCAATGGCGGTAGCCGATGGTGTTCAGGAACGCGCGGAAGTCCTTCATTTCCTTCTTCGGCACTTGCAAGCCGATCAGGATGCGGCCGTAATCGGCGCCGTGGTTGCGGTAGTGGAACAGGCTGATGTTCCAGTTCGGCGCCATGCAGGACAGGAAACGGGTCAGTGCGCCGGGACGCTCCGGGAACTCGAAACGGTACAGCAGTTCGTCTTGTGCCAGCGCACTCTTGCCGCCGACCAGATGACGGATATGCAGCTTGCCGAGTTCGTCATCGGTCAAGTCCAGCGTCTTGAAGCCGTGTTTCTCGAATTTCCTGGCGATCTTGGCGGCTTCGTCGCGATTCGCGATCTGCACCCCGACGAAGATGTGCGCCTCCTGTTCGCCGCTGATCCGGTAGTTGAATTCGGTCACGTTGCGCGGGCCGACCAGTTCGCAGAAGCGCTTGAAGCTGCCGCGCTCTTCCGGCATGGTGACGGCGAACAACGCTTCGCGCGCTTCGCCGACTTCGGCCTGCTCGGCGACGAAGCGCAGGCGGTCGAAATTCATGTTGGCACCGCAGGCGATGGTCACCAGGGTTTCGTTCTTGAGCGGTTTCTTGTCGGCGCGGGCGCGCTCGACATAGGCTTTCGCGCCCGCCACCGCCAGAGCGCCGGCCGGTTCCAGGATGCTGCGGGTGTCGGTGAATACGTCCTTGATCGCAGCGCAGATGGCGTCGGTATCGACCAGGATCACCTCGTCGACATATTGCTTGGCAAGACGGAAGGTTTCTTCGCCGACCAGCTTGACTGCAGTGCCGTCGGAGAACAGGCCGACATCGGACAGCGTGATGCGGCGGCCCGCTTTCAGGCTGCGCGCCATCGCGTCGGAATCGGTGGTCTGGACGCCGATGATCTTGATCTCGGGGCGGATCTGCTTGACATACGCGGCCACGCCGGCAATCAGCCCGCCGCCGCCGATGGCGACGAAAATCGCATGGATAGGGCCGGAATGCTGGCGCAGGATTTCCATCCCGATGGTGCCCTGGCCGGCGATCACAAACGGATCGTCGAACGGGTGGACGAAGGTCAGCTTGTGCTGCTTTTCCAGTGTCAGCGCATGCTCATAGGCGTCGGTGAAGGAATCGCCGAACAGCACGGTTTCGACCAGCGGGCCGCCGCGCGCCCTGACCGCATCGACCTTGACCGGCGGCGTGGTGGTCGGCATCACGATCATCGCCTTGCAGCCGAGCTTGGCGGCGGACAGCGCTACGCCCTGCGCATGGTTGCCGGCCGAGGCGCAAATCACGCCGCGTTTCAACTGCTCCGCGCTCAGGTGCGCCATCTTGTTGTAAGCGCCGCGCAGCTTGAAGCTGAACACGCTTTGCATGTCTTCGCGCTTGAAATAAATCGTATTGTCCATCCGCTTGGACAGGGTGGGCGCGAATTCCAGCGGAGTTTCGAATGCCACGTCATAGACGCGGGCAGTCAGGATCTTCTTCAGGTAGTCGGTATTCATTTTGCTCGGGTGGCGTCGGTCGCGGGCGGCACTGGATGTGAAAAATGCCGGATGGTCATTGCTGGTCGCTTATTATAATGGACGATTTTTTTCGGGACCGACCGCAGCCATATATGATCGAATCTGCAATCCATTGGCTATTAAACGTTCTGGCGATACCGGAAATCGGGCTGACGTCGGTTTTCGTGGTCGCTTTTGTCGCTGCGACCTGGCTGCCGATGGGCTCGGAACCGCTGGTTTTTGCCGCGATCAAGGCCGACGCTGCGCTGTTCTGGCCGGTGATCCTGGCCGCCACCGCCGGCAATACGCTCGGTGGCATGGTCAATTACTGGATCGGCTACGGCGCCAGGACTGCATTTGCGAAAGAGCGCGAAAGCCGCTGGTTCGGCTGGATCGGCCGTTACGGTGCGAAGACGATGCTGCTGTCCTGGCTGCCCGGCATAGGCGATTCGCTGTGCAGCCTGGGCGGCTGGCTGCACTTGCCGTTCTGGCCCTGCGCGATATATATGGCGCTGGGAAAATTCTGCCGCTACATCACGATAAGCTGGCTGCTGCTGCGTGTGCCGAACGGAGTGTGGCACCAAATCGCAATCTGGCTGGGCTAGTTTTGTGGCTGCCCTGTTCAAAATCATGCGTTTTCCAAGTTGAGACAGCAGCGTCGCAGGTGCGAATTTATTCGCACTTTTAACGATCTCATCCGAGCTGATGCGAATAAATTCGTACCTACAATCAAGTTTTGTAGGGCGGGCACGATGAGGCCGTACCCACCTCGCACTCTAAAGCTTATGAACAGTAAGGCTGTTGCGACGTGCTACAGCGCGATACGATAAAATGCTTCTTTAGCGTCAGTCCAACACCCGCCATGAACGCCCCCGCACAATTCCAAGCCTTGCTCTCAGAAGCGCCCGCCGGCGCCGCGCCGACCCGTTTGCGCGAAATTCCGTATAACTACACGTCGTTTTCCGACCGCGAAATCGTCATTCGGCTGCTCGGCGCAGAAGCCTGGAAGCTGCTCGATACGCTGCGCGGCGCGCGCCAGACCGGGCGCTCCGCCAGGATGCTGTACGAAGTGCTGGGCGACATTTGGGTGGTGCAGCGCAATCCGTATCTGCAGGACGACATGCTGGACAACCCGAAACGGCGCCAGAGCCTGATCGATGCGCTGAATCATCGGCTGACTGAAGTTGAGCGCCGCCGCGTCACCACCGACCTGGCCGACGCCGGCGATGCCGATGCGCTCAAGCGCAGCGCCAGCGTGGAAACGTTGCTGAAAGCGGCAAGCCGTGCGGTGGCAGATTTTGCCGAGGAATTCCGCCGCACTTACGACTTGCGCAAGCGCGCCACCAAGGTGCTGGGCCGCTACACCGAAAAGGACAACATCAAGTTCGACGGCCTCTCGCGCGTGTCGCACGTGACCGACGCCACCGACTGGCGGGTCGAATATCCGTTCGTGGTGCTCACGCCCGATACCGAGGACGAGATGGCCGGCCTGGTCAAGGCTTGCATCGAACTCGGTCTGACCATCATTCCGCGCGGCGGCGGCACCGGTTACACCGGCGGCGCGATTCCGCTCACGCCGCTGTCGGCCGTCATCAATACCGAAAAGCTCGAGCAACTGGGCGCGGTCGAAATGACGATGCTGCCGGGCGTGGGCCGCGAATACGCGACCATCCACTCCGGTGCCGGCGTGGTCACCAAGCGCGTCTCGGACGCGGCCGAGAAGGCCGGTTTCGTGTTCGCGGTCGATCCGACCTCGGCCGAAGCGTCCTGCATCGGCGGCAACGTCGCGATGAACGCCGGCGGCAAGAAGGCGGTGTTGTGGGGCACTGCACTGGACAACCTGGCTTCGTGGCGGATGGTCGACCCGAACGGCGACTGGCTCGATGTCACCCGGATCGAACACAATCTGGGCAAGATCCACGATGCACCGCTGGCCAAGTTCAAGCTCGAATGGACCCACCCGGCCGAAAAAGGACGCAGCAACAAGCCGTTCAAGACCGAAATGCTGGAGATCGAAGGTAGCAAGTTCCGCAAGGAAGGCCTGGGCAAGGATGTCACCGACAAATTCCTGTCGGGTTTGCCGGGCGTGCAAAAGGAAGGCTGCGACGGGCTGATCACCTCGGCGCGCTGGATCTTGCACCGGATGCCGAAATTCGCCCGCACCGTGTGTCTGGAGTTTTTCGGCCAGGCCAGCGACGCGATTCCCAGCATCGTCGAAATCAAGGATTACCTCGACGCGGAAACTAAAAAAGGCGGCGCCGTGCTGGCCGGCCTCGAGCATCTGGACGAGCGCTACCTGCGCGCGGTCGGCTACGCGACCAAATCCAAGCGCGGCGTGCTGCCGAAAATGGCCCTGTTCGGCGACATCGTCGGCGACGACGAGAATGCGGTCGCGCAAGCGGCCTCGGAAGTAGTGCGCATCGCCAACACCCGCGTCGGCGAAGGTTTCGTCGCGGTGTCGCCGGAAGCGCGCAAGAAATTCTGGCTCGACCGCGCCCGCACCGCCGCGATCTCCAAGCATACCAACGCGTTCAAGATCAATGAAGACGTGGTGATCCCGCTGGACCGGATGGGTGAATACACGAATGGCATCGAGCATATCAATATCGAACTGTCGATCCGCAACAAGCTGCAATTGATCGATGCGTTGCGCAGCTTCTTTGTCGCCGGCAATCTGCCGGTCGGCAAGAGCGAGGATGCCGAAGGCGATGCGATTCCGGACGCGGAAATGCTGGAAGACCGGGTCCAGCAGGCGGTGGAATTGCTCGACCTGGCCCGCGCCCGTTGGACCTATCTGCTGACCGATATCGATCGGCCGCTGGCGCAATCGACGGACATGCTGATCGCGCTCGGCCTCGGAAAATTGGCGCCAGTGCTGGAGCAGCGGCTGGCCGATCAGCCGGATGCGCAGGTATTCCATGTGCTGCAGGATCGGACCGTGCGGGTGTCATGGAAGCAGGAAATACGTGCGGTGTTGCGTCAGATATTCAACGGCGCCGCCTTCAAGCTGATCCTCGACGAGTGCAGCGCAATCCACCAGCGCGTGCTGCGCGGACGCGTGTTCGTTGCGCTGCACATGCACGCCGGCGACGGCAATGTACACACCAACATCCCGGTCAATTCCGACGATTACCAGATGCTGCAGGATGCGCACGCGGCGGTGGCGCGCATCATGGCCCTGGCGCGCTCGCTCAATGGCGTGATTTCCGGCGAACACGGGATCGGCATCACCAAGATCGAATACCTGACCGAGGATGAAATCAGCGAATTCCGCGATTACAAGCAGCGCATCGATCCGGAGGGCCGCTTCAACAAGGGCAAGCTGCTGGCCGGCGCCGATCTGCGCAACGCCTACACGCCGTCGTTCGGCCTGATGGGGCACGAATCGCTGATCATGCAGCAAAGCGACATCGGCGCGATTGCCAACAGCATCAAGGATTGCCTGCGCTGCGGCAAGTGCAAGCCGGTCTGCGCGACCCACGTGCCGCGCGCCAACCTGCTGTACTCGCCGCGCAACAAGATCCTGGCGACGTCGTTGCTGGTGGAAGCGTTCCTGTACGAAGAGCAAACCCGGCGCGGCATCTCGATCAAGCACTGGGACGAGTTTTCCGATGTGGCCGACCATTGCACGGTTTGCCACAAGTGCGTAACGCCGTGTCCGGTCGACATCGATTTCGGCGACGTGTCGATGAACATGCGCAACCTGCTGCGCAAGATGGGGCAAAAGAAGTTCAATCCGGGCACTGCAGCCTCGATGTTCTTCCTCAACGCCACCGATCCGGCCACCATCAATGCCACCCGCACTGCGATGATAGGCTGGGGTTACAAGGCGCAGCGCCTGGGCCACGACATCTTGAAGAAGTTCGCGAAGAAGCAGACCAAGGCGCCGCCGGCTTCGGTCGGCAAGCCGGCGGTCCGGGAACAGGTGATCCACTTCATCAACAAGAAGATGCCCGGCAACCTGCCGAAGAAAACCGCGCGCGCGCTGCTCGATATCGAGGACGACAAGATCGTGCCGATCATCCGCGACCCGCAGACCACCACCGCCGACACCGAAGCGGTGTTCTACTTCCCCGGCTGCGGCTCGGAGCGGCTGTTCTCGCAGGTCGGGCTGGCCACGCAAGCGATGCTGTGGCACGTCGGCGTGCAGACGGTGCTGCCGCCCGGCTACCTGTGCTGCGGCTATCCGCAGCGCGGCAACGGCCAGTTCGACAAGGCCGAAAAAATGATGACCGACAACCGGGTGCTGTTCCACCGGATGGCCAACACCCTCAATTACCTCGACATCAAGACCGTCGTGGTGTCGTGCGGCACCTGCTATGACCAGCTGGCCACCTACGAATTCGACAAGATATTCCCCGGCTGCCGGATCATCGACATCCACGAATACCTGCTGGAGAAGGACGTCAGGCTCGAAGGCGTGGCCGGCACCCGCTACATGTACCACGAGCCGTGCCACAACCCGATGAAGCTGCAAGAGTCCGGCAAGACCATCAATGCGCTAATTTCCACCGTGGACAACGTGAAGATCGAGAAAAACGAGCGCTGCTGCGGCGAGTCGGGTACGCTGGCGGTCAGCCGTCCGGACATCTCGACCCAAGTTAGATTCCGCAAGGAAGAAGAAATGCAGAAGGGTGCCGACAAGCTGCGCGCCGACGGCTTTACCGGCGACGTGAAAATCCTGACTTCGTGCCCGTCCTGCATGCAGGGGCTGTCGCGCTTCAACGACGATTCCGACACCACGGCCGACTACATCGTGATCGAAATGGCCCGGCATCTGCTGGGTGAAAACTGGTTGCCCGAATACGTCGCCCGCGCCAATGCCGGCGGCATCGAGCGTGTTCTTGTGTAGCGATTGGATCGGATGGCGATGCAGACAGATTGCGAATTATGTGCGCAGCAAGGCGGTGAGGTCGTGCATCTTGGCCCCGATTGGCATGTGGTGCTGGTGGAGGACGCCGACTATCCGGGTTTTTGCCGCGTGATCTGGAACCGCCACGTGCGGGAAATGACCGATCTGGCGCTGGCCGAGCGCAACCAGCTGATGGCGGCGGTGTGGCAGGTCGAGGCGGCGGTGCGCGACGTGATGCAGCCGCACAAGATCAACCTGGCCAGCCTGGGCAACATGACGCCGCACCTGCACTGGCATGTGATTCCGCGCTTTGACGACGATGCGCAATTCCCGGCCCCGGTCTGGGCGCCGGCGCAGCGCGTAACGGCCGCCGAGGTGCTGGCGCAGCGCCGCGACCTGCTGCCGACCTTGCGCACCGCGATCCGGGCCCGGCTGGCTTCACTGATCTGATAGGGTAATGCCTGGTCCACGAAAGGCACGAAAAAAGGTGGCGATTCGTAGGTTGGCGCTGAGCGCAGCGAAGCCCAACGTTCTGCGCACAACGTTGGGCCGCGATGTTGGGCTGATAAGGCGTTGGCCCAACCTACAACATCATGAGTATATTTAACATCCGCAATGAATATATGCGGGAAATGCCATGAAAATAGCGATACTCATTATTTTCATGAAGGTCTGTGTGTTGTGAGACCTGTTCGCGCTTTGCGTGGACAGTGCGTAGATCGTTAATCTAATCAAACTGGAAAACATCATGGCTGGATCGAAACAGACTGCAGCAACGCCCATTCCGACTGAGCTGACCGTGCGCAAGCAATCGAAGGTGGTGGACATCGCGTTTGACGATGGCGCGGCGTTTTCGCTGCCGTTCGAGTTGCTGCGCGTCTACTCGCCGTCGGCCGAAGTGCGCGGCCACGGCCCGGGCCAGGAAGTGCTGCAGACCGGCAAGCGTGATGTGGAACTGACTGCGCTGGAGCCGGTCGGCAACTACGCGGTGCAGCCGCATTTTTCCGATGGCCACAATACCGGCATCTACGGCTGGGATTACCTGTACTGGCTGGGCGCCAACCAGGCCGAGTTGTGGGCCGACTATCTGGCGCGGCTGGAAGCGGCCGGATTCACCCCGGACAGCGGGCGCGATGCGGCTGCGGTGAAGGCGGACGGCCCAGCTCACGGCTGCGGGCATTCGCATTAATTTCGCGCCCTTTATTTAAGGCGCCGAATGGAAAATGAAATCCGGATTGCGGGTGAATTGTTCCGCCATGTCAGCGTGGAAAAGGCGCAGTTTTATCGTCTGATCATGGAAAGCTTCGCTGCCGCGAAACGGCAGTTCCGCCTGCATTTGCGGCCCGACGAAGTCCAGCTCGAAGCGCAATGGCCGGGCCCGCCGCCGGCGCTGGAAGAAATCCAGCTGGCGCTGTCGCAACTGGCCGAATGGGGCAACCTGGAATCGCAGCCGGACACCGCGCGCGTCTCCAGCATCGAGGATTTCTACCGCGCGCGCTTCCTGTATCGGCTGTCGGTCGGCGGCGAGGCGGTCGAAGCGGCGCTGACGACTTTCGCGCAGGCCTTGCAGCGCCGCGGCGAACTGCAGACGGTCGCACTCGAAGATATTTTCAACCGGCTGGAAGCCTTGCTGGCACTGGCCGGTGAACCGGTGCCGGACGCCGCCAAAGTCCATGAAGTGCTGCGCGACCTGGTGCGCGTGTTCGAAG
Organism: Oxalobacteraceae bacterium; assembly: GCA_030698225.1. Taxonomy (GTDB): domain Bacteria; phylum Pseudomonadota; class Gammaproteobacteria; order Burkholderiales; family Burkholderiaceae_D; genus AVCC01. Next base: position 41,216 of record JAUYNR010000108.1, on the reverse strand, counting down.
GGCTGGCCGACAATGCGCAAGCGTTCATGGCCGGCGTGGCGCGCACGATCGAGTTGCAGCAGGCCGACGTCAAGGCGGTGCTGGCCTACAAGCAGCGGCTGATCGGCTATCTGGAACGCTTCATCGGCGATCTGGTCGGCCGTTCCGGCGCGATCGCGCAACGCATCTCCGCGCTGGCGCCACGGATCGAGCCGCTGCTGTGGCAGGCCGCCAATCGCGAGACGCGCGATGCCGCGCCGGGCGACATGCATGAACAGGTCGACGCGTTGCAGCAGCGCCTCGATAGCTGGCGTGAACGCTGGCGCGGCCTGCGCCTGTGGTTCGTCAGCGACGGCCACATCCAGGCCCAATCCGAGCTGTTGCGCTCGAAGGCGCGCGCCGCGATTCCGCAATTGCTGGCGGCGGTGGCGGCGCTCAACGAACGGCGCAGCGGACGCAGCGACCGCTCCGCCGATTTCCGCGTACTCGCGCGCTGGTTTGCCGATGCCGAAAGCGATGCCGGCGCGCATCGCTTGTGGCGTGCTGCGTTCGCGTTGAATCCGGCGCGGCACCTGAGTCTCTTGAGCGCTGCTGAAGATGTCCCGGCCTCGACGCCGTGGGCCGAGGCACCGGCGGTGGCGATTCATCCGCGCCTGCGCGAACGGGGCGAAATCGCGCCGCGCGGACCGGTGCCGCATGTCAGGGACCGCGCCCAGGGGCGCGCCTTGCTGGCGCGGCAAATCGCCGCAGAACGGGCGCAGGTCGAAGCGGCGCGCGCGCTGCTGGCGACCGGAACGACAACCAGATTGTCGCAGCTGGGCCGGCTCGATGCACATGCGTTTCACCTGTTTCTGGCGCTGCTGGGCGAAGCATTGGCGGCGCAGGCGTCGCCGGACCAGGCGGTCACGCGGCAAACCGCGGATGGCCTGCTGCAAATCCGTCTGGAGCCGTTGAGCGCCGGTTCGCACGCGCAAATCGAAACCGAACTCGGCGTGTTCGCCGGGCGCGATCACCTGATTACGATCACGCCGGTGCTGACGTCATGAACGACGCGCGCGATCTCACCAACGTGCTTGCCAGGCATCGCGACCAGGAACGCCGCGACGCGCTGCGCGCGCTGCTGATGCGGCCGCTGATGACTGCCGCGCACCCCGAATTTGTCGCGGTGCGGCGGCATGCGGACGATCTGCGCGAATGGTTCGCGCATCAGACCGGCTGGACTCTGCATGTCGAGCGCGATTGCGCACGGCTCTACAAGCGGCCCGCCGATCTGCGCGATGCCACGCGCGGCGCGGCCGATTTCGAGCGGCGCCGCTATGTGCTGTTCTGTCTTGCATGCGCGGCGCTGGAACGTGCCGACCCGCAGATCACGCTGCGCATGCTCGGTGAACGGCTACTGGTGCTGGCGGCGGAGCCGGAATTGATCGAATCCGGCTTCTCGTTCACGCTCGAAGCGCAGCACGAGCGGCGCGACCTGGTCGGCGTCTGTCGTACCCTGCTTGAACTGGGCGTGCTGCATCGCGTCGCCGGCGACGAGGATGCATTCGTCGCGCGTGCCGGCGATGCGCTGTACGATGTGCAGCGGCGCGTGCTGGCCAGCCTGCTGGCGGCCACGCGCGGCCCCTCGACCTGGCCGGCCGGCAGCGCGCCGGATACTCTCGATGCGCGTCTGGCTGCGCTGGTCGACGAGTACGCGCCGGACAGCGACGAAGGCCGGCGCAGCGCGATGCGCCAGCATCTGGCGCGGCGCCTGCTGGACGATCCGGTGCTGTATTTCGACGAGCTCGATGGCGATATGCGGACCTACCTGCAGAACCAGCGCGGTCCGCTGGCCGCGCGTTTGTGCGATGGCTGCGGCTTGGTGCCGGAGCAGCGTGCCGAGGGACTGGCGCTGGTGGACGAAAGCGGCGACCTGACCGACGCCGCGATGCCGGCCGAGGGCACCGCTGCGCACGTCACACTGCTGGTGGCCGAATACCTCGCGGATATCGGCCGAAAAGAACCCGGCCGCGCGATCCCCGAATCGGAAATTGCCGTCTTCATCATGCAGGCGGCACTCGAATTCGGCCGCTACTGGCGCAAGTCGGCACGCGAACCCGGCGCGGAAAAGGAGCTTGCGCGCGACGCGCTGGCCCGGCTGGCGATGTTGCGCCTGATAGAGCGGGGCGATACGATTGTGATTCCGTTGCCGGCGCTGGCGCGTTTTGCGTTCGGTGTGCCGGAATTGAAACGCAATGTCACTCAGAGTCATGCTGGCAACTTGCGAAAATGACCGCATAATGATTATCTGCAATGGCGCAATGGAGCGAAGACATGAATGACCCGGATATCCGTTGGAAACAGCGATTCAGGAATTACCAGAAGGCCTACGCGCAACTGGCGGAAGCGTGCGAGTTGCGCCGGCGGCGCGCATTGTCCCGTCTTGAAAAGCAAGGTTTGATACAAGCTTATGAATACACGTATGAACTGGGTTGGAACACTTTGAAGGATTATTTGAATTACCAGGGCATCGTTAATATAGTCGGTTCGCGCGATACGATTCGGGAATCGTTTTCGCGCGAGCTGATTGCCGATGGTGAAGGCTGGATCGATATGCTTATCGACAGAAACAAAACATCGCATACTTACAACGAAGAAACCGCCGAAGAAATCGTGCAAAATATTTGTGAAAAGCATTTGGATTTATTAACGGCGCTGAAGCAAAAAATGGCAGCCCTCGATAGCGAAAAATGACAACAGACGAAGCGACAATCAGACATGGCTTAAAGGCCGGTGCGATAGCAAAAATCACTGGTGTCTTTGCCCGCCATCCACAAGTAGAACAGGTCATTCTCTACGGCTCCCGAGCCAAAGGCAACTACCGAAACGGCTCCGACATCGACCTCGCCATTCAAGGTGACGACGTCACGCATGCGCAACTCCTCAAAATTGAAAATGCCCTGGATGAGCTGCTAATGCCCTACAAGATCGACCTGTCGTTGTTGCGGCAGATAGATAACCCTGATCTCCTTGATCACATCAAGCGTGTCGGGGTCATGCTGTATGAGAAAACGCCGGATTCCGGAGAGACAAAAATCGTATAGGCAGGGTGGGCGCGCAATCCCATGCTGTCTTTGCTGAATGTAAAAACATGGGAGTATCGGTTAAAACATCGATATAGCCGCAGTTATTCATTGCATATTTAAAAATACATGAATATGTATATCAAATTACGAAGTGCCATGGCCGGGTGCCGGTTTTGCAGTCCGGCATGAATCGGTCGGTACAGAAGACGGAACACGATGCCCGAAATCCCGAACGATAATGCTGCAGCGCCGCCGCAAACGGCGCTGCCCGCATTGCCATCGTTGCCCGAGCCCAGGCAGCGGCGCTGGCAACCGCTGCGCACCGGCCTGATCGAACTGTTTCACTACGACAGCGAGGAATTCTGGTTCCGCGACGGCCACCTGCTGTTGCGCGGCAATAACGGCACCGGCAAATCCAAGGTGCTGTCGCTGACCTTGCCGTTCCTGTTCGACGCGCAGCTCAAGTCGTCGCGGATCGAGCCGGACGGCGATGCCGGCAAGAAGATGGCGTGGAACCTGCTGCTCGGCAAGTATGAGCGGCGCATCGGCTACAGCTGGATCGAGTTCGGACGCATCGACGACGAGGGCCGCGCCGAGTATCTGACATTGGGCTGCGGACTGGCGGCAACTGCCGCGCGCGCGAGTGTCGACAGCTGGTTTTTTCTGATCGAGAGCCGGCGTCACGGTCGGGATTTCTGGCTCATCAGTACGCAGCGGGCGGTCTTGACCAGGGACAGGCTGCGCGATGCGCTGGACGGCTGCGGCCGGATTTTCGATACTGCCGCAGCCTATCGCCGTGCAGTCGACGAGCGGCTGTTTCATCTTGGCGAAGTGCGCTACGGCGCGCTGATGGATACGTTGATCCAGTTGCGCCAGCCGCAATTATCGAAACGGCCCAACGAGGACAGCCTGTCCGACGCGCTGACCGAAGCATTGCCGCCGCTGTCGGCCGACCTGCTGGGCGACGTCGCCGACGCGATGAGCCAGCTGGAGGAATACCGCCAGCAACTGGCCGAATTGAGCGCATTGCGCAAGGCGATCGAGCAGTTCAACCGGCGCTACCGCGTGTATGCCGGCATCCGGGCCCGACGCGCGGCACGCATCCTGCGCGGCGCGCAAAGCGGTTTCGAGCATGCTAGCCGTGATCTGGGCGATGCGAAGGCGGCGCTGGGCGCAGCGCAGCAGGACGAACGGGAACGCAAGCGGCTGGTTGAAGAGCTGAGCGGCAGCTTGTTGCGCGATCGCGCCGCGCTGGAAGAATTGCAGGTCGATCCGGTGATGCGGGATGCGCGCCGGCTGGAGGAAACCGAACGCAACGCCGCCGAGCGCCAACGCGACGTACTGGTTGCAGAAAGTGCGCTGCAAATCGCTGCGCAACGCCTGCAGCGCGAGATCGATACCACGCGCGAGTCCGCAGCACAGGCAGAGCGCGCGCAGCAGGCACTCGCCGCAGCGCTGGCGCAGTCGACGCATTTGGCGCATAGCGCCGGCATTGCCGATGACCATGCGCAGTCGGCGCTGCTGTTTGCCGAGCCGCGGCAACTGGCGCAAGCCGATCCCGCACAGTTCCGCTCCGCACAACAGGCGCTGCGCGATCTGGCGCTGCGGCGCCGCGCGCATCTGGCGCAATTGCAAAAACGCTTGCGCCTGCTGGAGAGCGCTGAACGCGAACATGCGCAAGAGCAGCGCCAGCGCAACGAGCGCGCCGACGAACTGGAGGACGCAGCAACGCAGGCCGCGGCGGCCGAACTGGCGGCCGGGCGATGCGCCGCCGCATTGCTCGACGGCTGGCAGCTTCATTGCGACGGCTTGCGCCAATTGCAGATCGCCGACGCCGATGCCGCGCTGGCCGCGCTGGCGGACTGGGTCGCCAATCTCGCCGGCGACAACCCGGCGCGCGCCGCGCTGCATCGCGCGCAGCAGCAGGCCAGCCGACGCCTGGCCGAACGCGACGCCGCATTGCGCCAGCAATACCGCATTCTGGATGCCGAACGCAGCGATTTGCAGCGCGAACGCGGGCGGCTCGAACGCGGCGAGGACAAGACGCCGCCGGTGCCGTATCAGCGCGGCGCGGATGCGCGCCAGGACAGGCCCGGCGCACCGCTGTGGCAATTGATCGAATTTCGCGCGCGCGTGACCGAAGCGCAACGCGCCGGGCTGGAAGCGGCGCTTGAAGCGTCCGGCCTGCTTGATGCGTGGGTGGCGCCGGACGGCGCGCTGCTGGCTGCTGGCACCTTCGACACCCTGCTGGTTGCGCGCGCAATCTGCCCGGCGTCGCTGTCCTACTGGCTGGCGCCGGCGGAGGGTACCGCAGTGGCTGCCGCTGTCATGATGCAGCTGCTGCGCAGCATTGCGTGCGCCGAACAGGAGGTCGATTCCGCCGAAGCGTGGGTGACGCCGTCGGGCCAGTTCCGGGTTGGCCCGGTGCGCGGCGCCTGGAGCAAGCCGGCTGCCGAATACATCGGCTTTGCCGCACGCGAGGCGGCGCGCCGGCGCCGCATGCTCGAAGTTGTAGCCGCTATCGACGCTATCGATCTGCCGCTGACAGAAGTGCGGCGGCGGCAGGAGGAGGTCGTGCTGCAACAGCAGCAGGCGATCGATGACTGGGAGCAGGCGCCGGCCGACGATGCATTGCGCGCCGCGCATGTAGATGCTGCCGGTTTCGAAAAGCAGCGCCGCAGCGCCGCCGAAAAGCTGGCGCAGGCCGACGTGCGTCTGATCGCGGCCGAACGGCGCTGGCGCGATGCGCGCGAATCGCTGGCGTTCGACGCTGCGGACCTGCGTCTGCCGAGCGCGCCGGATGCGCTGCTGCAGATCGAGAGCGCGCTGGGCGAATTCGAGAGCGCGCTGCAGACGCTGATACTCGATGCGCAGGCGGTGCGGCACGCGCTGCCGGAATGCGACCGGCAGCGCCATCGCGAAGCCGAGGCGCGCGCCGATGCCGGGCAGCGCACCGAACATCTGGCCGGGTGCAGGAGCGTCGCCGAAGAGATCGCGGCACGGCTGCAAGTGCTGCGCGCATCGGTCGGCGCCAGGGTCGGGGAGCTGATGCAGCGGCTGGCGGCGACGCGGCGGACGGTGCTCGACGGCGAAAAGAAACTGAATACCGAAAACGTGTCATTGCGCGAAGCCGGAGAACAGCGCGCGCGCAGCGAGCAGCGCGTCGAAGACGGCACTGCATTGCTGGAAGAACGCAGCGTCACGCGGCAGCGGGCGATTATCGACCTGCAGTGCTTCGCCGCCACCGGTCTGCTGACGCTCGCCTTGCCCGACCTGGAGCTGCCCGGGCCAGGCGCGCAGTGGACCATCGATGCGGCGCTGACGCTGGCGCGTCGCACCGAACAGGCGCTGCAGGAAGTCCAGGCCGAAGATGCGGACTGGACCCGGATCCAGAATGCGGTCTCCACCGACTACACCGAACTGCAGCGCGCCTTGACCGCGCTCGGCCACCAGGCGCAGGCCGACACCAGCGACTACGGACTGATCGTCGCCATCGTTTACCAGAACCGGCCGCAACGCCCCGACCTGATCGAGGCCCGCATCGCCGACGAAATCGCGCAGCGCCGCGAGCTGCTGACCATGCGCGAGCGCGAGGTGCTGGAAAACCATTTGCAGGCCGAAGTCGCCGCCGCCGTGCAACGGCTGCTGCAGGAGTCCGAGCGTCGCTTGTCGAGCATCAATGCCGAACTGCAAAAACGGCCGACCTCGACCGGCGTGCGCTTCCGCCTGCTCTGGCAACCGTTGCCGGAAGGCAGCGCGGGTGCGCCGCTCGGTCTGGAAGCCGCCCGCAAACGCCTGCTCAACACCAGCGCCGATGCCTGGTCCGTGGAAGATCGCAAGGTGGTCGGCGACATGCTGCAAAACCGCATCGCCGCCGAACGGGTGGACGCCGATGCCGATGGCGGCGGCAGCCTGCTCGACATGCTGTCGCGTGCGCTGGACTACCGCCGCTGGCATCGCTTTCGCGTGCAGCGCTGGCAGGACGGCCAATGGCGTGCGCTGTCCGGCCCGGCGTCCAGCGGCGAGCGCGCGCTGGGGCTGACGGTGCCGCTGTTCGCCGCCGTCTCCAGTTTCTATAGCCACGGCGATTATGCGTATGCGCCGCGACTGGTGCTGCTGGACGAAGCGTTCGCCGGCATCGACGATGCGGCGCGCGCGCACTGCATGGCGCTGGTGCGCGAATTCGACCTCGATTTCGTGATGACCAGCGAGCGCGAATGGGCCTGCTATGCCGAGTTGCCCGGCGTGTCGATCTGCCAGTTGCAGCGGCAGGAAGGCATCGACGCAGTGTATGTGTCGCGCTGGACCTGGGACGGCCGCTCGCGGCGCGCCGAAGCGGATGGCGCGCGGCGTTTTCCGGCGCTGGCATGAGCCGCCTCGAACGCCTGCAACGCCTGCTCGGCGGTGCCCAATTGAGCGAGTTGCGGGCGCGCTTGCGCAGCCGTTACGAGCGCGGCGCCGGGTCCGGCATCGTCACGCTGGCGCGGCTGTCGGAAACCGAGCGGGCGGCACTGGCCGGTTTGCTCGGACGCCCGTTGCGACTGGCCGCCTCGATGCGCATCGACATCGGTGCGCTGGATGCGGCATTGCGTCGCGGCGGCCTGGCCGATTCCCTGCACAGTGCGCTGGAAATGCTCGATGGGCCGATCACCGACCGGGTCGCCGAGCGCGCCTCGCTGCAGGATCGATGGGATGGCGTGCACCGCACCTGTGAAGCGCAATTGGCGACGTTGCTGGACGATGCCAGGGGCCATGGCTTGCTCAAGCGGCTGGCGCACAGCGATCCGGACATTGCCGCGCAGCTTTGCGAGGCGGCGCAATGCGTGCTGCTGCGCTTGCCGGCAGCCGGGATGGCGCGCTCGCGGCTGGCGGCAGAAGTGCTGGGCGACGCGCACGCGCTTGACGCCGGCCGGCCGGTCGCCACGCTGGTGCTGGCTGCGCTGCGCCGGCAGCGCAATCGCGACGAAGCCGACGATATCCAATACGAGGAAAGCGCGCGTGCGACATGGGCCGACGCCGGCGTGCTGGTCAACGAACTGGCGCGGCCCGCGCTATTTCTGAACCTGCCTGCCGCCGGCGCCGTTCTTGCGCAGGGCGAGCCGGGCTATCTGTCTCTGCGCGCATTGCTGCGTGCGCCGCCGCATTGGGAGGTCGCGGCGCGCACGGTATTCGTGTGCGAAAACCCGAACCTGCTTGCGATCGCAGCCGATGCGCTGGGCCGGCGTTGCGCGCCGCTGGTTTGCACCGACGGCATGCCGGCGGCGGCGCAGCGCACCTTGCTGGCACAGCTCGCCGCAGCCGGCGCAGGCCTGTGCTACCACGGCGATTTCGATTGGCCGGGTGTGCGCATCGGCAACTGGGTGATGCGCCGGTGCAATGCGCAGCCATGGCGCTACCGGGCGCACGATTATCTTGCCGCTGTGACTGCAGCCGACGAGTACCGGCGACCTTTGGGGGCGGACCGCTGCGACGCCGGCTGGGATGCGGAACTGGCTGCTGCGATGCAGGCCGGCGGCCGCGCGATCGATGAAGAGGTGGTGGCCGATGCCTTGCTGGCCGATCTGGCACTCGGGCGATTGCCGGAAAAGCGGCAGTAGCCCGGATTTCCCCGCCCCGACAGGCTGCCGGCAGCCTGTTGCCCTTGTATAATGCGATTTCACGCATCCACCGATATTACCCATCTGGCAACCCTCTCCCGCCTGCGGCCGAGGAAACTGTCCGGCAGGCAATCCCGGTTACCCAGACTGCAACCATGACCAACACTACCCATTTCGGTTTTGAGACCGTCAACGAAGAAGAAAAAGCCCACAAGGTGGCCGAGGTTTTTCATTCTGTCGCCGCCAAGTACGATGTGATGAACGACGTTATGTCGGCCGGCCTGCATCGGCTCTGGAAGATGTTTACGATCGCGCAAGCCGGCGTGCGGCCCGGCTTCAAGGTGCTCGACATCGCCGGCGGCACCGGCGACCTGGCCAAGGCGTTTGCCCGCCAGGCCGGGGCCAGCGGCGAAGTCTGGCTGACCGATATCAATGAATCGATGCTGCGGGTCGGCCGCGATCGTCTGCTCAACCAAGGCCTGAACACGCCGACGCTGTTGTGCGATGCTGAAAAACTGCCGTTTCCGGACAATTATTTCGACCGCGTCAGCGTCGCCTTCGGCTTGCGCAACATGACGCACAAGGATGTCGCGCTGGCCGAAATGCGGCGCGTGCTGAAACCGGGCGGCAAGCTGCTGGTGCTGGAGTTTTCCAAGGTCTGGCAACCGCTGCAGAAGCCGTACGACGTGTATTCGTTCAAGATCCTGCCGTGGATGGGACAGAAAATCGCCAACGATGCGGAAAGCTACCGCTACCTGGCCGAGTCGATCCGCATGCATCCGGACCAGGAAACCCTGAAAACCATGCTGCAGGAAGCCGGGCTGGAGCGCGTCGACTACTTCAACCTGAGCGCCGGCGTGGCGGCACTGCATACCGGCGTCAAGCTTTAAGTAGACACCGCATTTAGCCGCAGGGGGAAGCCAGCAGCCGCTGAGCGAACCCCGTGACCCTGCTGCTGGTTTGGCAGATGTTTCTCCTTTTTGCGCACCACTTCGTGACAATGATCCCTACCGCAATACTTCCCGCCATTTTGCCTGCCGCCATCAACCACCTGCTGGCCCAGGAACCCTGGGCGCGCGCCAAGCTTGCCGCGCATGCGGGCAAGGTTGCCTGCTTCGACGCCGGCCCGCTCAGCGTCCGCTTCAGGGTCGCGCCCGGCGGCATGCTGGAGTCCGCCGCGCCGGAACTCGCTGCCAGCGTCACGATCCGCGCTCAGGTGGCGGATCTGCCGCTGATGCTGCAAAACCGCGAACGCGCGTTTTCGTATGTGCAGATCGAAGGCGATGCCGATTTCGCCAATGCGATTTCACAGCTCAGCCAGACCTTGCGCTGGGAGGCGGAGCACGACCTCGCCAGGCTGGTGGGCGATATTGCCGCTACCCGCATCGTCGGCGGCGTCAGGTCGGCTTCGCGCAGCGTGCAGGGGGCCGCGCAATCGCTGGCGGAAAATGCCGCGGAATATCTGCTGGAGGAAAATCCGACCCTGCTCAGGCCGCAAGCGGTCAGCGATTTCGGGCGCGACGTCGCACGCATGCGCGACGATGTCGAGCGCCTGGCCAAGCGGATTGAAAAACTCCAGAGGCAGCAGCAATGATCCTGAAATTTCTGCGCCTGTTCAAGATCGCGCGGGTGGCAATCCGCTACGGACTGGACGAGATCGCGATTTCCGGCCTGGCCGTGCCGCGTACCGCAAAACTGATCGATACGCTGATTTTCTGGCGCGATATTTCCGCCCCGCGCGGTGAACGTCTGCGCCGGGCGTTGGAGGATCTGGGCCCGATCTTCGTCAAGTTCGGCCAGGTGCTGTCGACCCGGCGCGACCTGATGCCGGCCGACATAGCCGACGAACTGGCCAAACTGCAGGACCGGGTGCCGCCGTTCAGCACTGCGCTGGCGATTGCGCAGATCGAAAAATCGCTCGGCTCCCATCCTGATACGCTGTTTGCCAGCTTCGAGCGGGTTCCGGTAGCCTCCGCCTCGATCGCCCAGGTCCATTTCGCGATGCTGAAAGACGGCACCCAAGTCGCGGTCAAGGTATTGCGTCCGGGAATGAAGAAGTCGATCGATGAAGATGTCGCGCTGATGCATATCGCCGCCGATCTGATCGAGCGCGTCTGGGCCGACGGCAAGCGCCTGAAGCCGAAGCAAGTGGTCGGCGAGTTCGATAAATACCTGCACGACGAGCTCGACCTGATGCGCGAAGCCGCCAACGGCAGCCAGTTGCGGCGCAATTTTGCCGATTCCGATCTGCTGGTGGTGCCCGAGATGTACTGGGACTATTGCTCGCCCTCGGTGATCGTGATGGAGCGCATGAACGGCATCCCGATTTCGCAACTGGACCGGCTGCAGGCGGCCGGTGTCGATCTGAAAAAATTGTCGCGCGACGGCGTCGAGATTTTTTTCACCCAGGTGTTTCGCGATGGCTTTTTTCATGCCGACATGCATCCCGGCAATATTCTGGTGTCGATGGACCCGGCCACCTTCGGCCGCTATATCGCGCTCGACTTCGGCATCGTCGGCACCCTCAACGATTTCGACAAGGATTATCTGTCGCAAAACTTCCTGGCCTTCTTCCGGCGCGACTACAAGCGGGTCGCTGAAGCGCACATCGAATCCGGCTGGGCGCCGAAGGAAACCCGGGTCGACGAGCTTGAATCGGCGGTGCGCGCCTGCTGCGAACCGATCTTCGACCGGCCGCTGAAAGATATTTCGTTCGGGCAAATCCTGCTGCGCCTGTTCCAGACTTCGCGCCGCTTCAATGTCGAGGTCCAGCCGCAACTGGTGCTGCTGCAAAAGACCCTGCTCAATATCGAAGGCCTGGGCCGCCAGCTCGACCCCGATCTGGACCTGTGGGTCACCGCCAAACCCTACCTGGAGCGCTGGATGAGCGAGCAGATGGGCTGGCGCGGCCTGATCGAACGGCTCAAGGATGAAGCACCGCGTTACGGCCAGCTGCTGCCGCAATTGCCGCGCCTGGTGCACCATGCATTGACGGCCGCCGGCCAGCCGCAAGTGCACAACACCGACTTGCTCAAGCATCTTCTGACCGAGCAAAAACGCACCAACCGCCTGCTGGGCAACATCATCTATTTCGGCGGCGGCCTGGTAGCCGGAGTCATTCTGATTCAGGTACTGATGCGGTTGTATTATTAAGGATCTGGTAATGGTTTAGTCGCATATCCAGCTAAAATGCAGTGGCGTGGATTTGTAGAAACGTGCGTCGAATTTTGAAATTTTCATTGGGTATGGTAATAAAGTGTGCCATTGCCGCATGTAAATAAACGGACTTTAAAAATACATAGATTAGTATGTTTGCATGGCCAAGGTCTGTTTCGACCTGAATCCTGCAACAATTTCACCCAAAAGAGCGCATCATGCCGACCTTCGAAACCCGCGATCCGACCGAACAGGCGTTCTGGAACGAGCGCTTCGATCGCAATTTCATGCCTTGGGACAAGGGCGGCGTGCCGGCTGCCCTGCGCGATTTCGTCGCGCAAGCGCCGCGCAGCGGGTCGGTGCTGATTCCCGGTTGCGGCAGCGGCTACGAGGTTGCTTATCTGTCGGAGGCCGGCTGGGATGTGACTGCGATCGATTTTTCTCCGGCTGCGGTTGACGCTGCGCGCGCGGTGCTGGGCCGGTGGGCGGGGCGGGTGGTGCAGGCTGATTTCTTTACCTTCACGCCCGAAAGGCCCCCCGACGTCATCTACGAGCGCGCTTTTCTGTGCGCGCTGCCGCCGCGCATGCGTGCGGAAATCGCCGCACGCTGGGCCGTCTTGCTGCCGATCGGCGGCTTGCTGGCCGGTTTTTTCTACTTCGATGAGGCGCCCAAGGGGCCGCCGTTCGGGATTGCGCCGGATGAACTGGATGCCTTGCTGACACCGTATTTCGAACGGATCGAAGACCGGCCTGTCGCCGATTCTATCCCGGCCTTCGAAGGCCGCGAGCGCTGGCAGGTGTGGCGGCGGCGAAACCCTTTATAATGTCCGGTTTTGGACGATTTTTCCGGGATTTACGATGCCAATCTATGCTTACCGCTGCGAAGTCTGTGGCTTTGCCAAGGATGTGCTGCAAAAGATGTCTGACGCGCAGTTGACCGAATGCCCTTCCTGCGGCAAATCCAGCTTTAAAAAGCAGGTCACCGCGGCCGGTTTCCAGTTGAAGGGGTCGGGCTGGTATGTGACCGACTTTCGAGGCGGTGACAAAGGTGCCGGTGCCGGCGGGGCGCCGGCTTCGGCTGCATCATCCGAAGCCGGCACTGCAGCTCCTGCGGCGGCCACAGCCGCAACGGCCGCAGCGGCGGCGCCGTCCGGCGCATCTGCCGGCAGCAAGACCGGCGCTTCTTCCGAAACTTAACCGCAGCCTGATCGAATACCTGCTGTCGACCATCAGGGTTGGCGATAAAGAGAACCATGCGCAAATATTTCATCACAGGTTTGCTGATTCTGGTGCCGCTGGTCATCACCCTGTGGGTGCTGAGCCTGATTATCGGCACCATGGACCAATCGCTGCTGTTATTGCCGGAGCGCTGGCAGCCGAGGTCGCTGCTCGGCTTCAACCTGCCGGGGCTGGGCACGATTCTCACCTTGCTGTCGATCTTCCTGGTCGGTTTGCTGGCGCAGAACTTCATCGGCAACCATGTGGTGGCCGCCTGGGAGGGCGTGCTGCGGCGCATTCCGGTGGTCAACTCGATCTATTCCGGCGTCAAGCAGGTATCGGACACGCTGTTTTCGCCGAATGGCAATGCGTTTCGCAAGGCCTTGCTGGTGCAATATCCACGTGAGGGCTCGTGGACCATCGCCTTCATGACCGGCACCCCGGGCGGCGATGTGAAAAACCATCTGCTGGGCGATTACGTCAGCGTCTACGTCCCGACCACGCCGAACCCGACCTCGGGCTTTTTCCTGATGATGCCCAGGGCCGACGTGATCGAACTGGACATGAGCATCGATGCGGCGCTGCGCTATGTCGTTTCGATGGGCGTGGTGGCGCCGGAAAAGGCCGCCGTGCCGCCGGCCAGGAAAACTGCAATGTAACGCAACGCCGAATTATTAAACAAACACCGAATTTTGATACAGACAAGGCAAGACAATGTCCATGCGAACCAACTACTGCGGCCTCACCACTGAGGCTCTGCTCGGCCAAACCGTCAGCCTGTGCGGCTGGGTGCATCGTCGCCGCGATCACGGCGGCGTCATTTTCATCGACCTGCGCGACCGCGAGGGCCTGGTGCAGATCGTCTGCAATCCGGAGCAGGCCGAGGTGTTCAAGGCCGCCGAGCATGTGCGCAACGAGTTCTGCCTGCGCGCCACCGGCGTGGTGCGCAGCCGTCCTGACGGCACCGTCAACAACAACCTGAAATCGGGCAAGATCGAAGTGGTATGCGATGCGCTGGAAGTGCTGAACCCGTCGGTTACGCCGCCGTTCCAGATGGATGACGATAACCTGTCCGAGACCACCCGCCTGACGCACCGTGTGCTGGATTTGCGCCGCCCGCAGATGCAGAACAACCTGCGCCTGCGCTACAAGGTGACGATGGAAGTGCGCAAGTTCCTCGACGAACTCGGCTTCATCGATGTCGAAACGCCGATGCTGACCAAGTCCACGCCGGAAGGCGCGCGCGATTACCTGGTGCCGTCGCGCGTGAATGCCGGCGAATTCTTCGCGCTGCCGCAATCGCCGCAATTGTTCAAGCAGTTGCTGATGGTGGCCAACTTCGACCGCTACTACCAGATCACCAAATGCTTTCGCGACGAAGATCTGCGCGCCGACCGCCAGCCGGAATTCACCCAGATCGACTGCGAGACCTCGTTCCTGAACGAGCAGGAAATCCGCGACATGTTCGAAGGCATGATCCGGCTGGTGTTCAAGAACTGCCTGAACGTCGAACTGCCCAACCCGTTCCCGGTGATGGATTACGCCACCGCGATGGGGATGTACGGTTCCGACAAACCGGACATGCGCGTCAAGCTCCAATTTACCGACCTGACCGCGGTGATGACGGATGTCGATTTCAAGGTGTTTTCCGGTGCGGCCAACATGGAAGGCGGCCGCGTGGTCGGCTTGCGGGTGCCGGGCGGCGCCGCGATGCCGCGTTCCGAGATCGACGCCTATACCCAGTTCGTCGCGATCTACGGCGCCAAGGGCCTGGCCTACATCAAGGTCAACGAAATCGCACTGGGCCGGGACGGCCTGCAATCGCCTATCGTCAAGAATCTGCATGACGCTGCGCTGGCGCAAATCGTGCTGCAAACCGGCGCCCAGGATGGCGACCTGATTTTCTTCGGTGCCGACAAGGCGAAGGTCGTCAACGATGCGATCGGCGCGTTGCGGGTGAAGATCGGTCATTCCGACTTCGGCAAGAGCCGCGACTTGTTCGACGATGCCTGGCGTCCGCTGTGGGTGGTGGATTTCCCGATGTTCGAGTTTGACGAGGACGGCCAGCGCTGGAACGCTATCCATCATCCGTTTACCGCGCCCAAGGACGGCCATGAGGATTACCTCGAGACCAATCCCGGCAAGTGCATTTCCAAGGCTTACGACATGGTCCTGAACGGCTGGGAACTGGGCGGCGGTTCGATCCGTATCCACCGTGCCGACGTGCAGAGCAAGGTGTTCCGCGCGCTGAAGATCGATGCCGAGGAAGCGCAGCAGAAGTTCGGCTTCCTGCTCGACGCGCTGCAATATGGCGCACCGCCGCACGGTGGCCTGGCTTTCGGCCTGGATCGCCTGGTGACGATGATGACCGGCTCGGACTCGATTCGCGACGTGATCGCGTTCCCGAAAACCCAGCGCGCCCAGTGCCTGCTGACACAGGCGCCGTCGGTCGTGGACGAGAAGCAATTGAAGGAATTGCATATCCGCTTGCGCAACCTGGAACCGGTGGTGAAGGCTTGATGCCAGGCGGTTTCGCGACATAATCAAAGGCGCGGATTTCCGCGCCTTTTTTACATTATCGACATGACTCCAAAAATCCCCGAATCCGTGCTGGTCGTGATCCATTCCGCCAATCTCGATGTATTGCTGATCGAGCGCGCCGATCATCCGGGTTACTGGCAGTCGGTGACCGGATCAAAGGATTTTGCGGAGGAACCGCTGGCGCTGACTGCGGTGCGGGAAGTGGCGGAAGAGACCGGGATTCTGGTCTCGGCAGACTGCGCAACGGCGCGCGATTCGATGGTGCCGCTGCATCATCTGCGCGACTGGCAGTTGTCGAATGTCTATGAAATCTACCCGATCTGGCGCCACCGCTATGCGCCCGGGGTGACGCAGAATACCGAACATGTGTTCGGCCTGCTGGTGCCGCGCGATATCGCCATCAGGCTGGCGCCGCGCGAGCATGTCCGGCACCGCTGGCTGCCCTACCGTGAAGCGGCCGACCAGTGTTTTTCCCCCTCGAACGCGGAAGCGATTCTGCAATTGCCCGCGCATCTGGGCTGATTCCCTACACTTTCAGTCTTTGCCCCCTCTTCTTCAACGGGGGAGCAAACCCCGCCGCAGAGTGCCGGTCGGGCAGGGGTAGAATATCCGTATGAAACTACGCATCGCAACTTACAACATCCACAAGGGCGTGTCTTCGTTTGGCGGCCGTCCACGCATTCTGGCGCTGAAGCAGGCGATCGACGATCTCGGGGCGGAGCTGGTGTTTCTGCAGGAAGTGCAGGGCCGGCACGATTTGCATGCGGCGCGCCATACGCAATGGCCAAGTCAGGCGCAGCACGAGTTTCTGGCCGGCGTTTCGCATCATTGCGCGTATGGGATGAATGCGGTGTACGACCACGGCCATCACGGCAATGCGCTGCTGAGTCAGTTCGAGATCGCTTCTTCGAGCAACCGGGATGTCTCCGACCATGCATTCGAGCAACGCGGGATCCTGCATTGCGTGGTGCAAACGCCGGCCGTCGCGGTGTATTGCTATGTGGTGCATCTGGGGCTGTTTGCCGCCGGCCGGCGGCGTCAGACCGAGGGCCTGATCGAAACCATCGAGGCTTCCGCGCCGCCGGGCGCGCCTGTCATCATTGGCGGCGACTTCAACGACTGGCGCAATCACCTGAGCGCGGCGCTGCAGTCGCGCCTGGGCGTGACCGAAGTGTTCGACGATGGGGCACCCAGGCTGCGTCTGGCCGATTATTTGCGCAGAAAGGGCAGTCGCGTGCCGAAAGCGATGCCGGCGCGCACCTTTCCCGCCGGCTTGCCGCTGTTGCGGCTGGACCGGATTTATGTGCGCGGCTTTGCGATCGAATCGGCCCAGGTTCTGCACGGCGCGCTGTGGGCCGGATTATCGGACCATGCGCCGATCGTCGCGACGCTGCGGCTGTCGTAAGCGCGGCCCATGCGATCGCTCAATTTCACTTCCGAAAACTCCGTCACGCTGCTGTATTGCGGCACCGAATTCTTCCCGGCCCTGATCGCGGCGATGGATGCGGCGGTGGCCGAGGTGTATCTGGAAACCTATATTTTTGCCGACGATGTGATGGGCGAGGCAATCAAGGCGGCACTCAAGCGGGCGGCCGCGCGCGGCTGCGCGGTGAACGTGATCAGCGACTGGCTCGGCACCGGGCGGGTCCAGGTCGGCCTGCTCGACGCCGAACTGCAGGCAGCGGGTGTCAATCATCGCGCCTTCAATCCGTGGTTTCATCGCGGCGTGGCGCGCCAGCACCGCAAGCTTTGCGTGGTGGACCGGGAATGCGCATTCGTCGGCGGCCTGAATATCAATAACGACCTGCTCGACGACAGCCATCCACTGGTGGTGCTGCCGGCGCCGCGCTGGGATTTTGCAGTGCGGCTGCGCGGCCCTCTGGTGGAAATCATCCACACCGAGGCGCGGGCGCAGTGGGCGCGGCTGGGCAAGCTGCCGCTGATGGCGCGGCTGGAACTGTTCCAGGAATTGCGCTCCACGCAGCCGGTCCGATCGAACCAGCCGGTGCTGGCCGCGCTGGTGGTGCGCGATAATCTGCGCAACCGCCGCACCATCCAGCGTGCCTACCTGCAGGCGCTGGGCGGCGCGCGCAAGCGGGTGCTGATGGCCAATCCGTATTTCGCTCCCGGGCACAAGTTCCGCAAGGCGCTGGCGGCGGCGGCAGCGCGCGGGGTGGATGTGACGCTGCTGATCGGGGTCGGCCAATTTCCGCTGCAGGATTCGGTCGCCCATTCGTTTTATCCGAAGCTGCTCAAGAGTGGCGTCAAGCTGGTCGAATACCGCAAGACCCAGCTGCATGCGAAGGTCGCGGTGGTGGATGACAATTGGGCCACGGTGGGTTCGAGCAACTGCGACGGCCTGAGCCTGTTCATCAATCACGAAGCCAATGTGGTGATCAAGGATGCCGCCTTCGCGCGCCAGTTGCGGCGCCAGGTCGAAATCGCGATCGCCGATGGGGTCAGCATCCGTCTGGCCGACTATGCGAATATCCGCTGGTACAAGCGGGTCTGGTACGGCTTCACTTACCTGGTCTACCGCGGCATCATGCGTATCGTCACCCTGGGCGATTACGCCTGAGCGGGAATCACATTAAGGGAGCGCCATGAGCGACAACGTGCGTATCGATAAATTTCTCTGGGCCGCGCGCTTTTTCAAGACGCGTTCGCTGGCTACCGATGCGGTGGCGGAAGGCCGTGTGCGCCTGAACGGCGCGCGCACCAAGCCGGCTCACGCGATCAAGGTAGGCGACACCTTTACCGCCAACAATGGCGCCACCGAGTGGGAGGCGGTGGTACTGGCCTTGTCCGAGGTGCGCGGAAGCACAGTCCAGGCGCAGGCGCTGTACAGCGAAACCGAGGCCAGCATCGCGCGCCGTCAAAATGCGGCGGAGCAGCACAAATATTTCCGCGAACCCTCGGTTGCGATCAAGGGCCGTCCGACCAAGCGCGACCGCCGCTTGCTGGATAAATCCGGCACATAAGACGTACCCGACACCGGTGCGTGGGCACGGGCCGCCCGTGCCCACGCACCGGAACTGACATATAGAATTGTAATTCTATAATTCCTGTTTGACTTTTATCTCGTGGTGATTAATAGTACGACCGTTCATATTTAATTTGTGAATGGCAAATCGCCACAATTTTTATTACGCGGCTACTCCATTGAATATCATAAATACGACACAAAAGTCCCTGCGCAAGGGCGAACTGACCCGGGCTGCCATTCTCGATGTCGCGCTGAATTTAGCCAGCCGCGACGGCCTGGAGGGCTTGACCATCGGTTTGCTGGCCGAAAAGATGCGCATGAGCAAGTCCGGCGTGTTTGCCCATTTCGGCTCGCGCGAGGACTTGCAGATCGCGGTGCTGAAGCTGTATCACAGCCAATTCGAGCAGGAAGTTTTTTATCCGAGCGTGAAGGTGGCGCGCGGATTGCCGCGGCTGGAAGCGATGTATGCGCGCTGGATCAAGCGCGTGACGATCGAGATCGCATCCGGCTGCATCTACATCAGCGGCGCCGCCGAGTACGACGACCGTCCGGGCGCGATTCGCGATGCATTGGTCGGCATGGTGGGTGCATGGCAGGCTGCGTTGCTGCGCTGTATCGAGCAGGCGGTCGAAATGGGCCACCTGAAACCGGATACCGATCCGCAACAACTGGTGTACGAGATCTACGGACTGATCCTGGGCCTGCATCACGATGCCCGTTTCCTGAAGGTGCCGGGCAGCGTGGAACGGGCGCAGATCGGTTTCGAACGATTGATTGAAAGCTACCGCATGCCGGTGCCGGATGCGGCTGCAGAAATAAAAAAACCACCGCCGAATAAAACATAGGCGGTTTAATTTGAACGTTGTCAGGAGAAAATAATGGGCCAATACATCGCTCCCTTGCGTGACATGCAATTTGTGCTGCATGAATTGCTGCATGTCGAAGATGCACTGAAGCAAATGCCGAAACATGCGGATATCGACGCCGGTATCATCAATCAGGTACTGGAGGAGGGCGCCAAGTTCACCTCGGCAGTATTGTTCCCGTTAAACCACTCGGGCGACCGCGAAGGCTGCCATCACGACAAGACCGAACACAGCGTGACCACGCCGCAGGGCTTCAAGCAAGCCTACCGGCAGTATGTGGACGCCGGCTGGCCGTCCCTGTCGTGCGACCCGGAATACGGCGGCCAGGGCTTGCCGCTGGTGCTCAACAACTCGTTCTACGAAATGATGAACTCGGCCAACCAGGCCTGGACCATGTATCCGGGCCTGTCGCACGGCGCTTACGAGTGCCTGCTGGAACACGGCACGCCGCAGCAAAAAGCGCTGTATTTGCCGAAGCTGGTTGCCGGCGAATGGACCGGCACCATGTGCCTGACCGAAGCGCATTGCGGCACCGATCTGGGCCTGCTGCGCTCGAAGGCGGAGCTGCAGGAGGACGGTTCCTACAAGATTACCGGCAGCAAGATTTTCATCTCGGCCGGCGAGCACGACATGGCGTCCAACATCCTGCATCTGGTACTGGCACGCCTGCCGGATGCGCCGCAAGGCTCGAAAGGCATTTCGCTGTTCCTGGTGCCGAAGTTCCTGCCGAACGCCGACGGTACGCTGGGCGCACGCAACCCGATTACCTGCGGCGCGATCGAAGAGAAAATGGGCATCCATGGCAATTCGACTTGCCAGATGAATCTGGACGGCGCCACCGGCTGGATCATCGGCGAGCCGCACAAGGGTCTGAATGCGATGTTCGTATTCATGAATGCAGCCCGCCTCGGCGTCGGCATGCAGGGCCTGGGGCTGACCGAAGTCGCGTACCAAAACGCGCTGGTGTATGCGAAGGACCGGATCCAGATGCGCAGCCTGTCGGGCGTGAAGGCGCCGGACCAGCCGGCCGATCCGATCATCAATCATGCCGACGTGCGGCGCATGCTGCTGACCGCCAAAGCGTATGCGGAAGGCGGCCGCGCTTTCTGCTCGTATCTGGCACTGCAGATCGACATTGAGCTGAATCATCCGGACCAAGCAGTGCGCAAGGACGCGGCCGACCAGGTCGCGCTGCTGACGCCGGTGGTCAAGGCCTTCATCACCGACAACGCCTGGATTGCGACTTCGGAGTGCATGCAGGTGTACGGCGGCCACGGATATATCGCCGAGTGGGGCATGGAGCAATATGTGCGCGACGCCCGCATCAACATGATTTACGAGGGCACCAACACGATCCAGTCGCTGGATTTGCTGGGGCGCAAGATCCTGATGGACAACGGCGCGAAATTGCGCAAGTTCGGCGCGCAGATTCAAGCCTTCGTCGAAGCCAACGGCACCGACGAGGCGCTGTCCGAATTCATCACGCCGCTGGCCGACATCGGCGACAAGGTGACCAAGCTGACGATGGAAATCGGCATGAAGGCGATGCAGAATCCGGACGAGGTCGGTGCCGCCGCAGTGCCGTATCTGCGCGTGGTCGGCCATCTGGTGTATGCGTACTTCTTCGCGCAAATGGCCAAGGTCGCGCTGGAGAAGCAGGATTCCGGCGACACCTTCTACGCCGCAAAACTGGCCACCGCGCGCTTCTATTTCGCCCGCCTGCTGCCGGAAACCGCGATGCTGATCCGTCAGGCGCGCTCCGGTGCGGCCCCCCTGATGGCGCTCGACGTGGCATTGTTCTGAAAATGTACTGGATAGTGTATTTTTAAAGTCGCAATGAATATATGCGGTAAATGTACTGTTTGTATGCATACTCAACAAATAATTAATTTATATGTGATGTCAGACTCACTATGAACACTCCCTCTCCCGCCTGTGGGAGAGGGTTGGGGAGAGGGTGCACGCAATGACCAATGTGGACCAAAAAAAGGCGAAACCTGCCTTAATAACATTGCCACATAAATCGGCGTCCGGAACATTTGCTAACTCCCTCTCCCCCGGCCCCTCTCCCACAAGTGGGAGAGGGGAATAAATCTGCCAAATCGGCTGTTTTTCGAAAAGGATTCAATGATGTCAAATTTCATCGTCAAAAAAGTCGCGGTACTCGGTGCCGGCGTGATGGGGGCGCAAATCGCCGCCCATTGCATCAATGCCAAGGTGCCGGTCGTGCTGTTCGACCTGCCGGCAAAGGAGGGCCCGAAGAACGGCATCGTGCTGCGCGCGATCGAGAACCTGAAAAAACTCAGCCCGGCGCCGTTCGGCGACAAGGAGGACGCCGCCTATCTCGAAGTTGCCAACTACGAAGACGACCTGGAACTGCTGAAAGGCTGCGACCTGATCATCGAGGCGATTGCCGAGCGGATGGACTGGAAGCATGACCTGTATCAAAAAGTGTCGCCATACATCGCGCCGCACGCGATTTTCGCTTCCAACACTTCCGGCCTGTCGATCACCGCCTTGTCCGAAGGCTTCAGTGCGGAGCTGAAAGAGCGCTTTTGCGGCGTGCATTTCTTCAACCCGCCGCGCTACATGCATCTGGTCGAGCTGATTCCGACCGCTGCCACCCGCCCTGAAATCATCGACCAGCTCGAAGGCTTCCTGACCACCACGCTGGGCAAGGGCGTGGTGCGCGCGAAGGATACGCCGAACTTCATCGCCAACCGGGTCGGCGTGTTCGGCATGCTGGCGACCATGTTTGAGGCGGAAAAATTCGGGCTGACCGTCGACGTCGTAGATGACTTGACCGGCAAGAAACTGGGCCGCGCTTCTTCCGGCACCTTCCGCACCGCCGATGTGGTCGGGCTCGACACCATGGGCCATGTGATCAAGACCATGCAGGACAACCTGGCGGCAGACCCGTTCTTTCCGATTTACAAGACGCCGGAAGTGCTGTCCAAACTGGTCGCCGCCGGCACCCTGGGCCAGAAGAGCGGCGCCGGTTTCTACAAGAAGGTCGGCAAGGACATCCTGCGGCTGGATTTCGCCAGCGGCAATTACGTTGCCGGCGGCGCCAAGGCCGA
Organism: Oxalobacteraceae bacterium; assembly: GCA_030698225.1. Lineage (GTDB taxonomy): Bacteria > Pseudomonadota > Gammaproteobacteria > Burkholderiales > Burkholderiaceae_D > AVCC01. The sequence continues at coordinate 18,728 of JAUYNR010000108.1, read as the reverse complement.
CGAGCTGGTGGCGCGCATCCTGAAGGAAAAGGATCCGGTCAAGCGGATGCAGGCTTTGCGCACGTCGACCAATCCGCAAGCGCAATTCCTGTGGGCGATCTTCCGCGACGTGTTCCATTACATCGCGCTCCATCTGGACAGCGTGGCCGACAATGCGCGCGATATCGATTTCGCGATGCGCTGGGGCTTCGGCTGGAATGTCGGCCCGTTCGAGACCTGGCAGGCATCCGGCTGGCAGCAAGTTGCCGCCTGGGTCAAAGATGACATCGATGCCGGCCATGCGCTGTGCAATGCGCCGCTGCCGGGCTGGGTGTTCGACGGCCGTGACGGGGTGCATGCGCCTGACGGCTCGTATTCCGCCATAAGCAACAGTCATGTAGCGCGCTCCACCTTGCCGGTGTATGCGCGCCAGGCCTTCCGTGCGCCGCTGGTCGGTGACGGCGCGGCCGATGGCCGCACTGCCGGCACGACCGTATTCGAAGACGATTCGGTGCGGATCTGGCACCAGAACGACGACGTGCTGATCCTGTCGTTCAAGACCAAGATGCATGTGATCGGCGCCGGCGTGGTGGCCGGCATCAGCCGCGCGATCGAGGAAGCCGAAAAGAATTTCAAGGGCCTGGTGATCTGGCATGCCGATGCGGCCGAAGGCGGCGCGTTCTCGGCCGGCGCCGATCTGCAGTCGATGCTGCCGCTGTTCATGTCGGGCGGCGTCAAGGCGATCGAGCCGGAAGTCGTCAAGCTGCAAAACGTCCATCAGGCGCTGAAATACGCGAACGTGCCGGTGGTTGCCGCAGTCGCCGGCCTGGCGCTGGGCGGCGGTTGCGAACTGATGATGCATGCGGCCAAGCGGGTCGCGTCGATCGAATCCTACATCGGCCTAGTCGAAGTCGGCGTCGGCCTGATTCCTGCCGGCGGCGGCTTGAAAGAGGCGGCTGTGCGCGCCGCAGCCAGCGCCAGGGGCAACGATTTGCTGCAATTCCTGAAAACCTCGTTCACCAACGCGGCGACCGCGAATGTCTCGAAATCGGCACTGGAAGCACAGAAAATGGGCTACCTGTCGGCGGACGACGTGATCGTCTTCAATGCCTACGAATTGCTGCACGTAGCCAAGGTCGAAGCGCGCGCGATGTTCGACGCCGGTTACCGCGCTCCTTTGAGACTGCAGTTGCCGGTAGCCGGCCGTTACGGCATGGCAACCATCATGGCGCAACTGGTCAACATGCGCGACGGCGGCTTCATCTCGGCCCACGACTACAAGCTGGGCGCGATGATCGCCGAAATCGTCTGCGGCGGCGAAGTCGAGCAGGGCAGCATCGTGAATGAACAATGGCTGCTCGACCTGGAGCGCAAAGCATTCATGGAACTGCTGAACCATCCGAAAACCCAGGAGCGGATCATGGGCATGATGCAAACCGGCAAACCAGTTCGTAACTGATTAATACGTGATTGAATTAGGAGCACCACAATGACCAAACAACTTCAAGACGCCTACATCGTCGCTGCAACCCGTGCCCCGATCGGCAAGGCGCCGCGCGGCATGTTCAAGAACACCCGTCCGGACGACCTGCTGGTGCGCGCGCTGCAAAGCGTGATGCTGCAGGTGCCGACCCTGGACCCGGCGCTGATCGAAGACGCGATCGTCGGCTGTTCTTTCCCGGAAGCAGAACAGGGCCTGAACGTGGCGCGCATGGCGGTGCTGCTTGCCGGCCTGCCGAAAAGCATAGGCGGCGTCACCGTCAACCGTTACTGCGCGTCCGGCATTACCGCGATTGCGATGGCGGCCGACCGCATCCGGGTCGGCCAGGCCGATGTGATGATCGCCGCCGGTGTCGAGTCGATGTCGATGGTGCCGATGATGGGCCACCATCCGTCGATGAACATGAACATCTTCAAGGACGAGAACATCGGCATGGCCTACGGCATGGGCTTGACTGCCGAGAAAGTCGCGCAGCAGTGGAAAGTCTCGCGCGAGGCGCAGGATCAGTTCTCGGTCGATTCGCACCGCAAGGCGATCGCCGCCCAGCAGGCCGGCTACTTCGACGATGAAATGACTTCGGTCGAGATCGTTGAGCGGGTGCCGAATCTGGCCACCGGCCAGATCGACATCAGGACCCGCACCGTCAGCCAGGACGAAGGCGCGCGCGCCGACTCGACGCTGGAATCGCTGGGCCGCCTGAAGCCGGTATTCGCCGCCAAGGGCACGGTTACTGCGGCCAACAGCTCGCAAATGTCGGATGGCGCCGGGGCGCTGATCCTGGTCAGCGAGAAGATACTGAAGCAGTTCAACCTGACCCCGCTGGCACGTTTCGCGTCGTTCGCGGTCAAGGGCGTGCCGCCGGAAATCATGGGCATCGGTCCGAAGTTTGCGATTCCTGCCGCCTGCAAGGCTGCCGGCATCACGCAGGACCAGATCGACTGGTTCGAGCTGAACGAGGCGTTCGCCGCGCAAGCGCTGGCGGTGATCCAGGACCTGGGCCTGGATCCATCCAAGGTCAACCCGATGGGCGGCGCAATTGCGCTCGGCCATCCGCTCGGTGCAACCGGTGCGATCCGCGCGGCCACCACGATCCATGCCCTGCGCCGCAATAACCTGAAATACGGGATGGTGACCATGTGCGTCGGCACCGGCATGGGTGCGGCAGGGATTTTCGAACGGGTATAGTCGCTTGCCTGACTGACTCAATCAGCGCGTCAGCTTATGCTGGCGCGCTTTTTCAATTTTTGGAGACGAGACAACATGGATATTTTAACCAGCAACAATGCAGGCATCCTGACGATAGAATTCAATCGCCCGGAGAAGAAGAATGCGATCACCGCCGCGATGTATCAAAGCATGGCCGATGCGCTGCAGAATGCCGAAACCGATGACGCGGTGCGTGCGATCCTGTTCGTCGGCAAGCCGGAGATTTTTACCGCTGGCAATGACCTGGCCGACTTCATGCTGAACCCACCGAGCACCGAAGCCAGCCCGGTGTTCCAGTTCCTACGCCAGATCAGCGGTGCCGGCAAGCCGATCGTGGCGGCGGTATCCGGCGCCGCGGTCGGCATCGGCACCACCATGCTGATGCATTGCGACCTGGTGTATGCGGCCGATAACGCCAAGTTCTCGCTGCCGTTCTCGCAACTCGGCCTGTGCCCTGAAGCCGCATCGAGCCTGCTGTTGCCGCAGATTGCCGGCTATCAGCGCGCGGCCGAAAAGTTGCTGCTGGGCGAAGCGTTTTCCGCGCTGGAAGCGTGCCAGATGGGCTTGGTGAACCGGGTTGTGGCCCCCGATCAATTGCTGGAATTTGCGCTGCAACAGGCCGCCAGGCTGGCAGCCTTGCCGGCCGCTTCGATCCGCACCACCAAACGCCTGATGAAGGGCAATCAGCAGGCCGCGGTTGCTGCCAAAATCGCGGAAGAGGGACAGCATTTCCGCGCGATGCTGTCAGCGCCGGAAGCGAAAGAAGCGTTCAGCGCATTTTTCGAGAAGCGCAAACCGGATTTCACGCAGTTTTCCTGACCTATCCGGGACGATTTCTTGAATCCTCGCAAGCCTTGACCGCCGCCGGCCGAACCGGATTTTTCAATGCATGGCCTTATCGCTGCGCCACCAGGATTTTTGCAGCATGGCCGAAAACGCTTGCACCGGTACCGCCTGGCTGTAATAGAATCCCTGCGCCGCCGGACAGTCATGCGACAAAAGGAATTCGACCTGCTGCGCGGTTTCCACCCCTTCCGCCATCACTTCCAGGCGCAGGCTGCGCGCCATCGCGATGATGGCCGTTACCAGCGCCGCGTCCTTCGGATCGGTGTCGATGTCGCGCACAAACGACTGGTCGATCTTGAGTGCGTGCACCGGGAAGCGCTGCAGGTAGGCCAGGCTCGAATAGCCGGTGCCGAAGTCGTCCACCGACAGTTGTATTCCCATGTCGCTTAGCTGGGTCAGCGCGGCAAGATTGGCCTCGTTACCCAGCATCAGCGTGTTTTCGGTGATCTCCAGTTCGAGGGCGGTAGCGGGGATCCCGGTTTCGTCCAGAATCTGCCTGGCCATGATGCCGAAGTCGGCTTGTTCCAGCTGCCGGGGCGACAGGTTGACTGCTATTTTCAACTCCGGATAGCCTGCATCGTGCCAGATTTTCAGCTGCTTGCATGCCTGGCGCAGCGCCCATAAACCGATCGGCACGATCAGGCCGGATTCTTCCGCGTTGGCGATGAATGCGCCGCAGGAAATCGGTTGCGTTCCGAGCGGCTGCCAGCGCAGCAGCGCTTCCGCTGAAAATATCGCGCCGTTCTTCATATTCACCTGCGGCTGGTAATGCAGGACGAATTCATCATGCGCCAATGCATGGCGCAAGCGGGTGCCGACGTCAAGACGCTGGTGCGCGGCCCGGTTCAGCGCTGCGGTGAAGAACTGGAAATTGCCGCGCCCCACGGCCTTGGCATGGTACATCGCGGTATCGGCGGTGCGCATCAGGGTTTCCGAATCGGCACCGTCGCCGGGATAAAGGCTGATGCCGATGCTGCCGCTGACATGCAGCTCGTGTCCCTCGACGATCAGAGGCTGCGCCAGCGTGTCGAGGGTTTTTTGCGCGACCTGTGCGGCGTCGCTGCCGTCGTTGAGCAAGGGCAGGCAGAGGATGAATTCGTCGCCGCCCAGCCGGGCCACGCTGTCTCCTTCGCGCAGGCATTTTTGCAGGCGCGTTGCAGTCATTTTCAACACGATATCGCCGATATGGTGGCCCAGCGAGTCGTTGATATTCTTGAAATAATCGAGGTCGATGAAAAGTATCGCCACCTGGCTCCGATTGCGGTGCGCATAGGCAACGGCCTGATCTATCCGGTCTTGCAACAGAACGCGATTCGGCAAGCCGGTCAGCGCATCATGGTCCGCCATGTGGCGCACCAGTTCCTCCGCCTGCTTGCGTTCGGTCAGGTCGAGCACGAAGGCGACTCCGTGCTCGCACGATCCCTCGAACATGGCCCCGGCGATCAGCACCGGCACTCGGCTGCCATCCTTGCGCACAAATTCCTTTTCGAACGGCCTGCAGGTTCCGGTTGCCTTGAGTTCGTCGATCGCGTGCTCGTCGGCGGCGCGCCATTCCGGCCGCGTCATATCCGGCAAGCGGATTTTCCCGCTCCGCAGGTCCTGCTGGTTGTATCCGAGCATGGTCAGGGCGGCGGCATTCGCCCCGCCGATGTTGCCGGCGATGTCGAAGAACATGATCCCGACGATGTTGGACTCGACCAGGCGCCGGATGCGTGACTCGCGTTCCTGCAGATCGGCATACAGGCAGGCATTTTCCAGCGAGATCGCGGCCTGGGACGCCAGCAATTCCAGCACCGCCACCCGGTCCGGGCTGAAGGCATGGGTGATCAAGTCATTTTCCAGATACAGCAGTCCGAGCAACTCGGTCTGGCGAATAATCGGCAGGCACAGCACCGATTTCGGGTGCCGGCTGGAAAAATACGGGTCGCTTGAAAACGGATGCGGTGCAGACGCATCTGCCAGCAGCACTTGCTCCTTGCTGCGCTGGACGTAATTAAGGATAGCCTCCGGCAATGCCGATTCGGGCAGGCCAGGCTCCAGTTGGCGTTGCACCAGAACCTCCTGCTGCTGCATGCTGGCCCGGGCCACCAGCGACAGCGGTGCGGTGCGCACCAGAAGCAGATAGGCTTGTTGCGCGCCCGCGCTTTCGATCAGCGCGCGCATCAGGGTATCGAGCAGTGCATCGAGCACAATCTGGCCGGAGATCGCTTGCGATGCCTTGATGATGGCGAGGGTATCGAGCTGCAGCCCTACGCCAGCCGGGGATGCGGCAGGCATCTGCTCCATCAGGCCCGGATGCTGCGCCTCCATTTGCCTGACTTTGCCGTCGGCGCCCCAGCGCGCGTAACAGGAATGCGCATCGCGCAGATACATCCCGGCAATCCTGTCGAAGCCGCGCGCCTGATAGAAGCGGGCCGCGAGTTCGTTGGCAATCCCTTCGTGCTGGACAAAGCCGTTTTCGCGCGCCGAGCGGATTGCTTCGTCATACAGCCGCATCGCCTGCTCGCCGTTGCCGTGCAGGCGGGCGCTCTCGGCGCAGACCAGCGCGTACATATTGTGGAACGTCGGCGGATAATTCTCCGCCGGCCCGCGCAACTGTTCCTGATGCGCGGCGATCATGGCGAGGGCTTCCTGCTGTTTCACCGGATCGAGTTGGTCGAACAACGCAGCAAGCGTCAGCGCGTGATACATGTGGAAACATTGGCCGTGTGGCGAGAGCAGGCCGGCCCACAGCAGATCCCGGCACTTCTCGCCGGCTGCCAGCGCCGCCGCATGGTCGCCTGACAGGAAGCGCGCCATGAGCTTGACGACATAGTAGTAAAAGATCAGCGTCGGCATCCGCTGCGGTGTCAGTGCTGTCTCGAATCCGGCTTCGCTGAAGTGTGCATCGTCATAGCTGGACAGGTGGCGGGTTTGGCCGCACATCGCCTGCACGAACCGCTCGATGCCGACGATCATGTCATGCACGTCGCGGTATCCGGCTCGCTGGACGAAGCGGCGCCCATGTTCCGCTTCGCGCTGGAGTTCGGACAGCGGGTCGCCGCGCAGCAGCATGCCGAACAGCGTGTGGTTGCAACTGTAGCAGGCCACCGGCACATCGCCAGTCTCGGTGGCGGCTTCGAAAGCGATCCGCGAATACTCCAGCATCTTGTCGATCGGCTGGGTCCAGTAGGCGACGATGCGCATCACGAATACCGCCTTCGCCTTGTAGGCCAGGAAGCGGTGGCGCTCCATCAGGTCGAGCGCCAGTTTGGCGAAGCGGTAGCTGTCCCGGTAGCGCTGAAACTCGCTGGCCAGGAATATGCCGAACCAGCCATAAACATGGGTGGAGGCGGCCGTGTTGCCGTGCGTCAGGCTGATGTTCACCCCATGGCACAGGTGCAGGTAGAACAGATTGTTGTCGGAGTGATAGGCGGGCGCGTACAGGCTGGCCAGGACCTCCATGGCAGCCTGCATGCCGGGGTCGGTCATCAGCGGCAGGTCGATCAGTTCCTCGATGCTCCGCTGGCCGATCTTGCTCCAGACATCTTGATACGCCTGCTCCACCTCCGCTGCGCGCGGGTGCGGCGATATATCGATGCCGAACATCCGCAGGCACTCGCATGCGCGCTCGATGGCCATGTCGTCTTTTCCGGCAGTGGTGAGGGTGTCGATCATGACCCGATAGACCCCCGCCTGGTCGATGCTGGTGCGGGCGTGTTGCAGCAGCGTCGGGAACATGCGCTCGGCTTCGTCCAGCGCGCCGCTGAGGAAGGTGCACTCCGCCTGTTCCAGGGATAATTCGTACGCCAGCCGATACTGCTGTTCCCAGGCATCGTCCGCCAGCATCGATAAGCTCGCCGCGAGGTAGGCTGCGGCCGCATCGAAGGCCGCGGATGCCTTGGCCTTGCGCGCCGCCAGCAGGTTCAGCCCAGCGACCCGGGATCGTTCGTCCTGCCCGGCGATCAGGGATGCCCCCCGGTTGAGCTGGTTGGCAATCTCGAACACCTGCTCCCCGATCTGCGCCTGCGTCCGGTGCGACAGCAGCAGGCGGCCGATTTCCAGGTGCTGCGCGGCGCGCGCTGCTGTGGGGATCAGCGCGTAGGCCGCCTCCTGCACCTGGTCGTGCGGAAACCTGACCGTGTCGCCCAGGCGCTGCACCAGTCCGGCCCGGAGCGCCGGCGCCAGCGCGATCTGGGTATCCTGCTTAGACAGTCCGCAGATCATCGCCAGCGTCGCTGTCTGCGCGCCGGGGCCCAGGCAGGCGAGCCGTTTCAGCGTCTCCAGCGTGGCATCGGCAAGCTTCGACAGTTTGCCTATCATCAGGTCGACCGCGTTGTCGGTGTAGTGCCGGTCTCGGATTTCCGCCATCTCCCAGCGCCAGACCCGTGCGCCGGTATCGAAGGAGATCAGGCGCTCTTCAACCAGCGTGCTGATGAACTGGATCACGAAGAAGGGGTTGCCGGCCGTCTTCTGCCGGATCAGGCGCGCCAGCGGCGCGGCCTGGTCGTGCTTGCAGTGCAGCATGTCGCCGATGAATGCGGCGAGGTCGTCGTCGGTCAGCGGGCCGAGCACGATCTGCGCGATGTCAGCGCCTTCCTTGCGCGCTTCGTCCAGCATCAGGGGCAGCGGGTGCGCGGCGCCGACTTCATTGTCGCGGTAGGCGCCGACCACCAGCAGGAAACGCTTGTCGGGGTAGGTCACCAGTTCCTTCATGAGCCCGAGACTGGCAACGTCGGCCCACTGCAGATCGTCGAGAAACAGCGCCAGCGGGTGCTCTTGTCGGGCGAACACGCCGATGAATCGCTGCAGCACCAAGCGAAAGCGGTCTTGCGCTTCGGCCGGCGGCAATGCCAGGGCCGGCGGCTGCGGGCCAAGGACCAGGCTCAGCTGCGGGATCAGATCGACGATCAGTTGGCCATTGCTGCCCAGCGCATCTTCCAGCTGTTGCCGCCATACCGCGATACGCGCTTCACTCTCGGCTAGAATCTGCTGGATCAGTTCGCGCAGAGCCTGGGTGATGGTGGCATACGGAATGTCACGCTGGTACTGGTCGAACTTGCCGGCAATGAAGTAGCCCCGCTCGCGCACGACCGGCGGATACAGTTCATGCACCAGCGCGGATTTGCCGATCCCGGAATATCCGGATACCAGCAGCAGCGCAGCATGCCCGGCAGCCATCATGCGATCGAACGCGGCCAGCAGTTGCGCGCACTCCTGCGTGCGACCGTACAGTTTTTGCGGAATCCGGAAATGCTCGGAGACGTCTTGCGCACCCAGGGTAAACGGCGTAATCATGCTGCGCGTTTCCCATTGCACCAGACAGTTTTCCAGGTCGTAGCGCAGGCCATACGCACTCTGATATCGATTTTCCGGCATCTTTTGCAGCAGCTTCAATGCGATGTCTGACACCACCGGCGGGAGGGCGGGATTGATTTCGGACGGTGCACGCGGCAAGCGGGCAAGATGGCAGTGCACCCATTCCAGCGCATCGTTTCCATGAAACGGCAACTGCCCGGTCAGCATCCGGTAGAACGTCACGCCCAGCGAATAAAAATCCGTCCGGTAATCCATCGCGCGGTTCATGCGCCCAGTTTGCTCAGGGGAAATATAGGCCCAGTCGACCACCGGTGGGTTGTCCGCCGTTACCATCTGCGCCGATTCGACGCTTGCAAGGCTCAAGTCCAGCAAGCAAACTTTATCCCCATGCAATAGCATCAGGTTGCCCGGGCGAATATCCCGATGCACCACGTGTGCGGCATGCAGGCCGGTCAGGATTTGCGCCAGTTGAAGACCCAGGCGCAGGCACAGCGACAGGTCGGGTTTATGCTGGCTCAGGAAGCTTTCGAGCGGTTCTCCTTCGAAATTTTCCAGGATCATCATCAAGCGTCCCGACTCATCGATCAGGTCCACCGCTTTGACCACGCCAGGAACGTCCAGCGTGCTCAGGATTTCATATTCGCGCCGGAAGCGAGCCGCATGTGCAGCCAAATTTTCAGGGGCCAGCAATTTCAAAACGACTGGCGCGCCGCTTGCGACACAGCGGGCGCGATACAACTGCGAACCGGTGCTGGTGCCTATGCGATCAAGGAGTCGATAGCGTGCAATCATCCTGGAGGCCTCGGTTGACGAGTGCTCGAAAAAGTCAATAAGCGATGGATTTTGTCAGGGATTTTTTGTTTAAACGGTATACCAGACTGATAGCGAGCGTTGCCAGTGAAGCCACTATCAATTCAACTAAATTAGACGCGCGGTGCGCCGACAAGTTCAGGCGATGATATCCACCTGATTGTGCTGTGGGGGTGGGGACGAGAGTCCGGAAAATCCTCCGACGCGCCAGGGCAGTGCACAATACCGTCTTCCGGCAGCCCGGTTTAAAAACCATGCCGCAAGATTAGCGACAGGAATGCGATGCACTTATTTACCATTAAAAAACTTGCCAGGCTTGCCGCCGGCTGCGGTTTGATTGCATGGGCCGCCGCCGGCTGGACCCAGGCGTTGCCGCCGACGGTGGAAGAAGCGTTGCAGAGCGCCGGGATTGCCGCTGACGGGGTCGGAATCTATGTGCGGGAAGTGTCGGCCGGGGCGGCGCTGCTGGAGCTCAATGCGGCGACCGCATTCAATCCGGCCTCGGTGATGAAGCTGGTGACTACCGATGCGGCGCTGGAATTGCTGGGGCCCACCTATGCTTGGAAAACCCGGGCCTATGGCGGCGGGCCGCAGCACGGCGATGTGCTGCAGGGCGATTTGATCATCCAGGGCAGCGGCGACCCGAAGCTGGTGCTGGAGAATTTCTGGCTGTTCCTGCGCCGGATCCGCGCCCAGGGAATCCGCGAAATCAGCGGCAAGCTGGTGCTCGACCGCAGCGCGTTTGCGGACAGTGTCCATGATGCGGCGGCCTTCGATGGCGAGCCCGGCGAGCCCTATAACGTCGGGCCGGACGCCTTGCTGCTGAACTACAAGTCGATCGGCCTGCGCTTCTCGCCGGATGCGGCCGGCGCCACCGTGCAGGTCTCGGTGGATCTGCCGTTTGCCGGCTTTCGGGTCGCAGCGCCGGCGCTCTCGAACGGCAATTGCGGCAACTGGCAGGATGCGCTGGGTGCCCAATTCAGCGCCGATGGCATCGTTTTTAACGGCGCATTTCCGGCCGCCTGCGGTGCCAAAACCTGGTACCTGAGTCCGTATTGGATCAGCGATGCAGAGTTTTTCGGCAAGGTGTTTCGCCAGATGTGGCAGGAACTGGGCGGGTCCTTCAATGGCGCAGTGGTCGACGGCCGCGTGCCGGAAGACGCACGCCTGATTGCCGAATGGTCATCCCAGGCGCTGCCGGAGATCGTGCGCGATATCAACAAGTACAGCAACAATGTGATGGCACGTCAGGTTTTGCTGAGCTTGGCACCCGAATTGCCGCCGCTGCCGGCCAGCACCTGGCGCGGCGCCGCTGCGATCCGTGCCTGGCTGGCCGGCAAGGGCATAGCTGCGCCGGAACTGGTGATCGAAAACGGTTCCGGCCTGTCGCGCTTCGAGCGCATTGCAGCCGGCACCCTGGGGCGCATGCTGGTGGCGGCGTTCCATGCGCCGACCATGCCGGAATTCATCGGATCGCTGCCGCTGGTGGGACTGGACGGCACCATGCGCAAGCGCCTGCAGGCGGACGGCGTCGCCGGTCAGGCCCACATCAAGTCCGGCTCGCTGGATGGAGTGCGTTCGATTGCCGGCTATGTGCTGGCAGCATCAGGCAGGCGCTATGTGCTGGTGTGCCTGATCAATGATCGCAACGCCGCCCGCGCACGCGCGGTGCAGGACGCGCTGCTGCAGTGGATTTACCAGAACGGATAGCGGCTGTTGTCCGCTATGAATATCCCCTCTCCCGCTCGCGGGAGAGGGCTGGGGAGAGGGCGGCTGCAAAGTGTCGGAGTATATTTCCCGCGCAGAGCGTCACAGCAAGACCGGCCGGTTGCCGAGCTGATTGCCGCGCGCGCCCTGTGACGGGTAATGCTGCTGCAGCAGCGCGTTGAGTGTCTTCAGCGCCGCATTGACGCCGTGCTGAAATTCGCCGTGGGAAAATCCGTCCGTCATGGTGTGGCAAATCGCTTGCCAGTGGCTGGCGTCAATCAGCCTGCCTACCGCGCGATCGGTCACGATTTCGACCTTGTGATCGGCCAGATTGACGTAGATCAGCACGCCGCAATTCTCTTCGGTGTCCCAGATGCGATGCAGCGCGAACAGCTCGCGCGCGCGGTCGCGGGCCGAGACTTGCTGCAGCACTTCGGTGGGCGTCAGCGACGGCTCGATGATCAGGCAGACTTCGGCCCGGTGCAGCGTCTCGCCTGCGGCGATGGTGGCTTCAATCGCGTGCAGGGTGGAGGGCGGGAAGGCGCGGCGAGCGGTGCCGGAAGTCGTCAGCAGGTGCCGTTTCAGGCGTGCAAGCAGAGAAAATAAATGCGTCATTACCAGTCCCCCGACGCGCCACCGCCATCAAAACCACCGCCACCGCCGGAAAACCCGCCGCCGCCGGACGAGCCGCCGGAATGCCGGCCGAAGCCACCGCCGGCGCCGAAGCCGCCCAGCCCGCCCAGGCCGCCGCTGCCCAGAATGACTCCGGCGTTGCGGCCCTTGGGCCCGTACTTGAACGAGCTGCGCGAGCGCCGGTAAATGATCGCGGCGAACATGAAAAATAGAAACAGGATCGGCAGCCAGCCGGACAGCCCGTCTTGCGACGCCTGCTTGCCGGCCGGCGCCGGCAGATGCTCCTGATCCATCAGCGTGGTCAGCGCGCTGATGGCGGCCGCCAATCCGCCGTAATAATCGTTCTGGCGGAAATACGGCGCGATCACGTCCTGCAGGATGCGTTTCGACTGGGCATCGGTGACGGTGCCCTGAATCCCGCGCCCGGCCTCGATGCGCAGGCGGCGCAACGCTTTATCGTTGTCTTTTGCCACCACCAGGATGACGCCGTCATCGATGCCCTCGCGCCCCAGCTTCCAGGCGTCGGCGACCCGGATGCTGTATTGCTCGATGGCTTCCGGCGCGGTGCTGTTGACCAGCAGAATCGCGATCTGGCTGCCGCTGCGGGCTTCGTAATCCTTCAGCACATTGTCCAGATTGCTGCGCTGCTGCGGATTGAGCATGCCGGCCTGGTCGATCACATGGCCTGACAGCGGCGGCACCGGCACGAAATCCTGCGCCGCTGCCGCCGACAGCCAGAGCGCCAAGGCGCAGGCGAGCAGAATCCGGAACGCGTGCATCTTACTTGCCGAAATCCACAGCGGGCGCGTTCGAGATCGCTTTTTCATTTTCGACCGTAAACGAGGGCTTGACCTGGTAACTGAAAATCATCGCGGTCAGATTGGTCGGGAAACTGCGTGCCAGCACGTTGTATTCCCGCACTGCAACGATGTAACGCTGGCGCGCTACCGTGATGCGGTTTTCGGTGCCTTCCAGTTGCGATTGCAGGTCGCGAAAGCTGGTGTCGGCTTTCAGGTTCGGATAATTCTCCGATACCGCCATCAGGCGCGACAGCGCGCCGGACAATTCGCCCTGCACCTGCTGGAACTTGTTGAAGGCTTCCGGATTGTTCAATACTTCCGGCGTGATCTGGAAGCTGGTGGCGGCGGCGCGCGCCTTGATTACCGCTTCCAGCGTGTCCTTCTCGTGCGAGGCGTAACCCTTGACGGTATTGACCAGGTTCGGAATCAGGTCGGCGCGGCGCTGGTACTGGTTGACCACTTCGCCCCAAGCCGCCTTGATGCCTTCATCTTTAGCCTGGAAGTCGTTATAGCCGCAGGCCGACAGGGTGGCGCTCAGCGCCGCGATTGCAATCAGTTTCAGCCATTTGTTCATTTGAATTTCCCTGAAGTGTTGGAGTTGCAATGTAGTAAACATCATGTTACCGCTCAAAGCCTTATTTTGGGGGCTGCGCCGCGATTTCAATTGCCTGTCGCCCACGGCCATGGCCACCCTCCCTTGCAGCGCGCTCGGGCGCGTTACAATGCATGGGTTTGCCTCACTCCCGATATGCCATGACATTCATCGAAAAACTCTCCGCTGCCTGGGCCGCGCACGATTCCCTGCTGTGCGTCGGGCTGGACCCGGACAGCAGCAGATTCCCGCCCCATCTGCAAGGGCGGCCGGACGCAATCTTTACCTTCTGCAAGGCGATTGTCGACGCCACCGCCGATACCGCGTGCGCGTTCAAGCCGCAGATCGCGTATTTTGCCGCGGCGCGGGCCGAAGATCAGCTGGAAGCGCTGTGCAGCTATCTACGCGCCAGCTACCCGCAGCTGCCGGTGATCCTGGACGCCAAGCGCGGCGATATCGGCGCCACCGCCGAGCAATATGCGCGCGAAGCGTTCGAGCGTTATGGCGCCGATGCGGTGACGGTGAACCCGTACATGGGTTCCGATTCAGTCGCGCCGTATTTGGAATGGCAGGATCGCGGCACCATCGTGCTGTGCCGCACTTCGAACCCGGGCGGCTCCGAGTTGCAATTCCTGAATGCCGATGGCAAACCTGTGTACCAGCATGTGGCGCAACTGGTGGCCGAGAAATGGAACACCAACGGCCAGTGCGCGCTGGTGGTCGGCGCCACCTTTCCCAACGAACTGGCGCAAGTGCGTGCGATTGTCGGCGCGATGCCGCTGCTGGTGCCCGGCATCGGCGCCCAGGGCGGCGACGTTGCAGCCACCGTGGCGGCTGGCAAGACCGCCGACGGCTGTGGCATGATGATCAATTCTTCCCGCGCTATCCTGTATGCGGGCGGCGGCGAGGATTTTGCTGCGGCCGCGCGCAGCGTTGCGCTGGCGACGCGCGATGCGATCAATCGCTGCCGCAGTTAATCGTTTTCAGGGTAATTCCAGACTGCGCACTTCAAGAGAAACAAGCGGAAAAATGACTTCGAAAGATTCCCACTCGCTGGACCCGGACGACTGGCAAGCGCTGCGCGCGCAAGGCCACCTGATGCTGGACGACATCGTCGATTACATGGCGAACCTGCGCCAGCGCCCGGTCTGGCAGCCGATCCCGCAGCACAAGCGTGATATTTTCACCGAACCGCTGCCGACTGCGCCGACCGACCTGGCCGCGGTGCACGACAGCTTCATGCAGGACATCTTGCCGTATGCGGCCGGCAATACGCATCCGGGCTTCATGGGCTGGGTGCAGGGCGGCGGCAACCCGGTCGGGATGCTGGCCGAGATGCTGGCGGCCGGCTTGAACGCCAACCTGGGCGCGCGCGACCAGATGCCGCTGGAAGTCGAGCGGCAGGTGCTGCGCTGGGTGCGCGAACTGTTCGGTTTCCCGGACACTGCCACCGGCCTGTTCGTCACCGGCAGCTCGATGGCGAACCTGATGAGCGTGCTGGTGGCGCGCACCGCGGCGCTGGGGCCGCAAGTGCGGCAGCACGGGCTGGCTGCCGGCGGCAAGCGGTTGACCGCCTACACTTCGGCCGGCGCGCACGGCTGCATTGCGCAGGCGGTCGATTTGTCCGGGCTGGGGTTTGATGCATTGCGGGTGATTCCGATGAATGCCCAGCATCAGATCGATCTGGCAGCGCTGCAGCGCACGATTGCTGCCGACCGGCAGCAGGGCTTCACGCCGTTTTTCATAGCCGGTTCGGCCGGCACCGTCAACCACGGCGCGATCGACGACCTGAACGCGCTGGCCGACATCGCGGCCAGCGAAGGGCTGTGGTTCCATATCGATGGCGCTTACGGCGCGCTGGCGATGTTGTCCGGCGAGATCGCGCCGCGCCTGCAAGGCATAGAGCGCGCCGACAGCATCGCCTTCGATTTCCACAAGTGGATGCAGGTGCCCTACGATGCCGGTTTCTTTCTGGTGCGCGACGGCACGCTGCATCACGACGCGTTTGCCTCGCCGGCGGCCTACCTGCGACGCGAGGCGCGCGGTCTGGCGGCCGGTTCGCCGTGGCCGTGCGACTTCGGTCCCGACCTGTCGCGCGGTTTCCGGGCGCTGAAAACCTGGTTTACGATCAAGGTCTACGGCGCTGAAAAGCTGGGCCGGATGATTGCCGGCACCTGCGCGCTGGCGCAATACCTGCAGCAAAAGATCGAGGCCGAACCGAAGCTGGAACTGTTGTCGCCGGCTTCGCTGAATATCGTCTGTTTCCGCTACCGCAGCGCCGACAGCGATCGTGTCAATGCCGACCTGATCGCCGATCTGCACGAATCCGGCATCGCCGCGCCGTCCGCCACCACGGTCAACGGCTGCCTGGCGATACGGGTGGCAGTGGTCAACCATCGCACCGAGCAGCGCGATATCGATGCGCTGTTCGACGCGGTGATCAGCTTGGGCGATGCGGCAATGCAGTAGCTTGCAGGCGGATCGGATGCAGCACCGATAGACAAACGTCAGGTCGTGAACCTGGCGTTTTTTCGACAGTGTCAGGCCGGCGTTTTCAGGAACCGCAGCAAGCCTTGCAGGCTATGCGCGACGGTCTGTTCGCGCACCGCGTGGCGGTCGCCGCTGAAGACCTTGCGTTCGGTTGCGATCCGGTCGCCCATGGCCCAGCCGAAGCACATTGTGCCGACCGGTTTGCCCGGTACCGCGCCGGTGGGGCCGGCGATACCAGTAGTCGATAAAGCAACATGCGCGCTGCTGTTGGCCAGTGCGCCTTGTGCCATCGCGGCGGCGATTTCTTCGCTGACTGCGCCATGCTGCGCGATGAGTGCGTCGGAGATATCGAGCATTTCCGTTTTGGAGTCGATCGAGTAGGTGATGAAGCCGCAATCGAACCATTCCGAGCATCCGGCAATTTCAGTGATCGCTTGCGCTACGCCGCCGCCGGTGCAGGATTCCGCGGTAGCCAGCAGTAGGTTTTTTTGTTCCAGTGCCTGGCCGACTTCTGCCGCTAATTTGATGATTTCTTCCATTTCAATCCCCTCCTGGTTTGCCAACTGTTACAAATCTTTCGCTGTAAATTCTTTGCTGTACATTCCTATATCGCACGCCACAACGCAAACACCAGCAAGGTATAAAACGCTGCCATGATGTCGTCCCACATCACCCCAAAGCCGCCCTTGATGTGGCGGTCGAAATAGCGGATCGGTGGTGGCTTGACCATATCAAAAAAACGGAACCAGATAAATGCCCAGCATTGGGTCGTGAAGTCGGCCGGCATAATGAATAGCAGCACCAGCCAGAACGCGATAATTTCATCCCACACCATGCTGCCGTGGTCAGCTGCGCCGAGATTGCGGCCGGTGACTTCGCAGACCCAGACCCCGAGCGCAAAGCCGACCACGATGATGACGGCCCAGTTGAGTGGGGTGAAAATTTCGGGCCAGCGCAAGCTCAGCACCGCAAACAACAGCCAGCCGTACAGCGTGCCGGAGGTGCCCGGCATGATCGGCGACAAGCCGCTGCCGAAACCCTGGGCGATGATATGGGCCGGATGGGCCAGCATGAAGCGGGCAGTGGCCTTGACCGGCAGCGCGCCGTGGACGGGTGTGTTCATGGCGACGTGAAGTGGTCGAAAGACGAAAATTGCAGATCGAGCGCCGCTCCGCTGGCATCGACCAGCCGCAGGCCGGCGGCCGGCTCAATGCTGCCGATGCGGGTGACCGTGATGCCGGCAGCCTGTGCTGCAGCCAGTACTGCGGCGCGTTGCGTGACGGCAGCGGTGAAGCAGAGTTCGTAATCGTCGCCGCCGGACAGCGCAAATTCGCGCTGCAGCGCTTGCGGCTGGCGTGCCAGCACCGGACCCGGCGGCAGCGCATCGAGCTTGACCAGCGCGCCGCAGCCGGAGCGTTGCAAGATATGCCCGAGGTCGCCGCTCAGGCCGTCCGAGATGTCGATGGCGGCATGGGCGACGCCGCGCAAGGCCAGTCCGAGCGCCACGCGCGGGCTCGGCGTGTCCAGTCGGGCGGCAGCGGCGGCCTGCTCGGCTGGGTCGAGCGCGACTTCCTGTCGCAAGCCGGCCAGCGCCAGGCGTGCGTCACCCAGCGTGCCGGAGACCCAGATGTCGTCGCCCGCAAGTGCCGCATCGCGCCGCAGCGCCTGCCCGGGCGGGATTTCACCGAAAATCGTGATGCAGATGTTCAGCGGCCCCTTGGTGGTGTCGCCGCCGATCAGCGCGCAATCGTGTGCATCGGCCAGCGCGAACAAGCCGTCGGCAAACCCCGCCAGCCACGTCTGGTCAGGCTGCGGCAAGGAAAGCGCCAGCGTAAAACCGAGCGGCCGGGCGCCCATTGCCGCCAGGTCGGACAGGTTCACGGCCAGGGATTTGTGGCCGAGTTTTTTCGGGTCGGCGTCGGGCAGAAAGTGCCGTCCCTCGACCAGCATGTCGCTGGAAATCGCCAGTACCATGCCGGGGGTCGGATTCAGCAGCGCGCAATCGTCGCCGATCCCCAGCACCACCTGGGGATGGCCGGGTTGGGCGCGGGTGAAGTAGCGGGCAATCAGGTCGAATTCGGAAATCATGCAGTGATTGTACCGAATGGCAGGCCCGCGGCGTGTAAATGAAGCAGCGATTTCTGCCCGCCAGGCAAATCCAGCGGGCTAGGGCAATAAATATACTATGTTATGTATTTTTACTAGCGCTTTCAATATATGCGTGAATGAGTGTATATTTTCATATACCCAATGTATTTTGTTCCTGTGAGAGCGAAGCTGGAACAGGAGTTGGCTCCTGCTCCCACTTTGTCGCGCGGCCGGCGCCAGTCAGGGGTGGCTCGGCAGCTGACTTTAGGGCTTGCCGTAGTTCATTGGCATGAATTGCAGGCGTTCCCAGGGGAGTCCATCCAGCACGGCATAGGACGGCTTGCCGCCGAACAGAGCGCTATACGGGTCGGCTTGTCCGAGCGCCGTGTAGGATTTTGGGTTCTGGGCCCGGATCGAGATTGCGCCGGCCTTGTCCCATACGACGAAACCATATTTCTGCGCGGCTTTTGCAATGATCTTGCCGGCAGTGCTCATGGCCAGCGCGTCAACATTGACGCCGGGGTCGAGGCGAAAGCGCAGTCCTTGCGGGATGCGATTGCGGACCAGCTCGGGATTGCGTCCATCGGATCGATTTGCCGGCCAGGAGAACACAGTCGAGGCCTCTGTTTCGACCAGCGAAATGCCGATCGCATGGCGAATCTCGCCACGGCTCAATTCTTCCGCTGTGATTTGCCCGCCGAGGAACGGCAATCCGGTCGCGGTCGTGCCGTACGGGTGCGGCCAGGTGCCATCGCTGCTGCCAGTGTTTTGCATCTTG
>JAUYNR010000106.1 GCA_030698225.1 Oxalobacteraceae bacterium | reverse complement strand
CGTGAGTGTGCATTTTTCCGGTTCTCTGGCTAGGCGAGACGACGAAGCGGACTGCATTCCGCTAGGAGGAGCAACAACGCCAGAGGACCGGAAAAGTGTGCAATCGCGCATGTAGCGTTCTCACCCAAACGGTGAACTGCTCAATCATAAAAAATTTCAATGAATTCATATGTTTATCGAAGGTAGTAAGCGGTCAACCAAGGAATCTAGGTTTACTCAACTCTCAGGCTAGTCGGTTTTTGCAGGCGCATCGCGCACGATGGCAATCTGTATCGTGCGTGCGGTGCTGCCATTCAGGGCTGCCTCCGATTCGGCCCGGGTTTCGTGCACCCAGTGCAGCAGCGAACCGGCCGGATTGTCGGCCTGGGTGTGTTCGCAGGCATCGACGCACTGGCCGCACTGTACGCAGGCGAACATCAGGCGCTTCACATTGCGCGGATTGAGGCGCATCGGACACACATGATCGCAAGCCGAGTAACAGCTGGCGCAATCCTTGGCGCGCTCGCGCTCGAAACCGACCACCATCGCCTTGTCGTTGCCCATCCACGCCAGGCTCTGAAACAAGCCGACCGCGCAACCGTAGCGACAGAACAGGTGGCGCGCGAACATGAATTCGACAAAAAATGCCAGGCTGGCGGCAGTCAGAAAAATGCTCTGATTGCGGGTCAGCGTGCGATGCCAAAGATTGCCGTAGATCTCGAACGGCGGCAGCAGATAGGTCAGCAGCACGGTCGCCCACAGCATCGAGAAGCAAATCACCAGCGGCATCACCGCAAACCACCAGATCGCATCTTTGCGCGTCTGGCTGCCATCCGGATTGCGCGCCGGCAGCGGTTCGGGGTCCCACAAACTTAGCTTGCCGATCGCGCGCCGCAAGGTCTGGTTAATGGTTTCGACCACTGAAAAATGCGGGCAGAGCCAGCCGCAGTACAGGCGGCCCCACTTCCAGCTGACGAAAATCAGCGTGCCGCCTATCGCCACCAGCGGCAGAAATCCACGCAATACGATGTTCAGCGAGGCCTGCGCCGCCGACGCGCGGCCGGCGATGAATTCATCCAGCCCGAGCGTCCAATCGAAGCCGAACAAAATCAGATGCTTCAGGTTCAGATCGAGCCGGAAGATATCGAATACCGGCGCCAGGATGAACAGGATGAAAAACCCGGCCTGCGTAAACTGGCGCCAGCGCTGCACTGGCAGTCCGAACCATCCACGAGCGTTGGCACCCGTGGCTGCGGCCACCCGCGGCCCGGTGGATAGGCGGCGCACCTCGCTTACCATCGCCGGCTCCCGATCAATGGATAAATATACAGTTGATTAGCCATGGCGCGAGCCAAACCGAGCACACCGAACAAGATCAACACAGCATGACAACAGACAAAATAAAGAATCAGCACTACCCAAGTTGCCGGGTTATCAAAGCCGCCCAGCAGGACGATCAACAGTGTTACAGCAATCAACAATGCACCGGCCCACAGACTTGCCACAATGGTCTGCCGCAAATGGCAACGGATTAATTCACTCGGGTCATTTGCATGCTGCCGTGCCAGCCAAAGCAAGCCGATGAAACCCAGACCCGGTGCTAGCAGCAGGTTGATCAGATAGAGAACTTCTGCCTGCACCGCAACCGAAACATGGGTATCAGGGGTGTTCATCGCCCGAAGGTTGCCTTGACCACTTCAAGCAAAGCGGCTGCAGTGTCGGCATCGTCGGTCAGCGGTTCGATCAGTGCAGCTTCGCACGCCGACACCGGATCGCAGCCGGCCATGATCAGGCTGGCCGCATACACCAGCAGGCGGGTCGAGGCTGCCTCTTCCAGATCGTGATCCTTCAGCTGCCGGAAATGCCCGACCAGCGTTACCAGGCGCTGCGCCAGCAAAGCATCGACGCCGGTTTCACTGACCACAATTTGCTGCTCCAGTGCGGCCGGCGGAAAATCGAAACTGATGGCGACGAAGCGCTGGCGGGTCGATGGCTTCAGGCTTTTGAGCAAATTCTGGTAGCCGGGATTGTACGAAACCACCAGCATGAAATCGTCCGGCGCCTGCAACTCTTCGCCGGTGCGCTCGATCGGCAGAATGCGCCGGTCATCGGTCAATGGATGCAGCACCACCGTAGTGTCCTTGCGCGCCTCGACCACCTCGTCCAGATAGCAGATGCCGCCTTGGCGCACCGCGCGGGTGAGCGGGCCGTCGGACCAGATGGTCTGACCGTCGCCGATCAGATGCCGTCCGACCAGATCGGCAGCGGTCAAATCGTCATGGCAGGCCACCGTAATCAGCGGGCGCGCCAGTCTGGCTGCCATGTGGGCGACAAAACGGGTCTTGCCGCAACCGGTCGGGCCCTTGATCAGCAACGGCAGGCGATTGCGAAATGCGTATTCGAACAATACACACTCGTTACCTACTGGTTGGTAAAACGGAATCGCAATTTTTGCCAGCAGGTTCGCTGCGGTCATGTCGTTCATTTGTCTCTCCAGTTATTCAGGCGCGAAAGGCAAAACCGATCAGGCCCAGCACCGACACCAGCCAGCCCAGCACAATCCAGCGCCACGGGCCGGCCACGCCCTGCAGCGCCATGAAGCGATCGATCACAATGCGCCCCTTGAGTAAGGTGACCAGTAATACAGGAAGCAGCATAGCGCGACCGGATAGGCCGGACTCGGCCAGGCCAAAGGTAAGTGAGGTCAGCAGCAACAAGGCGACCCATTGAAAGGTGGCTATTTTTGTATTAGACATAGTTGTTCAATGCATTACATAAATCAGCGGAAACAATATGATCCAGACCAGATCGACCATGTGCCAGTAGGCCGCTCCGGTTTCGACTCCGGCATGGTCTGCCGCACTGTAGCCGCCACGCCGTGCCTTAAGGGCAATCGCGCCAAGAATCACCATGCCGAGAATGACATGCATGAAATGAAAAAACGCAAGAAACAGGTAAAACATGAAAAAGGTATTGGTCGACATCGTGATGCCGGCCTCGATCTTGGCAGCAAACTCGAACAGCTTCAGCACCGCGAAAATACCGCCGCAGGCCATGGCTACGGCCAGCCAGCGCGCGCTGCGCTTGCCCTGGTCATGCCGGATGCACTCGACGGCCCTGACGACAAAATAACTGCTGCTAATTAGTAAAACGGTATTGATTAAGCCGCTGCTGCGATCCAATTGCAGCTGAGAGGCATTGAACAACTCAACATCGCTGGAACGAGCAAAAGCGTAAGCCAAAAAAAAGATGCCGAACACCACCAGTTCGGCAAATATGAAGAACCACATGGCCAGATCGCCCGGTAATCCGCGGCTGATCTTGCGAGGCATGGTTTGTACACTGGCACTCAAAATAAATATCCGAACCCGCCCGGCGCAAACCGGACGGGCAAACAGGATCAGGCTACAGTTGCAGTCTTACCCTTGATGAAGAAGCTGGCAATATAAAGCACCAGACCGATCAAAAATACCACCCCAGCGACTTCGCGCATCCAATAGAACAACGCCAACTGGTCCTGCGTCGCCATGAACGACATTGGCTGGGTAGCTATACGCTGCAACCAGATCTGCAAAATGCCGGCAGCGGTCAGGAACAGCGTGATGAATACCATCGATACCGTCATCAGCCAGAACGCCCACATTTCCACAACCTGTGCACGTTCGCAATTGGCGTCACGACCGCGCATCTTGGGCATTGCATAGCTGATCATGGTCAGCACCACCATTACATAGGCACCGTAGAAGGCCATGTGACCATGCGCTGCGGTAATCTGGCTGCCATGCGTGTAAAAGTTCACCGGAGCCAGTGTGTGCAGGAAGCCCCAGACACCGGCGCCCAGGAAGGCCATCACACCGGTACCCAACGCCCACAATACGGCGGCCTTGTTCGGATGATCGCGACGTCTGCGGTTAACCATATTGAACGCGAATAAGGTCATCATGAAGAATGGAATAGGCTCCAGAGCGGAGAATACGCTGCCCCACCATTGCCAGTATTCCGGCAAACCGATCCAGTAGAAGTGATGACCGGTGCCGATGATGCCCGATATTAGCGACATGGCGATGATCACATACAGCCACTTCTCAATCACTTCACGATCAACCCCGGTTACCTTGATCAGCACGAAGGCCAGCATTGAACCGAGAATCAGTTCCCAGACCCCTTCGACCCACATATGGACCACCCACCACCAGTACATCTTGTCCAACACCAGATTACTTGGGTTGTAGAACGAAAACAGAAAGAACAATGCCAGTCCCCACAGGCCAACCAGCATGACCAGACTGATGCTGGTCTTGCGGCCGCGCAGTACGGTCATCGACAGGTTGTACAGCATCGCCAGGGCGACGATCACGATACCCACCTTGGTCGGCAGCGGCTGCTCCAGGAACTCACGCCCCATCGTTGCCAGCAAGTCGTTACCGGTCATCGCGGCCAGTGTCGCGTACGGCACCGTCAGGTATCCAACGACGGTCAGCGCACCCGCCGCAAGAAATATCCAGAACATGACCAGCGCCAGCATCGGGCTATGCAATTCCCGCTCTGATTCCTCGGGAATCAGGTAATACGCGGCCCCCATGAATCCGAACAACAACCAGACGATAAGCAGATTGGTATGCACCATCCGCGCCACGTTAAACGGGATTGCCGGAAACAGGAAATCCCCAATGACATACTGTAGCCCCATGATCAGGCCAAAAAGGATCTGTCCTGTGAAAAGGCCAATCGCCGCGATGAAATAGGGCTTCGCGACAGCCTGTGATTTGTATTGCATTATATTCTCCGCTTGTTACATTTTATTTTTGTGCCGTGGTCAGCCTTCGATATTCGGCGGCCAATTGTTAGTATTGATGTCAGATGCATACTTCAGAAATTCCACCATGTCATTCAACTCCGCATCGGTCAGATGAAATTGCGGCATTTGTCGGCGTCCTGGCGCGCCCGTCGGCTGAGTCTTGATCCAGGCCTTGATGAATTCGGGGCCACGGCGTTTATATACATTACCCAGTTCCGGCGCAAAATACGCGCCCTCACCCAGTAGCGTATGACAGCCGATACAGTTGCGCGTCTCCCAAATATGCTTGCCACGCACTGCTGATTCAGTCAAGTTTGCCCGATTATCACGCTTGGGTAACGCCATCGTCGTATCAAACGTCAGCGCAAGAAACAGCAAGAAGAAAAATACCGAGCCGCCGTAAAAGATGTTTCTAGCAGTCGATTTTGTGAATGCTGAGCTCATTTTTATTAAATTCCTTTCGTAGTTGTAGTTGTTATCAGCGAATAAAGCGTCAGCTTAATTTATGCGGCATGGCGCAGACAAGTACTGGCCGTGTCATGCGTGCAATAGTAAGTGTTGCGCAAGAAATGCGGCATTGATATCTATCAAGGAATTCCGCACTAAATTACTCAACTAATAATAAAGGGCTATCGCCGTCTCCGCTAAGCATTTGTTGCGCCACATCGGCCGGCAAGGCCTCCACCGATTTGAGCTTGCGGGTCATCTGGCGGGTGCGGGTTTCAGCGCTTTCGATATTTTTTGCCGCGCGCTCCAGGGTCGCCTTGGTAGCGGCGAGAACTTCGCCGAACTTGCCGAACTCGGTCTTTACCGCGCCCAGCACCTGCCACACTTCGG
The DNA here is from genome assembly GCA_030698225.1 of Oxalobacteraceae bacterium. GTDB lineage: Bacteria > Pseudomonadota > Gammaproteobacteria > Burkholderiales > Burkholderiaceae_D > AVCC01. The sequence goes on along the minus strand of JAUYNR010000106.1, from coordinate 67,307 downwards.
ACGAGCGTTTTTCCAGCGCCAACGTGCGAAAGCCCATTTGCAGGCTGTTGAGCAAGGCCGACAAGGTCGACGGGCCGGCTATGGTGACGCGGTGCAGGCGCTGCAACTCGTCGGCCAGGCCGGGGCGGCGCATGACTTCCGCATACAGGCCTTCGGTCGGCAGGAACAGGATCGCAAAGTCGGTGGTCAGCGGCGGCGACAGGTATTTCTCGGCGATGGTCTTGGCTTCGCCGCGTACCGCGCGCTCCAACTCGCGCCCGGCCGTGGCCACGCCATCGGCGTCGGCCCGCTCGGCGGCTTCGCACAGGCGTTCGTACTGCTCCTTCGGGAATTTGGCGTCAATCGGCATCCAGACCGGCGTGCCGCCGGCGTCGTTGCCGGGCAGCTTGATGGCGAACTCTACCCGCGCGCCGGTGCCGGGAATGGTTTCGACATTCTTCGCGTACTGGTCGCTGGTCAGCATCTGTTCCAGCAGCATTTCCAGCTGCACTTCGCCCCAGGTGCCGCGCGACTTGACGTTGGTCAGCACCCGCTTCAAGTCGCCCACGCCGATCGCCAGCGTCTGCATCTCGCCCAGCCCCTGATGCACTTTTTCCAGACGGTCGGAAACCAGCTTGAAGGATTCGCCCAGGCGTTGCTCCAGGGTCGCGTGCAGCTTCTCATCGACCGTCTTGCGCATCTCTTCCAGCCGGCTGCCGTTATCGGCCTGCAAATCCTTGATCCTGGCTTCCAGCGTGGCGCGCACTTCGGCCATGCGCTGGGCATTCGATTCCGTCAGGGCCGTTAGCGACTGCTGAATCGTGTCGCCGAAACGCTGCAGCGATCCGGCCTGCTCCTCGCGCCCGGCTTGCCCCTGCAACAGCATGGCCTGGCGCATCGCTTCCAGTTGCTGTCCATTGACTGCGTTGAGCTTGGCCAGTTGCTGGCCGAAGGCGTCGATCTGGCTATTTTGCACGGTGGCCACGCTGGTCAGCTGAGCTGCGAACGTCTGGTGGAAGCGCACCAGATTATGCGTCAATTCTTCCCGCGTACCCTGGGCGGTCTGCTGCACCTGGGTGCGCAATTCGCGCTCGGTGCGCTCGCTGGTATTTTGGTGGTGCTGCTGCAAGTCCTGCTGCAATTGCCCAATCCTTGGGCCTATGTCCGCCGATCGGGTGCGCAGCAACAACATGATTTGCAAAATGACGATGACTGCGGCAAACAGCAACAAGGCGATGAATTCGGTCTGGGTCATGGGCGGAGACACTTTAAAGAGTTACGGACGCGCATTAGACTTCACGCAGGGTTTGCAACGGCGGCCGGTTCAGCACATTGCGCAGTCCGAGCCAACCGCCGATGATCGCGCAGATTGCGCCTGCCAGGATACCGGCCAGCCAGACCGTGGGGTTGAAGCTCCATTCGAAATCGAACACGAAGCTGGCCAGCGCCCAGCCGATCGCCGCCGCGCCGCTGGCGGCCAGCAAGCCGGCCAGGCCGCCGACCAGCAAAAATTCAATCCATTGCGCCCGCGACAACTGCTTGCGGGTCGCACCCAACGCGCGCAGCAGGCTGGATTCCTGCGAACGCTGATCCTGCGTACCGACCAGCGCCGCGTACAACACCAGCACACCCGACGCCAGCGTAAACAGGAACAGGAATTCGACTGCGGTAACCACCTGATCCAGCACCGCCTGAATCTGCCGCAGCACGCTGCCCAGATCGACCACCGTCAGGTTCGGAAATTCGCGCGTCAAGTCATTGACGAAATTGCTCTGCGCCGCAGGCAGATAAAAAGCGGTGATCCAGGTCTGCGGCATATCGGTCATCAGCTTCGGGTTCAGGATTACGAAAAAATTAACCTGCATCGAACTCCAGTCCAGCTTGCGGATGCTGGTCACCGGCGCTGCCACTCTTTGCCCGGCGATGTCGAAAGTGAGGGTATCGCCCAACTGCAGCTTCAGGGTCTTGGCCAGCCCCTGCTCGACCGACGCTTCGGGTGCCGCATCATCGTACCAGCTGCCGCTGACGAGCTTGTTCAATGGCGGCAAGCCTGACATCGTGGATAGATTGAATTCGCGTTCTATCAATCGTTTGGCACGCTCATCCGGATAAGTTGCGCCGTCTATGGTCGTGTCGTTGACTTCGATTAGGCGTCCGCGAATCATCGGGTACAGGGTTGCCCCGCTGATGCCTTGCTGCGCGAAACGCGCTTCGATCAGCTCCTTTTGATCCGGCTGGATGTTGATGACGAAATGATTCGGGGCATCGGGCGGCGTCGCATTGCGCCAGGCGCCGATCAGGTCGCCTCGCACCACGGTCAACAGCAGCAGCGCCATCAAACCCAGTGCCAGCGCGACGATCTGCACCACGGTGGCCGCCGGGCGGCGTTGCAGGGAAGTCACCGCAAAACGCCAACTCTGGCTGTCGATCGCGCCGCGCAGGGTGCGCAGTGTTTTCAGGGCTAGCCAGCCGATCAGCGCGAAGACCGCCAGCCCGAGCAAGAATGCCGCTGCGGTAATCAAGCCCAGCTTGACATCCCCGGCCTGCCACAACAGCAGCGCGACGAACACCACCCCGCCCAGCCCGTAAGTTGCCAGCGCCATCGGCTTGGGCGCCTCCTGCTCTCGCCGTATCACGCGATTGTGCGGCACATTGCGCAGCTGCAAAATCGGCGGCAACGCAAAGCCGATCAGCAACAACAGGCCAATGGCGACACCCTGCAGCGCCGGCAGAATGGATGCCGGCGGCAATGATTTCGACACCAGTTGCCCCAGCCACTCCAGCAGCACGAAATGGGCGGCAAATCCGGTCAGCGCACCCAGCAGGCTGCCGATCAAACCGATCAGCAGGAATTCGTTCAGATACAGCAGCGTGACTTCACGCTGGGTCAAGCCCAGGCAGCGCAGCATCGCGCAGGCATCCAGATGGCGCAGCATGAAGCGCCGCGCGGCCATCGCGATTGCCACCGCCGCCAGCATCGCCGACAACAGTCCGACCAGCGACAGGAACTGGCCGGCGCGGTCGAGCGTGGTGCGCATTTCGGGGCGGCCCGATTCCAGCGATTCCAGAGAAACGCCTTTGCGCTGATCGGTCTCGATGCGCTGCTGCACCCAGTGCTGGAAGCCGGTGATCGCCGGCATCTCGCCCGCCACCTGCAAGCGGTAAGTCACGCGCGAGCCGGGCCGTACCAGATTTGTCGCCGCCAGATCAGTGGCGGCGATCATCACGCGCGGCGAAAAACTCATGAAGCCCGAGCCGCGGTCCGGCTCGGCGGCAATCAGCCTGGCAATCTGGAACTCCTTGTCGCCCAGCTTCATGCGGCTGCCGATCGCCAGCTTCAGGCCGGTCAGCAGCGCCGGATCGACCCATACCGTGCCGGGCGCCGGAATCGCGCGCGTGATCTGCTCCGGCCCATCGGGGCGCTCGAAAATCTTCATGCTGCCGCGCAACGGGTAGCCTGCCGACACCGCTTTCAGCGCAACCAAGCGGGATATCGAATCGTCGCCCGAGCCGGACGTTGCCATGCTGGGAAAGGTCACGGTGTCGGCCAACCTAAGGCCGCGCCGCTGCGCCTCGGTACGCCAGAGCGGATCGATCGTCTGATCGGCCCGGATCAGCAAGTCGGCACCGATCAATTGCAGCGCATCACGCTCCAGCCCGGCACCCATGCGGTCGACAAAGAAACCGACCGAAGACAAGGCGGCAACCGCCACCACCAGTGCAATCAGCAGAAAACGCAACTCGCCGGCGCGCCAGTCGCGCAGCGTCATGCGCAGGGATTGTTTGAGAATCAAAAGGTGGCCTTCACAATTTCGACAGGATACTCAAGCCAGGCAAACGGCTAAATTATTATACATGCCTATGTATAACAAAAAACAATGGATTATCCGCATATAAAATATGCGGTAATTAAAAATACTCTACTAAATTACAAAAATACAAATCAAGCGCCCCAATCCACTTCGCAGAAATATTCGTCCACCTCGTCCAGATACCGCGCCTTTGCCTTGTCATCCAAGAATGCAGCCAGAAAGCTGTTGCGCGCCAGTTGCTGTGCATGCAACAGCGTCAGCGGCAGCGCGTCGAAGACAGCGATGAAATTGTCATTGATGTAGCCGCCGAAATACGCCGGATCGTCCGAGTTGACGGTTGCCACCAGCCCTGCCTCCAGCAGTTGCAGCAGATTATGTTCCTGCATGCTGCCGAACACGCGCAGCTTGAGGTTCGATAGCGGGCACACCGTCAACGGCACCTGGTCGCGCGCCAGCCGCTGCGTCAACGCAGCATCTTCCAGGCAACGCACACCATGATCGATGCGCTCTACCTTGAGCAGATCGAGCGCGGTCTGGATGTAAGCCGGCGGCCCTTCTTCTCCGGCGTGGGCCACCAGATGGAAATCCAGTTCTTTGCAACGGACAAACACGCGCGCAAATTTTTCCGGCGGATGGCCGCGCTCGGAGGAATCCAGGCCGATGCCGATGAACTTGTCGCGCCAGGGCAACGCTTGCTCCAGTGTCTCGAATGCATCTTCCTCCGACAAGTGGCGCAAGAAGCACAGGATCAGACTTGCACTGAGGTCGAACTGCTGCTGCGCGTCGGCACAGGCGCGGTGGATGCCATTGATCACCGCCTCCATCGGCACCCCGCGTGCGGTGTGGGTTTGCGGATCGAAGAAAATCTCCGCATGGCGCACGTTGTCAGCCTGCGCCCGCACCAGATAGGCGGTGGTCATATCATAGAAATCTTGCTCGGTGCGCAAGACGCTGGCACCTGCATAGTAAATATCGAGGAAGGATTGCAGGTCGGTGAATGCATAGGCGCTGCGCAACGCCTCCACCGATGGATACGCCAGCGTTACCTGATTACGCTGGGCAAGCGCAAAAATCAGTTCCGGCTCCAACGAACCTTCAATATGGATATGCAGTTCCGCCTTCGGCATCTTTTGCACGATATTACGCAAGGTGTTGTTCATCATGAGGATTCCCCGATTGGCACAATTGTTTGGGCGCTACTGGATGCGCCAGCATCAGCAAGCGGACGGCGGTGTTTTCGATTGTAAATGTCACAGCAGGTTCTTGCTGGCCAAAAATCAAAAAAGCCGCTTGCATTCACAAGCGGCTTTTTATCCCCAGTCATCAGACAGTCAATGACTGGTGCCCTCCGAGCGCGTGATCTTGTTGTACACATTGTATTTGCCGGAAGGCTTGTTCATCGGGATGCGCTTGACTATCTCCAGCGTTTTCGCATCGTAGATGACCAGTTCGCCATCGTTTTCCCAGATGCTCACCACTGCGTATTTGCCGTTGCGCGTGAATTCGGTATGCGCGGCAATTTTCCCCGGGCGGGGCTTTAATTGTTTGACGATTTCCAGCGTCTTCTTGTCGATGATCTGGATCACATCATGGTGTTTTGGGTCATTGAATACATCGACCCAGGCATACGGCGTCTTCTCATGGCTGCGCATGAAGAAACCCGGTCCCAGCGTCGGTATCTGCTTGATGGTTTTCCAGGTTTTCATGTCGATTACCGACACCACGCCCTCTTTCAGGTTGGGCGACGCCACCACGGGATGACCCTGATAATCCCAGCTTATGCCGGAACCCAGATGCGGCAGGCCAGGCAAATCGACATCGGCAATCTTGCGTCCGATATTCAGGTTTATCACTTGACCGTGGCCGCCGCGAGAAGACCCGATCACGTGGTTGTAAGCCGGATCGAAGAAGAAATCGTCCAGAAAGTCATCCAGCTTGATGCGGCGCGGTGGAAATGGTCCCTTGACGGCCAGCCCTTCGGCCATCTTGTAGTCATGCACCAGGCCGGCATAGACGGGCGGCGCTTTTTCGTCGTAACTCAGCTCCCATACTTCTGGGATATCTTTCAGCGCGGCGATGAAGCTGTTGCGCGGCGCAGCGTCGTACACGGCGGACACGCGCGAGGACTTGCCGTTATCGTCCTTGACATCAATCACACGGATCGGCGACAAGTCGCGGGTATCGAATGCCACCAGCGTATTCGGAAAATAATTGGCGACCATCGCAAAGCGCCCGTCGCTGGAGACCGCCAGATTGCGGGTATTGATGCCGGCACGCACTTCCGCCACCATTTTCAGGTTCCAGATATCGTATTTGGCGATCCAGCCGTCACGCGACGCAAAATACACATAGCGTCCGTCCGGCGAAAATTTCGGGCCGCCATGCAATGCATAACGGGTTGGAAAACGGACAATCGGTTCGAACTTGTCGCCATCCAGAATCGTCGCATGATGGTCGCCAATTTCCACCACCACAAAGAGGTTCAGCGGATCTGCCTTGAATACCGGCTTGTCGGGCAGGCTGCCGACTTTTACGTGTTCAATCCGCGAGGCGCGAATTTCATCCATGCCCCAGACCGGTGTCTGCGCCAGCGGCGCATAGATCAGATCGGCCAGCGCGCTGATCTGTTGCGCACTCAGGGTGGCGCCAAAAGCCGGCATCTGGGTCGCAATGCGGCCTTCGGTGATGGTCTTGATGGCGGCCGGGCGACGCAGGCGATCCAGATTGCCCGGCAATAAAGCCGGCCCGGTTGCGCCGAGGCGATCGGCGCCGTGACAGGAGGCGCAGTTGGCCTGATAGATCGTATTTACATTGGTATTCAATGCCGCAGCAACGGGCGCATCCGCCGGATCGTTGGGTGCCGCCGATGCTGAAAACGCGGTGCCGGCCAGCGCCAGCGTCAAACCGCATAGCAGCCTGTTCACTGACGCCGGCCTCATTCTGCAGCCCTCGCGCGTCGCACCGGAATGTACGGTGCCATCTTGACCCGCTCCCGTCCGCTATCGAGTCCGATTTCCGCATCCGACATGTAGCATGCGGGGTCTTCCTGCCAAGGGTCGTCCGTCAATTGCAACGCACGCACCCGGGTATTGCCGCCACAAACATCAAAATAACTGCATTCGCCGCAACGGCCTTTAATCACACGCGGCACCGCTTTCAAGCCGGCCATCAGCGGGTCGGAAGTGTCGTTCCAGATTTCGGAAAACGGCCGCTCACGCACATTACCCAGGTTGTGATGCCACCAGAACGTGTCGGGATGGACATTGCCAAGATTGTCGATATTGGCAACATTAACGCCGGACGAGTTGCCGCCCCATTGCGCCAGTTTGGCGCGCAGGGCCGCCTCCCGTTCGGGGAAACGACGGCGCACCCAGTGCAGCAGGTAGACGCCGTCAGCATCGTTATTGCCGGTGACGAATTCCTTTTCGACGCCATTCTGGATATTCTCCCAGCAGGTATCGAACAGCAAATCCATCGCATTGCGGGTGGTTTCCAGGAATGCATCATGGCCGCGGTTCTTGTTGCCGCGTCCGGCATAATTCAGGTGCGACAGGTAAAATTTGTCGATGCCTTCGTCGTCCACCAGCTTCAGCAACGCCGGCAAATCTTTCGCATTGTCCTGTGTCAGCGTGAACCGCACGCCGATCTTGATGCCGGCGTCGCGGCATAGTTTGACGCCATGCAATGAAGCGTCGAATGCACCTTGCTTGCGGCGAAATATATCGTGCGTTTCGCGCAGGCCATCCAGGCTGATGCCGACATAATCAAAGCCGATAGCGGCGATACGTTCGATATTCGATTCATCTATCAGAGTGCCGTTGGTCGACAGGCCGACATAGAACCCCAGCTCTTTGGCGCGGCGTGCGAGGTCATAAATATCCTCGCGCAACAAGGGCTCGCCGCCCGACAGGATCAGCACCGGTACGCCGAAGCCGCGCAAATCGTCCATCACGCCATACACTTCAGTCGTGCTCAATTCGCCGGCGAAATCCTTGTCGGCCGAAATCGAATAACAATGCTTGCAGGTCAGGTTGCAGCGCCGGATCAGGTTCCAGATCACTACTGGGCCGGGCGGATTGCGCTTGGGTTGCAGTGGCGTCGGATGGGCGATTTCTCGCATGTATTGGGTAATTCGAAACATGATTTTTCCTTTTCCTTGTCTTTCAGCCGGCAATTTTTTGCGTTGCCTTGGTTTGCTGGTTGAGCCGCAAGCCGGTTTTTTTCAATATGCGGGTGCTATACAAGATGGTGTGACTGCGCGCATGCTCGCCTAGCAGCGCGGCGATTTGCGTCACTTTCTCTTCGACCTCGTCGCGGCTCTTGCCGTGTACCATCGCGAACAGGTTGTACGGCCATTGCGGCAGACAGCGCGGGCGGCAGTAACAATGGCTGACGAAGGCAAAGCTGCCCACCGATGCTCCTAACTGATCTACCAGCGCATCCGGCACATCCCACACCGACATGCCGTTGGCGCGGTAGCCAATTGCATAATGATTCGGCACCACACCTAAACGGCGAATCACGCCAGCCTGCTGCATGCGCAGCATCCGTTCCATCACTTGCTGCGGCTCCAGTTGCAGGCTTTCCGCAATCGCGTGGTAAGGACGCGCCACCAGCGGCAAGCCGCCCTGGGTCGCTACGATGATGGCGCGATCGATGGCGTCAATCGCCTGTGGTGCAGTTGCGGATGTAATGGGCATTCCGTTATGCCTTTAATTTCAACTCGACGAAATACTCGCGAGATTTGGGGAAGTTGAATACGCTGCAGCCGGTTTGCTGCTCTATCGTATCGATCACGCTGGCAATTTCTGCCGGGGTTTCAGTGGCGATGACGAACCACATATTCAGATCATGTTCGCGTGCATAATTGTGCGCGACCTGCGGCAAGGCATTGACCTGTTGCGCCACCCGCTCAAAGTCTGCAAGCGGAGCATGCAGCGCGGCCAGGGTAAAAGCGCCGCCGATACGTTCAATCTGGTACAGCGGCCCAATGCGCGTCAGCACGCCTTCGGCCAGCATGCGGGTCAGCCGCGCAATCAGTTCATCTTCATCCAGGCCGAGGCGCAGCGCCGCTTCCAGATAAGGCCGCTCGCACACTGCCAGCCCTTCTTGCAGGCCGTTGATGATGGCACGGTCAATCGGGTCCATAAGCAAGCTCCGGCAAGGTTAAATTGGCTGTATTAACTGCATTCGTCACGTTCATTGCATTCGTCACATATTGGGCGCCGCATTGCTTGAAGCGGCGGCGGCTAAACAGGATGGAGTGCGGGTACTCGGCCAGCCCGCACATCTGCGTCAAGTCAGCAATGCACTGCTCTACTTCGCTGCGGTCTTTGCCATGGATCATGCAGAACAGGTTGTAAGGCCAATCCGGCAAGCATCGCGGCCGGCGGTAACACAAGCTGACCCGGCCGGAATCGGCAATGCGCCTGCCGACTGCAGAAACCAGCGCATCAGGCACATTCCACACCACCATCGCGTTGGCAGTAAAACCCAGTTCATGGTGGCGCACTACCACGCCGAAACGCTTGATCACGCCCTGCTTGCACCAACGCGCGAGAGTCGCAAGCGCATCCGACTCCGCCCAGCCCAATTGTGCAAATGGCCGCGGAACCAGCGGCAGACCGCGCTGCAAAGCAGCCATGAAAGCCTGCTCGTCCTGGCTCAATGCAATCGCAGCGACTTCGGTGGGTGCTTGCTTATTCTGCTGAAAAATTTGCGGTTTTGTTAATGCTGAGTCAGACCTGCAAGCGGACCCAAGATCGAACCCAAGATCGATGTGAAACTGTTCCAGCAACGGCAACACCAACACTGTCCCCGATTCGCATACGGTTTCAATTTTCTGCAATACGGCTTGCAGTTGCTCGACGGAAGAAGCGGTAGCCACGAACCAGAGATTGAAACGATGTTCGCGCTCATAGTTATGATTGACCTCGGCAAATACGTTAACCTGGAGAGCAACCGCTTCCAAGCGCTCGGCAGAAACAGCCAGAGCTGCCAGAACACTGACCCCGACCACGTTCGGCCGAAATACAGCACCGACCCGACTGACCGAACCCCGCTGGCGCATGGATTGCAAAACTTCAATAACAGTCGCTTCATCAACGTCCAGACTTTGGGCCAGTGCGGCAAATGGCTGCGTCACCAGAGGAAAATCCCGCTGAAAATCATTCAACAACTTGAATTCCAACGCTGCCAGATTGATCGTGCACATATGCTCCCTTTCCGCCTCAGAATCCGATGCGCGCAGCACGATGGGTGAAGAAAATTCCGCTTGGCGATTCAGCCGACAATACGTTACGTTGGGCAAAATTCTCAGTGTCGTACACCACCACACGGTTGTCGTCACGGGCCGAAATCCAGACCGATTCGCCGCGCGGAGTGAACTCCATATGCAATACGGTCTTGCCAGGCGCCAATTGTTTGACAATGCTGCGGGTTTCAGTGTCGATCACATCCACCTTGCCATTGTCGGGGAATGCATAAATGACCCATGCCTGCCGGCCGTCAGGCCGTGCAATTACAAACACCGGCTGGCTGGAAACCTTGATGCGTCCGATTTCAAGCCATGTTTCCATATCCACTACCAGCACTTCGTGATGGCCTACAGCAGGTAGATACGCATAACGCCCGGCCACAGCCCAGCCGCGCAGATGCGGCATTTTATATACCGGCAGTTTTTCCTGTCCGCGGCCATAGCCATCGAGAATGCGGCGCACGCCCTGCTCTGGATGCCACAAATCCAGCAATGCCATGCCGTCTTCGCCAAACAGGCCGGCCAGATAGTAACGTCCGTTCGGCGTGATCAGGCCGTCATAAGGCTGGAGTCCTATATCCTTGAATTTCTCTATGTGCGGTTTGCCTGGATTGGAAAAATCCCCAACCCAGATTTCACCTGCATCAAAAAGGCTCCAGACAAAACGGTTGCCTGGCGCATCTGCCAAGCCGACCACTTTGGAGCGCAAACCAGCCGTTCCATAAGTCGATGGAACGTCCGCAATCAATTCCAGGGTATCCGCTGAAAATACCTTCACGCCACCCGGCACATAATTCTGTACCGCCACCAGAGTGCCATCTTGCGAAATCGCACCGCCAATACTGTTGCCCGCCTGCATCACGCGGTGCTCGATGACGCCGCGCAGCAAGTCAACCTTGCTCAAGCCACCGTCGCGCCCAAACACATACGCGTAGCGACCATCGCGTGAATACACGAGCGAAGCATGGGACAGATCGCCCAAGCCCTTCACTGTAGCCAGGGCTACACGCTTGCTGGTGTCAACGATTTGTACGCTGCCGCTGGCACGCTCGATGACGACACCCAAGTCGCCAGTGCCGCGCAGAACCGGACCTGCACAACCGGCCAAAATGAACAACGCAGTAGCAAGCAGTACTGTTTGGAGTTTTTTAACGTTCACTTGGAAAACCCTTCTGCAAATTAAACACGATCCATTCGGCCTCGGCTTCGCTGAGAAAGCGCTGCCAGGGCGGCATCGCAGTATCTGGGCGGCCATGCAGAATGATGGACTTGAGGTAATCAGCAGATTTATCTTTTAAAGCTTCAGGCAGCAACGAAGGACCCAGACCGCCTTTGAGCGTCAATCCGTGGCAAGAGCCACAATCCTGTCGCACCAGCGAGATAAGTTCGCCCCGCCGGGCTGCGCTAATTGCGGTGCTGGATGAAGTGCTTGATGCAGTGCTGGAATGTGCGACATATTCGGTGGCGAAAACTGCAGTAGAAAAAATCAGAGTAAAGCCCGCAATACTAGCAATGACACATTGCGCGCATTGTTTGATAACACACTGTTTTACAGGCACTTGCAGACCTCTCAACATTTTTTGTATTCTGTATTCCCACGTATTATTTGGGAGCGGGAGAAACACAGGCCCGAAAGCCCGTGTGTCGGTTCAGATGCTTATTTAACTAAGTAATTATCTAAGCAACTAGCAGTTGCTCACTTAGTGGCTAAAACCCACTCAGCCAATGTCTTGATGTCTGCATCGCTCACTTTAGGACCATTCGGCGGCATCGGGATTGGGCCCCATACACCGCTACTGCCATCCTTGATTTTTTTGGAAAGCATGGCTACCGCACCTGCATCACCTTTGTACTTACCAGCAACATCCTTAAACGCCGGTCCAAGTATTTTTTTGTCGATGCCATGGCAAGCCATACAGCCATTTTTTTGCGCCAGGTCAGCACCACTTGCTGCAAATGCCGAGTTACTGCCAATCAAAAGTGCAACAACGCCTGCGCCTGCAGCTAAAACCGGAATGAGACGGTTTTTCATAATTACTCCTCGATTAGTAAATGTCGTGTTGCGTATTGTTGATGTTGAATTTACCTGTTGGGGTAATCAGTTTCGGATCCTTGATAACGGCTTTCAGTTTGCGGGTCTTGTCATCAACGACAACAATCGCTGACTGTTTGTCCTTGGCGCTCCATACCGAGAACCAGACTTCATCGCCAGCCTTGTTGTATTCGGGCTGCACGATGCGTTTTGCACCATCACCGAGATTTGCCCATTCGGCGATTGGCAACACGACAAAGCCTTTGTCAAATGCGTTGATGTCATATACGGCAATTGACTGGCTCATCTTGGCGTCTGGATTCAGCGGCGTATCAATCCACAGGTTTTTCGATTTCGGATGTGTCTTGATGAACAGGGAACCACCGCCCTGCCCTTTCACAGTTGAAACCACTTTCCATGCCTGCGCCTTGTGCTTGATCGGATCAGTGCCAATCATTGAAATCGTTTCGTCGCCGAGATGGCTGGTGGCCCATACCGGACCGAATTTCGGATGGATGAAGTTGGCGCCGCGCCCTGGATGTGGTGTCTTGCCGACGTCAATCATTGCCGTCATCTTGCCTTCCTTGGTATCAACCACAGCAATCTTGTTGGATGCATTGGCAGCAACCAGGAAGTAACGGCCGGTTGAATCGAGACCGCCATCATGCAGGAATTTGGCGGCGTCGAGCGTGGTGATCTTCAGATTTTTGATGTCTTTATAGTCGACCAGCATGATTTTGCCGGTTTCCTTGGCGTTGACCACGAATTCCGGACGGTAGTGTGAGCCAACGATTGAAGCTACCCGCGGTTCCGGATGGTATTCGTTATCAACCGTCATTCCGCGTGTCGATACGACTTTCAGCGGTTTCAAGGTATCGCCTTCCATGATCACAAATTGCGGTGGCCAGTAATCGCCGGCAATCGCGTATTTGTCTTCATAACCCTTGAACTTGGAAGTTTCGATTGAACGCGCCTCAAGGCCTACTTTCATTTCGGCTACGCTGTCTGGTTTCTCCATCCACAGATCGATCAGGTTGACGCGCGCATCGCGGCCAATCACATACAGATAGCGACCGGATGCCGAAGTGCGGGAGATATGCACTGCATAACCAGTCTTGACAATGTTGATAATTTTCTTGGTATCGCCGTCAATCAGCGCCACTTCACCTGCATCGCGCAGCGTGGTGGAGAAAATGTTCGCGATATTGTATTTGTTCATTTTCTTGGTAGGACGCTTGGCAACTGGAATAATTTCTTTCCAGGTTGCTTCCATGTCTTTCAAGCTGAATTCAGGCGGCACCGGCGGCTCTTGCTGGATATAGCGCGCCATCATATCGACTTCTTTATCGGTCAGATCACCAGAAGTGCCCCAGTTCGGCATGCCCGCTGGAGAACCATAGTTAATGAATACCTTCAGATAATCCGTTCCCTTACCTAGCGTGATATCTGGAGTTAAAGCTTTACCTGTGGCGCCCTTGCGCAACACGCCGTGACAACCCGCACAACGCTGGAAATAAATCTGCTTGCCAGCGTCAAACTCGGCCTTGGTCATCGGCGGCGCTTTAGGATTGATGTTTTGATGCATCTCTTCATTAGCGAGCGGAGAGCCCCCAGCCTGATACTTCAGTTCTGCATTGGCATGCGGTTTCGCATCTTCGGCATATGCAACACCCAGCGCCAGCGGTAACGCCGCAAGCAAAGCTACGATAGGGCGAATTAAAGGTTTTCTTAACGCTGCAGTCATTTTATTTCCCTTACTGTTGATAAAATTGATCTAATTACTGCCGATTCACGCACGCTTTATGAACGAATTTATTGCATTGATCAGTCACTCCCAGCGAGATAAGACTTTTCATTTTTGCCATGTATAGAGTGCAATAGAAAAACCCATATCTCCTTAATGGATATCAATTTTATTTAGGCTGCCTAACGTTAAATTGACAGCAATGAAACATGTTGTCTCGACTTGGCGAGAAAACAAATAATAATGAGTGAGGAAAAGCGTTGAATAATTTGTTGATATCTAAAAAACGGCCGGATTTCCCTCAGCCTGAATCGCAAACCGGCGTCGTGTATCTGGTCGGCGCGGGCCCGGGCGACCCTGACTTATTGACGCTACGCGCGGTGAAATTGCTGGAGCAGGCAGATGTGGTCGTATATGACAATCTGGTCAGCGAAGACGTCGTCAATTTCACTCGCAAAGGCGCTCAAAGGATTTACGTCGGCAAGGAAAAGAGCCGGCACACCATGCCGCAGGAGGAAATCAATCAGCTTCTGGTCACACTGGCCAAGGAAGGAAAAAAAGTCGTGCGGCTTAAAGGCGGCGATCCATTCATATTCGGGCGCGGCGGCGAAGAATTGGAAGTACTGGTGGAACACGCGATCGCGTTTGAGGTCGTCCCTGGCATTACGGCCGCAAACGGAGTTTCATGCTATTCCGGAATCCCGCTTACACACCGGGATTATGCGCAATCATGCCTATTTGCCACGGGCCACCTGAAAGACGGCTCACTGGACCTGGATTGGCAATCGCTTACGCGAAAAAATCAGACAGTAGTGATTTATATGGGATTAGCTGCACTGGCTGAAATTGCGCAGCAGTTGATGCATTATGGAATGCCGGCCAGCATGCCTGCCGCGATCATCGAAAAAGGCACAACCAGCAATCAAAAGGTATTTACAGGCACGCTGGAAACGCTGCCCGATCTGGTACGCACACTGGGCCTGAAATCCCCATGCCTAATCATCATCGGCCAGGTTGTTACGTTGCACAAACGTCTCCAGTGGTATGCGGGAGATAAGATTTTACAAACGGCACCGGAGCGGGAAATCGCTTGACTCAGGCAGGGTAATTTCAGCGCATTGCGCAACGCTTGCGTGCGCAGAAAAAACCAGCGCCAGCGATCGAAAGATATGGGGATGGTGTGGCAGGAGGGAATCGAACCCACGACCTACGGCTTAGAAGGCCTTGAAAAATGGCATCTATTGCCGTTGATTAACGCTCATAAAATACCGTATTTCGTTAAAAAACAATGGCTTATAAAATTACCGCATCTTTCCGTGTAGATATATGTTGATTCATATATACTGAAATTTCCTACACAGCCCCTACACGGAACGAGAGCGCGATGAAATGGGAAACTTTACAGCCGGACGCGTGGCCCTCTTCAAATGTAAGACTGGCAAGAAACAAAGTATTTTCTGGGATGGCAAAACGCCGGGTTTGGGCTTGCGTGTAACTGCTGCCGGTGCGAAGTCCTATGTATTCGAAACGAGCCTGAACGGCAAGACGATGCGCATTACCATTGGCGATGCAGCAACGTACACAATCGCCGCTGCGCAAGCTGAAGCCACTGACTACAAAGCGCAAACTGATAAGGGCATCGATCCGCGCCAAGCCGCAGCCGACCTTGTGGCCGCTAACATAGCCAAGACCACCGCCAAGGAGACAGCACAAGCCGCACAGCGCCAGCAAGAAGCCATAGAAAGGGCCAAGCGTGATTTAACCGCCCGTGCTGCATGGGATAGCCGTTTGGTCAAACACCTCACTGTAGATGAGCTGCAGGCCATACTGGATGCTCCCATTCCAACCAACCGGTGCGGAATCCGTGATCGGGCCATGCTTCATTTGTGCTTCGCCGGCGCGTTGCGTGTTTCTGAGCTGACCGGGCTGCGAACATGCGATCTGACACTTCAGCCCCACGCAAGCGTTATCGTCCACGGCAAAGGTCGCCGGCAACGTTGCTTGCCCTTGTGGAAAGAAACGGCGTCGGCAGTGCGGGCTTGGTTGGCAGTCAGAGGCGATGTCTTGACGCCAGAATTGTTCCTTAACGCTCGCGGAGAGCAGATGACACGTTCCGGTTTCGAGTACATCTTGCGCAAGCATGTCAAAACTGCCGCCGGCCGTTGTCCATCTCTGACCTCAAAGCGCGTATCCGCCCAGGCTTGAGTGCGGCGTACATCGCGTGCAATCAAGCAAAAAGCGCTGCAGCATGACTGTCTATGCGTTTTCCGCGGACTATCGGCCCCGGATCCGGCAGGCACCCAAGTACATTTCATGCACGCATGCTTGATGAATATCTTGAGGTATCCATACGGCAAGGTGCACAATATACAAAACCTATAAACACGTGCGGCACGATCGATGCTTGGGAGCGCGCCGGATGCATCATCTTGACTTCACTTCGCACCCTCGCGAACAGACATAAGGAACGGCGGTGCCAGACTTGATTTCAATCGATTACATACTGCTGGTCATCGCAGGCTGGCTGCTGATCGGCGCATGCGGGCTTCTGGTCATCAAGCAGACTGCTTTTGTTGCACGAGTGCTGTTTCCGCTGGGTGCAGTGCTGGGCATCATTATGGGCATTACAGGCCTGACCGGTATTTTTTCCGTGCCGCAAACCGCAGTCCTTCCGATCGGCTTGCCCGATTTGCCGTTTCACCTGCGGCTCGACGCGCTGTCTTCGTATTTCCTGTTCGTGTTTGGCATCGTCAGCACCGGGGTCTCGATTTTTTCTGCCGGCTATTTCCGCAAGGGCGAAGGGACGCCACCGGGGCTGTTGTGCCTTGAGTATCACGTCTGCCTGGCCAGCATGGCCCTGCTGCTGATCGCCGACGATGCCTATGTATTCATGGTCGCGTGGGAAACCATGTCCTTGTCGGCGACCCTGCTGGTGACTGCCAACCATCGGATACCCGAAGTGCGCCGCGCCGGCTTCCTGTATCTGCTGATTTCACATGTCGGCGCGCTGGCGCTGTTGCTGTGTTTCGGGCTGCTGCAAGCCGATACCGGCGACTACACATTTGCCAATATGCGTGCGCAGAATCTGGACGTGTTCTGGGCCTCGATTACCTTCTTCCTCGCGCTGTTCGGGTTCGGCGCCAAGGCCGGCATCTTGCCCTTGCATATATGGCTGCCGGAAGCGCACCCGGCCGCGCCGTCGCCGATCTCTGCGCTGATGAGCGCGTTCGTCCTGAAGACCGGCATTTACGGCGTGCTGCGCGTGACCTTCGATCTGCTCCATACCCAGGTCTGGTGGTGGGGCGGAATTACGCTGGCGCTCGGCCTTGCGACGGCGTTGTTCGGCGTGGTGCTGAGCGCGGCCCAAACCGACATGAAACGCCTGCTGGCTTACTCGTCGATAGAAAATATCGGATTGATGTTTGTCGGCATCGGCTTGACGATCCTGTTTCGCGCCTACGAGATGACCGGGCTGGCCGCGCTGTCGCTGACCGCGACGCTCTATCATGTGGCAAGCCACGGCGCATTCAAAAGCCTGCTTTTTCTTGGCACCGGCACCGTGCTGCATGCGACCGGCGAGCGCAATCTCGGCCATCTGGGCGGACTGATGCGCTTCATGCCCTGGACCGGATGGGCGGCGCTGATTGGCGCGCTGGCTGCGGCCGGCTTGCCGCCGTTCGGCGGTTTCGTGTCCGAATGGCTGCTGTTGCAAAGCTTCCTGTTTACACCTGGATTACCGAACTCATTTTTGAATATGCTGATTCCGATCGTCGCCGCGGTGATCGCATTGGTGGGCGCACTGGCGGGTTATGTGATGGTCAAGTTCTTCGCGATCATCTTTCTCGGCCAGCCGCGCGAGCAAAAACTGCATGACGCGCATGATGCGGATAACTGGGAGCGCGCGGCATTCGCTTGGCTGGTCGCAGCATGTATCTACCTCGGCTTGTTCCCAGTGCAAATGGTGCTGGCGATTGATCATGTCACCCAGCTACTAGTGGGAAGCGGTATTGGCACGACCGTCAAGCAAAATGGCTGGCTGCTGCTGGCACCGGTGGCACCGGAGCGCGCCAGTTACATGCCGGTGGCATTCGTGTTGATGTTGGCCGCATGCTGTCTGGTCGCTTATTTGCTGGTGCGACGTTTGTATCATGGACGCTTCCGGCGCTCGATTGCGTGGGGTTGCGGCTTTCCGTTCCAGACTTCCCGGATGCAGGACACCGCGGAAGGATTCGGTCAGCCGATCCGGGAAATTTTCGGCTCCTTCTTCCGGATGACGCGCGAGCTGCCTTCCGCGTTCGATAAAACGCCGCGCTACAAGGTGACGATTGAAGATCCGTTCTGGGGCCTGCTGTATCGTCCGATCGCCGCCCTTACCGAGCGCATCGCGCGCACCGTCAGCCTGCTGCAACAAGGGCGCATTTCGGTGTACCTGCTGTACAGCTTCCTGACTCTCCTGATCCTGTTGCTGGCGGTGAATCGATGATTACCTTTCTTGGTTTTATCTCGCAACTGCTGGCCATACTGCTTGCGCTTGCGCTGGCTCCGCTGTTGACCGGATGGATCAATCAGTGCCGCGCCTGGCTGCAGAACAAGAGCGCGCCCAGCCTGTTCCAGCAGTATCGGATGTTGCATAAGCTGTTCCATAAGGAATCGGTGCTGGCCGAGCATGCCAGCCCGCTGTTTCGCAGCGCGCCGTATATCGTGTTCGGCTGCATAACGCTGGCGTGCGGCATCATCCCTACCCTGTCGACCGATCTGCCGCTCTCGCCTGCCGCCGATGCGATCGCGCTGGTCGGTCTGCTGGCGCTGGCACGGGTTTTCATATCGCTGGCGGCGATGGACATCGGCACCGCGTTTGGCAGCATGGGGGCGCGGCGCGAGATGCTGGTCGGCTTCCTGGCGGAGCCCGCGCTGCTGATGGTATTGTTTTCGGCGTCGCTGATAACGCAATCGACCTTGCTGACCAGTATCGTCGATAGCCTGGTGCACCGCGAGTTGGCGATCTACCCCAGCCTGGCGTTTGCCGGCGTCGCATTCACAATGGTGTCGCTGGCGGAGAATGCCCGGATACCGGTCGACAATCCGGCCACGCACCTCGAACTGACGATGATTCATGAGGCGCTCTTGCTTGAATACTCGGGACGCCATCTGGCGCTGATGGAATGGGCTGCCAGCCTGAAACTTTTTGCCTATTCCTGCATCGGCATTGCACTATTCCTGCCTTGGGGCATCGCTGAAGCCGGTCGTCCGCTGGCACTGCTCTCGGCGCTCCCTATCCTGCTGGTTAAACTGGCAATCGGCGGTGCATTGCTGGCCCTGATCGAGATGAGCAGCGCCAAGATGCGTATTTTCCGGGTCCCGGAATTTCTTACCGCAGCATTCCTGCTGGCGGTGATCGGCATGCTCGTGCATTTCCTTTTGGGAGCTTAGAATCATGCCGAATTTCACGCTACAGGTGCTCAATTTATTGGCTGCCACGCTGCTGCTGCTGACGTTTGCGATGCTTAGCCAGCGCCGGATTCTGTCACTGATTCACTTGTTCACCTTGCACGGTGCGACGCTGGTGGCCTCCGCGTTGGTGGTGGCGTATGCGACCAATGACAACCATCTGTATTTCTCCGCCGGTCTGACCTTCGCACTGAAAGTGCTGTTGATTCCGTGGATACTCCACAAGCTGATTCTGCGCCTGAATGTCAAATGGGATGTGGAACCCCTGATCAATGTTCCCGCCACCATGCTGATCGGGATTGTGCTGGTGATCATCGCGTTCAATCTGGCGATGCCGGTCGCAAAGCTATCCTCCTCGATCGCCCGCGGCACGCTGGGCATTGCGCTGGCCTGCATCCTGCTTGCCTTCATGATGATGATCACGCGCTCGAAGGCGGTGCCACAGGTGATCGGATTCCTGACGATGGAGAATGGCTTGTTTTTCGCAGCGACAGCGGCCACCAACGGGATGCCGATGATCGTCGAACTCGGCATCGCGCTTGACGTTCTGGTCGGCATTTTGATCCTCGGTGTATTCATGTTCCAGATCCGCGAGCAGTTCGACAACCTCGATATCCAGAATCTGGAAAAGCTGAAAGAAGACTGACATGGATCCATTATTGCTGGTCCTCATCACGCCGCTACTGGGCGGCGTCGTGCTGGGCCTGGTCGGGCAACGTGACGCTGCACCCGAAGTCAACGTCGGCTTCAGCCTGGTCACCTTCATTGCGGCGGCAATATTGACCGTGAAAATCATCGCCAGCGGTCCCATCTTCGCTTTCGGGAAATTATTTTTCGTCGATCCGCTGAATGTGTTCCTGGTCACCCTGACGGCCTTTGTCGGCCTGACTACTGCGTTATTCTCGCGCCCGTACATGCGCATCGAGCGCGATCACGGCAAGATGACTCCGGCTCGCATGCGCCTGTATCACAGCATGTATCAGCTGTTCATGTTCACCATGCTGCTGGCGCTATTGACCAACAACATGGGCATCCTGTGGGTGGCGATGGAAGGTGCAACGCTGGCTACCGTGCTGCTAGTCAGCGTGTATCGCACCGCGACCAGCCTGGAGGCGGCCTGGAAATATTTCATTCTGTGCGGAGTTGGCATCGCACTGGCGCTGTTCGGCACGATACTGCTGTATCTTGCCGCCGACCGTCAGCTTGGCGGCGACACCGATGCGCTGTTGTGGACCAATCTGAATGCGATCAAGAACCATCTTGAACCTGCCATCATGTCGCTCGCCTTTGTCTTCCTGCTGGTCGGCTACGGCACCAAGATGGGGCTGGTGCCGCTGCATAACTGGCTGCCCGACGCCCATGCCGAAGGGCCGACGCCGATCTCTGCGGTGCTGTCGGGCCTGCTGCTCAATGTCGCGCTGTATGCGGTGCTGCGCTTCAAGGTGCTGGCCGATGGCGCGTTGAACAACGGCATCCCCGGCAAGCTGCTGGTCGGTTTCGGTTTGCTCTCGGTGCTGGTGGCGACCTTCTCGCTGTCGCGGCAAAAAGACGTCAAGCGCATGTTTTCCTACTCGTCAATCGAACACATCGGTCTGATGACGTTTGCATTCGGCCTCGGCGGGCCGATCGCGACCTATGCGGGCCTGCTGCACATGACCGTGCACTCGCTGGTGAAGTCGGCGATCTTTTTCACTGTCGGCCATGCCTGCCAGAAGGCTGGCACCCAGGTCATCGCGGATATCCGCGGCCTGGTAAAAGTCAGCCCGACAGTCGGCTGGGGCATGCTGCTGGGATCGCTGGCTATCCTCGGCATGCCGCCGTTTGGGGTATTCGCCAGCGAATTCCTGATCGTGACCACCGCCATGCGCGATTTGCCGTGGGCCACACCGATCCTGCTGCTGGCGCTGGGCGTGGCGTTCGCCTCTATTTTCAGTCGCGTGCAAGCTATGGCATTCGGCGAGACCACCGCCAAGCCACTCGCGCATTCGCCGGCATTGTTACCGGTGTTCATCCATCTCGGTCTGGCGCTGATGCTCGGCCTGTATATCCCGCCCTACCTGAATACGTGGTTCCATCAGGCGGTCAACATCATCGTGGGTAACGTATGAAAACTGATGTTCTGATCGAGAGATATGCGATCCCGCTCAGAGCGCTGCCGGGCGACGCGCCGGCGTGGCTGGCCGAGATCGGAACCCAGGACTGGACGCGGATTGCGCAAATAGTCCGCAGCGAGGGAGGACGCCTGATCTCCGTCTGGGGTAGCGACAGAACACCGGATACCGATCAATTCATCATCTCGGCCGCGTATTGCGTGGCGGAGGGACTGCTCTGGCTTCGACTGCCGGTAACGGAACAGCAAGGGTACCCGGACCTGTCCGAGATATTCCCCGCTGCGGTACGGATGCAACGCGCGCTGTTCGATCTGCTGGGCATATACGCGACCGGCGCGGAGGACGCGCGTCCCTGGCTCAATCACGGCAAATGGCCGAAAGACTATTTTCCGTTGCGGCGCCAGTACTCGGGACTGGAACAATTCGACAGCGAACTGGAGGACTATCCGTTCGTGTCGGTGGCAGGCGACGGCGTACACGAAATCGCGGTAGGGCCGATTCATGCCGGCATTATCGAGCCCGGACACTTCCGTTTCTCGGTAGTGGGCGAGAAAGTGCTGCGCCTGGAACAAAGGCTGGGCTATACGCACAAGGGGACGGATAAACTTTTCACCCGATGTCGGGTAGCGGACGGATACCGGCTTGCGGGCCGCATTTCCGGCGATTCGACGGTCGCCTTTGCCTGGGCCTATTGCATGGCGGTAGAGGCCGCAACGGCAACCCGGATCCCGCCGCGCGCGGAGTGGCTGCGCGCATTGCTGCTGGAGCGCGAACGCGTCGCCAATCACCTGGGCGACCTGGGCGCGCTCGGCAACGATGCCGGTCTGGCGGTGGGCATGGCCCAGTTCACGCTGCTGAAAGAGGATTGGGTACGGCTCAATGACCACCTGTTTGGCCACCGCTTCATGATGGACCGGATTGTCCCCGGCGGCACCGCAGCCGATCTTGACGCGGCCGGCATGGCCTTGATGATGACCCAGTGTGCGCGCATCGAGGCGGAAGTCCGGGCGCTTCGGACCATCTATGATGAACATGCGGGCCTGCAGGACCGCTTCATTTCCGCTGGCCGCGTAGTGCCGAAGATGGCGGCAGAACTCGGGTTGTGCGGCTTGGCCGGACGCGCCAGCGCGCAGGCGTGGGACGTGCGGGCCGATCAAGCCATCACGCCCTATGCGCAGCTCGATGTGCGCATGGCGACCCACCGCGATGGCGATGTTGCGGCACGGGTGTTTGTGCGTTTCGAAGAAATTTTCGAATCGATTCGCCTGTTGCGGGAAATCGCGCGGCAATTACCGCCAGGCCCCGCAACCGCGCCTCTGTCCGAACAGTTTGCCGATGGCCTGGGGATTGGCTGGGTGGAAGGCTGGCGCGGCCCGGTGCTGGTGGCCATCGAAAATGATGCGCACGGAAGAGTTCTGCGCTGCCACTGCCACGATCCGTCCTGGCAGAACTGGCCTATCCTGCAACACGCAATCATGGGCAATATTGTTCCGGACTTCCCGCTGATCAACAAATCCTTCAACCTCAGCTATTCGGGACATGACCTCTGATGTGGCAACTTCTGAAACAAATCGTTCATACCGGCATTCCGGCCGAAACGGCACCGCCGCCTGAAGATGCCTGGCGCACCGAGCATGCGCAGATCCAAACCGAGATCCTGCATATTCTCGGACGCGCGCTGTGCATTCGCGAAGTCGATGCCGGTTCCTGCAATGGTTGCGAACTGGAGATACAGGCGCTGGGCAACCCCTACTACAACATTGAGGGAATGAGCATCAAGTTCGTTGCCAGTCCGCGTCATGCCGACATGCTGCTGGTCACCGGACCGGTGACCAAGAACATGGCGGCTGCGTTAAAGCATGCGTATGAGGCCACGCCGGACCCGAAACTGGTGGTCGCAATCGGAGAATGTGCGTGCACCGGCGGCATTTTCGGCGAGAGCTACGCCAGTTGCGGTCGCGTTTCGAACGTGATCCCGGTCGACGTGACCGTGCCGGGGTGCCCGCCGAAGCCGGTCGAAATTCTGCGCGGCATTCTGACAGCGGTATCTGCCCGCGTTTAATGCCGGCTGGCGCGAGCCGGCCGCCAAACCAGCGAACACCGAAACGCCAAACCAGCAGCCACGCTGCGTTTAATCACTTATGGATGGAGTATGGCGAATAAAGCATTGATTGCCGCATTGTTTCATTGCGACTTTAAAAATACATGCAATAGTATATATACACTCACAAGAAACAACTGATGGCATCCTGCCGCCGGAAAAGCACGCAATCGCGGCTGTATCGCACTCACCCATGCGTCGATACTTTTTCCTTTGGCTAAAACCGTGATAAGACAAGGTAGAATAATGCCTGCATTTACAAGGCGATCAAACACACCATGAAACTCTCCAAACAATTCCAGCGCTACGAATCCGAAGCAACCCTGTTTCTCAAGGATCTGAAGCAACAAATTCCGAACATCGAACAAAGTCAGCGCGAAGGTCGCGCGCTGTTGTGGGACAGGGAACCGCTTGATCTCGATACGCAGGAACGCAACAAGGCTTCGCGTGTAAAGCAGCAGGCTTACGTCTACCAAAACAAGAACTAAGAACGACAGTTGCAGCCGACGATGCAGGCAAACGCCGCAGCCATGGTTGCCGAGGCGCCCGCGAACGACAGTCCGGTTGCAAGCACTGCGCTGGCCAAATTGTACGGCGAGCCGCTGTTGCGGATGCCGACCGACCTGTACATCCCGCCGGATGCGCTGGAAATTTTTCTGGAAGCATTCGAAGGGCCGCTGGATCTGTTGCTGTACCTGATACGCAGGCAAAATTTCAACATCCTCGACATTCCGATGGCGCAGGTAACCAGGCAATACCTGCAATATGTAGAGCAGGTGCGCATCCATAATCTGGAACTGGCCGCCGAATACTTGCTGATGGCAGCCATGCTGATCGAGATCAAATCACGCATGTTGCTGCCGGTCAGGAAGGCCGATGGCGGCGACGAGGCTGGAGATCCGCGTGCCGAACTGGTGCGCCGCCTGCTGGAATACGAGCAGATGAAGCTGGCCGCGCTGCAGATCAACGCGCTGCCGCAACTGGGGCGCGATTTCCTGCTGCCGCAGGTGCATATCGATCAAAGCGTAGTGGTGCGCTGGGCCGATGTCAGCGTCATCGAGCTGCAATCGGCCTGGTCCGAGCTGCTGAGGCGGGCGACGCTGACCCAGCACCACCATATCAGCCGCGAAGAACTCTCGGTGCGCGAACACATGTCCGGCATTCTGCGTGCCTTGCAAGGCAGAAAATTTGTCGAGTTTTCGGAATTGTTCGATAGCACGCGCGGCATACCGGTATTGGTGGTGAACTTTGTCGCATTGCTGGAACTGGCGAAAGAAACCCTGATCGAAATTACCCAGGCTGAGCCATTTGCCCCGATCTACGTGCGGCTGGCTTACGTACCGGCCTGATTTATCAAACTGCATTCGCCCTTGCCGAGATAGCGGCGCACTGAAAGAATCCGATGAAAATAGTCACCACGATTGAAGAGTTGCGCGACCAGTTGCGCGGCCAGTTGCGTACCGCATTCGTCCCCACGATGGGCAACCTGCACGAGGGCCACCTGTCGCTGCTGCGCCTGGCACGCCGGCACGGCGACCCTGTGGTGGCATCGATTTTCGTCAACCGCCTGCAGTTCGGCCCCAATGAAGATTTCGACAAGTACCCGCGGACCTTCCAGGCCGACGTCGAAAAGCTGGAAAAAGAAGGCGTCTATGTACTGTTCGCGCCGACCGAAAAAGACCTCTACCCGGAACCGCAGGAATACCGCGTACAGCCGCCGAACGATCTGGGCAACATCCTCGAAGGCGAATTCCGCCCCGGAACATTCACCGGCGTGACCACCGTGGTATTGAAACTGTTCTCCTGCGTGCAACCCAAGGTGGCGGTATTCGGCAAGAAGGATTATCAGCAATTGATGATCGTGCGCAACATGTCCAGGCAGTTTGCGCTGCCGACTGAAATCATCGCCGCCGAAACCTATCGGGCAGACGACGGCCTGGCACTGTCGTCACGCAATCGATATTTATCAAGCGACGAGCGGGCCGAAGCGCCACAGCTGTTCCGGATCCTGAACGCGGTGGCGCAAGAAGTCAGGACCGGCCATCTCGACATGTTCGAACTAGAGCGGGATGCGATGGCGCAACTGGCCAAGCGCGGCTGGAATCCGGATTACATCGCGGTGCGCAAGCGCATCGACCTGCAGCCGCCCTCTGCCGGCGATCTGGCACAAGGTGTGCCCCTGGTCGTGCTGTGCGCGGCCAAGCTGGGAGTCACCCGCCTGATCGACAACCTTGAAATCTGAGGCACGCCTCAATTCAATTGTAGTACCGGCATCAGTTGCTCAACGTTGTAGCGCATCATTCTCAGATACTTGGGCGCCAAGTCCCGGCGTCCGTGTACATTTGATTTCTTTCAATTTTCCACCGTAGAGTGCGAAATTGAAAAATCATGAAAACCACACACTTCATCGAACCGGATCAGTAGTAGCGTGAATTGCTGCACCACTGGCTGCCATTGAAAGAACGCACATGGTCAAGTTGTTTCATCCGATATTCCAGTTCGTAAATGTCGGCTGATTCGGCCAGGTAAGCTTCCTGCTCTTTCATTTCCCTGCACTCAAGGCTCTGGCCCAGGCGCTTGAAAAATCCCATCGGCTTGCGCTCTGCAACGGCGCTGGCAGTGGCGTCGGATGTCGCGCCAACCGCATCGGAAGCACGATAGTGTACAACCGGAACCAGATGCGCACACAAATGCTGCAGAGCGTTAAATAGGGGTGAACTACTTGTTTGGCGTGTAATGACGGACATGATTTACTCCTTCTGTGTAATCTAAATTGCTGCGTTGCAAACAAAGTATATGCTCAGAAAGATATAAATCAAATTACATTTTTCAATACAATATATTCACAAAAATAATATCTAGCCGCGAATGATTTTCCGCAAAAAACTTCAGTTCCGAAAAAAATATTGCCAAAAACATCATAATTTAGCCAGAAAATGGCTATATGAAGAAGAAAACGGGAAATTCAGGAAAATAGCATTCGCGCTATTGGTGCTTGCGGATGCTGCCAGTTTGCAAGGGCGCCATCTTGCAATCAGGCCGAAATACCGCAGCGCAGCAAAGCCTGCCCTGCGGGTTTTTGTCGTGGTCAATCGACCAGATCGGCATACAGCGCGGTACTCAGGTAGCGCTCGCCAAAGGACGGAATGATGGTGACGATCAATTTGCCGGCATTCTCCGGGCGGCGCGCCACTTCCAGTGCAGCCCAGAGCGCGGCTCCGGATGAAATCCCGACCAGCAAACCTTCTTCGCGCGCGGCACGGCGCGCATATTCGAACGCGTCGTTGTTCCTGACCCGGATTACCTCGTCGTAAATCTGCGTATTCAGGACATCCGGCACGAAACCGGCACCGATCCCCTGGATCGGGTGCGGACCCTTGGTGCCGCACGACAGCACCGGCGACGCATCCGGTTCCACCGCGATCGCCTGGAAACCGGGCTTGCGGGCTTTCAGCACTTCGCCCACGCCGGTGATGGTGCCGCCGGTGCCGACCCCGGCAACCAGGATATCGACCCGGCCGTCGGT
Source organism: Oxalobacteraceae bacterium (assembly GCA_030698225.1). Classification (GTDB taxonomy): domain Bacteria; phylum Pseudomonadota; class Gammaproteobacteria; order Burkholderiales; family Burkholderiaceae_D; genus AVCC01. The sequence continues at coordinate 40,298 of JAUYNR010000106.1, read as the reverse complement.
ATCGCTCCAGATTTCTTCGGCCGTGGTGCGCCGATGCACTTCCGGATTGGCGGCATTCTTGAACTGTTGCGGCATGAAGTAGCGCGCATCGGCAGCCACCAGCTCCTCGGCTTTCCTGATCGCCCCGACCATGCCCTCGCTACCTGGCGTGAGCACCAGTTCCGCTCCGTAGGCGCGCAGCAGCATGCGCCGCTCCCGGCTCATGGTGTCGGGCATGATCAGCGTGCAGCGATAGCCGCGCGCCGCGCACACCATGGCCAGCGCGATGCCGGTATTGCCGCTGGTCGGCTCGACAATGATGGTGTCAGGCTTGATCATGCCGGCCTGTTCCGCAGCCTCGATCATGGATACGCCAATCCGGTCCTTGACGCTGTGCGCCGGACTGTAGAATTCCAGCTTGGCCAGCACGGTGGCGACCGCGCCCTGCGCCATGCGGTTGATACGGACCAGCGGCGTATTGCCGACCAGCGCGGTAACATCGTTTGCGATTTTCATGAGTACCCTTCCCGCCCCGCACATATATAGGGCATGTTGTTAGTAAATTTTAGTGTGCAATTGCCGCAGTAGCCATGCGGACCGGCCGCTTCCGGCTGCTTCGTAGCGTTCTGATAATTAACATACTTGCTCCACGCAAACAATAAAATACACTATCCGCAGCGCCAATCCATGCGGATTGACAAGATGTCCGCACAAGTTTTCCCGGAGCGCTGTTGTCGCAAGCCTGGCTGCGGCATACAATACGCACGTTTTGGTGCCCGCGGACATCCCCATGTCCGCAGTTAAACGGGAAACACGGCGCAGATGACACCCTCATCGGCCAACGTGTGCTGCCCCCGCAACGGTAAAACAAGCGTCGCCGTGAAGCTCCGGTGACAGACCGCCTCTCAGGACCACTGTGCAAACCGCACGGGAAGGTGAAGCGGTTTGACTTGTCAGCCCGGATACCGGCCAGAATAGGTGGAAGCGCGCGAACCCGCACTTTCGTTGATTCCGGCTTGCGGGGACGCAGGTCGGAGGATTCTTATTTGAAACGACATCATGAATTTTTTTGCATCACGCAGCCGCATTCCGGCGTGGACGCCGCTTGCGCTGGTTTCTGCCCTGTCTGCCTGCTTCATCGCTCCAGTATCTGCCCAAACGCATAACGACAAAACGCTGGCACCGGTGGTGGTGACGGCTTCACGCTTTGCGAACGATCCTGCATTCAGCCCGATCGGCGCGACAGTCATCACTGCCGACCAAATTCGGGAAGCCGGTGTCGGCAATGTGAATGAGGCGATCCGCAAAATCGGCGGTGTGCATGGCCGCCAGAATTTTTTTGGGACGCAGGACTTTTCTCTCGATATGCGTGGCTTCGGCAGCACCAGCGATAACAATCTGGTGGTTATGGTTGACGGTGTCCGACTTTCGGAAAGCGAATTTGGCGGTGCAGTTTTTTCTTCCATTCCTATCGAAACCGTCGAACGCATCGAATTCGTGCGCGGCGGCAGCAGCGTCTTGTATGGCGATGGCGCGACTGGCGGCGTGATTCATATCATTACCAAACGCCCGCAATTGAATGCGACGCATGGCTCCGTGACAGCCGAAATCGGCCAGTTCAACCACAAAGCAGTACGCGCCTCCGTTGCGAAAGGCTGGGAGGGTTTCTCACTGGATGCCAACGTCAGCAAGCTGGAGTCCGACAATTACCGTGACAACAATGCGGTGGATCAGGAAAATTTCAGCGGCGGCGCGCAATGGGCCTCGAACGAGGGACGAGCCGGCTTGCGGGTGGATATTGCGCGTCAGGATTCCCGTTTGGCGGGCGGGCTTTCTTTGGCGCAATTTGAGGAAAATCCGCGCCAAACCTTTAAGCCAGATGATTTTGCTTCCATCGACACTGACCGCTATACGGCTTTCATCGAGCGCAAACTTGGCACTTGGGAAGTGGCTGCCGAATTGTCGCACCGAGAAAGAACCACTAATTTTGGAAGCGATGGTGCGCCTAGCTCTATTTTCAAGGGAAAGCAGACCCAGTTTTCGCCGCGCGTGCGCAATGTCACAGCCCAAGGCAGCATGACCAACGAACTGGTCGCTGGATTCGATTTCCTCGACTGGAGTCGCGATACCGACAGTACGTTTTCGCGTGAACATGCAACACAGAAATCAAAAGCGGTCTACGCGCGTGACGAAATCCACGTCGGTCCAGCCCGCGTGGCACTAGGCGCGCGCCATGAAATCTTCGACAAGAACTCTATCGATCCGGTAGGCGGAACCAACTACGCCAAGTCGCACTCGCTGAATGCATGGGAACTGCAGGGCAGCTATGACGTCACTTCTATGGTCAAAGTCTTCGCCAAGACCGGCAGGAGTTTCCGCGTAGCCAATGTCGATGAAAACGGCTTCACGCCAGTCTTCAATACGCCGCTCGAAGCGCAATCCTCGCGTGACTTGGAGATCGGCGGCAGCGTCGGCGACGCCAGCAAAAAAATTACGGCCAGGCTGTTTCGGCATGCGCTAAACAACGAGATTTTCTTTGATCCGACAGCAGGTTTTTTTGGCGCTAACGTTAACCTCGACCCGACCCGTCGCCAAGGAGTGGAGATTGAAGCCAGCATGCGACTGGCAACCGCTTTCATATTATCGGCCAACCTGCAGCATGTTTCCGCCAAGTTCACTGATGGCCCGAATGCAGGTCGCGAACTGGTATTGGTGCCGAATAACACTGTGTCCGTCCGTTTGAACTGGCTGCCAGGCAATGACCAGACCGCCAATATCGGCCTGCAGTGGGTAGATTCGCAACGTTATGGCGGCGATTTCGACAATACTTGCACGGGACGCATCCCCTCTTTCACCACGCTTGATGGCCGCTACGCAAAGCGCTTCGGCGCATGGGAGCTGGCGATCGCAGGCAGCAACCTGACCAACAGGGATTACTTCAGCCAGGCTTTCAGTTGCCGGGGCGGGATTTATCCCGACAACGGCCGCCAGTTGAAGCTTTCTGCGCGCTACGATTTCTGATCGTTTGAGGTTTGTGTTTGCCTCTGGAAACATATGGATTACAGGCCTCATGAACGATGCTGCTTTGGCTTAACAACGCGTTTTATAGGCTTGTAAGTATCTGCTTCGGCACCTATAATAATTTTTCATTGCTTCAGGTATTTTGCAAACCGTCGTCTGCAAAATGAAATGGGAAGTCGGTAAGTTTTCTGTACCAGAGAGCAAATCCGACGCTGCCCCCGCAACGGTAATCGAGTAAAAAGATTTGTAGTACGCCACTGTGCAATGCATGGGAAGGCGCAAATTTAGGAAAACCCGACAAGGGAATTCCACTCGTAAGCCCGGAGACCAGTCTGAAGCTGTCGTAGAGTTTGTATCGCGGAGGGCGATGCAGATGGCTGGCCTATTGCGCCCTCCGTCTGTCACTTCCTTCTTAACATACAGGCTTATTCATGCGCTTATGGCGATGATCGGCTATCGGGATGTCATCTATCTCTGCGCTGGTCGTTGTCATGGCTTGGATGTTTCCCTCAAGAAGGAGTATCAGATGTCTTCAATACCTGGTTTGGTCGACAACGTCGACTCGCAGCCCCGCTCAACTGTCTGGGAAGACAAGGTAATGCCCGTTTTGCTTGCAAGCAGCCTTGGACTGGTGCTGCTGTATGGCGCGGCTTTCGCCGAAACTTCAGCCTTGCATAATGCCGCGCATGACGCGCGCCATTCCGCTGCCTTTCCTTGTCATTGATTCGCATGTCACTGATGAATATGCCAATACCAATGCCAGGCGTCCTCAATATGGCGGCGTTCAAACGCATCATTACCGCGGCTGCATTGGCAGGTGTGCTGGCGGGCCTGACATTGACTGTGGTTCAGAAAATCCAGGTCAGCCCGATCATATTGAAGGCCGAAGTGTATGAGGAAGCTGCGGATGCGGCCGCAGTATCCGATGCTGCTGTTGCGACTTCACATGCCGAAAATGCGCCTCACGAACTTGCGCCTGGCCATACGCATACGCCTGAGCAAGCGCACGAACACGAACATGCGCCGGATGCGTGGCAACCTGCCGATGGCATGGAGCGGACGGCGTTTACGGTGCTGGCGAATATCAGTCTGGCAGTTGGTTTCGGGCTGTTGCTGGGCGCTGCCCTGTGCTTGCGCAGTGATGCCGGCGGCTGGCGTTCCGGCTTGTTGTGGGGCCTGGCTGGCTACGCGGTTTTTTTCGTTGCTCCGTCTTTGGGCCTGCCACCGGAGGTGCCCGGCACCGAAGCAGCGCCGCTGGCGGATCGGCAGCTATGGTGGCTCGGCACTGTAGTGGCGACGGCGGGCGGACTATCGCTGCTGATTTTTACGCGCAACTGGAAACTCAAACTGTTCGGCGCATTGTTGTTGATTGTTCCGCATCTGATTGGTGCGCCACAACCGGAAGTTCACGTCAGCGCAGCACCGGCCGAACTGGCGCAGGCTTTCATTCAGGCAACCACGATTGCGAATGCGGTGTTCTGGCTGGCACTGGGTGGCTTAATGGGCTGGCTTTACAAGAAGTTCGCGACTGTTCAGCACGCAGGATGTAACGTCTAAGAATCCGTCATCGCCGTTAAGGCGGCGATGACGTATTTATATACTAATATATGTATATTTAATTACCGCAATGAATATATGCGGTAAATACCACAAAAATCACTATACTCCTTGTTTTTTAAAATTAGTTGGGTGCAGTATTCCATACTGCAAACCCGGACGGTAGATAATGTAATGAGAATCCACACCAGACACGTATTGATGTGCGTCGGGCCGCGCTGCACCGAAGATGGCGTGCAGGCGCAGGCCATGTTCGAATTGATGGGGGAGAAGATCGACGCCCGTCCGGAGCTGCGCATCAAGCGCACCAGAACCCACTGCATGGTCGCCTGCCAGAACCAGGGCCCGATTCTCGTCGTGTATCCGGAAGGCGTTTGGTACCAATGCGCGGACGAGGCAGCGCTGGAGCGCATCGTTGTCGAACATCTGGAGGGCGGGCGCGAGGTCAGCGATCTGATCTTTCATCGGCTGGCCGAAGGTGATACTTACCCATTGGATAATCAGCATGCGTGAAGCAATGGCAGCAATGGCGCCCAGCGCCCGCATCGCGCTGCTGACCCACGCACCGAACGATCTGACCGTGCTGCACAGCGCACTGGCGCAACTGCCGCAAGAATTCCCCGCCGTGACCGGAGTCAACCTGCAGGCATTGGAGAATGAAGCGCAGATGGCGGCGCTGCTTGAACATGAACTGGCCGAAGCGCAGATCATCATTCTGCGGGTGCTGGGGCGTCTTGGCAGCGTGCCGGGTTTTGCCGAACTGCTGCAGCAAGCCCGCAAGCGCGGCCTGCATCTGATCGCCATCAGCGGCACCGGCGAGCCCGACCCGGAGCTGGCGGCGGTATCGACTGTTGCATCCGATGTATTGCAGCAGGCGCTGGCGTATTTCCAGGCCGGCGGCAGCGTGAATCTGGCGCAATTGCTGCGTTGTTTGTCCGATCATTTTCTGCTGACCGGCTTCGGTTACGAGCCTGCGGTTGCCTTGCCCGAGCATGGAATCTACCACCCGGATCTGGCCCAGGGCGCCGGCATCGATGACTGGCTGGCGCAGTGCGAATTAACGCATGCAGCGCAGCGGCCGGGCGTCGGGATCATTTTCTACCGTGCGCACTGGATCAGCGGCAACACGCGCTTTGTCGATGCGCTGATCGATGCGCTGGAAAAGCGCGGGATGAATGTGCTGCCGGTGTTTACATCGTCTTTGCGCGCCGGCAGCGATGGCGGCGCAAAGCTGCCGACTGCCTTGGCTTATTTCACGGGCTCAATCAACGGTCAGCCGGTATCGCATATCGACGTGCTGATCAACACCACCTCGTTTGCGATGGGCGAGATCACGCCGGGCGGGCCAACCCCGGCCGGCTGGTCGGTAAGCGCGCTGGAGCAGTTGAATGTACCGGTGCTGCAAGCCATTACCAGCGGCATGACGCAAGATCAGTGGCAGCAATTGGCACGCGGCCTGAATCCGCTCGATGCTGCGATGAACGTGGTGTTGCCGGAGTTCGACGGACGCATCATCAGCGTGCCGGTGTCGTTCAAGGCCAGGGCTGTCGGCCATTCGAAGGAACTGGTCGAATACGAACCGGTACCGGATCGGGTGGCGCGGGTGGCCGGGCTGGCAGCGCGCTTTGCGCAGTTAAAGCGCTTGCATAATGCGGACAAGCGCGTGGCTTTCATCTTCACCAATTCCAATAGCAAGGCATCGCAAATCGGCAATGCAGTTGGCCTCGACTCGCCGGCCTCGCTGATGCACATCCTGCGCGCGATGCAAGACGCCGGTTATCGGATCGATCGGTTGCCAGAGAGCGGCACCGCGCTGATCCACGCGCTGATCGACCGCTGCGCCTACGACAATACCTATCTCACCAGCGAGCAGTTGACGCACGCGGTTGGCCGCGTGTCGTCAGCACAATACGCGGGATGGTTTGCCGATTTGCCGCGTGAAATGCAGGAGAAAATGACCGCGCAATGGGGCGCGGCGCCGGGCGTCGCCTATCTGCATGACGATCATCTGGCGCTGGCAGGGATAGAACTGGGCAATGCCTTCGTGGCATTGCAGCCGCCGCGCGGCTACGGCATGGATCCGGACGCGATTTATCATCAGCCGGATTTGCCGCCGACCCACCATTACTACGCGCTGTACCGCTGGTTGCGCGACGAGTGGCGCGCTGACGCCATCGTTCACGTCGGCAAGCATGGCACGCTCGAATGGCTGCCGGGCAAGGGCGTTGGCTTGTCCGAAAATTGTTTTCCGGATGCGCTGCTGGCCGATATCCCGCTGTTTTACCCTTTCATCATCAATGATCCCGGCGAGGGCGCGCAGGCCAAGCGCCGCGCCCACGCGGTCATCGTCGATCACCTGACGCCGCCGATGACCACCGCCGACACCTATGGCGCGTTGGCCCAGTTGACGCAACTGGTCGATGAGTATTATCAGGTCGAAGTGCTCGACCCGGCCAAGCTGCCGCTGTTGCAGCAGCAGATATGGGAACTGGTCAAGCAAACCAACCTGGATGCGGATCTGCAGTCCAGGCTGCTGCATCATGACCACGACCATGACCACGACCATGACCACGGACACGATCACGGCCATCCGCACGACCACGATCACGATCATCCGCATGAGCATGACGAAGAACTTCCGGCCGCGCTGGCGACTATGGATGGCGCCGATGTCGCCCATCTGATTGAGGATCTCGACGGCTACCTGTGCGAGCTGGGCAGCGCGCAAATCCGCGACGGCCTGCATATCCTCGGGCAATCGCCGCAAGACGCGCAGCTGGTGGACATGCTGGTGTCGCTGACGCGCCTGCCGAACCAGGATATTCCCGGCCTGCAGGCGGAAGTGGCGCGCCTGTTCGGTTTGCAGATCGAGATGCTGCTCGATTCCAAGGGACGTCGCTTGAATGTGGTCAGCGCTCTGGGGCGCCTGGCCGAGCGGCCTGTGGTCACCCGTGCCGATGCGCTGGAGGCCATCGATGTGCTGTGCCGCAAACTGTTCATCGAATTGCAGGCACACGATTACCTTGCAACCCGTATCAACGAAGTCCTGGCCAAAACATTTGCCGGACTGGATGCCGATAGCGCGGCAGTCAGTCAGCCGCTGCTGCAACCGGCACTGCGCTCACGCAGCAGCGTTCTCGCGCAAGTCAGCAAGCATCGGGTACCGGTGGCGCGCAGCATGCCGGCCAGCATCGTGCACAAGGATGCGGTGACCGATGACAGCGCCCGCTACGACGCCTTGCGCCGGGTACTCGGTTTTGCCTGTCGCGAACTGGTGCCGAACCTGGCGCGCGCGTCGGACGAGATCGACAACCTGTTGGGCGGTTTGTCCGGCGCTTATGTGCCGGCAGGGCCGAGCGGCTCGCCGACGCGCGGCATGGCGCACATCCTGCCAACCGGACGCAATTTCTATTCGGTCGATCCGCGCAGCGTACCGTCGCAATCGGCCTGGCGTGTCGGGCAACAACTGGCGCACGAGGTGTTGACGCGTCATCTGCGTGAAACCGGGGACTATCCGGAAAGCGTCGCGATCAGCATCTGGGGCACCAGCGCGATGCGCACCCACGGCGACGACGTCGCGCAGATACTGGCGTTGCTCGGCGTGCGCCCGGTATGGCGGCCGGAGAACCGCCAGCTGATCGGCGTCGAAGTGGTGCCGCTGGCAGAACTGAAACGCCCGCGCATCGACGTGACGACCCGCATCAGCGGTTTTTTCCGCGACGCATTCCCGCAGCTGATCGACCTGATCGATGATGCGGTCAATGCGGTGATCAGGCTTGACGAGCCGCCGTCGCAGAATTTCGTGCGCAAGCATTACCTAGCCGAATTGAGCGAGTGGATCGACAAGGGCCTGCCGCAAGAACTGGCGTCACAACGCGCCGGCTATCGCGTCTTCGGCGCCAAACCGGGCAGCTATGGCGCCGGTATCTTGCCGCTGATCCAGGAAAAGAACTGGCAGACCGATGCCGATTTCGCCGAAGCCTACGTCAACTGGGGCGGCTATGCGTATGCGCGTGGCACGCAAGGGGTTGACCAGCGCGATGCATTCCGGGTCCGGCTGTCCGGGGTGCAGGTGGCGCTGCACAACCAGGATAATCGCGAACACGACATTTTCGACAGCGACGATTACCTGCAATTTCACGGCGGCATGATCGCCACCATCCGCGCGCTGACAGGACAGCAGCCGCGCCGCTATTTCGGCGACAGCCATGATCCGGCGCGAGCCCAGGTGCGCGACCTGAAGGAAGAGACCCTGCGGGTGTTCCGCTCGCGCGTGGTCAATCCGAAGTGGCTGGCCAGCATTCAGCGTCATGGCTATAAGGGCGGGCTGGAACTGACTGCAACAGTCGATTACCTGTTCGGTTACGACGCCACCGCACAGGTGATGGACGACTGGATGTACGAACAGGTGGCCAGCAGTTATGCGTTCGACCCCGCGATGCAGCGTTTCCTGCAGGAAGCCAATCCGTGGGCGCAGAACGCGATCGCCGAGCGCCTGCTGGAAGCCGCCCATCGCGGCATGTGGGCCGAGCCGAAACCGCAGACGCTGGAAGCGCTGCGCGAACTGTATCTGCAAAGCGAAACTCTGCTGGAGGCGCGCGGCGAGACACCGCGCGGCATATAAGTTGATAAACATGCATTTTCCATTTTCCGCCATCGTCGGACAGCCGCAGTTGAAGACCGCGTTGCTGCTGTGTGCGGTCGATACCACTCTGGGCGGCGTGCTGATCCGGGGCGATAAAGGCACCGCCAAAAGTACGGCGGCGCGCGCGCTGACCGCTATCCTGCCGCCGATCGAACGCATTGCCGGTTGCGCATTCAACTGCCTGCCCGGCACGCCGTGCGGGCACTGCGAGATCTGCAGCGGCGCGGCTGCCGTGGTGCAGCCTTGTGCGGTGCCTTTCATCACGCTGCCGCTGGGTGCGACCGAAGACCGGGTACTCGGCACGCTCGATCTGGAGCGCGCGTTGCAGGGCGCCAGGCGGGCTTTTCAACCGGGCCTGCTGGCTGCCGCGCACCGCGGCATTCTGTATATCGATGAAGTCAACCTGCTGGCAGATCATCTGGTCGATGTGCTGCTGGACGTGGCGGCGATGGGCGTCAATTCGGTGCAGCGCGAAGGCCTGTCGGTCACGCATCCGGCGCGCTTCACGCTGATCGGCACCATGAATCTGGAAGAGGGCGACCTGCGCCCGCAACTGCTGGACCGTTTCGGCCTGATGGTCGAAGTGGCGGCGCCGCGCGAGAAGACCTTGCGCGCCGAGGTGGTGCGCCGTCGGATCGCGTTTGAAACCGATCCGGCCGCTTATGTCAGCGTCTGGGCCCAGCAGCAGCACGCATTGCGGGTCCAGCTCGCCACCGCGCAGCAGTTGTTGCCGAAAGTGCTGCTGGATGACGAACTGCTCGACCTGATCAGCCATCTGTGCTGCGAATTCGATGTCGCCAGCTTGCGTGCCGACATCGTGATGCACAAGGCATCGCGCGCGCTGGCGGCGCTCGACGGACGCCTGCAGGTAACGCCCGACGATGTGCGCAGCGCGGCGCAACTGGTGCTGCCGCACCGCCGCCGGCGCAAGCCTTTCGAGCAGCCGGGCCTGGATCAGGATCGGCTTGACGAACTGATGCAGCAAGCCAGTCCACCGCCGGAGCAGGAATCCGATGCCTCATCCGGGGATGACGGACAGCAGCCAGAATCAGGACAAGATTCAGAACAAGAGACCGAACAAGAAACCGGGCAGCAGGTGTTCGCCGCCGCAGCCGGCGGCGCAGCCAGACGGATTGCGGTGGACGCGGTCTCCGCGCGTCCGATTGCCGGCCGCCGCAGCGCAGTGGCGGATGCGCCGCGCGGCCGTGTGGTGCGTGCGGTGCCGGATCAGAATCCGACCAGCCTTGCGGTCGGGGCCACGCTGCGCAGCGCGGCGCTACGGACTGCAGCAACCGGCCAGCCGCTGGAATTCAGGGTAAGCAAGAACGATCTGCACCAGCAAATCCGCGCCGGCAAGAGCGCCAACCTGATCCTGTTCGTGGTGGATGCGTCCGGTTCGATGGCCGCGCAGCGCCGCATGGAAGCGGTCAAGGGCGCGGTACTGGCGCTGCTGACCGATGCCTATCAGCGGCGTGATGAAGTGGCGGTCATTTCCTTTCGCGGCGAGGCAGCGGCACTGCTGCTGGCGCCGACCCGCAGCGTCGACCGTGCCGAACAGGGGTTGCGCGAGCTGCCCACCGGCGGCCGCACGCCGCTGCCGCACGCGCTGCAACTGGCGCTGGAAACGCTGGAGCAGGCCGCCGCCAACGGTGCGCCTCCGCTTTTGGTATTGCTCAGCGACGGCAAGGCCAACGTGGCATTGAGCGACGGCGGCGACCCATGGCGTGAAACGCTGGCGCTGGCAGAAATGCTGGCTGGGCGCGCCGTGCCGGCGCTGGTGCTCGATACCGAAACCGGCTATCTGCGGCTGGGACGGGCCGCCCAACTGGCGCAGGCTTTGGGCGCTGAATGCCTGACATTGGAAGAACTGTCGGCGGAAAGCCTGGTACTGACGATCCGCGGCTGCATGAAAGCAACTTGAGCAACATGACTTACGCAAAATATTGCGGTTTTCAGTAGTGCAGGCCTCCGTGCCTGCACCGAGCCGCAGGCACGGAGGCCTGCGCTACTTGATATTGCGTAAGTCCTAATGAATGTGGGAAGCATCAATCCCGTTGACGAATACTGAGAAAGAAAACATGATTATCTGTATCGGAGCAGGCCCCGGCGACATCGGCTATTTGACGCAGCGCGGCGCGGAGCTGATCCGCGATGCCGACCTGGTGGCCGGATTCGACGCGGTGGTCAATGTCGTGCAAAGCATCATTCCGGCCAGCGCAGAAGTGGTGCTGATGAACTATCGCGACCAGGTCGCGCAACTGGACAAAGTGGCTGCGGCGCACCATGCGGGCAAGCGTTGCGTGGTGGTCTTCATGGGCGACATCCACTTCAGCGGCTTCCAGTATCTGGAACGGGTCGAACGCGCCTGCGGCCATCCGGTGGAAACCCTGCCCGGCATTTCCTCGGCGCAGATTCTGGCCTCGCGCGGCAAGGTGTGTTTTGATGAAACCACCTTCATCACCTTGCATCGTCGCGGCGATCTGACGCCGTTCAAGCGGCATCTGGTGCATGTGCTCGAAGACCAGCGCAATGCGATCGTGATCCCCTGTCCGTGGGATGCCGCGCGTTCGTTCATGCCGCGTCATATCGCGGCCTACCTGATCGAAAACGGGATTCCGCCCGAGCACCCGACCGAAGTATGGGAAAACCTGACGCGCAATGAAGCGGAATGGCGCGGCACGCTGGCCGAATGCGCGCAGCGCGATGTCTCCGACATGAGCATCATGCTGATCCGCACGCTTAATCCGATGTCCAGCCAGATCGAAGCTGCGGAGCAGAAATGACGCAGGCTAAAAATCCAGTTCAGTTCGGCATCGTGGTCGCCGGTCACGGCAGCCGCGATCCGGATGGCGTGCGCGAATTCGAGGCGCTGGTTGAAGTGATACGCGCACGTGCGCCGCAGCATGCGGTCAGCCACGGTTACCTGGAATTTTCCAGCCCGACCATCGCCCAGGCGGTGAAAGCCAGCCTGGCCGCAGGCGTGCGGCAAATAGCGGTGGTGCCCGGCGTGCTGCTGGGTGCGCGCCACGCCAAGAATGACATGCCGAGCGAGGTGCTGGCGCTGGCGCGGGAATATCCGGAGATCGACTTCCATTTCGGCGCGCCGCTCAATCTGCATCCGCAACTGCTGCAGCTGGCCCAGGAACATATCGTTGCGGCCGAAGCGCTTTCTGCGCAGACGGTGCGGCGCGACGACAGCTGTCTGGTGCTGGTCGGGCGCGGCACCACCGATCCGGATGCCAACGGGGAAATCGCGAAGCTTGCGCGCATGCTCGAAGAAGGCATGGGTTTCGGCGGCGTCTACGTCTGCTTTTCCGGCACTGCCAAGCCATTGGTCGATGACGGCCTGCGCGCCGCCGCCCGCCTGGGATTCAAAAGGCTGGTGGTGCTGCCGTTCTTTCTGTTCGACGGCGTGCTGGTCAAGCGGATTTATGCGGCTGCCGATGCATTGCGTCAGCGCGAACCGGGGCTGGAACTGCTCAAGGCCGCTTATCTCGGCGTGCATCCGTTTGTGGCCGATGTGCTGATCGAGCGTGCGCGCGAGGCGGTTGACGGGCGGGCCGCGATGAATTGCACGCTGTGCAAGTACCGGGTCCAGATCGTCGGTTTCGAGCAGCAGGTCGGTGAGCCACAGCAGGCGCATCATCTGCAGGTGCGCGGCGTTCTGGAAAAGGAAGGCGCAGCTGCCCTGCCCCCGACGCCTGCCGAACCCGAATTCACGCGTTACGAACCGCATCCGATCGAAGCGGAAAGCTTTCGCATCATCGCGGCGGGGCGCGACTGGTCGGTCTTTCCTGCCGCGCATCTGACGGCGCTGCAGCGGCTGGTGCATACCAGCGGCGACTTCAACGCGGCCGATGACATCTATTTTTCGCCGGGCGCGATCGAGACCGGTATCCGTGCGCTATTGCGTTGCAAGCGCGTGGTGACTGACGTGACGATGGTGCAGACCGGCCTGAAGCGCGCATTGCTGGAGCAGCTCGGCATCGAGACCTGGTGCGGCGTACATGATCGGGAAACCTTCTTGATGGCGCAGGCGCAAGGCATCACCCGCTCTGCGGCCGGAATCCGGCGCGCGTGGGAAAAATTCGGCAACGACATCATCCTGGCGATAGGCGATGCGCCGACCGCGATTGCAGAAGCGACGCGCCTGATACGCGAACACGGCTGGCGTCCGCAGCTGGTGATCGGGCTGCCGGTCGGCTTCGTCGGCACCCGTGAAAGCAAGGACGATTTGCGGCGCTGCATGCAGGTGCCGCGCATTACCAACAGCGGCACGCGCGGCGGCTCACCCTGGGCTGCCACCGTGGTCAATGCAATGATGATCGATGCATTGAATCAGCTCGCAGCGTATGAGCCTGGCTGAACAGGAGGAATTCGATCTGAGCCTGCTGGCGCCGAACGGGCTGCGCCGGGGGCGCACCACCGGCAGTTGCGCGACAGCCGCAGTCAGGGCCGCGCTTTACCTGCTGCTGGATGGCAAGGCGCAGCAGCGGGTGCGCGTGACGCTGCCGGACCGCGCCCATTATCTGATGGTGCCGATCCAGGCGGTGCAGCGGCTGGATGCATGTACGGTGCGTGCCGAAGTGTTGAAAGACGGCGGCGATGATCCGGACAACACCCACGGCGCGACCATCTTCGCCGAGGTCTGCCGCAATGATGCAGGGCAGGTACGGTTTTTCGCCGGCAAGGGCGTCGGCACCGCGACCCAGCCCGGTTTGCGGGTGGCGGTAGGGGAGCCGGCGATCAATCCGGTGCCGCGCCAGATGATGCGGCTGACGGTGGCCGAAGTGCTGGCGGAACAGGCCGGCACAGGAAATGAGTCGGGCGCAGGTTTCGATCTGCATATCGGATGCGAAAACGGCGAGGTGATCGCCAGGAAAACCTTCAACCCGCGCCTCGGCATTCTCGGCGGGATCTCGATACTCGGCACTTCGGGCATCGTCGAGCCGATGTCGATGGCGTCCTGGATCGCCTCGATCGAGGTCTACATCCGGGTCGCATTGGGCGGCGACGCGCAAAGCACCGCTTACCTGCCGGGCAAAATCGGTCGCGACTATGCGAAGGACGTGCTGCTGTTGCCGGAAAAGCGCACGGTGCAGATTGCAAATTTTCTGGGCGACGCGCTCGATTTCACGCAGACAGCGCTGGTCGAGGAGCAGCGCCAACTGGATGTGCTGTGGCTGCTGGGGCACCCTGGCAAGCTGGCCAAGGTGCTCGACGGGGTGTGGGACACGCATTCCAGCAGGAGCGGGATGGCGATGGGATGTGTGGCACGGGTGGCGGCGGAGCGGGGGTTCGCGCCGCACCTGGTACACGAAATAACGAATGCAAATACAGTGGAAGCAGCGATGGAACGATTAAAAAGTGAATCCGGCGCGCAAGCGTTGTGGGTCGAAATCGAGCGCCGTATCGGCGTGCTGGCGCACCAGCGCGTGCCGGCAGCCAAACGGGTCGAAGTGCGCCTGTTCGATCTGCACGGCAATGCGCTTGGAGAGGACGCATGAGTGCGACCGGCACGCCCCAAAAACTGGGCACGTTCTGGGGCCTGGGCGTCGGTCCCGGCCCTGCCGGCTACATTCCGCTGGCAGCGGTCGAGGCGTTGCGCCAGGCCGATGTGGTGTTCGCGCCGCGCGCGCGCGGCACGGAAACCTCGGTCGCCTTGCAATGCCTGGCGGGGATTGACATCGCGCCGGAACGGATACGGGATGTCGAGTTCAACATGGACCCGGACCGCTCGGTGCTGAGCGAGCACTACACCGGCCTGGCCGAGACGATTGCGGTCGAACTGTGCGCCGGGCGCAATGTGGCTTACCTGACGATAGGCGATTCACTCACCTATTCGACTTACGGCTATGTGCTGGCGGCATTGCGCGACCGGCTGCCGGACATGCCGCACCGCACCTTTCCCGGCATTACCAGCTATGCGTCGGCCGCTTCGGCGCTGGGCTGGCCGCTGGGGGAAGGCAAGGAGCGCACGCTGATCCTGCCGTGCCCCGATGATGCCGCCGCGCTGCGCAGCGACATCGAGAGTCACGACATCATCGTGCTGATGAAGGTCGGCGCGCGGCTGCCCTGGGTGCTGGATTTGCTGCGCGAGATGGGCATCGCCGAGCATTGTGCGTTTGCACGCCGCATCGGCTTGCCGGGCGAAATGCTGTCGGCCGATGTGGGCAGCCTGTGCGCGACCGAGGCGATGGGCTATCTCGCCACGCTACTGATACGCAAGACACCGAGAGAGAAGAGACATTCATGAAAGTTTATTTCATCGGCGCCGGTCCCGGCGCATCCGATCTGATCACGTTGCGCGGCGCGAAGGTGCTGGGGCAAGTGCCTATGGTGCTGTACGCAGGTTCTCTGGTGCCGAAAGAGATGCTGCAGCATTGCCGTCCGGAGACCGAGCTGATAGATACCGCCGAACTCAACCTGGAACAGCAGGAAGCTTGCTACGTGCGTGCGCAGGCGGCCGGCAGCGATGTGGCGCGCCTGCATTCAGGCGACCCGGCGATCTACGGCGCGACCGCCGAGCAGATGCGCCGGCTCGATGCGCTCGGCATCGAATATGAAGTGGTGCCCGGCGTGTCGTCGTTTTCCGCAGCGGCAGCCGCCATCAAGTCCGAGCTGACCAAACCCGAAGTGTCGCAGAGCGTGATCCTGACCCGTGTTTCCGGGCGGGCGTCAGCGGTGCCGGAAATGGAATCGATTGCCAGATGGGCCGAGCATCGCGCCACCATGTGCATCTTCCTGTCGGGACCGCACCTGAAGAAGATCGTCACCGATCTGCGCCTGCACTATCCGGACGATACGCCGGTGACCTTGGTGTACCGCGCCAGCTGGCCGGAACAGCGCATCTATCAGGGCACGCTGGGCACGATTTTGAAAGAGACCAAGCGCGGTGAATGGAATCTGACCACGATGATGCTGGTCGGCGCGGCGCTGGGCACCGGCGCGCAGGTCGAGTCGAGCCTGTATTCGAAGGATTTCAAGCATCTGTTCCGTGCAGTGAAAAAGCCCAGGTCGAAAGCCGTCAAGGCCGAAACCACAGAGCAGCCTGAAAAGGCCGTTGCGTGACTGTTATGAATGTTGCTGCTGACGGGCCACTCAATATCTCGCTCGGCATCTGGCTGGTGCGCGCAGAAGGCGAAGCGCTGGCGCTGGCGCTGCAGGCGCGACTCGGCGGCACAATCTATCGCCCCTGGCTCAATCCCGATGTGGCCCAGAAGCTGCAGTTCGCCGCCGCCTACCGCCAACATGGGCAGTGGCTGATGCTGGGGGCCAGCGGCATCGCGGTACGTTTTCTCGATGGGCTGGCGCTGGACAAGCACAGCGATCCGGCGCTGGTGGTGCTGGATGAAGCCGGGCGTTTTGCGGTGTCGCTGCTGGCCGGGCACGAAGGCGGCGCCAACCGTCTCGCGTATCGGGTCGCCAATGCGGTCGGTGCGGTGCCGGTGGTGACCACCGCGACCGAGGCGCGAAAGCCGCTGGTGGTCGGGATCGGTTGCCGCAAAGGCGTGCCGGCAGAACGGATCGAAGCGGCGGTATGCAAGGCGTTGGGCGATCGCTCTATCAGCGAAATCCGCGAGATCGCGACCATCGATCTGAAGGCGCAGGAGCCGGGATTGCTCGACTTCTGCGAGCGGCATGGCTTGCCGTTGCGCGTGATTGCACGCGCAACCGTAGCGGCGCGGCCGTGGACGACGCAACCTTCGGCATGGGTGCAGCAAAATGTGGGCGTTGATGGGGTATGCGAGCCGTGCGCGCTGATTGCCAGCGGGCGCGGCAGTTTGCTGGTGCCGAAAACGACTTTGGACGGCGTGGCCGTGGCAGTGGTGCAGGATATGAATTGGAATTTAGGATTATGAGTGGAGTACTGAATCTGGTGTCAGTCGGGCCGGGATTTGCCGACATGGTCGTGCCGCGTGCCGAAGCCGCATTGCGCGACAGCGAAGTGATCGTCGGCTACGAGCTGTATTTGCGCTGGATCGCACCCTGGCTGGCCGGCAAGGAAATCCACACGCCGCCGCTGACGCAGGAGCGCGAACGCGCATTGCTGGCGATCGAGAAAGCCCGCAGCGGCGCCAAAGTCGCCTTGGTTTCCAGCGGCGACATCGGCATTTATGCGATGGCAGCGCTGGCTTTCGAGGAAATCCGCGAAGACGATACCTTCGCGGTCAACGTGGTGCCGGGCATTACCTCGGCCAACGCCTGCGCATCGCTGCTGGGCTCGCCGCTGTCGCATGACTTCGCGACTCTCAGCCTGTCCGACCTGCTGTGCCCGTGGGACTGGATCGAAAACCGCGCGCGGCATATTGCGCAGGCCGATCTGGCTTGCGTGTTCTATAACGTGCAGAGCGCCGGCCGCCAGGAAGGCGTGTACCGCATCCTGAACATCATGCTCGAAGCCAAGGCCCCGCAAACGCTGTGCGGCGTGGTCCGTAATGCGTATCGGCCCGACCAGCAGGTCAGCATCCACCGGCTGGACGAATTGCTGACGCTGAAGTTCGACATGCTGACCACCATCGTGATCGGCAACCGCTTTACCGAGCGCAAGCGCGACTGGATTTTCACCCCGCGCGGCTACAACGACTGGGCTTCTCCGGCCAAGCAGACGGTGGAAGACAAGGCGATGCCGGAACATGCGGCATGGGTGTTTTCCGGCACCAGCGACGGCAATGCGCTGGCCAGCGAACTGGCCGGACAGGGTTATCCGGTGGTGGTGTCTGCCGCCACCGAATACGGTGCGGAAGTGGCGCTCGAACATTGTCCGGGCGTGACGGTCTGGGCCGGACGGCAGGGCGTCGAGGCGCGCAAGCAGGCGCTGACCCGCGCCAAGGCCAGCGTGTTGCTGGATGCGACCCACCCGTATGCGAACCAGATGTCGGAGCAATTGATCGGCCTGTCGAAGGCACTGGGGATTCCGTATCTGCGTTACGAGCGACCCAGTACGATAGCAGCCGATTGCGGCGAGCTGTTCGACAGCGTCGAGCAGGCGGCCCGGCACGCGATTGCGGTCGGCAAGCGGATTTTCCTGACCACCGGCTCCAAGGATCTGGCGACCTTCCTGCAGGCGCCGGGCGCGGCCGGGCGCGAGTGGTTTGTGCGAGTCACGCCGGAGCCGGAATTCATCCAGCGCGCGATCGATTCCGGCGTGCCGCGCAGCCACATCTGCGCGATGCAGGGGCCGTTCTCGCAGGCATTCAATAGCGCGCTGTGGCAGGACTGGAACATCGATTGCGTGGTCACCAAGGATTCCGGCGATGCCGGCGGCTATCAGGCCAAAGTGGCGGCGGCGCAGGCGCTGGATATCCCGCTGCTGGTGATCAAACGGCCGCAGCTGGCGTATCCGCTGGCCACGTCAAGCTTCGCTGCGGTGTTGCAGCAACTGGCAGCATGGGATATCCGGAAATGAATCAGCTCATCCCGGTGACCATCGTGACCGGCTTCCTCGGCTCCGGCAAGACCACCTTGCTTTCCAGCCTGATCAAAAGCCGGCAAAGCCGCCGGCTGGCGCTACTGATCAACGAGTTCGGCGAAGTGTCGATCGACGGCGCGCTGATCCGCGCCAGCGCGGACGGTCACGAGCAGATCCGGATCCATGATTTTCCGTACGGACTGATTGCATATGGCGACGACGAGCTGTTCATCCCGACCATGCGCGCAATCGCCGAGCGACGTGCGAATGTCGACCATGTGCTGATCGAAACCTCCGGGCTGGCGCTGCCGACCGCGATCATGGAACTGCTGCAGGGGCCTGAACTGGCCGGTGACTTCATTCTGGATGCGACGCTGGCGGTGGTCGATACGCCGCTGCTGCTGTCGGATCAGTTCGAGCGCAGCGCCGATGCCAATTCCGCCGACGCCAATTCCGCAGTCGCCAATTCGATCTCCAGCCTGTTCGACCAGCAGCTCGAATTTGCCGATGTGGTGGTGCTCAACAAGATCGACGCGCTGGACGAAGCGGCCTTGCTGCTGGCCGAGACCCGGGTGCGGCAACGCGCGCCGAACGTGCGCTTCCTGGAGCTCGCATACAACGCGCGACTCGATATCCGGCTGGCGCTCGGGCTGCGGCTGCACCAGCCGACGCTGGTCGCGCACCAAACTTATACGCCGGTCGCCTCGATGCCGGGCGCAGAATCGTCGGTGTTGGCCAGCCAGAATCGCCTGAACGGTCACGCCCATTCCGGCATGAGCGCGCATACGCACGGGCTGGCGACGCACAAGCACTTTCATGAGCAGGACCCGGGCTGGTTGTCGTTTACGCTGCGCAGCAGCGCGCCGCAGCAGACCGAAAAACTGAAAGCGGCGCTGCTGGCAGCCGCGCAGCAGGAACCGTTGCTGCGCATCAAGGGCTTCATCCGCAGCGAAGACAGCGCCAATACGGTGCTGGTGCAGGCGGTGCGCTCGCGGCTGGTCATCAGCGCCGATGCGGCCAAGCCGGCACCGCACAAATCGGAACTGGTCTTCATCGGTTACCACGCTAGCCGCGCCAACATCGCCGCGCTTTTATCCGAACATAGCGGCACCACCTGGAGGTAATTTCAATGAAAACCGATACCGCCGCCCACAAGCGGATGACCGAGCGCCATAAGGAAGGCTTCGAAAAAAAGAAGGCCGCTGCGCAACTGGAAAAAGGCTTGCTGATGGTCTACACCGGCACCGGCAAGGGCAAGTCCACCGCCGCCTTCGGCATGGGCATGCGCATACTCGGCCACAAGATGAAGCTGGGCGTGGTGCAGTTCATCAAGGGCGCGCTGCACAGCGCGGAGCGCGAAGTGCTGGGCAGCAATCCACATTGCGACTTCCACGTGGTCGGCGCCGGCTATACCTGGAACACCCAGGACCGCAACGCCGACATCGAAACCGCGGCCCGCGGCTGGGCCGAAGCAGTCAGGATGATCAACGATCCGAGCTACGACATGGTGATACTCGATGAGCTCAATATCGTGCTCAAGTACCAATACCTGGATCTGCCCGAAGTGCTCGATGTGTTCGCCCAGCGGCGCCAGATGCTGCACATCGTGGTCACCGGCCGCCATGCGCCGGAACAGCTGATCGAACTGGCCGACCTGGTCAGCGAGATCCGCCCGCTCAAGCACCCGTACCAAACCCAGGGCATCAAGGCGCAAAAAGGCGTCGAGTTTTGAACATGACGCCAGACCTGCGCAGCTGCCCCGCGCTGTTCATCAGCGCGCCCGCGTCCAATCATGGAAAAACCACCGTGACCGCGGCGCTGGCGCGTTTTCATGCGGATCAGGGGCGCACAGTCAGGGTGTTCAAGGCCGGGCCGGATTTTCTCGACCCGATGATTTTGGAGCGCGCCAGCGGCCATCCCGTGTATCAGCTCGATCTGTGGCTGGCCGGCGCGGCCGAATGCCGGCGCCTGGTCCATGAAGCCGCGCTGGACGCCGATCTGATCCTGATCGAAGGCGTGATGGGCCTGTTCGACGGCACGCCGTGCTGCGCCGATCTGGCCGAGCTGCTGGGCGTGCCGGTGCTGGCGGTGATCGATGCCAAGGGTGTCGCGCAAACGATGGGCGCGATCGCCTACGGGCTCGCGCATTTCCGTCCCGGGCTGCCGTTTGCCGGCGTGCTGGCCAACGGCGTGGCCAGCGTGCGCCATGCGGAAATGATCCAACAGGGCATGCCGCCGGATCTGCATTATTTCGGCAGCCTGCCGCGCGCCGCACAATTTGCGTTGCCGGAACGGCACATGGGCTTGGTGCAGGCAGCAGAGGTCGATGATCTCGAGGCGCGCCTGGCGGCGGCCGCCGCGGCGATTGCGCAGACCGGCCTGGCCGCATTGCCGGCCGCAGTCACATTCAGCGCGGGCGCTGCCGATGCGTTGCAGGTACAACAAAAACAGCTGCTGGCAGGGGTGCGCATCGGGATTGCGCGCGATGCGGCGTTCTCCTTCATCTATCCGGCCAACCTGGATTTGCTGCGGGCGCTGGGAGCCGAGCTGCTGTTCTTTTCGCCGCTGCTTGACCAGGCGCTGCCGCAGGTCGACAGCCTGTACCTGCCGGGCGGCTATCCGGAACTGCATCTGCTGCAACTGCAGGACAATACCGCGCTGAAAGCAGACCTGCAGCGCCATTTCAGCGCAGGCAAGCCGATTTACGCGGAGTGCGGCGGCATGCTGTACCTGCTCGAAGCGCTGACCGACAAGTCCGGACAGCGCGGCGCGATGGCTGGGTTGCTGCCGGGCCATGCGGTGATGCAGCCGCGCCTGACCGGCCTCGGCTATCAATCGGCGCCGATGCCGGGCGGCGTGCTGCGCAGCCATACCTTTCACCATTCGCTGGTCGCGTCGCCGCTGGCGCCGGCCGCCACCGGCGTGCGTTTGTACAATACCTCGCCCGGTGAAAACATTTTCCGCTCGCACCGACTGTCGGCCAGCTATCTGCACTGCTATTTCCCGTCCAACCCTGCCGCGGCCGCCGCGCTGTTTTTGCCATGAGCCTGCCATGAACCGATACAGCGACGAAGAGATCGCAGCGGTCTACAAGACCATTGCCGAACGGCGCGACATCCGCCATTTCGTGCCCGACCCGATCGATCCGGAATTGCTGGCGCGCCTGCTGCACGCGGCGCACCTGGCGCCCAGCGTCGGCTTCATGCAGCCGTGGCGATTCATCCGGATCACCGATCCCGCGCTGCGCAGCGCGCTGCATCAGCAGGTCGAGCAGGAGCGCGTCGCCACCGCCCACGCGCTGCATGAGCGCGAAGACGAATTCATGCGGCTCAAGGTCGAAGGGATGCGCGAGTGCGGCGAACTGCTGGTGGTGGCGCTGATGGACCGGCGCGACGCGCATGTGTTCGGCCGCCGCACGCTGCCGGAAATGGACCTGGCCTCGGTCGCCTGCGCGATCCAGAACATCTGGCTGGCGGCGCGCGCCGAAGGCATCGGCATGGGCTGGGTCTCGATGTTCGAGCCGGAGCAGTTGCGCCGGTTGCTGGGCATGCCGGCCGGCGCCAAGCCGGTCGCGATCTTGTGCCTCGGCCATGTGGAAGCGTTCTACCCGAAGCCGATGCTGGAGCTGGAGGGCTGGGCCGAACGGCAGAATCTGGACGACCTGGTGTACCAGAATGGCTGGCCGGCAGAACCGGAAGAATAGAAAATTGCAGCAAAAAACACCATTAATTTTATTATTTTTTATTGAAGGAAGTCTGATGAACAGTAAATCCATCCGCTGGTGTATCGCCCTGATGTCCGTCGCTTTTAGCGGTGTTGCCTATGCCCATCCGGGCCATGGCGGCGGCCTGCTGGCCGGCATCGCCCATCCGTTGTTCGGCCTTGACCATGTGCTGGCGATGGTCGCGGTCGGCGTCTGGGCCTATCAACTGGGCGGGCGCGCCAAATGGCTGGTGCCGGCCAGTTTCGTCGCGCTGATGGCCGTCGCGGGTGCTGCCGGCATGGCCGGCATCGGATTGCCGATGGTCGAGGGCGGGATCGCCGCTTCGGTGCTGATCCTGGGCCTGCTGATCGCGTTTTCGGTGCGGGTGACGCCGGCGTTTGCGGCCGCCATCGTCGCGCTGTTCGCGATTTTCCATGGCGCGGCGCATGGCGCGGAACTGCCTGCGCTCGGTTCCGCATCGCAGTACGCGATCGGCTTCATCGCATCGACCGCCGCATTGCACGGCCTCGGTCTGGCGCTGGGCAAGGGCTCGGTCAAGCAGGCGCTGTGGCTGCGCGCCGCAGGCGTCGCAGTGGCCACCGGCGGTGTCTGGATGCTGGCCGGGGCCTGATTATTACTCAACCTTGTGTTTTTTAGAGCACAGGAAATACAAGCGGTAGTTGCTTATGCAGCCAGCAACCCGTTGCATTGCCCCCCTCTCACACTTGTGGGAGAGGGGTCGGGGGAGAGGGCGCTTTGATTTGGCCCACCCCGGTCATTGCGTGCACCCTCTCCCCATCCCTCTCCCGCCAGCGGGAGAGGGGGTATTCATAGCGGCATGAACAGCATGAACAGTTACATTAACCGAAGGACAACAGTGTCTGCTAATCCCCCCCCTGCCCCATCGTTCGCCGGCCGTCATCGCAGCGCCGCGATCCTGATCGCGCTGGCGCTGCTGGCGGTGGCTGCGCTGTTGCTGGCCGGCATCGTCGGTTCGGTCGTGCTGCCGCTGGCCGATCTGGCGGCGGCGCTGGGCGAGCTGCTGTGGGGCGCGCCGACCACGCTGGCGGCGACGCTGCTGGAATTGCGGCTGGGACGCGCGCAGTCGGCGTTCGTGACCGGCGGCGCGCTGGCGCTGGCCGGCGTAATGATGCAGGCCCTGCTGCGCAATCCGCTGGCCGATCCGTATATATTGGGCGTGTCCGGCGGGGCGGCGGTCGGCGCGCTGGCGGCGATGCTGCTGATGGCGTCGGCCTGGGCGATCGATGCGGCGGCGTTCGGCGGCGCGGTGACGGTGGCTGTGCTGCTGTATCTGCTGGCGCGGCGCGACCTGCGCGGCGGCTTGGCGGCCGAGGGCGGCGCGTCGCTGTTGCTGCTGACCGGCGTGATCCTGGCTTCGGGTTGCGGCGCGCTGGTGACGCTGATGCTGTCGATCGCGCCCGACAGCCGACTGCGCGGCATGGTGTTCTGGATGATAGGCGACCTGTCCGGCACCCAGGTGCGCTGGTTGCCGTGGCTGGTGCTGGTTGGAGCCCTGCTGTTCGCGCAACGGATCGCACGCTCTATCAATGTGATGGCGCTGCACGCGGAAGCCGCCGCCACGCTCGGGGTGCGGGTCGGTGCGCTGCGCAAAGGCTTGTTCCTGTGCTCGGCGCTGCTGACCGCCAGCGCCGTCACCAGCGCCGGCAGCATCGGCTTCGTCGGGCTGATCGTGCCGCATGCGTGCCGTTTTGCGTTGGGGCCGGACCACCGGCTGCTGATGCCGGCCGCGGTGCTGGTCGGCGGCACTTTCCTGGTGCTGGCCGACACGCTGGCGCGCACCGTGCTGTCGCCGCAGCAATTGCCGGTCGGCGTGGTGACCGCGATGATCGGGGTCCCGGTATTCCTGCTGCAACTGCACCATATCCGCCGACAATGATGCGTACCATTAATCTGAAACTGCAGATCGGGCAGCGCCTGCTGCTCGATCAACTGAATTGGCAAATCCAGCCTGGCCAATGCTGGTGCATCATCGGCCGCAACGGCGCCGGCAAAAGCACGCTGCTGCGCACCTTGGCCGGCTTGCGCCAGCCGGATGGCGGCAGCGTCGAACTGGGCGGCAAACCGCTGGCCGACTGGCCGCTGGAGGCGCTGGCGCGTGAACGGGCTTTTTTGCCGCAGGCGCGCAGCGATGCGTTCGGCTACAGCGTGATCGAAACCGTGCTGACCGCGCGCCACCCGTACCACGGCGATCGTTACTGGGAAGCCAGCGACGACCATCTGGCCGCGCACCGCGCGCTGCAGGCGATGGAAGTCGACCAGTTGGCCGCGCGCGACGTGCGCACGCTGTCCGGCGGCGAGCGGCAGCGGGTCGCGATCGCCGCGCTGCTGGCGCAGGACACTTCGTTGCTATTGCTGGACGAGCCGGCCAATGCGCTCGACCTTGCGCATCAGGTCAGCGTGATGCGCCTGCTGGCACGGCTGTGCTTTGATCAGCGAAAAACCGTGGTGATGGTCGGCCACGACCTGAATCTGGCGCACAGCGTGGCCAGCCATGCGCTGCTGCTGATGGGCGACGGCCGCTGGCAGGCCGGGCCCGTGGCCGAAGTGATGCAGGCGCCGATCCTGAGCCGCTGCCTCGGGCACCCAATCGAAACCGTGCAGCACGGCCGGCGCACAATCTATATCCCCGCTGAGGAAAGCGAATGACTTGTACCCTGATATTGGGCGGCGCCCGTTCCGGCAAGAGCGCGTATGCGGAGCGCCTTGCAATCGCATCCGGGCGCGAAGTGGTGTACATCGCCACCGCACGGCCCGGCGACGGCGAAATGGCGCTGCGCATCGCGCATCACCGGCAGCAGCGGCCGGCCATCTGGACCACGGTCGAAGAGCCGCTGGCGCTGGGCGACGCGTTGCTGCAATGGAGCGCGCCCGGCCGCCTGATATTGGTCGATTGCCTGACGCTGTGGCTGTCGAACCTGCTGTTTGCCGAAGACCAGGATTTCCCCGAGGTCGGGCGCATCACGCCGCCGGCCTGTTTCCATGAGCAGCGCGAGCGCTTCCTGCGGGCTCTGGATCAAGTGACCGGCGACGTGGTGCTGGTGTCGAACGAGGTCGGCATGGGCGTGGTGCCGTTCGGCGCGGTCACGCGCTGGTTCGCAGACGAAGCCGGACGCCTGAATCAGGCGGTCGCCGCGCGCTGCGAACGGGCGGTGCTGGTCGCCGCCGGCCTGCCGCTGGTGCTGAAGGGCGGCCCGTGCTGACCGGCTTGAGCCTGCCGATGGTCGCGCTGCTGGCGCTGGCCGGCATGGCGCTCGATGCGCTGCTGGGCGAGACCCGGCGCTGGCATCCGCTGGTGGGTTTCGGAAACTGGGCGAATGCGATCGAACGCCGTCTGAATTGTGGCGCGACCCGCTTCTGGCGCGGCGTGCTGGCGTGGGGGCTGGCGGTGCTGCCTTTCACGCTGCTGGCGCTCTGGCTGACCGGCATCGGCAATACGGGGCTGGCGCTGCATGCGCTGCTGTTGTATTTCTGCGTCGGCCTGCGCAGCCTGCGCGAACACACGATGCCGATTGCGCAGGCGCTGCTGCGCGGCGATCTGGCGCAGGCGCGCCAGCTGACGTCGTACATCGTCAGCCGCGACACGCAGGCCGCGCAGGAGGCCGATCTGTCCAAGGCCGCGGCCGAATCGCTGCTGGAAAACGGCAACGACGCGGTATTCGGCACGCTGTTCTGGTTCGTGGTCGCGGGCGGGCCGGGCGCGCTGCTGTTCCGGCTGGCCAATACGCTGGATGCGATGTGGGGTTACCGCAGCTCGCGCTTCCTGGCGTTCGGCTGTTTTGCCGCGCGCTTCGATGACGTGCTGAACTGGATTCCGGCACGGCTGACCGCGTTGTCCTACGTGCTGCTGGCCGCGACGATGGCCGACAAGCGCCGCGCCTGGCATTGCTGGCGCACGCAGGCGCCAGACTGGTCCAGCCCCAATGCCGGGCCGGTGATGGCCAGCGGCGCCGGCGCGCTGGGGCTGGCGCTGGGCGGCGCCGCGACATACGACGGCGAGCTTGAACAACGCCCGCCGCTGGGTCTCGGGCATGCTGCAGCAGCGGCCGACATCGGCCGCGCCTGGCGGCTGGTGGCGGCTACCGCGGTGCTGTGGGTGGCTGTCCTGGGGCTGGCCGGGCTGCTCCGGCTCTGAAATATACTGTTGTATGTATTTTTCATAGCCCAATGAATATGTGCGGAAACACCATGTTTTATCGATATACCCCATTTAAATTCTTTGATTAAGGTGACGCTTCATGCTTGAACACGGCGGCAATCTGCGCGACGCTGCGCTGCGCTTCGGCCGGCCTTTGCCGGACTGGCTCGATCTGTCGACCGGCATCAATCCGCAACCGTATCCGGTGCCGGCGCTGGCGGTCGATGTCTGGCACCGCTTGCCGGAAAACGATCCGGCGCTGGCATTGGCCGCCTGCGCGTATTACAACGCGCCGCGGATGCTGCCGGTGGCCGGCACGCAGGCCGCGATCCAGGCGCTGCCGCGCTTGCGCGCCTTGTCGAACCGGCCGTCGAGAGTGACGGTGGCCGCGCCGTCGTATGCGGAACATGCGCACCACTGGGCGCAGCACGGCCATCAAATGCGGCAAGTGCCTTACGCAGAACTGGATGCTGCGGTCGAAGGCGAGGTGGATGCGTGCGACGTGCTGGTGGTCTGCAATCCGAACAATCCGACCGGCGCCACCGTCGCAGCGGAGCGCCTGCTGGACTGGGCCGAGCGGCTGGCGGCGCGCGGCGGCTGGCTGGTGGTCGATGAAGCGTTCGGCGACATGACGCCGCACAACAGCGTCGCGCGGTGGAGCGAGCGGCCCGGCCTGATCGTGCTGCGCTCGGTCGGCAAATTCTTCGGGCTGGCCGGCCTGCGGCTGGGCTTCGTCGCCGCGCAGCAGCCAATCCTGACTGCGCTGGCCGACCTGCTCGGCCCGTGGGCGGTCAGCGGCCCGGCGCAGCAGATCGGCCGCGCCGCGCTGGACGACCGCGACTGGCAGAGTGCGATGCGGGCAGACTTGCGGGCGGCCGGTGCGCGCCTGCGGCAATTGCTGGCAAGCCACGGCATCGCCAGCAGCGGCAGCAATCTGTACCAGTGGTGGCCGCAACCTCAAGCTACAGAATTCTGGCGGCACATGGCGCAGCGCGGGATCTGGGTCCGGCTGTTCACACAGGCATCACACGGGATACGGCTCGGCCTGCCGCCGGACCAAGCCGGCTGGCAGCGCCTGGAAGCAGCATTGGCCGACTGGCGCAGGGAGCAACAATGAATCAACGAAGCTTATTGGCAGCATTCGCACTCTGCCTGAGTGTGAGTGCCGCTCAGGCAATCGCGGCGATTACTGTGCAGGACGATTCCGGCCAGGCGGTGACGCTGCCAAGGCCGGCGCAGCGGGTGGTGACGCTGGCGCCGCACGTGACCGAACTGGTGTTCGCGGCCGGCGGCGGCGCGCGCATCGTCGGCACCGTCAGCTACAGCGACTACCCGCCTGCGGCGAAAAGCATTCCGCTAGTCGGCGACAACCGCCAGATCGACATCGAGCGCGTGATCGCGCTGAAGCCCGACCTGATCGTGGTCTGGCTGCACGGCAACGCGGAGCGCCAGACCGAGCAGTTGCGCCAGCTCGGCATCCCGCTGTTCTACAGCGAGCCGCGCCAGCTCGACGACATCGCCGACAACGTCCAGCGCATCGGCCGGCTGCTGGGCAGCGACCAGACCGCGCAGGCCGCGGCATCCGGGCTGCGCCGCAAGCTGGCGAAACTGAAGGCCCAGTATCAAAACCGGCCGCCGGTGCGCACCTTTTATCAGGTGTGGGACAAGCCGCTGTACACGCTCAACGGCCAGCACATCGTCAGCGACGCGCTGCGACTGTGCGGCGGCGAGAACGTCTTCGCCAACATGACGGTGACCGCACCGAACGTCAGCATCGAAGCGGTGCTGCAGCAGGATCCGGAAGCGATTCTCAGCGGCGACCAGCGCAACCAGAGCAGCGGCGGCGTGAATTTGTGGAAGCCGTACAGCACGATGACCGCGGTGCGCCACGGCAACCTGTTCTCGCTCGACGGCGACCTGCTCAGCCGCTCCGGCCCGCGCATGATAGACGGCGCGGCCGCGCTGTGCGAAAAGCTCGAACTGGCGCGCCAACACCGAAAGAATAAATAAGCATGAACTTCCCCTACCGAACATTAATGGTGCAGGGCACCACCTCCGACGCCGGCAAATCCACCGTGGTCGCCGCGCTGTGCCGGCTGCTGGCGCGCGCAGGGGTGCGGGTGGTGCCGTTCAAGCCGCAGAACATGGCCTTGAACAGCGCAGTGACCTCCGACGGCGGCGAGATCGGCCGCGCCCAGGCCCTGCAGGCGCGCGCCGCCGGGCTGGAGCCGCACACCGACATGAATCCGGTGCTGCTGAAACCGTCGAGCGATACCGGCGCCCAGGTCATCATCCACGGCCGGGTGCGCGCCGACATGAACGCGCGCGATTACCACCAGTACAAGACCATCGCGATGGCCGCGGTGCTGGAGTCGCACCAGCGGCTGCTGGCCAAGTACCAGGTGGTGATGGTCGAAGGCGCGGGCAGCCCGGCCGAGATCAATCTGCGCGAGCGCGATATCGCCAACATGGGCTTCGCTGAAGCGGTCGACTGCCCGGTAATCCTGGTGGCCGACATCGACCGCGGCGGCGTGTTCGCGCATTTCGTCGGCACGCTGGCCTGCCTGTCCGACAGCGAGCGCGCGCGCATCATCGGCTTCGTGATCAACCGTTTTCGCGGCGACATCAGCCTGCTCGAACCCGGCCTGGCCTGGCTGGAGCGGCAGACCGGCAAGCCGGTGCTGGCGGTCCTGCCCTACCTGCACGGCCTGCATCTGGACGCCGAAGACGCGATCCAGCCGGGCCAGAGCGGCGACGGAAAATTCCGCATCGCGGTGCCGGTGTTCCCGCGCATCTCCAACCATACCGATTTCGACGCGCTGCGCGCCCATCCCGACGTCGACCTGATCTTCGTCGGCCCCGGCCACGCGATCCCGAGCGCCGACCTGATCATCCTGCCCGGCAGCAAGAACACCCGCGCCGACCTCGACTGGCTCAAGGCGCAGGGTTGGCAGGCTGCGATCAGCAAGCATCTGCGCTACGGCGGCAAGCTGATCGGCATCTGCGGCGGCTACCAGATGCTGGGCCACAGCGTGACCGACCCGCACGGGGTCGAAGGCGCGCCCGGCGTCACGCCCGCACTGGGCCTGCTCGACATCGACACCACGCTGACCCGGGACAAGCGGCTGGCGCAGGTCAGCGGCCATTGCGCATTCGTTGACGCAAAGGCCGACGGCAATGCCGATGTCGAAGGCTACGAAATCCACATGGGCATCTCGCACGGTGCAGCCTTGGCGCGCCCGGCCTTCATCATCAAAGATGGCGCGCAGGCACGACCGGAAGGCGCACGTTCAAACGACGACCAGATTCTCGGCAGCTACCTGCACGGCCTGTTCGACCACCCGAAAGCCTGCGCCGCGCTGCTGCGCTGGGCCGGCCTGGAAACCGACAACGTGGTCGATCTGGGCCAGTTGCGCGAACACAGCCTGGACCGCATCGCCGACGCCAGCGCGCCCTTGCTGGCCGCGATATCAGGCTCAGGAAAATCATAAATCAGTGGGGTATTTCCAATAACACATCAATTTGCGCAGATAATTATTGCTGATTTAAAAATACATGTCCGTGTATATAATTAGTAAGGCGTCAATAAGCGCAGCGCATTGCGCCATATTCTGCCCCCTGACGTTATGCGAACCGCGGCCTTGATCCGGCAACGCAGCTTGCAAGAACCGAACAGCAAACTATAGTTGAATGATAGACATCCAGGCGTGGATTCTCATTTTTTCATGCCGCTATCCATCATTATCTCGATTGATTTGCCATGGCTGATTTTCCCTTCAAAATCTTGCTGTACCGCTATTTTTTCTTTGGCTGGCTGTTCAAGGACGTCAGCAAAGGCAATGTATTCGAGCGTTCCGTTGCATGGCGGCACAATCAGTATCAAGCCAGATGGCTGACTACTTACCTGAGGCGATGGATTTTCATGAGTTGCATGCTGTATGGAATTGGCGCCTTATGCGAAATACTCCTGCTGGCACCCATATTGTCTGCATTCTTTTTTGTCCCGATGGCGCTCAGCATGTCCATCAATGCAGTAATCGGGGCGCTGATACTTGGTTTCAAATCGTTGTCAGGCCCGCTTTAGCCGGGCCATTTTTGCGCTGGTCCGGATACCGACAATACCCTCGACCTGGGGCAATTGCGCGAATACAGCCTGGACCGTATCGCCGATGCCAGCGCGCCGTTGCTGGCTGCGCTATGGCATCCGGTTAAATCATAAATTGGTCTTGAATCAAATATCCCTGTGCTCTAGTATAAAAAACAGGGATGTGCTTTTATCAAGAAAAAGAGATCAGAATCCAAGTTTTTACTTTTTACGTTCCAGGCTTCAAGGCTTTTCTTATCCTAAGAAACCTGGGTAAAACTGTTATGAAGGAGGAAGAATCAATGCATATCGCAAAAGAAGATATACCGGTCAAAATTGCCGCGCCTGGTGTCGCAGCGCGCCAGCAAATTGATTTTGGAGATGCAACCGGTTACGGCAAGATAAGCGGCGAATATTTTTCTCTCCCTGCGGGAATGGATATATCACCCCTTCTGCAAGGGTTAGAAGGGGACCTGTGCCAAGCGCCCCACTGGGGTTATGTATTGGGAGGAAAGCTCACCACGACTTATGCGGATGGCACGCAAGAGGTGACCAGTTCCAGTGACTTGTTTTACTGGCCGCCCGGACACACGGTCAAGGTCGAAGAAAACGCCGAAGTTATTCTGTTCAGCCCGCAACATGAACACACTGCGGTTATTAACCACATGATTGAAAAAATGAAAGGCTGATTCAACAACGACGTCAAATTCGTCACAGACTAGTCATTTCCCGGATCAGCCAATCTACACGACAAGGCCGCTAACTTCTTACTGGTCGCGGCCTTTTTTCAATTTAAGGCCGTAAGCCGCACTTCACAGGGTGATGAGTCCATTCCACCGTCCTACAAAGCTGATGGCAAGTCCATGCACACCAATCCTGCATAGCCATAAAATTCTTTGGCATCAATGGCTTGGCAATTTTCACACCTTCTTGCACACAGAGTTATCCACAGAAAATGTGGATAACTTCAGGTGTTTTCATCAACAACAGATAAGGTGCGGCGCAATGCGCTCACCGGCAGAATTCTGACAAGATATTTTTCATTTCTTGATCTGGCTTGTATCAAGATTTGTGCAGCAGTGTTACAAGGTGGACTTCCTTTTTTTACCTTGCTGCCATGTTGACGCTGAAACTCGCTGATTTCTCCCTTGAACACTTTCTTGAACATTACTGGCAACAAAAGCCAGTCGTGATCCGTCAGGGATTCGAACACTTTGTCGATTTGATCAGCCCTGATGAACTGGCAGGTTTGGCTTGCGAGGCAGAGGTTGAGTCGCGTCTGGTATACAAAAAGGACGGCCAATGGCAGGCTGAGGTCGGGCCGTTCGCATCGTATGAACATCTGGGCGAGCAGGATTGGACCTTGATCGTGCAGGCGGTGGATCACTGGTCGCCTGCAGTCGCGCAGCTGGTGGCGCCGTTTGCGTTCATTCCGAAATGGCGGCTTGACGATGTGATGATCAGTTACGCCACGCCCGGCGGCGGGGTCGGGCCGCATATCGACTTGTATGACGTATTCATTTGCCAGGGGTCCGGGCGTCGCCGCTGGCGCGTGGGCGACTTGGGCAATCACCGCCAGTTCGCCGCCCATGCCGCACTGTGGCACACCGATCCTTTTGAAGCCATCATCGATGTCGAATTGCTGCCCGGCGATATCTTGTACATTCCGCCCGGCTTCCCGCATGACGGCGTCTCGCTGGAACACTCGATGAGCTTCTCGGTCGGCTTCAGAAGCAAGTCCGGCAGCGACATGCTGAGCGGCCTGGCCGATTATCTGATCGACAAGGAACTGGGCAATGCACTGATCAGCGATCCCGGGCGGCCGCTGCATCGCAATCAGGGGCAGATCAACGCCAGCGATTTCGCCCGCATCAAGGCGCAACTGCAAGCGATTCTCGACGATGACGGCCTGGTCGCCGATTTTGCCGGTAGTTTTCTGTCCCGCTCCAAATGCCAGCTGGATTTGCAGGCGTTGGATGAGCCGTTCGAAGACAGCGAAGTACTGGCCAAATTGCAGCGTCAAGCACTGATCCGTACCGGCGGCTTGCGCTGCTTTTATCTGGATCAAACGGTGGCGCAAGGAGTTTGCCATGTTGCCGGCGAACGCTTTGATCTCGGCCCCGCCTGTCACGGTGCGGTACTGGCACTGTGCGATAACGAATGCCTCGATCATGCTTTGCTGCGCGCCTGGTTGCATCAACCGCAGTTTGTGCGCGCGCTGACACAATGGGTGAATGACGGACATTGGTATTTTGAGGACTAGAACACCCGCGCTGATGTTGGCTTGATGAGTTCGGCGCTGGCTATGCGCCAACGCCGTAAAGCCTAGCGTGCAGGAGGTGCGGTTAACGGCTTTGCATCAAGGCCAGATTTGCCGTTTCCTGTGCTTCGGCCTGGTCGCGGCGCAGGTGCCCGATCAGCGCTTGCCGGTCGTCGTGCTGACCCCACTGGTCGAAATACACCAGCTCTTCGATCGGCAGACGCGGCAGCCAGCCGGCGGTTTCCAGTTCAGGCTTGGCATAGAAATGGCTGACGTAGCCGACGCACAGGTAGGCGATCGGCGTGATGCGCTTCGGAATCCCGAGCGCTTGCTGCAGCGCGGATTGATTGAAAATGCTGACCCAGCCCACTCCCAGCCCCTCGGCCCGGGCCGCCAGCCACAGGTTTTGCACCGCGCACACGCTGCTGTACAGGTCCATCGTTTTCATGTGAGTGCGGCCGACCACCACCGGGCCGGTACGCTCGCGATCGCAGGTGATGCAAATCCCGAGCGGCGACTCCAGGATGCCTTCCAGCTTCAGCTGCCGGTAAGTGTTGCGTTTGTCGCCTTCGAACATGTCCGCCGCTTCCGCATGCGCCACCGCAAAGGCGTCATGGATCCGCTGCTTGACCGCGCCGGACTGGACCACCACAAAATTCCATGGCTGCATGAAGCCGACCGATGGCGCGTAGTGGGCCGCGGTTAGTATGCGGCTCAATACCGAATCGGGAACCGGCGTCGGCAAGAACTGGCCGCGCACGTCGCGGCGCGAAAAAATGGCCTGATAGATCGCGTCGCGGGCTTGCTCGGTGAAGGCGTGGATATCCTGGGTGGCTTGCGTCTGTGCTGTGTTCATGTATTCCCCTTGCGTCAAAATAATGGGGCTGCCTGGCCGTGCAGCTTGCTTATTTTTCAGGCCGGTCTTCTGACTCGGATTCATCTGACCCCGGCGCCTTCCCGGCATCCGCCAGTGGCATTGTGCCTGGGTCATCCTCCTCACAGCGTTGGGCACGTGGCAGAATTGCACCGCCTTCCCGATTCTCCCTGCGCGTTGCGGCGGCGGGCACCTGAAGGCTGCGATCATCGGGGATGCATGGCGGTTTTGTCAAGGCGCGCAATCGGCAGGCAAGGCCGGTAGGGCGATACCGTTTCGTAACCATGGGGCAATGCCCATGAAATCCCTGCTCCCCCCTTTCCCCGTAAGTGCCATACAGTAAAATACGTGTCCGCACCACACTCACGCATACCACAATGAAGTCCATGAATTCCAATAGTAAACAACAACAATTGACCAACATGAAGCGCTCGGCGACCGCGCTGCTGGCTGGCGTGACCTTCCTGTTCATACTGGCGCGCTGGCAGCAAGGGATGGGGCTGTGGGGCTGGGTCGCGGCATTTGCGGAGGCGGCGATGATCGGTGCGCTGGCGGACTGGTTTGCGGTGGTGGCCTTGTTCAAGCGACCGCTGGGCTTGCCGATTCCGCATACCGCGATCATTCCGCGCAACAAGGAGCGCATCGCCGACAATCTGGCGGTATTTGTGCGCGACAAGTTTCTGGCGACCGACACGCTGGTGGAAAAGATTCGCGGCTTCGATCCGGCGCAGAAGATTGCCGGCTGGCTGAATGCGGACAATAACGCCGATGTGTTTGCCGGCAAGGTGCTGGCGATGGTGGCCAATGGCCTCGACTTCATCGACGACGTGCGGGTGCAGAACGCATTGCGCAATGCGATACAGCAGAATTTGCATCAACTGGATCTGGGCAAGATGGTCGGCAATTTAATGGACATCCTGACTGAAGACAACCGGCATCAGATGCTGTTGAATGAAGCGCTGCGCAAGCTGGCAACGACGCTGGACGATCCCGCCACCCAAAAAGCGCTGGCGGGCATGATTATCGAAGTGGCGGGACGCGAATATCCGAGCCTGATGCAGATGCTGGGCATGGTTGCCGATCCCGAGGAGTTCAGCCAGAAGATTTCCGCCTCGCTGGTCGCCAGCATCAATCGCTGGCTGCATGACATCGGCGACGATCCGGCCCATCCGCGCCGCCAGCAGTTCGATGAAGTGGTCGCGAAATTCCTGGAACGGATGAAAAATGATCCGGCGTTCCATCAAAAAATCAACCACTGGAAACAGCAATTGTTGGCCTCGCCTGAGGCGGCACACTATATTGACGGCCTGTGGTGTCAGCTGAAGAACTGGTTGCGCGACGATCTGGCGAAAGACGACTCTTTATTGCGCGTAAAAATCGCCGGCGGCGCCCGCCATATGGGCCAGTGGCTGGCGGATAATCCTGCGCTGCGCGATTCGATCAACGATCACATGGCCGATGCCGCACGCGGCATCGCATCCGATTTGCGCGACACCATCGCGCTGCATATCGCCAGCACCGTCAAGCAGTGGGAAGACAGCGAACTGGTGCGCGAACTGGAACTGAGCGTCGGCAGCGACCTGCAATTCATCCGCATCAACGGCACTGTGGTCGGCGGCCTGATCGGCATAGCCCTGCATGCGATCGTGGTGTATTTGCCATTCGGCTGAAGGCCGTAAGGCGCAATCTCCAGCGTGGCGCGCCGCATGTTGTGCGAAACGAAATGATGGTATGCCTCAATCTTCGACCAGCAACTGGGGATTCCATACGATCTCCCACAGATGCTGGTCAGGATCCTGGATATAGCCGGCGTATCCGCCCCAGAAGGTGTCGTGAGCAGGCTTCACGATAACGGCGCCGGCATTTTTCGCTTGCTCGATAACCGCGTTGACTTCTGCCTTTGACGAGACGTTATGCCCGAGGGTGAATTCGGTAGGACTTGGGCTGCCCAGAGCAAGTCCTGAATCATGGGAAATGCTCTCGCGTGGCCAGATCGCCAGCGTCAAGCCGGCCTGCAAGTCAAAGAAGGCCACGGCTCCGTGTTCAAACTCCTCGCCGATAATGCCTTCCGTCTTCAAGCCAAGGCCATCACGATAGAACCTGAGCGACCGCTCCAAGTCGTCAACGCCAATGGTAATGACAGTAATTCGAGCCTTCATGCGTGATCCCTCCATCAAACATAACGATTAGAGTTTATCAGTCGCTCAAGCGCCGTTCGAACAGTTGGGCGGCAGCGTGCCGAGCT
The DNA here is from genome assembly GCA_030698225.1 of Oxalobacteraceae bacterium. GTDB lineage: Bacteria > Pseudomonadota > Gammaproteobacteria > Burkholderiales > Burkholderiaceae_D > AVCC01. The sequence continues at coordinate 4,341 of JAUYNR010000106.1, read as the reverse complement.
GTGTCTGATCCAGCGCCCTGCCCCGTAACCAACTGGTCGGAACCGGCGGCTTCCATGATCGCGTGGCTTATGCAGATGATATTTTTGATGTTATGGCATGGCATCGCGCTGTGGCTGATTTCGCAGCGGGTTTTGTTGATGCTGATTAAATTGACTGCAATCCGCTTGATTTCTCTCAATCGGGGCGCTGTGAAATCTTACAAGATAACGACGGTGATGACAGTAAGTGGCGACGCATGCTGATCGCATGCGGTTTTTCGCATTGGATGCCAGTCGGGTCTCGAACGGAAGGAGTTTGATATTAACTGGGAGTTCGTTGAAGGCAGCAGTTCAATGGCAAGGTGAAAGCACAGCTGGGCAAACGCGTCGAGTTGGCGGTCACGGTCCAGCAGGTTTCGCCTAAAGGAGAATGCATGATGAAAGAAGAAATCCCGCCACGCAGGGTCGTGCTGCGCGGTGCACTGGCGGTTGGTTGCAGTCTGTGGCTGCCGATTGCACTTTCGGGGTGTGATTCAAAGCAAGGCGCGGACGCAGGCAGTTCCGCCCCAGCCAGCCCTCCCGCCACCGGCGCGAATTCTGCCGCCCCGCCGGCGACCAATAAAGTGTCACAGGCAAGCGTGCAGTACCAGACTCAGCCGAAAGGCGAGCAGAAATGCAGCGGATGCCAGCATTTCATCGCCGAGTCGAATACCTGCAAGCTGGTTGATGGCCAGATCAGCGCCGAGGGCTGGTGCATCCTATGGGCCAAGAAGGCTTGAGTCGGCGTCCATAGGCGCAGATGAAGCAGAGAACTCAGACGGGCATGCGGTCTGACTGCGCAACGACCTTTGCTTGCAAACGCAGGTACGCACGTCAAGCACCTTGCGCCGCATGCCTGCCGCCAACTTTGGTGCGCAGCGGCCTTGCCGTTCGACGCAGCGCCGTTAGGCGTAAGGGCTGTCGATCATGACTTCCCGATGGAAACCCCATCAAACTGGAATCGCACTTCTTTGTGCTTGCCGGCGATATATTGCAGCAGCGCCCAGATGAAAATAATGACACCCGCCATTTCGAGGCTTTCCTCAATGGTTGAGATCATGTTGTAGGCCAAATTGTGTGTTCCATGCAATTCGGCGTAGCGCCCGCCGATAAGCTCGAAACCGATGGCACCGCCGAGATAGAGGATCGCAGCGGCCACGAAAGTGAACCTCGTTTTCGCAGGAAGATGCAGCAGGAACTTCAGGAAGTACAGTGCAAGAACCAGCACGAGTATGGTGCCGGGAATGACCCAGGCGAAATAAAAGGCCCCGAGATCGCCATCGCCCAACAGCTTGCGCGTCGGCTCAACCAGCATCTCATGCAGGGTGACAGCCTCATCTACCGCCATCAGCAAGAATCCGAACGAAAGAACCGTCCAATGAGAAACATGAGAAGCGCTGCGTTTTTTCTCCAGTATGGTGATGACCGCAAGAAGCAGCGCCGCGACGAGCAACAGAAACGTGGAGAAAAAGGCCGGGAGATTCAGCTCAGTGCCGACGTTAAAGAGGCGGACCAGCCCAAAAACATGCTCATGCCCGGTCAGGTAAACCATCAACTGCCCTGCGATGCTGGCTAAAACCAGAAGCAAAGCAATTGCTCCCAATGCGCGAGCAATCGAAGATGGATTCAGTGAAATTGGGGTGACTACCATTTTTTATAAGTTCCTATTATGTTGTTGTCGTGCCGAGCCTTAATGCTCGACTCTTTTGCCTGGGATCGCCCTGGCGCCGAACCATGAGATCGTTCAGGGCTGGCTTGCAGGCGTCCGGATTCCAGACGTCCATTGGCTAATAGGCGGCATCTGGGTCCCACGCGAAAGCACGTGGGTAACAAATTTCATGCTGAATAGATAACTTGCAAATAAGAAATACAGGAGTATCTGCATAAATACGGATATTACCGCACATATTCAAAGCTACTGCAAAAATACATGACCCGGTATATTTTCAAGGCAGAAAGCCGTGACATGCCTGGCGCGTGCAGTTTACTGCCTTAAATAGTGCTTAGGGGCGGAAAAAAATAGTTGTTACGTTTTCGCCGTTTTGGCCGGAAGGTGACGCAAGGCGTCCGCAGCGCCGCATGCCTGCGCTCATGACAGAAACAGCAGCGCCAGGCCGATGGCTGCCGGAATCGCCTGGACAAATAGGATTTTCCGGTTGGCGGTTGCCGCGCCATACAGGCCGGCAATCAGCACGCAGCAGAGAAAGAATATCTTCACGCCGGCACCGCCTGCGCCAAGACTCAAGCCCCAAAACAGACCGGCGGCCAGAAAACCGTTGTACAGGCCCTGGTTGGCTGCGAGAACTTTCGAGGCGGCAGCTGCTTCCCGGGTCTGGCCAAAGGCGCGCAGCCCGGCCGGCTTGTCCCACAGGAACATTTCGAGCACGAGGATATAGACGTGCAGGAGCCCGATCAGGGCTATGACTGCGTTGGCGATCAGTGACATGGGCGCTCCGTTACCTGAAAAGCGCACATTGTGACATGGGGCGGGAGTTGCCGGATGCCGGTCAACCCGGCCTGATGTTGTGATTCAGGCGAAACACGTTTTCCGGATCGTATTGCGCCTTCACTTACTTTAGCGCGCTTGATTCCATGTAAATTAGTTCCCAGATGTGACCATCGAAATCCTGAAAGCCATGCCCATACATGAAACCGTGATCTTGCGGTTCCTTGTAAGTTGCGCCCCCTGCCGCGACTGCCTTGCGCACCATTTCATCGACCCTTGCCCGACTTTCAACAGTCAGGCACACCAGCACTTCGGTGTATTTCCTTGCGTCGCAAATTTCATTCGGAGTGAAGGTCTTGAACTTTTCTTCCGTTAATAGCATGACGAATATATCGTCGCTGACGATCATGCAGGTGGCTGTCTCGTCGGTAAATTGCGGATTGAAAGCAAAGCCAAGTTGCGTGAAGAACGCGACGGATTTATTCAGGCTTTTTACCGGCAAATTCACAAAAATTTTGGAAGTCATATTTTTTCCATGAAAAAATGGAGCGATGCAGACGGTCCACCGGAGCTTGCAATTCGCTTACCGGAAGGCCGAAATGTCTGTATCCATTGCAATGACTTGTTGCGTCATGGCTACGATACCCGACGCACCAAAGCCAACGGACGCGCCGCTTGCCGCGCGTCCGTTGGACTGCCGGATTGTACGAAAGAGTTCACTTCTTTCTGGGGTCGTCGGCAGGGTTTACGTAGTTGATGGTCCAAGGCCCCATCGTGTTGAGTTGAATGACGGTTTCCTCCTTGGTCCATACAAAATGGTTCATTTTTGGCTGCATGACAATTACGCTTCCAGCACCCAGGGCTGTTGTCTTTTGCGGATCCAGCTTGTCGCCCATGCCATAGTTGAAGGTTCCGGAAAGTACGGTGATCCGCTCAACTCCCGGGTGCGAGTGTGCGGGAATCTTATAGTTGGCAGGGAGCATCAAACGCGCTGTAATCGGAACCGCTTCACTCATCGGCCCTTCAATGACGGCGACTTTTGCACCCGGTGGCAATGATCCGACATCCGCCCACTTGATGTCACTCGGCGTAACTATGATGTAACCGCCAGTCTCGGCCCAGGCGGCCGCTCCGAAGCAGGCGCTGGCGAGAAATATCAAAATAGCCCGAAGCTTATTTTTCATGCTGTTCTCCTGTGACGGTTAAGCTGAGGCCGCTAACAGCAGCGCAGACATTAACCTCATTCATGCCTGCCCAATGTTCGACACGTACGATTCACAACGGCTTGCCGTTGCGGATCCGCTCGCTGGAAGGGCCCGGCGTCCCGAAGTGCGTGACATCAGCACAAATTACCGATAACAAGCCACCATCAGCATCTGGGTCCGGCTTGATTTGAAGGTCAGGCAGATTTTTTGCCGCTCCCGCGTCAAAGACAATTCTGTCCACGATGCACCCAACAAAAACTAGCTTAAACCATGCAGCAGGGATCAGTTTGTGAAAACGCAAAAAACGCGCAAGGTCAGCGAAAGAACCGTAACAGCACAGTTACTTCACTATCAGTAATTCGACGGAATCGGTAATTCGACGGAAGCTTGCGACGTGATGCACTTGCGGTGCGCGCTTACTGAACTTGTGTGCGGTTTAATATCTTTTCTTCAACAGGAATCGAGATCGACAAGACCGTGCCATTGCCCTGGCTGCTGGCAATGGCGAGTTCGCCTCCGAGCGCATGGATGCGCTCCTTGATTCCCAACAGTCCAAACGAATTCGACTTCCTCCTGTCGTCCGGATGCAGCCCTTTCCCGTTGTCCTTTATCTGCATCGAAAAGCCGCTCTCGTCCTGGCTGAGCGCTATCTCGACTTCGGTGGCCTGGGCA
>JAUYNR010000103.1 GCA_030698225.1 Oxalobacteraceae bacterium | reverse complement strand
CGTGAGTGTGCATTTTTCCGGTTCTCTGGCTAGGCGAGACGACGAAGCGGACTGCATTCCGCTAGGAGGAGCAACAACGCCAGAGGACCGGAAAAGTGTGCAATCGCGCATGTAGCGTTCTCACCCAAACGGTGAACTGCTTAATCATAAAAAATTTCAATGAATTCATATGTTTATCAAAGATAGTAAGCGGTCAACTAAGGAATCTAGGATTATGCCGCAATTATGCAATCGAGTTGCAGTCAATCCGCGACCGGCGATTTTTTCTTCGCGCGCGGGTGGGCGGCGTCATACACGGTGGCCAGCCGCTGAAAATCGAGTGCGGTGTAGATCTGGGTGGCAGCCAGCGATTCGTGCCCGAGCATTTCCTGCACCGCGCGCAAGTCGCCGCTCGATTGCAGCAGATGCGAGGCAAACGAGTGCCGCAGCATGTGCGGGTGCACGTCGGCCGGGATTCCCAGCGCCTGCGCATGCGCCTTGATGCGCAATTGCACGGTCCGCACCGAGATGCGGCTGCCGCGCTCATTCAAAAATAGCGGGTGCGGGTCAAGCCGGACCACCGCTGTGCGCGCGGCGATCCATGCCTGCAGCGCCAGCATCGCGCCGCGGCCGACCGGCACGCTGCGCACCTTGCCGCCCTTGCCGGTGACGATCACATCGCGCGTATCGAGATCGATCCAGCTACCTGATGTATAGCCGCCCGGCCCGCTTGCATGCGCATAGCGCAGATCCAGCCCGACCAGTTCCGAGACCCGCAGGCCGCTCGAATACAGCAGTTCGAACATCGCCCGGTTGCACAACTGCATCGCACTGTCGGCGGCAATAGCGGGGCTGGGTTTAGACACCAGGCGCACCGCGTCGTCGGCGCCGAGCGCCTGCGGCAGCGTCCTGGCGCGCCTGGGTGCTTTGACGCCGCCGACCGGATTCGACGCCAGCGGCGTCTGCTCCGACAGCCAGCGGAAAAATCCGCGCCAGGCCGACAGCTTACGGGCGATCGAGCGTGCGCTCAGGCCCCTGGCATGCAGGCGCGAAGTCATGTTGCGCACCTGCGCGTGGCTAGTTGCGGCCAGCGCCGCGCCATCCAGCATCGAGGCCAGTGCGCGCAGGTCGCGCGCGTAATTGTCGAGGGTGTGCGGCGACAGCTTGCGCTGCGTCTTCAGGCAGTCCAGATAGCTGTCGATACGCGCATCGTTGCTGCCGGCTGCCGGCGCAGTGTTCAATCCAGCAGGCAAGTCAGAGCGGCGCTGGCGGTGCTGCCGATTTCACTCAGGAAGTCGGTCGCCATGCCGCTCGCAAAGCGCTGCGGATCGCTTGATCCCAGCACCAGCAGGCCGAAGGTTTCGGACCCGCTGCCGAGTCGCAGCGGGATGATCGCGGTCGATTGCACGCTGGCGGCGTCTTCCAGCCAGCGCACCGCGTCGAAATCGTTGTTCGCACCGCAATACGGCGCCGCCAGGCTTCTGGCGAAAATCATCGCATCTTCCACTACGTCTTCGGCGAACCAGGCATGGGTGTAATCGGGCGCCACGCGCCACAGTCGCAAGGTGGCCTGCGGGACGCCGAAAACGGTTTGCAGGCCGTTCGCCAGCACATGCGGCAAATCGACATCGTTGCGCGCCTGCAGCAATGAACGGGTCCAGCTCTGAAACTTGTGCGCAATCGCATCGTTGGCCTGGCCGTGACGCAGCAAATCCGCCAGTTGCAGCTCCAGCACCTTGTATTTTTCGCGCATCACTTCCATCTGGCGCTCCTGCAACGACAGCGTGCGCCCGGTCAGCGGGCTCGACAGCCGTATCTGCCCCAGCAAGGCGGCATGTTCTTCAAAAAAATGCGGGGTCTTGGTCAGGAACAGTGCAACGGACTGGGAGTCAAGCGGGATCGTCATGGGATGGTCTTTAAGGCGGTGGCAGCGAGAATGCGGTGTGCGCAGTATATCGGCGTTTGGGGCAGATGCAAATCGGGTGGATTGTATGAATATGCAATAACGCTATTAAAAATATGTATAGATTGTGTGTGATTTTTGTCTATGTCGCACACTGGTGGGCACGATGAGCCGTCTACCCGCAATTTTTTGCTTCTTGCCGGCCGTCTGACGTCCTGAGAGATTACCTGGACGTTACACGTAGTCCACATTTGTTGTGAACTGTGCCAGTTTAGTGGCGCAGTTTAATAAACTGCGCCACAATTACGCCATTTCTCAAATAAACTGCGCCAAACAATGCCATGTACTCGACTAACGATTTACTGAAAGGCATTCAGAAATCCACTCTCGGTTTGACTCTCGCGGAATTGCTGTTGCTCCACCCCGGCCTTGCGCGTCGAACCGCCCAGCGGTGGATCAGCCAACTAATTATTGATGGCTTGATAACTGGTATCGGAGCAGGACGCGCACGACGCTATCTCGCAGCAAAGACAGTCGTGAAGACGGCCTCTGCCACTGAACAAGATATCTTTCCAGGGTACATCCCGCTGTCAGCCGATAGTCGCGATATCCTTGCTTACGTCGACCAACCACTGGAAGCGCGCAAGCCCGTGGGCTATCAGCGCGACTTTCTGGATGCCTACCTGCCTAACCAGACCTGGTATCTGTCGGAGTCGTTGCGTCGTCAATTACGCAAAATGGGGAAAACTGCACAAGTCGACGCCCCCGCTGGCACCTATAGCCGTGCGATTTTGAATCGATTGTTAATCGACCTATCGTGGGCTTCAAGTCATCTGGAGGGTAATACCTACTCGCGACTCGACACCCGCGAACTGATCGAACATGGCAAGGCGGCGCAAGGCAAGGCTGCCATCGAGACCCAGATGATACTGAACCACAAAACCGCCATCGAGTTGCTGGTTGAGAACGCCGGAACGGCTCGGTTCGACCGCTACACGCTCATGAACCTGCATAGTGCCTTGTCGGAAAATCTTTTACCCAATCCAGCCGATGAAGGACGAATTCGCCAGCATGCGGTCGAAATTGGCAAAAGCGTCTATCGGCCGCTATCAGCGCCACAGCAAATCGACGAGGCGCTGGACCTGCTGCTGAAGAAGACGAACCAGATCATCGATCCCTTCGAGCAGTCCTTCTTCGTGATGGCGCATATTCCCTATCTACAGCCGTTTGCAGACATCAACAAGCGGACTTCCAGGCTGGCTGCCAACCTGCCGTTATTTCGCGCCAACCTTTGTCCGCTCACCTTCCTGGATGTGCCAGAGCAAGCGTACAGCCGTTCCATTCTGGGTCTGTATGAACTGACCCGGGTGGAATTGCTGCGCGACCTCTACGTTTGGGCCTACGAGCGTTCAACCCAGGAATACCTTGCGATCAAGCAGGATCTGGCCGAGCCAGATCCCACTCGCTTAGCTTATCGGGACGTCATAAAACTGATTATCCGTGAAGTTGTAACAAGCACTGGTGAGGATGCACTCTGCATCATTCGGCAGAGCGTTGCAGAGCATGTAGAAGAGTCCAATCGCGAGAACGTGCAAGCGCTCGTCGTCGAGGAGTTGCGCCGGCTGCACGAGGGCGTGCTGGCGCGGTACGGGCTACGCCCATCTGAGTTCGCGGCTTGGAAAGCCCGGCAGGCAGCGGGATCATCCGATTGAACTCCAACGCGGTGTGGCAAATATCCCAAAAATAAAACGGGCGTACATGGTTTGCCATGTACGCCCGTTCAACTTGGCGTTTGTCGAAGCATCAGCTCCATCGTTGCCGACCCGGCGCCGGGTCGGGCATACGATCAAGCCATGTCTTCAGATAATCAGAAGTTGTGCGTTACGCCAACGCCGACGCCATTGGCTGTGTCGCTAACGCCGGGGTTGGTGACCTTGGTGCGTGCGATGTCAGCATACAGCGAAGTGCGCTTGGACAGGTTGTGCTGGTAGCCGATCGAGACCTTCTGGATTTTGTCGAAAGTGCCGCTAAAGCCGGTGATGGCAGTGTTGTCCGCACCGTCTCTGGTTTGGTTGTAAGCAGCCTTGACCAGGCCGGCACCGATTTCGTAAGTTCCGGCGACAACCAGGTTTTTGGTTTTTTCCGTATTAGGAACTTCCTCGTTTTCGCGCTGATCGTAGCCGAGAGCGATTTTGGCTGGACCGAATGCATACGAACCGGAAACGCCCCAAACGTCGGAATCATTCGAGTTTTCTTCGCGGCCGTAACCGAGGCCGAGGTAGATCGGGCCATTGTTGTAAGTGGCGGCAACAGCATAGCCGTCATTGTCTGTGCCGGCAGCAACAGCACCAGCTGGCTGTTCACCCAGGATGTATTGCGCCTGAGCGCCAAAGCCGCTGAATTCGGGTGTGTAGTAGGTGACCGAGTTGTTGATGCGGGCGCGCGTCAGTGCATTCAGGCCGCCAATGCCGTCGCCTTCGAACGGATCGATCGCTGCGCTGCTTACGCTGTCGACCGTGCTCCAGTTGCGGCCCAGTTTAACCGAACCGAAACCGCCGGCCAGGCCGACATATGCGGGGCCGCTAAACAATGCATCGCCGGCTTGTGTGCCGGTGTCTGCGTTGAAGCGGTTTTCGAATTGGAACAGCGCGGACAGACCGCCGCCCAGGTCTTCAGTGCCCTTGAAGCCGAGGCGGCTGGAGTGGTTGCCTTGCAATTTTGTGGCTTTGGCCGCATCCGACGCGTCGCCGGACAATTTGGTGACGCCCAGATCCAGTTTGCCGTAGATGGTGACTGCGGATTGTGCTTGCGCTACGCCGGCTACCGAGCCCAGCACTGCCAATGCGATGAGAGTTTTTTTCATTTCGTTCGTCCTTGATTAAAGAAGAGTGGAGCTCTGAATATTCGAATCTATTGAATATGGTCATAACCATAAGACTTATTGCCCGCAACGGTGGCGGATTTGTGCATTGCAATAAGCGGGCTTTGTCAGGCAAAACGATTCGGCGGTCGAGCGTTGTTTTTTTATGACGTTTTTGTGACAAACAGGCCGGCGCACGCAAAAAAAGCGGGCCTGCATGGTTTCCCGTGCAGGCCCGCTTAAGCTGCCAAGCTCAGAGGCTTGATCCGTCGCGTCAGATCCGGTAATCAGACATGAGCGCGGATCGGATCAACCCTCTGGTTGCTTAGAAGTTGTGTGTCACGCCAATTTCAGCGGCGTTGATGTTGTCTTCGCCAGTTGCAGTAGGTACGTCAAGATTGGTGCGCGAAGCATTAGCGTACAGCGAAGTGCGCTTGGACAGGTTGTGCGTGTAACCCAGAGCCAATTTCTTGTCAGCAAAGGATGTAGTTGCTGTTTCGGTCTTCAGGCGGCCGAAAGATGCGTTGATGGTGCCGGCGCCGATGTTGTATGCGAGGCCGATCAGTGCATTCTTTTGATCTGTGTTGTTAGTGTTGATTTCGGCATCTTCATACAAGGCAATAATTTTGGCCGGGCCGAAAGCATAGCCACCGCCGATGTTCCAGTAATCGGAGTCGTTTGTATTCGCAACGCGGTTCCAGCCGGCAGCAGCAGTGATCGGGCCGTTGTTGTAGGTGGCCGACACGCCGTAACCGTCGTTTTGTTGTACAACAGGGAGTGTGTCCTCCTCATCCAGCTGATAGATCGCTTGCACGCCGAAGCCGCTGAAGTTCGGGCTGTCGTAACGGATCGAATTGTTTTGACGCACACGAAGCAATGCATTCGTTTGCATCGCGCCAATGCCATCCTGGCCGAATGGATCCAGGCCGGCAGAGATATCGTCAACCGGGTTGTAGATGCGGCCCAGACGCACGGTACCGAAGTTGCCTTTCAGGCCGACGTTCGATTGCGCTTTGAACAACGGGCCTTGGTCTGCGCCAGTGTCGGCGAAGAAACGGTTTTCAAACTGGAAAATTGCCGACAGGCCGCCGCCGAGGTCTTCGGCACCCTTGAAGCCGAGACGGCTGTTCGAGCGGTTCGTCAACTGCAGTTTTTGGTCGGTAACCTTGCGCAGACCTTGATCCAGCTTACCGTAGATGGTAACGGAAGATTGCGCTTGCGCTACGCCTGCGATGGAGCCGAGTACTGCCAGTGCGATGAGAGTTTTTTTCATTTGTATCTCCGAAAGGGGAACTTGTGGTCTGTGAATCCGTTTGTCGCGGATGAACTAGAAGATAGGGATTAATGGCGCCGGTAAAGCAGGATTGGTGTTTTGGCTTTTGATGCATTTGATAAATATGTCTAATTGTCTAGTGTTGTGGTTTTTTTGTGACAACTCTGCGATGGATGCAAAGCGGTTTGCAATACTCAGATACACAAAATTGATCGGGCAGTGTAAATGGCTAGTGCGCCAAGCCCGGCATGGAGAGTGGCAAAACCGCCCAATAAAAAAGCGCCCGAGGGCGCTTACTGGAATTCAAATCGTGCAAGGCCTGGTCCAGGCCGTTATGCGATTAGAAGGTGTGGCGGATGCCGACGTTGAACAGTTTGTCTGTGTCACCTGCAACAGGAACGCCTGCGTATGTAGCGCTGTCATCGTTGCGCAGTTGACCATAGCTGGTGTACAAAGTGGTGCGCTTGGACAGAGCGTGCGCGTAGCCGATAGCAATCTGGCGCGCATCGGCGTCGTCGGCCGCTTTATCCGTCTTGCGGATGTAGGAAACCATCAAGGTGCCTGCGGCACCGACCGGTGCGGTCAAGCCAAGCAGTGCATCGCGTTGGTCGAGTGGAGTCGCTGTGTTAAGTACAACGCCTTTTTCCACTGCATAAGTAGCAAAGGCTTTAACTACGCCGAAATTATAATTACCGCCCAGCAATGTCATCTTGGTGCTGTCGGTGTCAGTTGCGTTCTTGATATTCTGGTGCGTCAATACAACATCGATCGGGCCATTCTTGTAGCCGACAAAACCTGCAGCAGTACGGCTGGCGGATGAGTTGCCAGCAACTTCACCCAGACCGTATTGCAGCTCGCCTCGGAAGCCGTTGGCGGCGTAACCGTAGGTGATCAGGTTGTCGGTACGGCTGCCGTTATAGCTGAACAAGCGTGCCGAGTCGCCGGCCAGACCATTGCCAAACGGATCGAAAGTGTCCACGTTGGCGTAGAGTGCGTTCTTTTGACGGCCCAGCTTGACCGCGCCGAAAGCGCCGCTCAGGCCAACAAAAGCTTGGCGGTTAAATAATTTTGCTGCATCTGCCTGTGCGCCGGTATCAGCGTTGAAGCCGCTTTCGATTGTAAAAATCGCGGACAGGCCACCACCGAGGTCTTCAGTGCCTTTAAAGCCCAGGCGGCTACCGCTCCAATTGCCGCTATCCAATCTAGTCACGGAATCGGCGCCGTTGTTTTCATGTGCCAGGCCGACGTCGACGACGCCGTAGACGGTAACGGAAGATTGTGCTTGCGCTACGCCGGCGATGGAGCCGAGTACTGCCAATGCGATGAGAGTCTTTTTCACTTTAAATCTCCAATAAATGGTATTGCCATGGGACCGCTTGTTTCGAACCAGATCGAAGATAGGCATTAATTGACACACTGCAGCAAAATTAGTTTTTTGCTTTAGTTGTATTTGATAAATATGAATAATCATCTGGTGTTGTAGTTCATTTGATACACATTTTGCACCTTTTGAACCTCTGAATCGCGCGGTGCCAGAGTGTTTGTTGGCGAATGGGAATTTTTGCTGGCGAGCGACAGTTGCCGGAGCGTGGTAGATTGTTGTTTTAAGAATACATTTATTGCAATAATATCCGCCATTTATCTTCGATGCCTGTTGATGAAACGATTTTTCATGCGCATTATTTTTGAACAGGATTGCAACCATGGCCACACGTGAAGAGCTGGCGATGATCCGCGGCGCGCGCGCCGGCGAGGTTGCCGCGCAGCTGGCGCTGGGCACGCGCTACCTGTTTGGCGGCGGCGGTTTGCCGCAGAGTCTGACCACCGCGCTGCACTGGCTGGACCGGGCCGCGCACCAGGGCGAGAGCCAAGCCTGGATGCTGATCGGCAACCACATCCCGACCGAGACGGTGCGCCGGACCGCCAAGCCGCTGTCGTATCTGCGCTGGTTTGAACGGGCCTTCGATGCCGGAGTGCCGGCGGCGGGGCTGGTGTTTGCCAGTCTGGTGCTGGAGTTGACGAGCGCGCCGGCCCCGGCTGTGCGCGACAAGGCATTGCAGGCATTGCAGGCATTGGCGCAGGCGGGCATTGCCGATGCGCAATGGCTGCTGGCGCAACAGGCCGACATCCGCGTGGCGGCGCAGGAACCTGCGCCGGCGCTGTCGGCTATTGGGCCGGACCAGACACCTTTGGCGTGGGCCGGCCGTGCTGCCGATGGCGGCGTGGCGCCAGCGCAGCAGGCGCTGGCCGAACATGCGTGGGCCGGGTCGGACTGGGACGGCTTTCTGCATCGCGCATTGCCGCTGGCGCGCTCGCTGGTCGATAGCGTCGCGCATATTGTTGCGGCGGATGCGCCGGATGTGCTGAAAGCGCAGGCACAGCGTCTGTCTGCGCGCGACGTAACCTTGTTGTCGCGCACCGGGCAGGCGCTGTCCGGCACCGGGCATGCCGACCTGGCGCTGCTGCAGCGCTGCTGGGAACTGGCCGCGTATGCGGGGGATCGTGCGGCCCAGCTGGCGCTTGGTTTGTGGCTGGCCCGGATTGACCGGGATGGTGCGCGGGCCACAACGGTGCCCGGCTCTGCACATTATATGAAGGCGATAAGCTGGCTCACGCAGGCCGCTGAGCAAGGTTCGGCCGAGGCCTGGTTTGCGTTGTCGCGGGTGTACCTGAGGGCGGAGTTCTCGCAGCGCAGCCTGCTTGACGCCAGACGCTATCTGGAACGTGCGGCCGAGATGGGGCACTGCAGCGCGCAACTGGAGTGCGGTGCCAGCGCCTGGCGCAGTCGTCGCGAGGACGCCTCGAACGACGTGCGCGCCGCTTACTGGCTGCAAAAGGCGGCAGCGCAAGGCAGCCGGGAAGCCTTGCTGCTGCTGACCAAGGTTGCGACGCCGGCGACTCCGGCAGCGTGGGCGGTGGCGGCGCAGCGGCAGCTGACGCGCGAAATAATCGCGGCCCAGCCGTTTTTGGCCGCGCGCATCGAGCTGGCGGCGCTGTTTGGCCTGTCGCGGGCGGAAGCCCTGCTGATCGATCCGAATCTGGCCGATTGCGGCCATTGCCTGCAAGTCGATATCAGAACGCAGAACGCGCGCAGCAAGCGCCGTCTGATTCTGCTGCAGACCGCCGAGGAATTGCAGGCGCTGCACCGCGTCAAGCGCATTTTCGAGGATGTCGATTGCGGGCCGAGCGGGCCGGAAGGCAATTACCGCCGGCGCCAGTATCGGCTCAAGGCTTTGTTCGGGGATGATTAAATCCCCCTCTCCCACTTGTGGGAGAGGGGCTGGGGGGCGTAGCTGGGAATTCGAATGGCATGCCATTCGCCAGCGTAGCGGCACAGGCTTGCAAGCCTGTGTGCGCCCTGCAAGGGAGGGTGCTCGCAATATGCAAGGTGTCAAAACAAGGCGCAACCTTGACTGCATTGCCATATTGATGCGGCCGGAATGTTTGCTGGCTCCCTCTCTCCCGGCCTCTCTCCCGCAAGCGAATCGCATCGCGATTCGGGCACCAAGAAAAGCCATGCCGGGAGAGAGGAGCAAAACAGATCTACTCCGGGATCTCGATTTCGCCCTCGAACACAGTTACCGCCGGGCCGGTCAGCAGTACCGGCTGGTCTTGGCCGGCCCAGGCGATCGACAGTTCGCCGCCGCGCATGGTGACGCGCACCGGCGAATCCAGCAGGCCGCGCCGGATGCCGGCCACTACCGCAGCGCAGGCGCCGGTGCCGCAGGCCAGGGTTTCACCGGCGCCGCGCTCGAACACCCGCAGCTTGATGTGATGACGGTCGACGATTTGCATGAAGCCGGCATTGACGCGCTTTGGAAAGCGCGGGTGATGTTCGATCTGCGGGCCGGCGGCGGCAACCGGCGCTAGGTCCGCGTCCGCCACCACCTGCACCGCATGCGGGTTGCCCATCGAGACTACCGATATCCAGACGATCGCGCTGTCGATGTCGAGCGGCCACAGCGTGTCGCTGCCCTCGGCTTTGCCTTGCAGGCCGCGGGCATCGAACGGCACCTGCGCCGGGGTCAGTACTGGCGAACCCATGTTGACGCTGATGCGGCCATCGGTTTCGAGTCGGGGTTCGATCACGCCGGACAGGGTTTGCACCCGAATGCTGCGCTTGCCGGTCAAGCCCTTTTCAGTGACGAAACGCACGAACGCGCGTGCGCCATTGCCGCACTGCTCGACTTCTCCGCCGTCGGCGTTGTAGATCCGGTAGCGGAAATCGACCTCCGGCGTCGGCGCTTTTTCCACCACCAGCATCTGGTCGGCGCCGATGCCGAAACGGCGGTCGGCGATGAATTGCCACTGCGCCGGGGTGAAATCGATCTGCTGGCTGATCGCGTCGATCACCACGAAATCATTCCCGGCGCCCTGCATCTTGGTGAATTTAAGTTTCATTTTATGTGGAGTATGGTTTAAAACAATGCTTTTTCCGCATATATACAGGCGGTATTTAAAAATACATTATTGAGTATATAGTTTTCGCAATATCCGGGCAAAGCGAGTCGAGGTCTACAGAAGCATTGTAGGTCGGGTTAGCGGCTTCATCGCGTAACCCGACATTTGCGGCGGAGAATGTCGGGTTACGCTATCGCTAACCCGACCTACGATGCCAAGTCCGACTCGCTTTGCTTGGGAGCTGCGCAACATGAGCTAAGTATATTCAATCCTGACGGGCCGGCGCATACACGCTGAGCACGCCTGGCGGGCGTGTCTTGAAGCGCTTGTGGGTCCAGAAGTATTCGGCTGGCGCTTCACGCGCCCGTTCTTCGATGAATTCGTTCATCCTGCGCGTGGCGGCCGTGATGTCGGGGCCCGGATAGTTTTTCCACGCCGGATAAAATTTCACGCTCCAGCCTTGATAATTGGGCAGGAAAGTGGCGATCACCGGAATGATCTGGGCCCCGGTCACCGCGGCAATGCGCGCGGTCGCGGTCAGCGTGGCTGCCGGGATGCCGAAAAACGGCACGAATTCGGCATCTTTCGGGCCGAAATCCATGTCTGGCAACATGAAATAAGGCAGGCCGTCGCGTAGCGCGCGCATGATCGGCTTGATGCCGTCCTGGCGCGTAAACAACCGGACCGGCCTGAAACGTTCGCGTCCGGCCCGCAATATTCTGTCGAACGTGCTGTTTTTCTGCTGGACATACATCGAGCACGCGCTGACCTCCATCGCCGTGGCCACGCCCGCCACGTCGAGGCACACAAAATGCGGACACAAGAGTATGGTCGGACCGTTTGCCATCGCGGCCGTCGGCACGCCCGGTTGCTCGACCCTGATCAGGCGCTTCAGGCGCGTTTCCGAGGCCCACCACAAAATGGAGCGCTCCCAGACGCTGCGCGAATAAGCCTGAAAATGCTGGCGTGCCAGCGCCAGTCGCTCTGCTTCGGACAGTTCCGGCATGCACAAGCGCAAATTGGTCAGGGTGATGTGGCGGCGCGAGCGCAGCAGCACAAACAGCAGGCTGCCGACCCCGCTGCCAAAACGCCCCAGCAGCGGCAGCGGCAGCCAGTGCAGCAGCCACATCAAGCCCAGCAATAACCTCATGTCTGCTCCGACGCAACGTCAGTCGCGGCAACTGCGGCGGGCGGTGCCACGCCGCCGGGGATTTTGTAGCGGTGGTAGCTCCAGAAGTACTGTGCCGGGCAGCGTGCAATCAGTTTTTCCATCGCGCGATTGATGGCGGCGGCCTGTGATGCAGGGGTGTCGCCCAGCGCTTCCTCGAAGCGGACGAAGCGAACCACATAGCCGCGCCCGAACGGCAGCCGCTCGGCATACGACAGGATGATCGGTGCCCCGGACAGCTGGTGCAGCTTGGCCGGCAGCGTCATCGTATAGGCCGGTTTGCCGAAGAAATCGGCCCACACGCCTTCGCCGTGCTGCGGCACCTGGTCTGGCAGCAGGCCGATCGCACCGCCTTTTTTAAGGCACTTGAACAGCGCCCGCACCCCGGCTAAATTGGCCGGCGCCAGCAGCAGATTGGCGCGCGCGCGCGCGCCTTCTATCAGCGGTTTCAGCGCTTCCTTGCGCGGCGGCCGGTACAGTACGGTCAGTGGCGTCCGGGCCGCGATGGATTGGGCGATGATCTCGAAGCAGCCCAAATGCGGGGTCAGGAAGATCACGCCCTGTTTGGCGTCGAGCGCGGCCTGCACCAGTTCCCAATTCTCGATGTTGGCGCAGCGCAATACCCGCTCCGGCGGCGCGCACCAGACGAACGCCAGTTCCAGGATGCTTTTGCCGGATTCGCTAATGGCGGCATTGCGGTAGGTGGCGTGGCCGGCGCGGCGGATATTCTCCGACAGGCGCCTGCGGTAGGACGGCGAGGCCAGGTAGACCAGCCAGCCCAGCGTGGAGCCGAGCGCGTGCAGCGCGGGCAACGGAAGGCGTGACAGCAGGCGAAACAAAGTTACAAGCATGGGAAGAGGGCGGCTTTGCCGATTACTAGCAAGAGGCGTAAAATATCACACTGCAGTATCCGCCGAGTTAACAGAGACAACTTGCGAGGCGGCATATAAATATCGCTAAAGCGTCGCAGGCTCATTGGATTGGCCGCGACATTGCCAAACTATTTCATAGGAGCCTGCCATGGCCGATACCTATCTTTTCACTTCCGAATCCGTTTCCGAAGGTCATCCCGACAAAGTCGCCGACCAGATTTCCGACGCCATCCTGGACGCCGTGCTGGAGCAGGACCCGCACGGCCGGGTTGCCGCCGAGACCCTGTGCAATACCGGCCTGGTGATTCTGGCCGGCGAAATCTCGTCGACTGCGCAGGTCGATTATATTCGCGTCGCACGCGACACCTTGAAGCGCATCGGCTACGACAATACCGAATACGGCATCGATTACAAGGGTTGCGCGGTGATGGTGTGCTATGACCAGCAATCACGCGATATCGCCCAGGGCGTCGACGAGGGTGAGGGGCGTGATCAGGGCGCCGGTGACCAGGGCCTGATGTTCGGCTACGCCTGCGACGAAACGCCGGAACTGATGCCGGCGGCGATCCATTATGCCCATCGGATCGTCGAGCGCCAGTCGCAGTTGCGCAAGGACGGCCGCCTGCCGTGGCTGCGCCCGGATGCCAAGTCGCAGGTCACCCTGAAGTACGTGGATGGCCGTCCGGTCGCCATCGACACCATCGTATTGTCGACCCAGCATGCGCCGGAAATGGAGCAAAAGGACATCAGGGAAGCGGCGATCGAGGAGATCATCAAGCCGGTAGTGCCGCACGAGTGGCTGCAGGAAACCAACTTCCTGATCAATCCGACTGGCCGTTTCGTCATCGGCGGCCCGCAAGGCGATTGCGGCCTGACCGGGCGCAAGATCATCGTCGATACCTATGGCGGCGCAGCACCGCACGGCGGCGGCGCATTTTCCGGCAAGGACCCCAGCAAGGTGGACCGCTCGGCTGCATACGCCGGCCGTTATGTGGCGAAGAACATCGTCGCCGCCGGTTTGGCCCAGCGTTGCCAGATCCAGGTTTCCTATGCAATCGGCGTGGCCAAGCCGACTTCGGTCATGGTGACGACTTTCGGCACCGGCAAGATCAGCGACCGGGAACTGGCGCAACTGGTGCTCGAGCATTTCGATCTGCGTCCGAAAGGGATAGTCCAGATGCTCGACCTGCTGCGTCCGATCTACACCAAGACCGCCGCCTACGGCCACTTCGGCCGCGAAGAGCCGGAATTCACCTGGGAGCGCACCGACAAGGCGGCGCTCTTGCGTGCGGCGGCCGGGCTGTAGCAGTAGTGCAGGCCTCCGTGCCTGCAAACCGTGCAGGCACGGCGGCCTCCACTACTGGGTTATAATTTCACTCCCCAAGGAGCGTTGCAGTGCTGTTTATGCCAAATAAACGGTATCAGGCTTGGGTAATTTTTTCCCGCAACTGCGCTCACGTTACTTTTTTTCTAACCGAAAGGAGGGCGTGATGAACGCCGCAGTTTCCCATTCCACAAGCATTCCATCCACACCAACCACTACCGCATTCGCAGATTATGTGGTCGCCGACCTGGCCCTGGCCGATTGGGGCCGCAAGGAAGTCCGCATCGCCGAAACTGAAATGCCGGGCCTGATGGCGATCCGCGAAGAGTTCGCCGCCGCCCAGCCGCTGAAAGGTGCGCGGATTGCCGGTTCGATCCACATGACGATCCAGACCGCGGTGCTGATCCAGACCCTGGAGGCGCTGGGCGCCGATGTGCGCTGGGCCTCGTGCAATATCTACTCGACCCAGGACCACGCAGCCGCTGCGATTGCCGCTGGCGGCACCCCGGTGTTCGCCTTCAAGGGCGAGTCGCTGGATGATTACTGGGAATTCACCCATCGCATCTTCGAATGGACCAATGACGCGCAGGGGCAGATCCAGTACGCCAACATGATCCTCGACGACGGCGGCGATGCGACGCTGTTGCTGCATCTGGGCACGCGCGCCGAACAAGATCCGTCGGTATTGGACAATCCGGCCTCCGAAGAGGAAATCTGCCTGTTCAATTCGATCAGGAAACGCCTGGTCAGTCAGCCTGGCTGGTACTCCAGTCGTCTGGCTGAAATCAAGGGCGTGACCGAGGAAACCACCACCGGCGTGCATCGGCTGTATCAGATGCACAAGGACGGCAAGCTGGCGTTCCCGGCCATCAATGTCAACGACTCGGTTACCAAATCCAAGTTCGACAATCTGTACGGTTGCCGCGAATCGCTGGTGGACGGCATCAAGCGCGCCACCGACGTGATGATCGCCGGCAAGGTGGCGGTGATCGCCGGCTACGGCGACGTCGGCAAGGGTTCGGCGCAGGCGATGCGCGCGTTGTCGGCGCAGGTGTGGGTGACCGAAATCGATCCGATCTGCGCGCTGCAGGCGGCGATGGAAGGCTACCGTGTGGTGACGATGGATTACGCGGCCGCGCATGGTGACATTTTCGTTACCTGCACCGGCAACTATCACATCCTGACCCATGACCATTTGGCGCAGATGAAGGATCAGGCGATCGTCTGCAACATCGGCCATTTCGACAATGAAATCGATGTCGCATCGCTCAAGCAGTACACCTGGGAAAACATCAAGCCGCAAGTCGATCACATCATTTTCCCGGACGGCCGCCGCATCATCCTGCTGGCCGAAGGCCGTTTGGTGAATCTGGGTTGCGGTACCGGCCATCCATCGTATGTGATGAGCTCGTCGTTTGCCAACCAGACCATCGCGCAGATTGAATTGTTTGCCAATACAGCCGCGTACCCGGTCGGCGTCTACACGCTGCCCAAGCATCTGGATGAAAAAGTGGCGCGCCTGCAATTGAAGAAACTCAATGCGCAGCTGACCGAGCTGACCGATGAACAGGCCGCGTATATCGGCGTGTCCAAGGCCGGCCCTTACAAGCCGGAGCATTATCGGTATTGATGCGGGCCGGCTGCAGGAGCGCCCCTAGATGCGCTCCTGCATAAATAGCATGGGGTATATCAAATTATTCCAGTGTTTATATGCGGAAATCGTATGCCATCATTGTGAGTATATGATTTCCCGATGATTTTGCTGGACAACCGCGCTGCTGCGCTGCATTTAACCCGAGAGGTCGTCATGACTTTACTTGTCGTCTGGATTATCAATACCGCGGCTTTGCTGGCCTTGCCTTACTTGATGCATTCGGTGCGCGTCGACAGTTTTGCCACCGCTTTGATTGCCGCGCTGCTGCTGGGACTGGTGAATGCGTTGATCCGCCCGGTTTTCATCCTGCTGACCTTGCCGGTCACGGTGCTGACGATGGGCTTATTCATCTTTGTCATCAATGGGTTGATGTTCTGGGCGGTGGCCAGCATGGTGGATGGCTTTCGCGTCGGCGGCTTCTGGTCGGCGGTGGGCGGTGCCTTGCTGTTCAGCATCATTTCCTGGGCCTTGTCAGCGATCCTTCTGAAGAAATAAATTTCAATGTCAAAAGAAAACTTTAGCGTCGAATTCTTTCCGCCAAAAACTGCCGAAGGGGCGGAAAAACTGCGTGCGACGCGCGCAAAATTGGCCGAACTGCATCCGAAATACTTTTCGGTAACGTTCGGTGCCGGCGGTTCCACCCAGCAAGGCACGCTCGATACCGTGCTTGAAATCATGGGTGCGGGCCTGGAAGCCGCGCCCCACCTGTCTTGTGTCGGCAGTTCGCGGGAATCGATGCGCGCGATATTGACCGATTACAAAGCGCACGGAATTCGCCGGCTGGTGGCCCTGCGCGGCGATCTGCCCAGTGGTTATGGCGGCGCCGGCGAGCTCAGATATGCCAGCGAACTGGTGGAATTCATCCGTTCTGAGACCGGCGACTGGTTTCATGTCGAGGTTGCTGCCTATCCCGAAATGCACCCGCAGGCGAAATCGCCGCAGGATGACCTGCAAAATTTCGTACGCAAGGTGCAATCCGGCGCGAACGCGGCAATCACCCAGTACTTCTACAATGCCGATGCGTACTTCCAGTTTATGGATAACGCCCGCAAGCTGGGGGTTGATGTGCCGGTAGTGCCGGGCATCATGCCGATTACCAACTATTCCCAGTTGATGCGTTTTTCCGACATGTGCGGCACCGAAATCCCGCGCTGGATACGGCTGAAACTGGCCAGTTTCGGCGACGACACCGATTCCATCAAGGCCTTCGGCCTGGATGTGGTGACGCAGCTGTGCGAGCGCTTGCTGGCCGGCGGCGCACCGGGCCTGCACTTTTACTCGATGAACCAGTCGAGCGCTACCACCGCGATCTGGCAACGGCTTGTGTAGTATGGGTGCACCCCATCTTCCGATAAATGCGATAGGCGATGGGTTCCAGCCATCCTACTGGATGCCATTTTCAGTGACGATGGCATCCATCGCCACGTCATGCACGGCAGCAGCGAAATCGGCGCGGGTGCAGGCATAGGCGACGCCGATGGCGAGCGGATGGTTGGGGCTGGCCAGCGTGCGGTCGTAAAAACCGCCGCCGTAGCCGAGCCGAAAGCCAGTGGCGCTAAAGCCGACGCACGGAATCAGCAATGCTTGCGGCTGCAGCGGAATAATGGTTCCGGCCGGAATCGATACGCCAAACGCATCCTTGACCAGCGGCGCACCCGGTGTCCAGGCCCCGAATTGCAGTGGCGCGTCCGGTGCCATTACTAGCGGCAGCGCCAGTTGCACGCCGGCTGCTGCCAGCTCCGCATAGGCCGCATGCAAATCCGGTTCGTGGTGGATCGGCCAATAGACGCCCAGCACCGGCACCGGATGCGCACGCCACCAGGCGGTGACGTGGCTGCCGATGGCACTATCGTGCTGCGCGCGCTGGTTGCTGGCGATGCTGCGCCGCAGCCTGATCAGGCTGCGGCGCAGCGCTATTTTGTCATCTTTGGCGGTGCCGGCCTGCGGCGGCTTGTCGTGCGCCAAAGTGTTGCCGGGATCGCGTGCTATGCTGGAAGATGTCATACAGAGTTAGTGGAAATCATGCTTAAGTTTACCGTCAAATCGATTGCCAGAATTGCGCTTGCTGCAGCAGCGCTGGTCCTGCTGCCTGCCGCCCACGCACAGTTCAAGCAGACTGGCCTGTTCGGCGAAGACGAGGATTTCATTGCATTGCGGGATGCTGCGCGCAATGATGATGCCGAAAAAACCGACCGCATTGCGTCGCGGCTGTCAAATTATGCCATCGATTCCTATGTCAACTATTATCGTCTGAAGACGCGCCTGAAAAGCGCGTCCGAGGCCGAAATCCGCGCCTTTCTGGCGCGCTACGACGGCACGGCGATTGCCGACCGCTTGCGCAACGACTGGCTGCTGGAACTGGGCCGGATGCGCGACTGGACGACATTCGATGAGCAATATCCGCAATTCGCGCTCGACGACGACACTCAGCTCAAGTGTTACGCGTTGATGTCGCGCATCAGCAAAGGGCAGCAGGTGGCGGCTGAAGCCCGGGCGCTGCTGGTAGTGCCGAAATACTATGGCGATGCGTGCGTGGACTTGCTGACCATGCTGGCGGAAACCGCGCAGTTTGATGAGAACGACTTGTGGGAACAGGTCCGACTGGCGGCCGAGGTCAATAACCTGCCGCTGGCGCGCCAACTGACCGCGCTGGTCGATCTGACGATGGTCGAGCAGGTGGCGATTGCCATCAACCAGCCGGCGCTAACCGCAGCTTACGGCCCCGGCAGCGGGCGCGCCGCGCACGAGGCGTACCTGATCGCGCTCGGCCGCCTCGCCAAGACCAGTCCGGAGCAGGCCGCGTATGCATTATCAAACAATGGCGCTGCCCTGGCGCAACAGGAACAGGCCCAGGCGTGGGCTCAGATCGCCTTGCCGGCCTCGCTCAATCTGGTGCCTGAAGCCGCCGATTACTGGCGTCGGGCCAATGGCTCCCGGCTGTCGCTGGAGGCGCATCAGTGGCGTGCGCGTGCCGCGCTGCGGGCCGGCGACTGGAAGCAGGTAGGCGTGGCCATCGATGCGATGCCGGGCAGGCTGCGCAATGATGTCACCTGGATTTACTGGTCGGCGCGTTCGCTGAACGAGCAAGGGCAGAACGAGGTCGCGCAACAGATGTTTGCCTCGATTGCCGATCAAACCAATTTTTACGGCCAGCTGGCGATCGAAGAAACCGGCCGCAAAATCACCATTCCCCTCAGTGCCGCGAAGGCAACGCCGGCCGAGGTGGGGGCGATGGCGGTGAATGCGGGATTGCGCCGCGCGCTGAAGTTCTTTGCAATGAATTTGCGTTTCGAAGGCACCCGCGAATGGAACTGGGAGCTGCGCCGGATGAGCGAGCGCCAGCACCTGGCGGCGGCCGAGTTCGCACGGCAAAACAATGTGCTGGACCGGATGGTAAATACGTCCGACCGCACCAGGACCGAAGTCGATTTCGAGCAGCGCTTTCCGACGCCGTTTCGCGACATCATGCACGTCAACACGCAAAGGCTGGGCATTGACATGGCCTGGGTCTACGGGCTGATACGGCAGGAGTCGCGCTTCATCATGGATGCGCGCTCGCACGTCGGCGCCTCCGGCCTGATGCAGATCATGCCGGCCACCGCCAAGTGGGTTGCCAACAAGATTGGTTTCGGCAATTTTGTTCCCGGGCGGGTTAACGAGATCGACACCAACATCCTGCTCGGCACCAATTACCTGAATATCGTCCTGGGCGATCTGGATGGCTCGCAGGCGCTGGCAAGCGCCGCCTACAATGCGGGCCCAAACCGGCCGCGGGCCTGGCGCGCCACCTTGCCGGGCCCGGTGGAGGGGGCAATTTTTGCCGAAACTATCCCGTTTTCGGAAACCCGTGGTTACGTCAAGAACGTGCTGTCCAACGCGACGTATTATGCAGCCCTGTTCGACGGTCAACCGCAGTCGCTCAAGGCGCGATTGGGCACGGTTGCACCGAAGTAGCGGCTGATGCGTTGGCCACCAAAGACAGGAAACTCAGGAACCAGACCGAGAATACACTGGGCTTTGAAAAAGCAATGGGTATAGCCATTTTTATGGCATTTTCCGCATATATTCATTGCGGTTATAAAATATACTCATATTAATATTGGAAATTCGCCGAATCTTCGCTGAAACTTGGGCGGCTGTTCCTGCGAACTCCATTGCTACCCTTTTTCGTGGACATTGTATTCCGGCATGATAGACATCGGTCTTAGATATGTATCATGCAATAAATCCGTAAGTTCATGCAGTGCCGCACCGGCACGCCATTTTCAGGGAGTTACACCAGATGCGATACCCAACAGTATTAGTAATCGGCGGCAGCGGTTTTGTCGGCAGCAGTTTGGTCGCGCAATTGTCAAACGCCGGCCATGTCGTGACCGTGCCGACCCGACGCCGCGAGCGCGCCAAGTCGCTGATCACGCTGCCGACGGTCGATGTGGTCGAGGCCGATGTGCATGACGATGCGACTCTGCGCAGACTGATGCAGGACGCCGATGCGGTCGTCAACCTGGTGGGGATCTTGCATTCGCGACCGGGCGATCCTTACGGTCCGGATTTTGCACGGGCCCATGTGGAGTTGCCAAAGCGCATCGTCGCTGCTTGCGCGGCCAGCGGCGTGTCGCGCTACCTGCACATGAGCGCGCTGGGTGCGGCCGTCGACGGCCCGTCGATGTACCAGCGCTCCAAAGCGGCGGGCGAGGCTGCCGCGTGGTCCGAGCCGGGCCTGAAAACCACCGTGTTCCGACCTTCGGTGATATTTGGTGCGGGGGACCATTTTCTGAACATGTTTGCAGCGATGCAAAGGATATTGCCGGTGTTTCCACTCGGCTGCGCGGAGGCGAAATTCCAGCCGATCCATGTCGAGGATGTGGCGCGCGCGTACGTCAATGCGCTGGCGTGCGAGCAAACCATCGGTCACACCTATGAACTGGCCGGTCCGACCGTATACAGCTTGCGCCAGTTGGTGCACCTGGCCGGCCTGTATGCCGGTTGTCCGCGTCCTATCATCGCATTGCCGCCGTCGCTGGCGCAGCTGCAAGCACTGTTGCTGGAATATGCACCGTTCGGCCCGCTGATGAGCCGCGACAACCTGGCGTCGATGCAGGTCGATAATGTGGCAAAAGGACCGATTGCGCCGGAGCTGGGCATACAGCCGGCAGCGCTGGAAGCGATTGCGCCGTATTATTTATCGGGCTGCTTTCCACGCGCGCGCTATGACGACTACCGCACCCGCGCGCACCGCTGATCACTCCGCTAATCATTCCGACAATCATTACGAAAGGCCATCGTGCAGACTACTGACTCCGATACCACACTGTCCCATACGCTAACCAATGGTGGCAAACCCGGCCTGCGGCTGGTGATTGGCAACAAGAATTACTCGTCCTGGTCGATGCGGCCATGGCTTGCGATGACCGCGTTCGGGATCCGGTTCGAGGAAAGCCGGATCCTGCTGGACCGGCCCGACACCGCCACCCGCATCGCCGAAGTATCAAGCGCCGGGCGCGTGCCGGTGCTGCTGGCCGGCGCGATCACGGTCTGGGATTCGCTGGCGATCTGCGAATACCTGGCCGAGCAGTTTCCCGATCTGCACCTGTGGCCGCAGGATGTCGCCGCCCGCGCGATGGCACGCAGCATCTGCGCCGAAATGCACTCCGGCTTCGCCGGCTTGCGCAGCGCGATGTCGATGAATATCCGCATGTCCTTCCCCGGCAAGGGGCGCACGCCCGATGCCCAGGCCGATATCGGCCGCATCTGCGAAATCTGGGAAGAATGCCTGTCGCGCTTCGGCCACCATCAATTCCTGTTCGGACCGTTCTCGATTGCCGACGCCTACTATGCACCGGTGGTGATGCGCTTTCGCAGCTATCAGGTGTCGCTGGCGCCGGCGCTGCAGGCGTATGCGGACCGGGTTGCCGCCCATCCGGCGGTGGCGCAATGGATGCGCGAAGCGCTGGACGAACCGGAGCGCTCGGCCAAGTACGACTCCGGCCCGACCTGATTTTGGCGGATTCATTCAAATGAAAATCTACACGGTCGGCGGCGCGGTGCGCGATGCCTTGCTCGGCCTGCCGGTGCAGGATCGCGATTTCGTGGTGGTCGGCGCCACACCGCAGCAGATGCTGGAGCAGGGCTTCATGCCGGTAGGCAAGGATTTTCCGGTATTCCTGCATCCCGACACCCACGAGGAATACGCGCTGGCGCGCACCGAACGCAAGACTGCGCCGGGCTACAAGGGCTTCCTGTTCCACGCCGATCCTGACGTGACGCTGGAGCAGGATCTGGTGCGGCGCGACCTGACCATCAATGCGATCGCCTGCGCCGGAGACGGCAGCCTGATCGATCCGTTCGGCGGCCGGCGCGATCTGGCGGCGCGGGTATTCCGCCATGTTTCATCGGCGTTTGCCGAAGATCCGGTGCGAATACTGCGGCTGGCGCGCTTTGCCGCCCGCTTTGCGCTGCCGCCGCATGATTTCCACGTAGCGCCGGAAACCAGTCTGCTGATGCAGCATATGGTGGCCGCCGGCGAAGTCGATGCGCTAGTGCCGGAGCGGGTCTGGCAGGAACTGGCGCGCGGCCTGCAGGAAGCGCTGCCGTCGCGGATGTTTGCGGTGCTGCGCGAGTGCGGTGCGCTGGCGCGCCTACTGCCGGAACTCGATGCGCTGTGGGGCGCAGCGTCCCGGCACCATCCTGAAGCCGACGCCGGCCTGCACACGATGCTGGCCATCGATGCCGCGGCCAGGCAAAATTTGGCGTTGCCAGTCCGTTTCGCGGTGCTGCTGCACGATTTGGACGCGGATGCAGTGATTTTGATCTGCGAACGCCTGCGGGTGCCGCACGACTGCCGCGACCTCGCGCTGATGACCGCGCGCGAATACGGCAATGTCGAGCGGGCGCCGCAACTCGACGCCGATGCGGTGGTGTGCCTGATCGAGCGCTGCGACGCGCTGCGCAAGCCGCAGCGTTTTGCCGACATGCTGCAAGCGGTCGCATGCAGCATGTCCGGCGGCGCGGATCTGCCGCAGCCGCAGCGCGGCCATCTGCTGACGGCGCTGGCTGCCGCGCAGGCAGTCGATGCCGGCCGGATTGCAGCTGACACCGCGCAAGCGCATCCGGGTCAGCCGCAACGCATCGCCCCGGCGCTGCATGCGGCGCGGGTGGCGGCGGTCGAGGCGCTGCGGCGCCATATTGATGCGCTGTAGTGCGGCGCAGGGCTGGCCGGCTCGCCAGATGCGGCTTGACAGCCGAGCGCGCGACCCCGGATACTGCCGGTCCCGCAATCAACCTTCCCGCCACCGGCATGTCTGAATCCCGAACCGTCGCCGTCTATTTCGTCGCATCGCCGCTGCAGTATCTGGCTGCGACGCGGATTGCCGGGCAATGCGAGTCAGGTGCGCGCCAGGTGCTGGTGTGGTACAAGCCGGGGCTGAAATCCGTGATCGATGCCGCCGACTGGGATGCCTGCAGCTACATGCCGTGGCCGCGCTGGGAGCCATTGCCGGGCCCGTTCGGACGGCATCGCCGGCTGCGCGCAAATATCGCGCTGGTGGCCGGGCTGGTCGGGACTTGCGAGAAGTTGCTGCTGCATAGCGCAGTGTTCGATACCGAGGCGATCAATTACTTCCTGCGCGCGCTGCCCGCCGCCTGCGGCGCGGCTGAAGTGCATGCCCGTATCTTGCCGGACGGGCTGATCAGCATCAGGCGTTATCCGTTGAGCGTGGCAAAACGGGTGTTGCAGTACAGCCGCAAGTTGCGCCGGCTGTTCGCCCCCGAGCTGGATTACCAGTGCTTCAGCGGCGACCGGATCGGTTCCGACGCGGCATTCTGCGACCGCATTTATGTATTGCCCGGCCTGCCGCACGAATATCCGGCGGCCAAGGTGTGCGAATTGCCATCCCTGGTGGACCTCAAGCCTGCCACCGATGCTGGCGCGCCGGGCCGGAGCCGCCGCGCGCTGGTGATCGGCCAGCCGCTGGTCGGCGCCGGCCTGCTGGCAGCGCAGGATCTGGCAGGCGTGACCGCGCAGATACGCGCCTGGCTGGCGCAGCATGGCATTGCCGAGATCGATTACAAGGCGCACCCCAAGGATGCGCAGCACGAGTTGGGCCATCCGGATTACCGGCTGATCGACCCGGCCGGCGCGCTGGAATCGTACCTGGCGGCCACCCATTACGATGCGGTGATCGGCGTGCGTTCGTCGGCGCTGCTGTTCGCGCGCCAGATCTATCCGCAATCGGTCGAGGTGGTCGCGTTCGGTTGGGATAGGGTGCGCTTTAAATCAGAGTCAGAACGGAACGACATGAAAAAGACTTTTTTGATGTGCGGCGTGGAGTTTGCATGAGTGGCTTTCGTGAACGCATTCCCTATCTGAATTCCTGGTTGCTTGCGGCGCTGTTTTTTATGATTCCGATCCAGGTGGCGCCGGCCTACATACTGTCGGCGCTGATGTTGTTGCTCTGGATGATAGAAGGTCGATTTGGCGAAAAATTGCATGCGTTTCGCGCCGAGCCGCTGGTATGGATATTCGCCGCCTATTACGGCGTGTTTCTGCTGTCGATGTTATGGACATCGGACACCGCGTGGGGCTGGCGCATGGCCAGTCGACAGAATTTTTTTCTACTATTTCCACTCTATTTCACGGTCGCACGGCGCGAGCATGTGCCGCACTACCTGACTGCCTTCCTGCTTTCGATCGGGCTATGCGAACTACTTGCCTATTACAACTGGACGCAGATGCATGCGTTGCCGCAGCTGCCAGTGGGAATACGGGTTGAAAAGAGTCCTATGGATACCGCCCCCTTTGTCGATCGCATCATGTATACGCCGGCGCTTGCCCTGGCCGGGTATGTCGCCGGACATCAAGTGCTGTTTGGCAAGATTGGCAGAGCGGCCAAGGTGGCGTGCGCTATCCTGCTTGTAACGACCACCGGCAACTTGCTTTTCTCAGGTGGACGGGCCGGGATGGTCGGTTTTCTTGTTTTGCTCGCTGTGCTGGTGTTTCAGCGTTTTTCTCGTCGGCCCCTGGTTGCGGCAGCAGTTGCCTGCGTTATCGTCGGAGGGGTCGTGGTCGGCGGATATCAGTCCAGCGAATACTTCCGCAGCCGCGTCGACCTGGCGGTGGATGAGGTCCGGCATTATGAGGACATGCCGCTTTCGTCGGTCGGATTGCGCATCACCTACACGATGAATGCATGGCGCATTTTCGTGGCGAATCCACTGCTTGGTGTCGGTGCCGGCGACTATCCGGTCGAATACAAGAAAATGAACGAAATCCATACCCCGCAATGGGTGCCCGCGTGGAATCCGCACAATCAATATTTACTGGCACTTACCAGCGCCGGTTTGCCGGGCGGTATACTTCTCGCGCTGGTGCTGGTATTCCCGTTGTTCCGGGCGCGGCGCGCACCGAGCGACGGACGCCAGCGGATGCGAGTTGCCGTGCCTGTATTGCTCATTGTCATCTGCCTGTTCGAGTCCTATCTGATGCGATCCAATGTCAGCATGATGTATGTGTTGTTCACTGCCGCACTGTGGTGCGGCATGCCAGGAAAGCCAACGTGAAGCGCATCCTGATCGTCCGCACTTCCGCCATCGGCGACGTGGTTTTCGCGTCGCCGGTGGCGGCTGCGCTGCGGCGCAGTTATCCGGATGCGCACATTGCCTGGCTGGTCGAGCCCGGCATCGATGCGCTGCTCGCGCACGACCCGTGCGTGGATCAGCGCATCCTGTGGCCGAAGTCGGAATGGAAGGCGTTGTGGAAGTCGGGCCGGCGGCTGGAGCTATTGCGCCGCGTGCTGGCGCTGCGCCGCCGCTTGCGTGCCGAGCGCTTCGATACGGTGCTCGATTTGCAGGGCTTGCTGAAAAGCGGCCTGCTGGCATGGCTGACCGGAGCCAGGCGCCGCATTGGGCTGGGTTCGCGCGAAGGCAGCCAGTGGCTGATGACCGAAGTGGTGCCGCGCGGCGGCGATGCGGCGCGGATCAGTTCCGAATACCTGCATCTGGCGCAGCAGCTCGGTCTCGATTGCAATAACTTCGTGCCGCGTTTGCATCTGGACCCGGATGCCGAAGCACGGGCGCTGGCCACGCTGGACGCACAGGGTCTGTCGCCCGGGCGCTACGTAGTGTTTGCGGCCTTCACCACGCGGCCGCAAAAGCACTGGTTCGACGATGGCTGGCAACGCCTGGCGCAACTGGTGCAGCGCCAGACCGGCCTGGTGCCGTTGCTGCTGGGCGGGCCGGCCGACCGCGAGGCGGCTGCCGGGCTGGCCGGCGGCGCGACTAAGCTGATCAATCTGGTGGGCCAGACCGGCTTGGCCGAAGCGGCGGCGCTGATCCGGCACGCCGGTGCGGTGATCGGGGTCGATACCGGCCTGACCCACATGGGGATCGCATTCGGGGTGCCTACCGTCGCGATTTTCGGTTCGACCTGCCCGTACCGCGTGACTTGCCGCGCCAACGCGCGTGTGATCTGGCTTGGTCTGGCCTGCTCGCCGTGCAAGCGCAAGCCGACCTGCAACGGTGCGTGGACCTGTCTGCGCGAGATCAGCGCCGAGCGGGTGATGCTGGAACTGCAGATCGCATTGGAAACTGTCGAGTCGGAGTCCCCGGCATGAAAGTCTTGCACGTCGAAGCCGGCAAGCATTATTACGGCGGCGCGCGCCAGGTCGCCTACATCATCGAAGGACTGGCCGCGCGCGGCGTGACCAATCTGCTGGCATGCCCGCTCGGTGCCGAGATCGCAAATGCGGTCGGCGCGTCGGCCCGGGTGCATCAGATCGCGATGCGCGGCGACGCCGATATCGGCCTGGCGTTGCGGCTGGCCAGGCTGGTCCGTGCCGAGCGGCCGGACATCGTCCACTTGCACAGCCGGCGCGGCGCCGACCTGTGGGGCGGGGTGGCGGCGCGCATGACCGGCACCCCATGCGTGCTGTCGCGGCGGGTCGACAACCCGGAAGCGCGCTGGCAGGTGGCGCTCAAGTACCGGCTGTACCAGCATGTAATCACGATTTCCGAAGGCATCCGCCAGGTCTTGCTGTCCGAAGGCCTGGCGCCGCAACGGGTCAGTTGCGTGCGCAGCGCGGTCGACGCCGCACCGTATCTGGCGCCGGTCGAGCGCAGCGCATTCCTGCGCGAATTCGGGCTGCCCGCCAACGCGATGGTGGTCGGCATGGTCGCGCAACTGATTCCGCGCAAGGGCCACCGTTACCTGGTCGTAGCGGTGGATGCGCTGCGCGCCGACTATCCCGACTTGCGTGTGCTGCTGTTCGGCCAAGGCGCGCTGCAGGCGGAACTGGAAGCCACGATCGCGCAGCGCGGGCTGGCCGGCATCATCCGGCTGGCCGGCTTTCGCGCCGATTTGCCGCAATGGCTGGGCGGACTCGACATCCTCGCGCATCCGGCCGAGATGGAAGGGCTGGGCGTGTCGCTGCTGCAGGCGTCGGCTGCCGCCGTGCCGATCGTCACCAGCCGCGCCGGCGGCTTGCCGGAAGCGGTCGCCGACGGCGTGAGCGGCTTGCTGACTGCGCCGGGCGACGTGGCGGCGCTGGTCGCCGCGCTGCGCCGCTTGCTCGGTGACGCCGGCTTGCGCAGCCGTCTGGGCGCAGCCGGACGCGCGCGCATTCTGGCGGAGTTTTCGGTCGATGCGATGGTGGAAGGCAATCTCGCAATTTATCGCCAGCTGATTAATCAACATCATTCTGGAGCACTCACATGAACTCGCCGCGCATCGTCACCGCCGATATCCGCATCGCCATCGCCATCGCGTTGTACGTCCTGCTGCTTGCGCTGCTGCCGCTGTTGCTGCCGGATCCGCTGTTTCGTTTTACTTTTTCCGAGGAAGGGCCGTTCGAGCAAATGTCTATCGCAGCCTGGATATTTACCGCGCTGGTCATCGTCGTGCGGATCCGCCCGCTCGGGCCGCGGGCCTGGGCATTTGCGTTGCTGTGCATGATTTTCGCCGCGCGCGAAGCCGACTGGCACAAGGCGTTTACCGCCGACAGCATACTCAAGACCAATTACTACAAGCACGCGATTGCGCCATTCGGCGAAAAGCTGGCGGCGGCAGGGGTGGCGCTGGCCGCGATAGTGTTGTTGCTGTATGTCGGATTCGTGGTGGCGCGCTTCCTGTTGCGTGACGGCGGCTGGCGCTCGCGGGCCGGAATCTGGCTGATCGCCGGAACCGCGCTGGTGGTGCTGGGCAAGATACTGGACCGGGCGCCGGCGGTGCTGGCGGAAGACTACGACATCGTGCTGTCACCGATTGTGGATCTGTACGCTGCTGCGTTCGAGGAGGGCCTGGAAGTGATCCATCCGCTGATACTGGCATGGTCGGTATGGATCAGCCAGACCGGGCGGCGCTATTTGTCGTGACACCGAACTCCGGTCCGGGAACGTGGTATGGTGCGCTGCACAATAACGGCGCGCCTACAGGAGTACCCGCATGAACACAACAGATAAGCCCGAGCCAACTGTAACCATCGTGGTTGCCGGCGAGCATGACCACAACGCCGAGCAGCCTGCGGTCCGCGTCAAGGAACTGTCCGAGCGCGACCGCCACCGCATTCTGCGGCATTTTCTGGCGCTCGACGAGCATGACCGCACGCTGCGCTTCGGCATGCGCCTCAAGGATGACCTGATTACCCAGTATGTGGACCGACTCGACTTCTCGCGCGACACCATCTTCGGCGTGCACACCAGCAAGTTCAAGCTGATCGGCGTCGGCCATCTGGCGTTTGCCCCGCGCGAAGCCTACCCGGATTCGGTTGCCGCCACCCTGAAGGACCACGTCGCCGAGTTCGGCGTTTCGGTCAGTGCCAGCGGGCGCGGCCAGGGGGTCGGCTCGAAACTGTTCGAGCGCGCCGCCATCCATTGCCGCAATGCCGATGTCGATACGCTCTACATGCATTGCCTGTCTTCGAACCAGGTGATGATCCACATCGCCAAGAAAGCCGGGATGGCGATCCACCGCGATCATGGCGAGGCTGATGCGTATCTGAAATTACTGCCCGCCAGCCCGGGCACCGTGTTCAGGGAGGCGCTGCAGGAGCAGGTCGCCAGCTTCGATTACGCGCTCAAGGCCAACACCCGCGCCGCAGTCAAGTGGCTGGCAAACCTGCCCGGTTTCAGGGACGACTGATTTTTCAAATTTTATACTGGTGCATGTAATTTCAAAGTCGCGCACTATTCATGCGGTAAATGCATGTTTTATGCCTATACCCAATATTTTTTTGGAATGTCACAGCAGCGGCAGCGCAGTCGTATCCTTGACCCGTTGCAGCGCAAAGCTGGAGCGCACGTCCTGCACCGCCGGGTGGCGCAACAGCGTCGCCATCATGAAGCGCGAAAAATGCGCCATGTCCTCCACGTGTACCCGCAGCAGATAATCCATTTCGCCGGTCATCGCATAGCAGGCCACCACTTCCGGCCACAACTCGACCGAGGCGGCGAAATTGGCGCGCGGCGAGCGCATGCTGCCGGCGGCGCCAGCTTCGCTGTGCTTTTCCAGCCGCACATTCACGTAGGCCAGCAGACCGAGGCCGATCTTGTCGGGATCGAGCAAGGCCACGTACTGCCGGATTACGCCGCTCTCTTCCAGGCTCCGGATGCGCCGCAGGCAGGGCGACGGCGACAGATTGACCCGTTCGGCCACTTCCTGATTGGACAGGCGGCCGTCGGACTGCAGGATGGCGAGAATCTTGCGGTCGGTCTTGTCGAGCGGGATGGCGGGCATGATGGGCCTCTTGAAAAGATCGGCAATATTATTGCGCAATGGACCTAGATTAAGGAATTATTTGCAATTTTATGCTAGATGCACCCGCCTATACTGCTTCCATACTAATTATCCGGAACAAATGAAATTGGAACCGGATCCCTCATCCCGGCCCTCTCCCAGAGGGAGAGGGAGAGAACAGCAGTCCGGAAAAATAAAACTTTTTCCGGACCGAATCAATGAAATGGAGACAGGCATGGACTTTCAACCCTGGGACAACCCGATGGGCACCGATGGCTTCGAATTCATCGAATACGCGGCGCCGGACCCGAAGGCGCTGGGCGCACTGTTCGAGCAGATGGGTTTTGCGGCAATTGCCCGCCACCGTCACAAGGATGTGACGCTGTACCGCCAGGGCGGCATCAATTTCATCATCAATGCCGAGCAGCATTCGTTCGCGCAGCGTTTTGCCCGTCAGCACGGGCCGTCGATCTGCGCGATCGCGTTCCGCGTCAACGACGCCGCGTTCGCCTACCAGCGTGCGCTGGAACTGGGCGCCTGGGGCTTCGACAACAAGACCGGCCCGATGGAGCTGAACATTCCGGCCATCAAGGGCATCGGCGATTCGCTGATTTATTTCGTCGACCGCTGGCACGGCAAAAACGCGCTGGACGGCGTCGCGCGGGGGGGGATCGGCGACATCAGCATTTACGACGTCGATTTCGTCGCGATTCCGGGCGCCGACGCCAACCCGGTCGGCTGCGGCCTGACCTACATCGACCACCTGACCCACAATGTGCACCGCGGCCGCATGAAGGAATGGGCCGAATTCTACGAGAACCTGTTCAATTTCCGCGAAGTGCGCTATTTCGACATCGAAGGCAAGCTGACCGGCCTGAAATCGAAGGCGATGACTTCGCCCTGCGGCAAGATCCGCATCCCGATCAACGAATCGTCGGACGACAAGTCGCAGATCGCCGAATACCTGGACCTGTACCACGGCGAAGGGATCCAGCACATCGCGCTCGGCACCGACAATATCTACGCCACGGTGGAAGCGCTGAACGCGCGCCAGGTCGTGTTCCAGCAAACCGTCGCCACCTATTACGACCTGATCGAGCGCCGGCTGCCCGCGCATGGCGAAAACGTGGCCGATTTGCGCCGCCTGAACATCTTGATCGACGGCAACAGCAACGCGACCCAGCGCGAGTTGCTGCTGCAAATCTTCACCCGGACCGTGATCGGCCCGATCTTCTTCGAAATCATCCAGCGCAAGGGCGATCAAGGCTTCGGCGAAGGAAATTTCCGCGCGCTGTTTGAATCAATTGAGCTCGATCAGATCAAACGTGGTGTGTTGAAGGATGAGCGCAGCGCGGGCGGTTAGCAGTGGGGCGTTCCCCCAGCCCCTCTCCTGCAAGCGAATCGCATGGCGATTCGGGCACCAGGAAAAACCATGCCGGGAGAGGGGGGTTTTATCGGGCTGAATAGATGCTGCATTATGAATTATGCAGGAGTATGTTCATATTATTGCCATTTTTGCATGATTTTAGTGCGATAAAAATAATGCTGTAGGGAGTACCTGTGACACTGCACAACCATCCGGCGCCTCGCAGCTGATTTTTTTGAATCGATTTCATCATGGACAAGCATCTGAATACCGAAAATTTCTTCGCCACCGTGGCGGAGAAATCGCATGGCGCCGCCTTGCGCGGCGACTACACCCTGGCCGATGCGCAGTACGTGGTCAGGCAGGACTGGCATGCGTATACGCCGCAGCAGCATGCGCTGTGGCGGCGCCTGTATCAGCGCCAGGCCGATTTGGTGCCGGGGCGCGCCTGCGACGAATTTCTCGCCGGCATGGCCAAACTGGATGCGGCCGACGGCATCCCCGATCTGGCGCAGGCTTCCGAAATCCTGTGCGCGGCGACCGGCTGGCGGCTGGTGACGGTGCCCGGGCTGGTGCCGGAACTGACATTCTTCACCCACCTGGCGCATCGCCGCTTCCCGGTCACGGTCTGGCTGCGCGAGCTGGAGGAGTTCGATTACATCGTCGAGCCGGACGTGTTTCACGACTTCTTCGGCCATGTGCCGCTGCTGCTCGATCCGGTGTTCGCCGATTATCTGCAGCGCTACGGTCAGGCCGGGCTGAAGGCGCTGAAACTCGATGGACTCGAGTATCTGGCGCGGCTGTACTGGTACACGATCGAATTCGGACTGATCCAGACGCCCGCAGGCTTGCGTGCCTATGGCGCCGGCATCCTGTCGTCCGGCGGCGAGATCGAATATTGCCTGCACAGCCCGCTGCCGCACCGCATTCCATTGGACGTCGAGCGCGTGATGCGCACGCTGTACAAGATCGATACCTATCAGGAAAGCTATTTCGTGATCCCGGATTTCCAGCAATTGTTCGATCAAACCGAACCCGATTTCACGCCGATCTATGCGCGACTGAAAGCGCTGCCAACCTTGGCCGCCGATACGCTGCTGCCGGATGAAACGAATCTGGCACTTGCGCAGCAGGCCTAGAGCAAAATAGCCGGCTGTGCTACCCTGACGGCCATGGCGAAAATGCCAGTTAAATACATGAAAGCGCCATGGCCGCCCTCACCCCCAACCCCTCTCCCGCACGCGGGAGAGGGGAGCGAAGTGAGTCGCTATGCGACTTTTACGTTAAACAGTCAAAATTACAAAGCAGCTTGCTCACGAGGCGGGCTCGTTTGACAGCGAAACCATCGCACCCAAAGACATAATTTTTGGCACGGAGATAAACATAATATGAATGCACCCTTAAAGAACGGGCAGCCGCAGACTCCTGCGCCCCTGCTGTCCGAGATATCCCTGGACGACAAATTCACACTGGAGCGCGGCCGCGCTTTCATGACCGGCACCCAGGCGTTGATCCGCCTGATGATGCTGCAGCGCCAGGCCGATGAGAAGGCCGGCCTGAATACCGCCGGCTACATCACCGGCTATCGCGGCTCGCCGCTGGGCAACGTCGATCTGACCGCGGCCAGGGCCAAGAAACATCTGGCAAAGCGCCACGTCAAGTTTCATCCGGGCGTCAACGAAGATATGGCCGCGACCACCGTCTGGGGCACCCAGCAGGTCAATATGTTCCCCGGCGCCAAATACGATGGCGTGTTTGCGATGTGGTACGGCAAGGGGCCGGGCGTCGACCGTTGCGGCGACGTGTTCAAGCATGCGAATCTGGCCGGCACCTCGAAACACGGCGGCGTGCTGGTGGTCGCGGGCGACGATCATGCGGCCAAGTCGTCGACCGCCGCGCATCAGAGCGAACACATCCTGAAGGCTTGCGGGATCCCGGTGCTGTATCCGTCGTCGGTGCAGGAATACCTGGATTACGGCCTGCACGGGATTGCGATGTCGCGCTACACCGGGCTCTGGGTGGCGATGAAGTGCGTGACCGATATCGTCGAATCCGGCGCGGTGGTCGAGATCGATCCGGACCGCGTGCAGCCCGTCATTCCGGACGATTTCGAGCTGCCTGCGGACGGCGTCAATATCCGCACGCCGGATCCGGTGCTGGCGCAGGAAACCCGGATGAACAACTACAAATGGTATGCGGCGCTGGCCTACGTGCGCGCCAACAAACTCAATCAAATCATCTGGGACAGCCCGGTCGCGAAGATCGGCATCATCACCGCCGGAAAATCCTATCTCGATACGCGCCAGGCGCTGGCGGACCTCGGCATCGATGAGCAGATCGCCGCGGACATCGGGATCCGCCTGTACAAGATCGGCATGACCTGGCCGCTGGAGTCCGAAGGGGTGCGCGAATTCGCCACCGGCCTGGATGAAATCCTGGTGGTCGAAGAAAAGCGCCAGATCCTCGAATACGCGCTGAAGGAAGAGCTGTACAACTGGGAAGACAAGGTGCGTCCGCGCGTGGTCGGCAAGTTCGACGACAGCGGCGAGTGGAGCAATCTGCACGGTTCCGGCCACGGCGAATGGCTGCTGCCGGCCACCTATGAACTGAGCCCGGCGCAGATCGCGCGCGCGATTGCAAGCCGGATCTCGAAATACTTTGCCGGCCATCCGGTCGAGCAGCGCGTCAAGCAGCGCGTCGCCTATCTGGAAGCAAAGGAAGCGATGCTGAACGCGGCCGCCAAGCCCGATCCGAACAAGGACCGGGTGCCGCATTTCTGTTCCGGCTGCCCGCACAACACCTCGACCAAAGTCCCGGAAGGCAGCCGCGCGCTGGCCGGCATCGGTTGCCACTACATGGTGACCTGGATGGACCGCGAAACCTCGACCTTCACCCACATGGGCGCCGAAGGCGTGACCTGGGTCGGCCAGGCGCCGTTTACCAGCGAAAACCACGTATTCTGCAATCTGGGCGACGGCACCTACTACCACTCCGGCCTGCTGGCGATCCGCGCCGCGGTGTCGGGCGAGGTCAACATCACGTACAAGATCCTGTTCAACGACGCGGTCGCGATGACCGGCGGCCAGCCATTCGACGGCCCGCTCGACCCCGGCATGATTTCGCGCCAGATCGCCGCCGAAGGCGTCGGTCCGATCATCGTGGTCACCGACGAGCCGGAAAAATATCCGGCCAATTACCCGTGGGCCGCCGGCGTCACCGTGCGCGATCGCAGCGAACTCGATGCGGTGCAGCGCGAGTTGCGCGGGGCCAAGGGCGTGTCCGCGATGATCTACGACCAGACTTGCGCGTCCGAAAAGCGCCGCCGCCGGAAGCAGATCGGCAAGGATGGCAAGCCCGGCTTCCCCGATCCGGCCAAGCGCGCGGTGATCAACGAAGCGGTGTGCGAAGGCTGCGGCGATTGCAGCGTGCAGTCGAACTGCCTGTCGGTGGAGCCGCTGGAAACCGAATTCGGCCGCAAGCGCCAGATCAACCAGTCGTCCTGCAACAAGGATTTTTCCTGCGTCACCGGCTTTTGCCCGAGCTTTGTTACGGTCGAAGGCGGCAAGCTCAGGAAACCGGAAAAAGTCAAGATCGAAGCCGGCAATGCACTCGATGTCGCCAGCCTGCCGCAACCGGTATTGCCCGGCACCGCAGAACCGTTCGGCGTCTTGGTCACCGGCGTGGGCGGCACCGGCGTCGTCACCATCGGCCAGATCATGGCGATGGCGGCGCATCTGCAAGGCAAGGCCTGTTCGGTGCTGGATATGACCGGTCTGGCGCAGAAAGGCGGCGCGGTGATGTCGCACGTGCGTTTGGCTGACAAGGCCGACGATATCCAGTCGACCCGGGTTGGCACCGGCATGGCTGACCTGGTCATCGGTTGCGACCTGATCGTCACCGCCGGCCGCGATGCGCTGTCGCGCATGGGCGAAGGGCGCACCCACGCGGCGATCAACCTGAACGGCACCCCGACCTCGACCTTCATCAAGAATCCGGACTGGCAATTCCCGGCCGAATCCGCGGAAAATGAAATCCGCAATGCCTGCGGCGCCGAGCGGGTCGAACTGGTCGATGCCGGCAGCATCGCCACTGGATTGATGGGCGACGCTATTGCGACCAATATGTTCCTGCTCGGCTATACCTGGCAAAAAGGCTGGGTGCCGCTGACCGAGGCGGCGCTGATGCGCGCGATCGAGCTCAACGGCGTGGCGATCGACTTCAACCAGCAGGCGTTCAACTGGGGCCGCATCGCCGCCAACGATCTGCTTGCGGTCCAGCGCCTGATTACGCCATCGCAGGTGATCGAGCTCAAGCGTGCGCCAAGCCTGGACGACACCATCGCCAAGCGGGTGGAAGTGCTGACCGCCTATCAGAATCCCGCTTACGCGCAGCAGTATCGCGATCTGGTCGAGCAGGTGCGCGCGGCGGAAAGCCGGCTCACCGGTGCCGGAAAATCCTTGCGCCTGACCGAGGCGGTCGCACGCTATTACTTCAAGCTGATGGCCTACAAGGATGAGTACGAAGTCGCGCGGCTGTACACCGATGGCAAGTTCCAGAAGAAGATCGCCGACATGTTCGAAGGCGATTACGCGATCAACTTCCACCTGGCGCCGCCGCTGTTGGCCAAGTGCGACAGCAACGGCCACCTGATCAAGCAGCAATTCGGCCCGTGGATGATGAAAGCCTTCGGCCTGCTGGCCAAGCTCAAGTCGCTGCGCGGCAGCGCTCTGGATGTGTTCGGCTACAGCGCTGAACGCAGGACCGAGCGCGCGTTGATCGCCGAATATCGCAACACGATCACGCAACTGCTGCCGAAGCTGAAAGCGGATAACCTGCCGAAAGCGGTCGCGATCGCCAGCATCCCGGAACACATCCGCGGTTACGGCCATGTCAAGGAAAGCCATCTGCATGCGGCGCAGCAGAAGGAAGCGGCGTTGATAGCCGAGTTTGATGCGCCGGATAATGCGAAGGTGATTCCGATAGCGGCATCCGGCAAGCAAGTGGCTTGAGTTGCGTAGGTCGGGTTAGCGGCTTCATCGCGTAACCCGACGTTTGCGGCATCGGAATGTCGGGTTACGCTATCGCTCACCCGACCTACGTTTAAATGAAATAGCCGGCATATGGAAACATATGCCGGCTATTTTGCTTTCAGTTGCCGGATCGAAGCTGCGGTCAAACCGCAATCAGTCGCATCAGACCGCCGCCAGCGCCTGCTCCAGATCCGCCCTCAGGTCGTCGATGTGCTCGATGCCGACCGACAGCCGCAGCATATCTTCCGATACGCCGGCTTTTGCCAGTTCTGCCGCATCCAGTTGACGGTGCGTGGTCGATGCCGGGTGGGTCGCCAGTGATTTGGCGTCGCCGATGTTGACCAGCCGGGTGAACAGTTGCAGCGCATCGAGCACCCGGGCACCGGCCGCGCGCGGGTCGGCGTCGCTGTATTTCAGGCCGAACGACAGGATGCCTGAGGCCTTGCCGCCCATGTATTTTTGCACCAGCGCAAGGTCCGGATGATCTTCCAGCCCGGCGTAATTGACCCATGCCACTTTCGGGTGCTGCTGCAGGTAATGGGCGATGGCCAGCGAATTGTCGCAGATGCGGTCCATGCGCAGCGCCAGGGTTTCGATCCCCTGCAGGATCATGTGCCTAGAACCATAACTCTGCCGTTTGGCAGATTTATGCTTCCTATTTGACACGGCAAGTTTATGCTTCCGTTTCAGTCAAGATCTATGCCCCCCACACAGTTATGTACAACAATCACCTCATCAGTACAGCGTCTGTTGGTGCTGAGGCGATTTTGACCGTGATGCCGGTTTTATTGACTCAATTGCAAGCTGTTGTGGTCATTACGATTGCAAAGATTGGAGATGGGGGCTACCCAACAAAAGCATATGGGGCAAGTATCGACTGACTGACCCCAACATGTAACAGCCCCTTGTTCGAAAAATGACTGTCACAACAACAAAAACTACAACTCAATAGGATCAGTCGGATTCTCATAATGCGTATTCGCATTAAAGCAGCCACACGTTCGCATTCCCAATCAGCCATGCATTCGCGCTTCAAACCAGCTATCGTTTGGCATTGAAAAACAGCCGCTTCGTGAATCCCAATTCATGCCATCAGGGAGAGTAAATATAAGACACTGACCTGCTGCATTCGACCCAAGGAACCTGTCGCATTGCTCAGAAGACATTCAATGTCGGATGTGACCGGCCTCCCCTGGCGCAGCGCGGAGGGATGGGTCCTGCTTTCTTTGAAGGAAGAATAATGTAACTAACGGAACAGGGACGTAAAACAACAGAACTCACTTCATCGGAAGTTCATAAAGGCTGGTGAATGCGCTCAGGCTGTAGCCAGTTATCGAGTTTTATACACAGAGGTCATCTGTAGCGTCCAGTCCATAAAGGATTTCAAATACGCTACCTTCTGAGGGGGCTGTCTCAAAACGAATCTTGTGCCGGTCGTTCTCCGACCAAGCGTGTTGAAGATGCTGTCCCAGCCAATTCCGGATTTACGTAGCAAATAGCTTGTAGAAACCCCCGTGGTCGGGATGCTCATTTGGGGCTTCAACATCAGCTGCGGCAGTCATCACACGTCGGCATTTTGATGATAGCTAGATCCTCAGTTCTGCCGATTCGCAATGACGGAACGCCTCGCGTACATCTGTGCGCAGCGCCTCGTCGTCCCAAGGTTTGGTGAGAAATTTGTAGATCGAACCGCGGTTGATCGCATCGGTGACGCTGCTGAGGTCGGCGTAGCCGGACAACACGATGCGGATGGTGTCCGGGTAAAGGTCCCGGACCCGCGAGAGAAATTCGGTGCCATTCATTTCAGGCATGCGCTGGTCCGACAGGATCACCTGTACCTCGTGGGTGGACAGGAGATCAAACCCTTCCCGGGCGCTAGTCGCGGTAAGTATCTCGTAGCCGTCGCGGTGCAGTAGACGCTTGAGGGCGGACAGGATATTGGCCTCGTCGTCCACCAGCAGCAGCGTCAGGCGCTCGTCCAAGGTCTGCGTAGGCAGGGCCAGGGTTTTGCGCTGTGCCAGGAGTTGTTCGAAATCCCCGAGCGGCAAGGGCCGGCTGAAGTAGTAGCCCTGTATTTCGTCGCAACGCTGCTGGCGCAGATAATTCGCCTGCCCCTCGGTTTCCACTCCTTCTGCAATTACCGTCATGCGGAGGTTGTGGGCCAGGCCGATGATGGCAAGGCAGACGGCGGCGTCTTCGGGGTCGGTGATCAGGTTGCGCACGAAGGACTGGTCGATCTTCAGATGGTCGATGGGCAAACGCCGCAGTCGACTGAGGGAAGAATGGCCGGTGCCGAAATCGTCCAGCGAGAGCTTGATGCCGCTCGCCCTCAGCTGATGCAGGGTGGCGACAGCTTCATCCAGATTGTCCATCAGGGTGGACTCGGTAATTTCCATCTCCAGGTACCTGGCGTCCAGTTTGTTGGCTTCCAGCTCGTGGCGGATCAGTTGGGCCAGATTCTCCTGGCGGAACTGGAGCGCCGACAGGTTTACCGCTACCGGCGGTACCGGCATGCCGGCATCGAGCCAGGCACGCTGCTGCCGGCAGACACGCTTGATTACCCATTCGCCCAACGGCAGGATCAGGCCCGTTTCCTCGGCCAGTGGAATGAACTCCGACGGCGGGATCAGGCCGTGTTCGGGATGCTGCCAGCGCACCAGCGCCTCCGCACCGGAGATCTCGCCGCTCGCCAGGTTCACCCGAGGCTGGAAGTACACCCGCAGCTCGTCCTGCGCAATAGCCCGGCGCAGTTCAGATTCCATGGCGAAAAGCGCCGAGATGCGTTCATTCATTTCTGAGGCGTAGAAGCGGAACAGGTTGCCGCCCATGGACTTGGCGCTGGACATGGCGGCGTCAGCATTCTGCAGCAAGCTGTCCGCCTCCGCCCCGTCCTTGGGATAGAGACTGATACCAATGCTGGCGCTGGTATTCACGTTGCGGCCTTCCAGCGTCATCGGTTCCAGCGCTGCTGCAAGCAACTTGAGGGCCACGGGCGCTACATCCTCCTCCGTTGTCAGGTCGCTGATCGCTACCGCGAACTCATCGCCCGACAAGCGCGCCACCGTGTCGCCCTCCCGCAAGGCGGCCGTCAGGAATTGGCCGACGTGCTGCAACAGCGCGTCGCCGGCGCCATGACCCAGGCTGTCCTTGATGGCCTTGAAGCGGTCCAGGCTTAGCACGAGAACCGCCACCTGACGGCCGGCACGGGCCGCATGCACTGTGGCCTGACGCACGCGGTCGCGGAACAGGTTGCGATTGGCCAGGCCGGTGACATTGTCGAAGTTGGCCTGATAGTCGAGCGCTCGTTCCGCCTGCTCGCGCCGCGCAGCCCCCCGCAGGCTGACGATGCCGAACGCCAGATCATCGGCCAGCTCCTGCAATAGGCGCGCTTCTTCTGCATCGAAGGCGTCGGCATCGGCGGAGTAGATGCTGAGGCTGCCCAGCACCTCGTCCTTGCCTGTCAAGGGTAGCGCCATGCAGGAGGCGAAGCCGCGCTTAATTGCCTCTTCGCGCCACGGCTCGAACGTGTCATCGGTAGCTATATGGCGCACCATGACCGGCCGACCTTCGCAAATGGCGAGACCGCCCACCCCGCGCCGGCGCTGGTCGTCGCCCCAAGTGAGGTTGAGGCCCGCCACATAGTCTCCGCCAAAGCCAGCGAAGGCGGCAGGCTGGACGCTCTTGCCCTCGTCATGGCGGGCGAACCCTACCCATGCCAGGCGGTAGCCACCGCTTTCGACGATTTGCTGGCAGATGGCCTCGAGCAATTCGGGTTCGCTGCCGGCCCGCACCAGCGCCTCATTGCAACGGGACAGCATGCGCAGGGTTCGGTTCAGGTGCAACAGTTCCACCGCCCGTACCTCGTCGCGGCGGTGTGCCTGCTGCATGGCGTCCGCCATGCTGTTCAGGGCCGCGGACAGCAGCGCGAATTCGTTACTTCCCCCGGGCGATGGCAGCCGCACCGTCCGGTCGCCGCTGGCGAGCCGACTGGCGAAATTCACGCATGCCCGCACCGCATGGTTGGCGCTGCGGACAATGAAGCCGGCCACCAGAAGTCCCAGCAGGATGGCCGCCAGGCCCACCCCGAGTAACGTCTGGGTCGTTGTCCGGTTCAGACTGCGCAGGGTGTCGCGGGTCGCCGCCACCGCCGCGCCGGCATGGGCATGGAGTTGCTCCAGTTGGGGCTCTATCTGATGTACCGCGCCCAGATAGCCCAGAGTGGTCGCATCGATCTCGGCATCCGTCGCCACGTATTCCCGGAACAGCGCCCGGTACTGATCAATCAGCTGCAGCAACTCATCCTTGCGCCCACCCGGCAGCCCGGCCCGCGCCACATCGTCCTTAAAACGGCCGACTGCGGCCTCGAACGCCTCCGCTTCGCGGGTCAAGCCACGAATGATGAAATCCTTCTCATGACGGCGCAGGATGAAGAGATCGGAGCGCAGGCGCTCCGCTGCGCCTTGCGCGAGCAGGGCCTCGATGGCATGGGCGCGGGCGCGAAACCGCCCCTCCACGCCGGTATCCACCCGAACCAGATGGCCGTACAATCCGACCGCGCGCAGGAAGCCGGTCTCGTACAGGCGCGTGACTTCCTCGATGGCGCGGGTCTCCGCCTGGATGTCGGCGTTGCCGGTGAGGCCGCGGATGGCCGCCATGTTTTCCCGCACCATGGCAAGCTGGCTCACCACCAGGTTGGCGTAACGAGCCTTGGCTTC
The DNA here is from genome assembly GCA_030698225.1 of Oxalobacteraceae bacterium. Lineage (GTDB taxonomy): Bacteria > Pseudomonadota > Gammaproteobacteria > Burkholderiales > Burkholderiaceae_D > AVCC01. The sequence goes on along the minus strand of JAUYNR010000103.1, from coordinate 26,995 downwards.
CTCGTAGCTGAAGACTTGTATCTTGAGCAGAAATTCCTTCTCGTAGCGCCTTGCCTTTCCCATTGTGGCGCTGCTTTCCAGGCTGAGTTCGGCGATACGGTTGTCGCCCTCGAGAAAAGCTTCCACCGCCGCAAGGGCGCGCGCATGGCTCCACAGGGCGGTGGCGCCTCCGATCAGAATCAGGCCGATCAGCGTTCCGAAGCCCAGCGCGAGCTTGGCGCGCAGGCTGAGTCGTTCGAACCAGGCGAGCATGTTCAGGGTCCCTTTAACGGCGGACAGCAATCAGTCCAGGTACGGAACGAAATCGAAAGCCAGGACAAGGTCCGTGACCTGGGATGAGACGCAAAATTCGATGAAGGCCCGCGTAGCCCCCGTCGGCGTCCCGCGGGTCACCAGGGTGAGCGGGCGCGAGATCGGGTAGTTGCCGTTGCGGACAGTCTTGCTGCCAGCGGCCACGCCGCCTACCGCCAGCAGTTTGATCGGAACGCCGTCCAGCGCCTTGCGCTCCGCCTCGCCCACCGAGACCCAGATGATCGCGCGTGGATCGGCGGCCACCGCCGCGATGCGCTCCGCATTGGCCGCGACCCGCCCTTGAGCCTTGATCTGCTCGTAGGGCAGTTGCAGGTAATGGCTGAACAGTTCCGACGAGGCGCCCTCCGGCGGGCCAGCGAGCATATGCAGCGGCGCATCGCGGCCGCCGACCTGCCGCCAGTTGGCGATCTTGCCGCTATAGATGTCGAGCAACTGGCGGTCGCTGAGTGCGCTCACCGGGTTGTCCTTGTGCACGATGATGGCCACGCCGTCGCGGGCAATGGGCATGCCGGTGAGATCGCGCTCGCGCTCGCCGAGTGCGCGCGACACCATACCGATGTCCGCCTTGCCCTGGCGCGCGTCGCTGATGCCCCGGCCGGAGCCGCCCATCTGTACCTCGATCTGGATACGAGGATGCAGGGTCTGGAAGCGTCTGCCTATCTCCACCATCAGCGGCGCCATGGTGGTGGAACCGGTAAGCAGCAACCGGGACGCGGGCAGTTGGGCGGACGACTGGGCCCGGACTCCGTTGCTCATCACCAGCGCCGACAGCAGGAGCATCAGGGCCGCCTGCCATTTGATCAATTTATTCATGGTTCCCCCCTCATCGCGATACAGTCTGCACACTGCGGCCAGCATTTCCTCGTTGGTAAACGGCTTCGCCAGCACCCCGTCCGCACCTAGGGCTCGCGCCATATTCGGCTCGCCGTCTGCGATCAGAATGCACCGAGGCATGTCCTGTTGCAGTTCGGCTGGCTCGGGAATGGCGTTCGCCCGCATGAAACGGCGCAACTCGGCCACCGGCACGCGATGATCGCCCCGCCTCACTGCTTGCCAGAACATCCGCCATGACCTCAGATCCCTATCGGATTGTTGCTTATGTGTAACATTGACGGTCATGAATGTCAACTTAGTCAGCAAAGATATCTCGCCACCTATAACACTGTCGAAGTGGAAAGAGCGGCGGTAGAGGTAGAGCGATAACCAAATGCCCTGGTTTGGGCTTGTCCGAAATTCGGTGTTTTATTGAATGACCTGTTGTGGCTGTTATGTATAGTTATGCATAACAGCGCTGGAGATCTATTCTTGCGGTTAGGACGTTAGTGCGGCACGCCGTCAGGACCACATCGATAATGATTTCACAAAAGTAACCATTTTTAAAGAGTGGATATTCTGGAAAAAAACATGGTCGGAGACGATGAAGACGGCCAGCCATGAGGCGGCGACCACGAAGATGTCGCAGCGGCCGCTGTTCCAGAGCCTGAGCGAATGCCGTCCGGCCAGCCAGGGCACGCCCAGCGGATTGGGCCAGTCGGCCAGCAGATGCATGACTCCGCCGGCGGCAAAGCCGAACGGCAACGGCGCCCAGGCCTGCTGCCCCAGCGCCTGAAAAGAGTACGCCAGCAGCGCGAGCCAGGCAACGCCCCAGTGCGTCCAGCTGCGATGGGTGATCCACAGGCTGCGCCGGCGCGACCACCATGCCACTTCCAGCCAGTCCGGCGCGGTGCCGCCGAGTATGCCGGCAGCCAGCGCCAGCAGGCTCCACAGATGATACGGGCCGCCGGCGCCCGCCTGCGCAACCAGGGCGGCGGCAATGAAGCCGGCCGCCCATCCGGTTGCATGATGTGCTTTGTTGGATGCCATGAAAAAAGAGCGCGTTTCCGAATTTCTGCGATTGAATTTATGCAATTAAATTGCTGCGGTTTCTACCTGTGCCCGACTATCCGGCATCGGCCCGGATGAATTCGCGGTAGCCGCGCGCGCGCAGTTCGCACGCCGGGCATGTGCCGCAGCCGTAGCCCCAGTCGTGCAGCGTGCCGCGCTGGCCCAGGTAGCAGGTGTGGGTTTCGCTGCGGATCAGGTCGACCAGCTTTTGTCCGCCGAGGTCTTGCGCCAGCTCCCAGGTCTGGCGCTTGTCGATCCACATCAGCGGCGTATCGATCTTCAGGCGGGTCGCCATGCCGAGGTTGAGCGCGACTTGCAGCGCCTTCATGCTGTCGTCGCGGCAATCCGGGTAGCCGGAAAAATCGGTTTCGCACATGCCTCCGACCAGCACGTCCAGCCCGCGCCGGTAGGCCACCGTGGCGGCCACCATCATGAACAGCAGGTTGCGCCCCGGCACGAAGGTGTTCGGCAAGCCGTTTTCCTGCATCGCGATCGCGACATCCTGGGTCAACGCGGTGTCTGAAATCTTGCCCAGCAGTCCCAGGTCTATCAAGTGATCTGCACCGAGTTTGCTATCCCAGTCGGTCGATTGCGCACGCAATTGCTGCAGCACGGTGGGGCGCACCGTCAGTTCTATCCGGTGGCGCTGACCGTAATCAAAGCCTATGGTTTCGACTTTCGCATAATGCGAGAGTGCCCACGCCAGGCAGGTGGTCGAGTCTTGGCCGCCGCTGAAAAGCACCAGCGCGGCATTCGGTTGTAGGTTTGTCATAATTTCTGTTCCTGAAAATATACTTATTGCTGTATCTTTTAAGCCGCTTATTTATTATGCGGTATTGTATGGTTTTTTTGCCATACTCCCTATATAAAATCGGGTGCCGGGAGTTCGGTAACATGTCGTACGAACAAGTGAATTTCAATCCAGTATACAAATTTATGACAGCCACCGGCGTTTTCCAATGATCAGAGAAATTTTCAGTCGCGCACTGCGGCGGCTGCTGCCGGCCGGCCTGTTGCTGCTGGCGCTGTGTGCGCATGCCGACAGTCTGGAGTACACGGTGGTGCTGGACGCGCCGTCGCACCTGAAGGACGTGCTGGAGAAAAATCTCGACCTGTATCGCTGGCGCGACAATCCGCGCCTCGATGCCGGGCAGTTGCAGCGGCTGTACCGCCAGGCGCCCGAGCAGATCAGGACGCTGGTGGCGACCGAGGGCTTTTATACGCCGACCATTACGTCCGAGATTACCCAGCAGGGCCAGGCCTGGCGGATTCGATTCACGGTTGTGCCCGGCGCGCCGGCGCTGGTTAGTATCGTCGATCTGAAGTTGGAAGGCGCGGTTGCCGGCCGGCCGAAGGCGGCCGAATTGCGCAACAGCTGGACCCTGCAGCCGGGCCAAGTATTCCGGCACGCGCAGTGGGAGGCGGCCAAGAATGCGCTGCTGCGCCAATTGCTGCTGGAGCGTTATCCGCGCGCGCGGCTGACGCAGACCCGCGCCGCTGTCGATCCGCTGGCGCACACGGTAGCCTTGACCGTGGTGGCCGACAGCGGCCCGGAGATCCGCTTCGGCACCCTGGAGATCGACGGCTTGCAGCGCTATCCGGGCACCATCGTCAGCCGCCTCAGCAATATCAAGCCGGGCGACCCGTATAACGAAGCCGCGCTGCTGGAGCTGCAGGCGCGCCTGCTCGACAGCGGCTATTTCAGCCGGGTCGATGTCGGCGCGGAATTCGAAGCGCAGCCGGAAGACACGACGGCGCCGGTGCGGGTGGCGGTGACGGAAAACAAGCGCAAGAAGTCCGGGGTCGGGCTCGGTTACAGCACCAATACCGGCAATCGGGCCAAGCTGATCTATGAAGACTTGAATTTCCTGGACCGGGAACTCAAGCTCAAGAGCGCGCTGACGCTGGAAACCAAGAAGCAGTCGGCCAGCGCCGACATCTATTTGCCGCTCACGCAGCAAGGGATCCAGTACAGCGTCGGCCTGTCGTATGTGCGCAGCGATATCGAAGGCGAGCTCAGCAAGGTATCGAGCATCGCGGCCAAGCGGGCCTGGGGCAAGCCGACGCTGGAGCGCAGCCTGACGCTGGAATACCTGCGCGAGCAAAGGGAAATCAACGGATCGCCGGTGCGCCGCAGCCAGTCGTTGCCGCTGACCTACGGCGCGACCTGGCGCGATGTCGACAACCTGCTGTTTCCGACCGCCGGCAGCATCATCCATGCGCAAGTGGGCGGCGCCGTGGGCGGCCTGCTGACCGACCAGAGTTTCGTGCGCGGCAGCGCGCGTGTGGTGCATTACAGCCGGATGGGGGATAAGGGCATCGTGGTGCTGCGCGGCGAGCTGGGCGCGCTCGCCTCGCGCAGCAAGGATGGGGTTCCCGACACCACCCTGTTCCGCGCCGGCGGCGACCAGTCGGTGCGCGGTTACGCGTATCAGTCGCTGGGCGTGGCGCAGGGTACGGCCACCGTCGGCGGGCGCTATCTGGCGGTCGGCAGCGCCGAGTTCCAGCACTGGTTTCTGCCGCAATGGGGCGCGGCGCTGTTCGCCGACGCCGGCAACGCCGCCGACACGGTCGCCGAACTGAAGCCGAAAGCGGGTTACGGCGTCGGCGCGCGCTGGCGCAGCCCGGTCGGGCCGATCAATCTGGACCTCGCCTACGGCCAGGCGGAGCACAAAGTACGCATGCATTTTTCGCTCGGGGTGACGTTTTGAGCTGGCGCAGGCTGTGGATCGCGCTGTCGGCGCTGACACTGGCGCTGGTGCTGCTGGCGGCGATCCTGGTGCCGCGCGAAGCCAGCCTGCGCTGGCTGCTGCAACAGGCGGCCAGCCGCAGCAACGGCGCGCTGTCGTTCTCCGGCGTGACCGGTTCGCTGTTGCGGCCGGTGCATATCGGGCGGCTGCAGTATACAAAGTTCGGCAGCTCCGGCACGCGCGAGCAAGTGCTCACGCTGGACCATCTCGATTGGCGCTGGTCGCCGGCGCGGCTGTTGCGCGGCCAGGTCGGGATCGACCAGCTGCAGGCGGCGCGCCTGACGCTGCACACGCTGCAGGAATCGAGCGAACCGCTGAAGCTGCCGGACACTCTGGCGCTGCCGATCGAGGTCGAGGTCAAGGCCGCGCAATTGCAGCAGCTGGTGCTGATTTCCCAGGCCGGAGCGCGCATCGAGCTGCACGATTTGCGTTTTGCGCTGCAGGGCGGCGGCCGCCAATGGCGGCTGCACGACGCCACCGTTGCCACGCCGTGGGGCAATCTGGATGCGGCGCTGACGCTGGCAGCCAGAGCGCCGTTTGCGCTGGCCGGCCAAGTCAATCTGCGGCACCGAAACGGCCACGCCCGCACGGTGCTGGGCGGCGACCTCGGCGCGGTCGCGCTGAAGACCGATTTCGATGCGCAGGGCGCGCGCGGGCAGGGCGACTTGCTGCTTGCGCCGTTCGACGCTGTCGCGTTGCGCCGGATTGCGCTGCAGGCGACCGGCATCGACCCCAGCCGCTTCGGCGCCGATTTGCCGCAGGCCGCCATCGCGCTCGAGTTGACCGGCCAGGTGCAGCCGGACCGGAGCGTCAGCGGAAAATTGAATATCGTCAACACGCTGGCAACCGGCCCGCTGGACCAGCAGCGGCTGCCGCTGCGCAGCATCGGCGCGCAACTCGATGGCACGCTGGATGCGGCAAATATCACCGACATCGTGCTCGACCTTGCCGCCGCCGGCCGCGCCAGCGGCAGCGGCAGCGTCAAGGACGGCCTGGCCGCGTTTGCGCTGGATGCCGAGAAGATCGATCTGAAAGCATTCGACAGCAAGCTCAACCGCACCGCGATTGCCGGCGACGTCACCCTGTCGGCCCAGGACGGCCGCCAACTGCTGAAAGTCCGGCTCGGGCAGGATCGCTATCAGCTGGCCATCGATGCGACGCTGGCCGAGGGCTTGCTGAACCTGCAGCAGGCCAGCCTGCGCGCCGGCAACAGCGCGCTGCAGCTGCAGGGCCAAGCGCATCTGAATGCGGCGCAGGCGTTCGCGCTGAGCGGCAGCATCAAGAACTTCGATCCGTCGGATTTCGGCGCCTATCCGGCGGCCGACGTGAATGCCGGACTGCGTCTGGACGGCCATCTGGCGCCGCACTGGCAGGTCGCGGCGGAACTCGCGCTGCAACCGAGCCGTCTGCGCAAACAGCCGCTGTCCGGTCGGCTCAAGCTGCGCGCCACTGCGCAGCGGCTGCAGGATGTCGATCTGGCGCTGCGCCTGGGCGGCAACCTGATCGCAGCAGGCGGCAATTTCGGTGCGCCGCAAGACCGCCTGGCGCTGCGCATCGATGCGAAAAATCTGACGCTGCTGCAAGCCGGCCTGGCCGGCGCATTGCGCGCCAGCGGCACCCTCAGCGGCAGCATGGCGGCGCCGCAACTGGCGTTCGATGCGCAAGCGCAGGGCTTGGCGCTCAATGGAGGCAAGGCCAAGCCGCCGGCCGGTAGCGCATTCAGCGTGCGAGGCCATCTGGCGCTCGGCGGCGCCGGCCCGTTCAGCCTGCAGGGCAATCTCGCGCACATCAATCCGGCCGCCTTCGGCGCCTATCCGGAAGGCAACATCAGCGGCGACTTCGATGCCACCGGCAATCTGGCAAAAGACTGGCGGGTCGCACTCGATATCACGCTGCGGCCCGGCACGCTGCTGGGCCGGCCCTTGTCCGGCCATGCGAAGCTGCAGGCCGATGCGGCGCGCATCGCCAACGCCGACATCGCGCTGCAACTGGCGAACAACAGCATCATGATCAAGGGTAATTTCGGCGCAGCGCAAGACCGGCTGGACTGGCGTCTCGATGCGCGCGAGCTCGGCGCGCTGGGGCCGGAATTCGGCGGTGCAGTCAAAGGCGAGGGCACTGTCAGCGGCAGCAAGGAGGCATTGCAACTCGGCTTTGCGCTCGACGGCAGCGCGATCCGCTTGCCGGGCCAGACTGCGATCAAGACCCTGCACGCCAGCGGCCGCCTGCAGCAAGGCCAGGACGGCCCGCTGCAAGCCGAGATCGCGCTGACCGAGCTGCGCTCCGGTACGCAGACATTGCAAGCGCTGCGCCTGCTGGCCAACGGCAGCCGGCGCGCGCACACGATCGAACTCGCGGGCCATAACCGCAGCGAGAGCTTCACAGCGACGCTGGCCGGCGGCTGGCAAGCGGCCAAAGGCTGGGATGGGGCGATTCGCAGCCTGCAGAATCGCGGCGAGTTTGCGTTTACGCTGCGCGCGCCGGCGCCTTTGACGATCGGTCCCGGCCAGTTTGCGCTGAGCAATTTCGTGCTGGCGCTGCCCAGCGGCAGCCTGAATCTGGAAACGCTGCAAAAGGACGGCAACCGCGTGCAAAGCCGCGGCCGTGCCAGCGGCATCGCGCTGACGACGCTGGCGCAATGGGTGCCGTCGCTGCAGCAGAATCTGGCCGGCGCGCTGACCGGTTCGCTAACCCTGGGCGCCGACTGGTCGCTCGACGCCGATCGCGTCATCGATGGCAGCGTGCGGCTGTTTCGCGAAGGCGGCGACGCCACCATAGCCACCATAAGCACCGGACCGGGCGCGGTCCCGGTGGCGCTGGGCCTGAGCAAGCTGGCGCTGCGCGCCGATATCGTCAGGAATGCGCTCCAGCTGGAGTTCGAGATGGATGGCAGCCATGTCGGCAGCAGCCGCTTTTCTGCCAGCACCCGGATCGCCGGTGCGCCGGGCAACTGGGATCTGCCGCCGAGCAGCCCGCTGAATCTGAACGGCACTGCCAGCCTGCCGGCGCTGGACTGGATCGGGCCGGTGATCGGCCGGCCCGGGCTGGATTTGCAGGGACGGCTGGCGCTGGCGATCAGCGGCTCAGGCACCTTGGGCGCGCCCAAGCTGGCGGGCGAAATCAACGGCGACCAGCTCGGCTTGCGCTGGTTTGATCAGGGCGTCAAGCTGCGCAACGGGATTTTGCGCGCGCAATTGCAGGACGATCGTATGCTGTTGAAGCAGCTCGCCTTCGAGGGCGAGCAGGGCCGCCTGAATGTGCAGGGCGAGGCGCGCTTTGCAGATGCCCGGCCCAGCGTGCAGATGACGCTGACGGCCGACCAGCTGCTGGCATTGTCGAGCCCGGAACGGCTGCTGGTAGTCAGCGGCGAGAGCCGCATCACGCTGGACGACAAGCGGCTGCAGCTGGACGGCAAGTTCAAGGCCGAGCGCGCGATGTTCGAGCTGCCCAGCGAGAGCGGGCCGACCATCAGCGACGACGTGGTGGTGCTGGGACGCGAAACCAATGGCGGCAAGAGTGCCGGCAAGGCGCTGCCGTTGCGGGTCGATGTGACGCTGGACCTGGGCCAGCGCTTCTTCATCAAGGGCAAGGGACTCGATGCGCAGGTCGCCGGCAGTCTGCGGGTGCGCGCCGACGATGGCCAGCTGCCGCGCGCCAACGGCAGCGTCGAGGTAGTCAAGGGCACCTACGCGGCGTATGGCCAAAAGCTCGAAATCCGGCGCGGCATTCTCGCCTTTTCCGGGCCGATCGACAATCCGGGTTTGAATATCCTGGCGGTACGTCCGGTGCCGGAGATCGAGGGCAATGTCGAAGCCGGGGTCGAAGTGCGCGGCAATGCGTTGGCGCCGCGCGCCAAACTGGTTTCCACGCCCACTGTGCCGGACACCGAAAAGCTGTCCTGGCTGGTGCTCGGGCATGGCACCGACAGCGCGTCCGGCAGCCAGTTCGACGCTCTGTCGGCCGCCGCCAATGCGTTGTTCGGTGCCGCCCAGGGCGCGTCGCTGCAAGCGCGGCTGGCGCAATCGGTCGGCCTCGACGAAGTCGGCCTTTCGCGCGCGAAAGGACTGGAAAGCACCGTGCTGACGCTCGGCAAGCGCATCTCGTCACGCGCGTTCCTGAGCTACGAGCAAGGCGTCAGCGGCGCTTCCACCCTGGTCAAGCTGCGCTATCAGCTCAGCAAGCGGCTGTCGCTGCAAGCCGAAACCGGCACCAGCACCGCGCTCGACCTGTTGTATACCTGGTCCTTTGATTGATATGCGGGAGTATGCCTGTAAACAGCTGTGTTTCCGCAATAGAATAAAGCGATATTAAATATACGTTATGTAGTATATTTTCACGCCGCAAGCGGCCGCTAGCTCGCCGGCCCGCGCCCAATCGGTGCCGGCGCAATGTTTACAATCAGCGAAAACAGCTTGTCCAGGCTCTCCTTGTATGCACTGCCGGCAAGCGGATCCGCATTGGCAGCGAATTGCGCATCGATCACGGCCCAGTCATCCGGCTTCAGGAATTTGATGGCGGCGGGAAGAACCACATCTTCTTCCAGTTCCATATGATGGGAATAGAATTCGGCGTAGGTTTCCACCAAGTCAAAAAATGGCTGGAATGCTGCGACGCCCTCGAGTTCATAGCGCGTCAGCGCCTGTTCCAGTGCCAGCGTTTGCGACTCGCCTTGCCGGTGTTGGGACTCCAGTTCATCCAGAGTCTGATTGACTCGATTGGTGCGCGCGCGTAATCGTGCAAACAGGTATTGATCTTCTTTCGGATGATGCACTTTGTGCGGGTACTCGCTAATGTATTCGAGCATGGCCCGAAATACCTTGGGATCCGGCGCCTTCTTGCCCTTGCTGATGGCACGCACGAAATGCTGCATGCCACGGATCACAGCCGACAGCCGATCGTGCTCATCCTCCATGACACGGATTGCAATATGATTTGATAGCACACGCATGAATCGCCATCCTTTTAAAATCATATTGGCAAAACTACTCCGTACCGGCGAGAAGGACAAGTAGGGCAATCAAGCAGGCAGCATTAAATCTGCCATATCGCTTGCCGGATGTTCGCCTGGCACCGACTGATGATCCGGCGCCCTGCTGGTCGCTCGCACCGCAGCAATCCACCGCCAAGCCTGCGGTTGCTCCTTTTGTTGATGTTTTATGATGGGGTATGCCTGTAAACTAGTGTGCTGCCGCAATAATCCTGTGCGGGCACTGAATATACATGCAACAGTATATTCAGTGCCCGCGCTTCCTAAAACACGTATTGCGCGCTTGCTCCGAGCATCCAGTTGCGGCCCGGCGCCGGCTCGTAGAAACGCCCGTTCCTGTCGCCGACGATCACCGAGCCGATGTAATTGCGGTCGAGCAGGTTGTTGACGCGCACGAATTGCTTCAGGCGCCAGACGCCTAACTGCTGCTCGGCACCGAACCGCAGGTTCGCCACCGCATAGCCGGGGGCCGGGGTTCCGGTATTGCTGTCCTCGACATACACCTTGCTGTTGGCTATGCCTTCGATCGCCGCGCTCAGGCCGGATGGCGCATCCTTCCATGCCAGTTCGCCGTACAGCGTCGCGCGCGGGATTCCTGGCAACCGTTTGCCTGCTTGCACATCATCAAAAGCCTGGTCGTAGACCGCACGCAGCGCGGTTGCTGCCAACCGGCCGGAAAAGCCGCGTCGCCATGCGGTATCGAGCGACAGTTCAATGCCCTGTCGCAATGTTTTGGTCGCGTTCCTGAAACTGGTGCGTCCTTGGGCGCTGGAGGGATCGACCACCAGTTCATCGTCGGTACGGGCCTGAAACAATGCTAGATTGACGCGCGTATCGCTGCCCAGCAATGCCTTGGCTCCCAGTTCCAGATGGGTGCTGCGGGCCGATTTCAGGTTGAAATTGAAGCCGCCCCCATTGGGGGAATAGAACAACTCGTTCAGCGTCGGCGCTTCGAAGCCCTTCGCGGCACTCGCATACAGGTTCAGCGCCGGCGTGACCTTGTAGACTAGCCCCAGCACCGGCGTGGTGCGGCTGTAGCTGACGCTGCCGCTGTCGTTAGGATTTCGCGAGTCGCCCGTATCGAAGCGGTCATCCACCTTGAAATTTACGCGACTGCGACGGATCCCGGCGGTAAGCCCCCAGTTGCCGCCCTGCCATTCGGTCTGCAGATACGGGTCGAGGCTGGTGACGGTGTCAAGCTCATTGCGCCGCAATGTCGATTTGGTACCGAAGTTGTTTTCATAGCCCTGTCGATCGTCTCTGGAGCGGCCATAGTCGATGCCGGCGGTGGTGCTCAGGCTGCCGCCCGCCAGTTGGCGCACATCGGTCCAGTGGGCATCGACGCCGGCGAAATTGCGGTCGAAGTCGATCACGCCGCCGGAGCCTCGGATGATCGGCAAGCCATTGAAGGGGATCGCCAAGTATTGGATAACCTTTCGGTTGCCCGCATACGCGCTCAGCTGCAGGTTGTCGCTGCCGAAGCGCCGCTCGTAGGTCGCGCCTATCTGCTGATGGTCGATGCTCTTGCGCGTATTGAAATTGATCGCGACCGGGTCCACCGCGCGCGGGTCGCGCCGGAACGTGTCAAAGGTCACGCCCAGCGGGTCTTGCGTGTCGTGCTGGCGCAAGCCGTTGGCCACCAGCGTCAGACGGCTGTCGGCATCGGGCGCGGTGGTGATCTTGGCGAATGCCTGGTCGCGGGTGGCGGCGCTATGGTCGCGAAAGCCGTCGGTGTGAAAGCGCGACGCATCCAGCACATAGCCGACCGCGCCCGGCTTGCCCTGGGCGCTCAGATCGGTTTTCCAGCTGCCGTCGCTGCCGCCCAGCACGCTGGCCTCGACCGACGGCGCGCCTTGGCCGTCGCGCGTGAACAGCTGGATCACGCCGCCCGCGTGGTTGCCGTAAATGGCGGAGAACGGGCCGCGCAATACTTCGATGCGCTCGGCCATGTCGAGGTTGAAGGTGGCGGCCTGGCCTTGGCCGTCCGGCATGCTGGCCGGGATGCCATCGGCGATCAGCTTGACGCCGCGCACGCCGAAAGCGGAACGGGCGCCGAAGCCGCGCGAGGATATCTGCAAGTCTTGCGCGTAATTCTGCCGGTTCTGCACCACCAGCCCCGGTACCGCCACCAGCGCTTCGGACGCATTGACCCGGGCCTGGCCGGCAGTGATCCGTTCCCGCTCCAGCACGTCGACCGAGGCCGGCAGGTCGAAACTGGAATGTTCGAACCGGCTGCCGGTTACCACGACGGGGTCCAGCGCCCTGACTGCGGCGGCAGGGGCTTCGGCACTGCTGTCGGCGCCAGCGGCAAGCGGTGCAAAGGATGCTGCAACGGCAGCCAGCAGGGTCAGGCGCAGCGGGCGGCGCAAGGGATGATTAAACGGTGGCATGGTTTTTCTCTGTGGTTGTGTGCATGCGCCCGGACAGTCCGGCGTCATGCTGGTCTCTGGTTGGAATTGCGATTCTGTGCCTTCTGATATCCACCGGTGAATATCTGTTAGGCAATAAACCGCAACGAACTGTAAGCAATATACCTGCCAAGGTTTCCCTGGTGGAAAATTCTATTTCCAAATCGAATCCGCGCGGCAGTTCCCGAAGCGTTCGAAAACTGCACAGAATTTTTCCGAAGTGATCCGATTTTGTACAGGCGGCGCAGTCCCGTTCATTCCGGCCCCGGCTAAAACCACTGTTTTGCCATCAGGCATGAATTTTGCCAATTGCGTCGTGCATCGATCGGTCGATGCATACAACGATACCAAGAACGTTAGTGGAGACCTTGACCATTTCCATCTATTTCCGGGCGATAGGCAGTTGCCCGGAAAATCGGTAGCGATTTAATCAAACAATATCGGAGCATTAAATGAAATTAAAATTGATTGCAGGTGCCGCTTTGGCACTGGTTTCAGGCATGGCTGCTGCACAAAGTGCTGTGACGGTTTATGGCAATCTGGACGTCGGCGTGTTGACGCGCAACCATGCGCCAGACGGAACTCCTTCGACCACGATGGCTAACGGCGGCATCACGCCCAGCGTCTGGGGCTTTCGCGGCACCGAAGATCTGGGCGACGGCCTGAAGGCAAACTTCAGTCTTGAAGGCCATTTCGATGCCGATACCGGCGTATCGAACCCGCGTCTGTTCCGTCGCCAATCGAACGTCGGTCTGTCCGGCGGTTTTGGTACTGTCACTGTAGGTAACCAGTACAGCCCGGCAATCCTGGCTTTTGCTGCGACCGATCCGCGCGGTCTGCGCGAAAACCTCTCCGGCCTGTATTCGTGGGCTTATAACTCCGGCGCGCTCACCGCAGGCAATAACGGCAACAACGATGTCGGCGTATTCCTGCAAAACGCAATCTCGTATAGCAACAAGGTAGGCCCGGTAGGTATCGCGGCCGGCTACAGCGTGTCCGAAGACCTCGGCGCGGTGTACTCGCTGGGCGCGACATACGCCGGCCCGGTTTCATTGTCGGCTGCCTATCAACAAACCAATGCGCCCGACACTTCGGACCGGATGAGCCGCATATACACGGTCGGCGCCGGTTACACGGCCGGTGCTTTCACCGGAAAAGTCAACTTCCTGCGCGGTGACAACAGGGATGCAGCGCTGGTTGAGACCAGCAAAGTAAATGTGTTTGGCCTCGGCGTCGACTGGAAAACGGCGTCCAACAACACCGTCATCGCAGCGGTTTATTTCGGCAAGGATAAAAACAACAGCGAAGACAAAACAACGACGCTTATTCTGAGCGATGAATATGCATTGTCCAAACGCACCACGCTGTATGGCCAATTAGCCTATGCCAGGGCGGATACAGGCTCTACCCTGTTGACTACCGTGGTGGCCGGCGGCACTCTGGCCGATACCAACACCAGCCTGCTCAACGTCGGTATCAAGCACTCGTTCTAACGTCAATAGCGATAATGCCGCTTTTAAGGCATGAAGGCGCCATGACCGCCCTCTCTCCCAACCCCTCTCCCGCACGCGGGAGGGGGAGGAAAGTGAGTCGCTACGCGAGTTTCACGTTAGGCGCAACTAACTGCAAAAAGCCATCCCGCGGGATGGCTTTTATTTTGATCCGTCTACAAATACAAACAGCGCTATTTGGTGTAATAACCGACGCCCACTAATAGGTTGTCAACCCGCTGGATCAGGGAATGCTTCTTCTCAACCGCGTTGGTAACCGGATTGCGCCACACGTAATCGACGCTGCCACTGCCCTTCTGTTTTGCCAATACGATCATTTCGTCGACCAGCGCTTTGCCGGCGGCATCGCGCAAGCCCCGTACGTCCATGCCGGTGAGCTGCGGCGATGCACCCGATGCGCGGTATTTGCCGTCGTCGATACCGATCACGAATACATACTGGTCGTTGTGCGTGAAACCGCCCTGCGGGTTGTTGAATGCCGTGAATGCGGTATTCGCATCGGATTTTTTCAGGAGCGCCACTGCCTTGTCGAGCAAGTCCTGCGCTTCTTCAACCGAGGCGCGCGGCGTGTAATAACCGACACAGACGATAGTGTTGCCGACCTTGCGGTATAAGCTGACCTTGTTTTCGACATGATTGCTGACTCGGTTCAGCCAGCGGTATTCAATCGCGCCGCTTGGATTCTGTTTGGCCTGCATCAGCAAGTCGGCAATCAAGGGCTTGCCGGCCGCATCGCGCAGGTCAATCTGATTCTTGCCTACCAGCCCGATCATTGAGCCGCCGTTGGCGTGCATGAAGCCATCGGTTCCCACCGCAAAAACATAGTAAGCGCCGTTGACGAAAGCACCCTTGGGATCGTTGAAGGCGGCGAACGACTTTTCGGGACCATTTTTCTGCAGGTAGTCAGCCGCGCGATCCAGCAGTGCGGTGGCGCGTTTGGCCTCGGAGCGCTCGATCGCACCCATGGTTTTCGTTGCGGTATCTTCGGCGGCGTTGGCTACCGGTACTGCGATCAGGGCCGAAACTACGGCCAGAGTGAGCAAGCCCAAGCGATTGCGTTTCATGATGTACTCCAGGTCAGAAATTAAAGCCCATTCGATGCCGGAATGAGTGTTGGATTGCCAAGGTGCCAGAAGGAAACTAGCAAAATGCAGACCATCCTGTACCCGCATCAAGTCACGTCGGACCGGCAATCGTGCGAACCCTGCTGCGCAGGAAGCCGACTGCTCCAATCTGGAACTGCTGTTCCATTGCATGACAGGTCGGCAGTAAGGCGTAAGCCGGAACGGCTACGGTTAGACCACACCGCATCGCGATTGCCCGAAGACCGTATTGGCACAGATCATGCGATGTATATCAACTTGAACGGGAAAAATCAGCGGAACATTATTCATTCAGGCGTGCGCATGAAAATCCAGATTCATCCTGTCGTTGCGTGCTCGATGAACACGAGTTTCCGTTGCCCCTCGGTTGCGCTGCTGTGGCGATTCCTGTGCTGCCTGTCGTGCCTGTTGAGCGCTTCGGCCGCGCTGGCCGGCGTCATGACGCGCGACCAAATGGTAAAAATATATCCGCTGCCGTATGTCGTCGGCGAAAAGGATACGGCGCTACCGGTGTGGCCGATCTTCCAGCAGGATGCAACCGAAAACCGTTTGGTCGGCTATGCTTTCGAATCGATCGATCTGGCGCCGATTCCGGGTTTTTCCGGGGTGCCGATCAATTTATTGATAGCGCTCGATACCACAGGCAATTTTCTGGATGTCAGGGTCCTCTCGCAACATGAGCCGGTATTTCTCGATGGCTTGGGCGAAGCTCCGCTGCATTCTTTCGTCGGCCAATACACCAGCCTGTCGCTCAAGCAAAGCATCAGGATATTGACCGGCTCCAACGCCGCAAAAAATACTTCCGCTGAAACCGCCCAACTGGACGGCGTCTCGAAGGCCACCGCATCGGTGCGCATCATCAATCAAAGCATCCTGTCAGCCGCACTCAAGGTGGCGCGCAAGAAGCTCGGTTTTGCCGAAGGCCGCGACCCGGAGTTGATCGCGCGGATCAAGCCGGATGTTTCTGAACCGCACACGGTCAGGGATCTGATCGATGCCGGCCTGATCAAGCATCTGCTGCTGCGCAATGCCGAGGTCGAAAAAAAATTCATCGGCAGCAACGGCAGCGGACTCGATGCAGACGCGATTGCGCATCCGCAGGATCCGTTCATCGAGCTATACATCGCCTATGTGTCGGTGCCGAGCATCGGCCGCAATTTGTTGCGCGAGACCGCATGGAACAGGCTGCAGGGCCGGCTGGAGCCGGGCGATCACGCCATTCTGGTGATGTCGAAAGGGCGCTACAGCATCATCGGCGACGACTTCATACGCGGCTCCACGCCGGACCGGATTGCGCTGAAGCAGGATCGGCTGCCGATCGAAATGCGCGACTTGAACCTGGATCTTGCGTTGAAATCGGATCAGGGCGCGGCTCTGGATATGGAGTCCGTCAGCGTTTTCAGAATCATCAGCCAAGCCGGACTGGATCCATCCAGGCCGCTCGATTTCGTGCTGCCGGTGACGCGCTATAAGGGGATGATTTATCCGGAGAAAATCAGCCGTGATTTCAGCTTCAGTTTCAAGCTTCCCGCACGCTTTTATACGGTGCCGGAGAGCGACAACAAATCCTGGGGCGGGATTTGGCGTGACCGGCAGGGCGACATCGCGGTGCTGGTGACAGCCCTGGCGCTGCTGTCGCTGGCATTGACCCTGCAAAAAAAACTGGTCGCGCAGCAGCGCCGTTTCGCCGTATTCAGAAACCTGTACTTGCTGTTTACACTGTTTTTCATCGGCTGGTATGCGCAGGGCCAGTTGTCGATCGTCAACTTTACCGGCGTGCTGCAGGCGCTGATTGCCGGACGCAGCCTGAGTTTCTTCCTGTACGACCCGATGACGGTGATTTTGTCGGCGTTCGTCTGCGTCTCGCTGGTGATCTGGGGTCGCGGGACATTCTGTGGCTGGCTCTGCCCTTTCGGTGCGCTGCAGGAATTTACCGCCAAACTTGGCACGCTGCTGAAGGTCCCGCAGGTCAGGCTGAAGCCGATAACCGATAGCCGGCTGAAGCGGATCAAATACCTGTTGCTGGCGGGGATTCTGGGCAGCACGTTTTTTGCATCCAGCATCACCGACAAGCTGGTGGAGTTGGAGCCGTTCAAGACCGCCATCACCCTCAATTTCGTGCGCTCCTGGCCATTTGTCGCGTATGCGCTGGGCTTGCTGGTCGCCGGCATGTTTGTCTACAAGTTTTTCTGCCGTTTCCTGTGCCCGTTCGGTGCCGGCCTTGCCGTGCTGGGACGCTTGCGCATGCTGGACTGGATCCCGCGTCGCAAGGAGTGCGGAACGCCATGCCAGACTTGCCGTCATCAATGCGCATACCAGGCCATCGCGCCGGCCGGGAAGATCGACTACGACGAATGCTTCCAGTGTATGGAATGCGTGCTGATTCATGCCAGCGATGAAAGATGCGCGCCGCTGATGCTGGAAAAGAAGCGTGCCAGAGTGATTCCAATCCGGGACTTGACTACTGGCTTGGCAAGCGATTTGATAACCTAAGGAAATTGCGATGCGGCGACGCACATTGGTATCGGCGTCCCTCGGTCTGGGCGCGCTGGCGGGTTTGGCTGGCATGGCGAGTGTCGCTTTCCCGCCCAATCAGCTGCCGGGTTCTTCACAGTCGAGCCCAGGACTGGCGCTGTATACGGGTTCGGACCTGGCTTTCGGCACCACGGTAAGCATCAAGGTGCTGCATCACGATGCACTGTCCGCCCAAGCTGCGATTCAGGACGCCTTGCGCGAGGTCAGGAAGATCGATGCACTGATGAGCCTGTATCAGGAGCGCAGCCAGGTTTTCCAGTTGAATCGGCACGGCAGCGTGGATGCGCCGGATCGCTATCTGCTGTACGTGCTGTCGTTCGCGCAGCAACTCTCGAAGCTGACCGCGGGTGCCTTCGACATCACGGTGCAACCGCTGTGGCGCGCATTCAGCGCAGCCCGCTCCAGGGGCGGGCTGCCGGCACCAGGGCAAATCGCCGCCGCCAAGTCGCTGGTCGGCTGGCGCCAACTTGCGGTGCACCGGCAGCAGGTGCGCTTGCGCACGGCGGGCATGGCGATTACGCTCAATGGGCTGGCGCAAGGGTATGCGGTCGATCTGGCGCTCGCGGCTTTGCGGGCAAGAGGCGTCCGGCATGCGCTGCTGGATACCGGCGAGTTCGGCGCGATCGGCAGCAACTCGGCCGGTCAGGCGTGGGCTCTGGGCATCGGCCATCCAAGGCAGGCCGATAGAATATCGGCCAGGGTGAAAATGGATGGCCGCAAGGTGGCCACATCGGGCGACTATGCGACGGTCTTCAGCGCAGACTTCGTCCACCATCACATTTTCGATCCGGCCAGCGGCGACTCGCCGCCGGCACTGGCCAGCGTCACGGTGGCGGCGCCGACCGGCATCCTGGCCGATGGGCTTTCGACCGCCTTCATGGTGATGGGAGCGGACCGGGCGTTCGCGCTTGCCGCGCAATTACAGGATGTGGACCTGTTGCTGATGGCAAAAAACGGTGCAATCCGGAAAACAGCGGGTTTCCCGGAATTGCAGTCCTAACCTGGCTGAAAAATAAGCTGACTTACGGGGTGACGACATGTACCCCATATTTTGCGAATATTTTTGAGAGTTCCCCCGTAGCGACCAGTTCGTCGGTTGCCGTTTGCAACAGCCTGGCGAGTTCCATTTCATCTTTTTTGACCGCCATTCCGACCACCCAGCCCTTGTGCGGCAGGCGAGGGAAGGCGACCTGGTCCACCGGAAAGCCGGCGTCGCCCTTGAAGACCGATTCTATTTCAGACTGATTGGCCAGTACCGCGTCGAGTTTGCCGGCCCTGAGATCTTCCAGCGCCTCAATCGGCGTCGGATAAATCCTGACGCCATCCCGGAACTTGCCGTCTTGCTCGCCTAGCAACACCATGGCGGAAATCGAGACTTTTTCAACCCCGATCTTCTTTCCTGACAACGCATCCAGGCCATCGAAGGCGGGAATGGTTGTGCCGTTGCGAACCAGGCGTACCGTTTCCCGGTGGTAGGGTGCAAAAATTTCCACCTTGTCGTTTGCTGCGATCAGGTGCCGATCCACCGGTACATGCATCAGCAGATCTGCCGGGCCGTAGCCCAGATAGTGTCCTTTCCAGACCATATTGCGCAAATCGTCATTCAGGTTTTCGCCGGCAGGAAACGGCAGCAGGCTCACCTTCAGTCCCAGTTTTTTTGCCAAGGCAGTGGCCAGATCGATGTCGATCCCGGCATTATTTGCGGAGAATGGAGCGAATTCGTTGTAAACCGCAACCTTCAGTATTCCGGTTTGCCTGATTTTTTCCAGGTCCGCATGGGCCGGCGCTGCGATGCTCAAGGCCGCGCAGGCCAGCGATATCGCCAAGCCTGCCCGACGCAAAGAAAAACTGTTCATGATGGCGTTCTCCGTCAGATTTCAAATTATCGATTCAACCATCCCCGCCGGGCACCCGCCAGGCAGGAATGGGAATTGCCGGATTGCTTACTCTTTTGCGCGTACGGATTCAAGATATGCCTTCATGGCCCAGACCGCTTCCTGGCTGAGGATCCCTTCAAACGGCGGCATGTAGACGGCACCGTTGCGTACCTTGCCGCTGCGTACCGAGGTCATGAAGTAATTGTCTGTTTCCTTGTAGCAAGCCATTTTCTTTTTCTCGTTTTTCTGATCCATGCAATCGCGATCGAGCAATCGCAAATCAGGCGCGATCCCGCCCGAGATCGCTTCCAGTCCATGGCAGCGGGCGCAATTCTGGTTGTAGGCCGATGCGCCCAGTTTTGCCGCTGCCTTATTGCCGCGATAAGGATTTTCTTCGCGCCATTTGTCGCCGAGTTGCGGCAAGGATTTGGCATCGACCGAATGGGGCACAACGTCGCCATGGGCAAAGGCAGAGAAAGGCGTCAAGCTTACTGCAGTGAGCAACGAGGCAATGGCGAGGGTGTTCAGGACTGATTTCATGATGTCTCCATTTCTAGGTTTAAAAACTGATGGCAGACGACATGCAATAGCCATGCCATGCATTTTTTAAGAGTCTGTCCAACTTGCTTTTGCATCTTTTTGGAACAAGTGCTACATTAAAAAATGGCATATCAATTATATGTTTGGTGAATCTCCTGATTCCATCTGTTCACTGTTGCCGCATGTAAACAGAATCAGCTGTGACGTATAAAGACTACTTCGGGACCCGGTGTGATGATGAATAACTCCAAATCGTTGGCTGGCACGCTTTCTGCGAGCAATATCAACATGGCTATAGAAAAATCACATGAGCGTTCCGTTGCCTATGGGCTCACCGAGAGCGATAAACCCGATTTCAGTCCGCTTGCCGGTTCTGATTTGTCGTATCTGGTCGAGCAGAACCGGAGCCTGCACATCCATGCGTTGCCGGTGATGGAAACGCTGTACGAGCAAATCATCAATACCCACAACATGGTGATTCTGACCGACGTCAACGGCTTGATCATCCATACGCTGGGCGATGATGATTTCTTGGAAAAAGCCGATCGGGTCGCGCTCAAGCCCGGTGTCGTCTGGTCGGAACAGAGCAAGGGCACCAACGCGATCGGAACTGCGATCGTCGAGCAGGCGCCGACGATGATTCATGCCGATGAGCACTACCTGCGTGCCAATCATTTCCTGACATGCTCGGCAGCGCCGATTTTCGACTATATGGGCAATGTAATCGGCGTTCTCGATGTCACGGGCGACCAACGCAGTTTCCACAAGCACACGATGGCGCTGGTGCGCATGTCGGCGCAAATGATCGAGAACCAGTTATTTTCGTCAGCCTTCCAGGACGGCATCCTGCTGCATTTCAATACGCGTCCGGAGTTCATCGGCACGCTGATGGAAGGCATCGCGTCCTTCGCCCCGAATGGACGGTTCCTGTCGGCCAATCGCAGCGCGCTGTTTCAGCTCGGCCTGCCGCTTTCCGCGCTGCATTCGCATACATTCAGCTCGCTGTTCGGGCTGCCGGTGTCTGCGCTGTTCGACCATTACCGTACCGCTGCGCCGGACTTGCTGAGCCTGTGCCTGCACAACGGTGTGCGCGTATTCGGCCGGGCCCAGTTGCGCCTGACGCACAGCGTGTTCCAACATTCTTCGAATGTAGCGCCGCAGTCCGACAGCCCATCACAGCAAAACCTGCAGCAAAGCCAGCAACAAAGCCAGCAACAAGGCAGCCAACAGATCTCGGCCCAGGCAACACGCCGGCTGTCGGGCTTGCGTTACCTGAATACCGGCGACCCGCAAATTGCAGCGGTGATCGATAAAGTCACCAAAGTGCTGGGGCGCGATATCCCGATCCTGGTGATGGGAGAGACCGGGACCGGCAAGGAGCTACTGGCCCAGGCCATCCACAACGATTCTCCGCGTTCGAAAGGCCCTTTTGTCGCAGTCAATTGCGCTTCGATACCGGAAACCCTGATCGAGTCGGAGTTGTTCGGCTATGAGGACGGCGCGTTTACCGGCGCACGCAAAAAAGGCAGCGTCGGCAAAATCCTGCAAGCCAATGGCGGCACCTTGTTCCTGGATGAAATCGGCGACATGCCCTTGAGTTTGCAAGCCCGTTTGCTGCGCGTATTGCAGGAGCGCATGGTTACGCCGTTGGGCAGCGCCAAATCGATTCCGGTCAACGTGGAACTGATTTGCGCGACCAACAGGAATCTGCGCGAACAGATCGCAAAAGGGGAGTTCCGCGAGGATTTGTATTACCGTCTGAACGGGCTGGTGGTCAAACTGCCGCCGATACGCGAGCGCACCGATCTCGAAACGGTAATCAACAAGGTGCTGGCGCTGGAATCGAACACCGTGACTTACTCGGTGGCGCCGGACATCATGCAGTTATTCAAGCAGCATAGCTGGCCGGGGAATTTCCGCCAGTTGACCAATCTGTTGCGCACCGCGATTGTGATGGCCGATGACTGCCATGAAATTCGCCAGGAGCATTTGCCGGACGATTTTTTCGAGGATATTGAATCGATGCAAAGCCGTGCATCGATTGAGAGCACCAGCCGATTCGTGGCCAGCGGAAGCAACCTCGAAGAGATGGAAATCTCAGTGATACAAAAATCGCTGGAGTCCCATAGCGGCAATGTTTCTGCCACTGCGCGGGCGTTAGGCGTGTCACGCAACACCATTTACCGCAAGATTTCGGCACCCAAATAACTGCTGTTGTTCCGGGCCCACCAGCTGTTCAAGAATATTGCAACATGTCCCGCACCGCTGCGCGCAGCGCCGCGCAGATTGCCGGATCGGACGCGGTGTGTGTGCCTTTTATGACCCAGCGCACTGCAGCATCGGGCATGAATCGCTGCAAGCGGATGACATTTTCCGGCGGGCAGATCCAGTCATGGGTGCCATGCACCATCACGGTCGGCACCACAGCCGCAGCCCGGGCGTAGCGGAAAATCGTACGCGCACCCAGGAAGCAGTGCTGCGACAGGTAATGCGATTGCAGACGGTACTTGCCGACCAATTTCTCCGGATCAGTTGACCTGGATAGCGGCGGCAAACCCGTCATCGCCTGCACGATGGCGGCTTCGTAATCATTCCAGCGCTGCGCCGCATCCTGTATTTCCGCCGGTGTCCCATTGTGCAACAGTGCTGTTAATGAATGGAGCACATTGATTTTCTGTTGCGCAGTCCAGCCTGCTGTCAGTTGCCGCCATGCCTGCGGCGCCAGTGCGGCGAGCGACTGGAAGAACCAGTGCACCTCATGTTTGCTGGCAAGAAACACCCCGCGCAATATCAGACTGCTTACCGCTTGCGGATAGCTGCCTGCATACAGAATGGCGAGTGTGCTGCCCCAGGAGCCGCCCACCACCGACCAGCGTGCGATCTGCAGGGTTTGACGTAATTGTTCCAGATCAAATACCAGTTCCGCGCTGGTATTGTGGTTCAAGCCGCCTGCCGGCAGGCTTTTCCCGGCACCGCGCTGGTCCAGCAAGATCACGCGCTGGCGCGACAGATCGAACCAGTCGAGCATGGAAAGGTTGCAGCCGCTGCCGGGGCCGCCGTGCAGCACCACGCTGACCGGTCCGAGCGCATTCCCGTGCTCGGAAAAATAGACCGAGTGGCCGTTGCCAACCGGCAAATATCCTTGCTGCAAAAATGCCGGTGCCGACTGCGGCATGGAAATTGCCTTTATGGGATTGGTTGTCTGCATTGTCATCGATACGGTTGGGCCACGGCGGTGCGGCAATCACAAATCATACCCACACTTTATAACACCTGGAGATCATCATGAAATGGAACAAGCCGGCATTTACCGATCTGCGTTTTGGCTTTGAAATTACGATGTACATTGCCAATCGCTGATTGAAAGAGTTTCCCCTGTGCGGCGCTTGATGCTGTTTCAAGCGCTATTTCAAACTTAAGCGCCGCACGCAACCAAACTGGCCAGATCATGAAAATCATTGTATTGGGTTCTTCTGCCGGTGGCGGCTTCCCGCAATGGAATTGCAATTGTTCCAATTGCGACCGGATGCGTCGCGGCACTTTGAAGGCCAAGGCCAGAACGCAATCATCGATCGCGGTTTCTGCCGATGGCGAGAATTGGCTGCTGATCAATGCCTCGCCGGACATCCTGGCGCAAATCCGCGCCACGCCGGCGCTGCAGCCCGGCCGCCAGCCACGCGACAGCGGGATCGCCGCGGTGCTGCTGATAGACGCGCAGGTTGATCACGTGACCGGCCTGTTGATGCTGCGGGAAGGCAAGCCGATCCCCTTGTACTGCACTGCATCGGTGTGGGATGACCTGACCACGGGTCTGCCGCTGGTGCCGGTGTTGTCCCATTACTGCGGCGTCCAATGGCACCCGCTGCCGATCAGGCAAAACCATATGGAGCCAATCGAACTGGCGGGTATTGACGGTATCCGGATTACACCGCTGGCGCTGTTGAGCAAGGCGCCGCCGTATTCACCGCATCGCGAAAACCCGCATCCGGGCGACAACATCGGTCTGATGATTGAAAATCGGGCAACCGGCAAAAAAGTATTTTATGCGCCTGGTTTGGGCGAAATCGAACCGCATGTCGAGGCGGCGATGCGCAGCGCGGATTGCCTGCTGGTGGATGGCACGTTCTGGAGCGCCGATGAAATGATCCGGCTCGGCTTTTCCACCAAATATGCGGCCGACATGGGGCATCTGCCGCAATCCGGACCGGGCGGGATGATCGAATGCCTGGACAGCATGGATGCTGGCAGGAAGATACTGATCCACATCAACAATACCAATCCGATCCTCGATGAGGATTCGGAGCAACACGCGACCTTGCTGCGGCATGGCATCGAGATCGCCCACGATGGAATGGAAATCACACTATGAACGCCGCTATCAACGTCACGCAGCCGGCAGCGGACATCGACCCGCCCTGGAATCGGGAAGAATTCAAGAGCCAGCTGATGGCGCAGGAAATTCACTACCATATCCATCACCCGTTCAACCTCAGGATGAATAGCGGCCAGTTGAACCCGGAGCAAATCCGGGGCTGGGTCGCAAACCGTTTCTATTACCAGATCAATATCCCGCAGAAGGATGGCGCGATTCTGGCCAACTGCACGGATCGGGAAACGCGCCGCAAATGGATCCTGCGCATCCACGACCATGATGGATGGGAAGACAATGCGGGCGGTATCGAAGCCTGGGTGCGCTTGGGTGAGGCGGTCGGCATCCCGCGCAGCGAACTATGGTCTCTGTGCCATGTGGTGCCGGGGGTGCGTTTCGCAGTCGATGCGTATGTCAATTTCGCCCGCCAATCGCCGTGGCAGGAAGGTGTCTGCTCATCGCTGACTGAAATGTTCGCGCCGAAGATTCACAAGGAGCGCTTGGCCAACTGGCCCTCGCTGTACCCGTGGATAGAAGCGCAAGGGCTGCAATACTTCCGCAGCCGGATTTCGCTGGCCGAGCGCGATGTCGTGCATGGCTTGCAAGTCACGCTGGACCACTTCACCAGCCGGGCGCAGCAGCAGCGCGCACTGGAAATCCTGCAATTCAAACTCGACGTCTTATGGTCGATGATGGATGCGATTGAACTGGCCTATTCGGGACGCGTTTGAAAATGGATGCAAGCACTGGACTGCCGAAGTTATCGAGACTGTTCCGTCTGCAATGGGAGCCGGCTCAGGATGCCTATGTGCTGCTGTATCCCGAAGGCATGGTCAAACTGAACCAAAGCGCAGCGGAAATACTGAAACGCTGCGACGGCAGCAGCGCGGTGGCGGCGATCGTGGCCGATCTCGAACACACGTTCGAAGTCGGCGACCTGGGCGAGGAAGTGCAGGATTTTCTGAAGGAAGCATATGAGCGCGGCTGGCTGGTCTGAATCCCCCTTGTCCGAACCGGCCGCGATCGCGCCGCCGCTGTGGCTGCTGGCCGAGCTGACCTATCGCTGCCCGCTGCATTGCATCTTTTGCTACAACCCGGTCAACTATGCGCAAAACCGCAATGAGCTGACGACTGCGCAATGGTGCGACGTGATGCGCCAAGCTCGCGCACTGGGCGCCGCGCAACTGGGATTCTCCGGCGGCGAGCCGCTGTTGCGCGACGATCTGGAACAGCTGGTTGCCGAAGGGCATCGCCTGGGCTATTACACCAACCTGATCACCTCCGGGGTCGGCTTGACCGAAGACAGGATTGCGCGGATGCGCGAAGCCGGACTCGATCATATCCAGCTGTCGTTTCAGGATTCGACCAGGGAAATGAACGATTTCCTGACCAGCACCAAGACCTTCGACCTGAAATCGCGGGTCGCCAGGCTGATTAAACAGTATGAGTACCCGATGGTGCTTAACGTGGTGCTGCACCGCTACAATCTCGATCACGTCGAGCGCATCATCCAGATGGCCATCGATATGGAGGTCGAATATCTGGAACTGGCCAATACCCAATATTACGGCTGGGGTCTGGTCAATCGGGCCCACCTGATGCCGTCCCATGAACAGCTCAAGCGCGCCGAAGCCGTCGTCAATGCCTATCGCGCCAAGGCCGGCAACAAGCTGCGCATCCTGTTCGTGGTGCCGGATTATTTCGAGGCGCGGCCGAAAGCCTGCATGAATGGCTGGGGTTCGGTATTTCTGGCGGTCGCAGCCGACGGCACCGCGCTGCCTTGCCATGCTGCAAAATCGCTGCCGGGTCTCGAATTTCCCAGCGTGACGCAACACAGCGTCCGCGACATCTGGTACCACAGCGACGCCTTCAACAAATATCGCGGCGATGCCTGGATGAAGGAACCCTGCAAGACTTGCCCGGAAAAGAAGAAGGACTTCGGCGGTTGCCGCTGCCAGGCCCTTGCGCTCACCGGCGACGCCGCCAACGCCGACCCGGTATGCAGCAAGTCGCCGCAGCACGCAGAGGTGCAGGAAATCGTCCGGCGCGCGCACCAGGCGCAACTCGATCCCGGCGCGCAAGCGAACAGCCAGCCTATCCTGTTCCGCACCGATGCGAATTCGATCAAATTATCGGCCAAAAATCAGTAAAGGATGGGTCCGAACGGGGCGCAGGCTGCCGTTTGTTCTTAATAAATACTAGGAAGTGTATTTTTAAACTAACAACTACTCATTGCGGTAAGCGGCATATTTTTCAATATACTCCTGCATAAATAAATTTATGATAACTGTTCAGCCCGCAATACGGTTGAGATTCAAGTGACAGCTTTATGTCATTGGCGGTTGTGTTGACGTTGTTTTTGACCTTAGGCCGCTGGGGACCCCGAAGGGGCAAGTCTGCGGTCGCCTTTCTTTTGCTTACTTTTTCTTTGGCGAAGCAAAGAAAAGTAAGTAGCTGTCGGGCTATCCCCGACAAGGCATCTACGAAGGGAAAAGCAATTAATTAAGTCATCGACTTTGCAGCCGCCCTCTCCCCCTGCCCCTCTCCCACGAGTGGGAGAGGGGAGCAAGGCGGTGGACTACTGCGCCTGCTTCAACTGCTCCAGGATGGCCGGATTCTCCAGCGTCGAGATATCCTGCGTGATGTCCTCGCCCTTGGCCAGCACCCGCAGCAGCCGGCGCATGATCTTGCCGGAGCGGGTCTTCGGCAGGTTGTCGCC
>JAUYNR010000096.1 GCA_030698225.1 Oxalobacteraceae bacterium | reverse complement strand
CGGAACACGCCCAGCGGCACCGGGAACTCCGGCGCTTCGAGCTGCGCCAGCAGGAATGCCAGCGCGCTGCTGCCGGCGGTTTCATCGTGCACCAGCAGGTCCGCTTCGGTGACGCCGTTCTCGCCGACGCAAACCACTTCCGGCGTCAATCCGCGCAGCCGGATGCCGTGCTGGCCATCATTGCCGAACAGCAGCGGCTGGCCGTGTTCGAGCACGATGCGGGCGTCGGCGCGGGTCTTCTTGTCGGTCAGCGCGCCGTACGCGCCGTCGTTGAAGACGATGCAGCTCTGCAAGATTTCGACGAAGGCGGTGCCCTGGTGCTGCGCCGCGCGCGCCAGCACACGTTGCAGGTTCGGCAGGTCGGTATCGACCGCGCGGGCGACGAAGGTGGCGCCGGCGCCCAGCGCCAGCGCCAGCGGGTTGAACGGACGGTCGATGCTGCCCAGCGGC
This sequence comes from Oxalobacteraceae bacterium, assembly GCA_030698225.1. Lineage (GTDB taxonomy): Bacteria > Pseudomonadota > Gammaproteobacteria > Burkholderiales > Burkholderiaceae_D > AVCC01. The sequence goes on along the minus strand of JAUYNR010000096.1, from coordinate 2,319 downwards.
GAGGTCTTGGTTTTCTTGCCGATTTCCGAGGTCGGCGAATACTGGCCCTTGGTCAGGCCGTAGATGCGGTTGTTGAGCAGCAGGATTTTCAGGTCGACATTGCGCCGCATCGCATGGATGAAATGGTTGCCGCCGATCGCCAGCGCATCGCCGTCGCCGGTCACGACCCACACCGACATGTCCGGCCGCGCCAGCTTCAAGCCGCTGGCAATCGCCGGCGCGCGGCCGTGGATGCTGTGCATGCCGTAGGTTTCCATGTAGTACGGAAAGCGGCTGGAGCAGCCGATGCCGGAAATGAACGCGAAGTTTTCGCGCGCGATGCCCAGCGTCGGCAGCAGCTTCTGCACTTGCGCCAGCACCGCATAATCGCCGCAGCCGGGGCACCAGCGCACATCCTGGCTCGACTCGAAATCCTTTTTGGTCAGGCAGGCCGGGGCTTGCTCCATTTCTTTCGCAATGTGAATCACGTCTTTCATCTGGTTCATGTTGTTCTCCTCAGCTTAATTCCATGATGCGGTCAAGGATTTCCGACACCTTGAACGGCTTGCCCTGCACCTTGCACAGCGGCAGCACATCGACCAGGTAGCGCTCGCGCAGCAGCTTCGACAGCTGGCCCATATTCAGTTCCGGCACCAGCACCTGCTTATAGCGGCCCAGGATGTCGCCGAGGTCGGCCGGCAGCGGGTTCAGGTGCCGCAGGTGCAGGTGCGCGACCGACTTGCCTGCCGCTGCGGCCTTTTCGCGCGCCTGCGCGATGCTGCCGCAGGTGCTGCCCCAGCCGACGATCAGCAGTTCGCCGCGCTCCGGCCCTTCGACCTTCGAGGCCGGGATGTCCTGCACAATCCCGGCCACCTTGGCCGCTCGCACCGCGACCATGCGCTGGTGATTCATCGGGTCGTGCGAGATGTCGCCGCTGAGGAAATCCTTTTCCAGGCCGCCGATCCGGTGTTCCATGCCCTTGGTGCCGGGCCTGACCCACGGCCGCGCCAGATTGGCATCGCGCGCATACGGCTGGAAGCCGTCCGGCTCGGTGCGGTAGTGCACTGCCAGCGGCGCCAGATCGGCCACCTGCGGGATCAGCCACGGCTCGGCGGCATTGCCGAGGCCGCCGTCGGACAGCATGATCACCGGCGTCATGTACTTGACCGCGATGCGGAACGCCTCCAGCGCGCAGTCGAAGCAGTCGGTCGGCGAGCTGGCAGCGATCACCGGCAGCGGGCATTCGCCGTTGCGCCCGTACAGCGCCTGCAGCAGGTCGGATTGCTCGATCTTGGTCGGCAAGCCGGTCGACGGGCCGGCGCGCTGCACGTTGATCACCACCAGCGGCAATTCCAGCATCACCGCCAGGCCGAGCGCTTCGGTCTTCAGCGCCATGCCGGGGCCGGAGGTGGTGGTCAGCCCCAGCGCGCCGCCGTAGACCGCGCCGATGGTCGAGCAGATGCCGGAAATCTCGTCCTCGGCCTGGAACGTGGTGACGTTGAAATGCTGCAGCGCGGCCAGCGCGTGCAGGATGTCGGTGGCCGGCGTGATCGGGTACGAGCCGAGAAACAGCGGCGTGCCCGACAGTTCGGAGGCGGCCACGCAGCCGAGCGCGGCGGCCTGGTTGCCGGTGATGCTGCGGTACTTGCCGGGACGCGGCTGCGGATCGCGCACCTGATAGGTGGTGGCAAACATTTCGGTCGCCTCCGCATACGCATAGCCGGCCCGCAGCGCGCTGATGTTGGCGGCGGCGAACTGCGGCTTTTTGGCGAATTTCTTGTCGATCTCGTCGATCTCGTCTTCCAGCGGCCGGCTGTACAGGCACAGCATCAGGCCCAGCGCGAAATAGTTCTTGCACAGCCCGATCTCTTTCTTCGATAGGCCGGACACGGCCAGCGCCCGGCCGGTCAGCGTCGTGATGTCGATCCGGTGCAGCGTGTAGCGATCCAGGCTGCCGTCCTGCAGCGGATTGCCGGAGTAGCCGGCCTTGGCCAGGTTGGCGTCGCTGAACGCGCCGGTATTGGCGATGATGGTGCCGCCATACTTCAGGTCGGACAGGTTGGTCCTCAAAGCCGCCGGGTTCATCGCCACCAGCACATCGGGCGCGTCGCCGGAGGTAAACACCTGGTGCGTCGCGTACTGGATCTGGTAGCCGGAGACGCCGAACAGGGTGCCGGTCGGGGCCCGGATTTCGGACGGGTAATCCGGATGGGTGGCGAAATCGTGGCCGGCCTTGGCGACCGCCATCGAAAAGCCGTTGCCGGTCAGTTGCATGCCGTCGCCGGAATCGCCGACGAAGCGGATCACGACGCTGTCGAGTGCTTCGACCGGGCGCTGCTG
>JAUYNR010000095.1 GCA_030698225.1 Oxalobacteraceae bacterium | reverse complement strand
AGCGTGGTCTTGCCGGCGCCGTTGGGGCCGAGCAATGCCAGGAATTCCCCGGCGCCAACCTGCAGGCTGACGTTATCGAGCGCCTTGCGCGCACCGAACGATTTGCAAATGGAGCTCACGCGCAGCGTCAAGTCGTTTCCTCGGTTGGCATGATTTTCAGGTCTGGCCCTGTTTTTCCAGGATCGCGCATTCGTCATCGGTGAACAAGCGCGAGCGCGTCAGAAAGCGTTTGCCTGAGCCGTTTTCCAGAGAAAACATGCCGCCATTGCCGTTCACCACATCGATTACCAGTTGCGTGTGCTTCCAGTATCCGAACTGCTCGACTCCCATGTAAAACGGCGTGCCATCAATGTCGCCCAAATGGACATCGGTAGCGCTAATTTCGAATTCACCGGTGGCGTAGCACATCGGAGAACTACCGTCACAGCAGCCGCCGGATTGAAAAAACATCAGCGGCCCGTGTTTTTTCCGCAGTTCCTGCAGCAAATCCAGCGTCGCCTGGGTTGCCATCACGCGTGGGATTGTGTGCGTCATAGTTCAACTCCTTAAATGCAGCGCGCCTCGCTAAGGCAAGGCGCGCGCAAGATGCCAACTGTAGAAGCACCTCTCAAGCAAAACGAATCAGAATCGGTAGGTCGGGTTAGCGGCTTCATCGCGTAACCCGACATTTGCGACTGTGAACGTCGGGTTACGCTACGCTAACCCGACCTACAAAACCAACGCTCAAAAGAAGCCGAGTGCTTTCGGGCTGTAGCTGACCAGCTGACACTTGGTTTGCTGGTAATGATCCAGCATCATCTTGTGGTTTTCACGACCGATACCAGACTGCTTGTAACCGCCGAACGCTGCGTGGGCAGGATACAGGTGGTAGCAATTGGTCCAGACCCGGCCAGCCTGAATCGCGCGGCCGACACGGAAGGCACGCGAACCGTCGCGGGTCCACAGGCCTGCGCCCAGACCGTACAGCGTGTCATTGGCGATTTCGAGCGCTTCTGCCTCGTCCTTGAAGGTGGTCACCGACACCACTGGCCCGAAGATCTCTTCCTGGAAAATGCGCATCTTGTTGTCGCCTTTGAATACCGTTGGCTTGATGTAATAGCCGCCGGCCAGATCGCCTTCAAGATTGTTGCGCTCACCGCCGATCAGCTTGTCGGCGCCCTCCTGGGTGCCGATATCCATGTAGGACAGGATCTTTTCCATCTGTTCCTGCGAAGCCTGGGCGCCCATCATCGTGGTGGAATCGAGCGGGTTGCCCTGCTTGATGGCGGCCACGCGTTTCAGCGCGCGCTCCATGAATTTCTCGTAGATCGATTCCTGAATCAGCACGCGCGATGGGCAAGTACAGACTTCACCCTGGTTCACCGCAAACATTGCGAAGCCTTCCAGGCATTTGTCAAAGAAGTCGTCGTCTTGGTCCATCACGTCGGCGAAGAAGATGTTGGGTGATTTTCCGCCCAGCTCCAGCGTGACCGGGATCAGGCTTTGCGCCGCGTATTGCATGATCAGACGGCCAGTACCGGTTTCGCCGGTAAACGAGACTTTGGCGATGCGCTTGCTGGAGGCCAGCGGTTTGCCGGCTTCCAGGCCGAAACCGTTGACGATGTTCAGCACGCCCGGCGGCAACAGGTCGCCGATGATTTCCATCAGGACCATGACCGAGGCCGGGGTCTGTTCGGCCGGCTTCATCACGATGCAGTTGCCGGTCGCCAGCGCAGGCGCCATTTTCCAGACCGCCATCAGGATCGGGAAATTCCACGGGATGATCTGGCCGACCACGCCCAGCGGCTCATGGTAATGGTAGGCATAGGTTTCGGAATCGATCTGCGAAACGCTGCCTTCCTGGGCGCGGATGCAGCCGGCGAAGTAGCGGAAATGGTCAATTGCCAGCGGGATGTCGACGTTCATGGATTCGCGAATCGGCTTGCCGTTGTCGATGGTCTCGGCGGTGGCGATCAATTCAAGATTGGCTTCGATGCGATCGGCAATCTTGTTGAGGATGTTGGCGCGTTCGGCCGGCGAAGTCTTGCCCCATGCATCCTTGGCCGCATGGGCTGCATCCAGCGCCAGCTCGACGTCTTCTGCTGTGGAACGGGCGATTTCGCAAAATGGCTGGCCGGTAATCGGCGTGATGTTGGCGAAATATTCACCCTTGACCGGTGGCACGAACTTGCCACCGATGAAATTGTCGTAACGTTGTTTGAAAGGGTTCTTGACGCCGAGTTTGCTGATGTCTGCGAGATTCATGTCGTCCTCATTCCTAAAGTGGTTATGTCGATTGGTCTTTGCAACAAGTGCGCCTTGCACAGGCATCTCATTGCAAACACCATGCCAGCTTGATTTTTGTCGTAAAAAGCGGGAAATTCCCCGTTATTTGGGGCGCCAGTGTCATATCGACATGCTTGAATGCAGCAATATCCGGCAGATAATTTTGTTGAAAGTGATCGTTTTTTGAACACAGCAGGAATTACTGTTGCAAATTGATCCAGTGCGCCGGGCATTGGATCAGCAATGCGCGGATGCTGACGAATCCGACAGTATCGCGAGCCAATTTACAAACGGGATTACCGAAATCAGTATGCACTGTATATGCGATCGATTTGCCTGCATCATGATAGTTGCCAACTCAAACAGAGATTAGCAGCGTTCCGGATTTATGGATTAAATCTTTCGGTGCGCTGGATTGTCACCCGGCTGTGGCGAACAGCTAGCTGGAGCGAATTGAAAGCATTATCGGCATCAAGCTTCTGCCGGATCGGCGCGAATGCGCGCTCGCCTTGTACCGATTTCCCGACCAAGAAGCCGCACAATTTCCGCGCTTGCCAGCGACGATGCGCCGGAAACCGCCGATTATGTCCGGCGACTCGCAATTAAGCGGCCAATTGACACGATCGACGAATGTCAAATAGCAGATCTAATGCGCCTACTACCGCCGGAAAACCCCGTCAGTTGCTTGTTCAGTTTTGCCACAATGGAGCAAGTTTCCTGCAACAGATATTGTTCATTTCACTCCATTAATCGTTGGAAAACAGGGGTTTTCAAGGCAATTTTCGATGGCACGTACTTTGCCTATCTCCTTTCCGGTTATGTGCTTCACATAATTGGTTCGTCTATCATTTCAAGAGGAGATAGTGATGCAAAAAAAATTATTAGGACTGATGGTGGGTATTGCACTGAGCGGCGCATCCGCCGCTCATGCAGTGGGCGTAACTGATGCAATGATAGAAAAAAATTCAACTGACAGTGTCTTGTCCTGGGGAATGGGGCAAGACGGGCAGCGCTTTTCGAAGCTGACGCAAATCAACACCAAGACTGTCGACAAACTGACGCCTGCCTGGTCGTTTTCGTTCGGCGGCGAGAAGCAGCGCGGGCAGGAATCGCAACCGCTGATTCATGAAGGCAAGATGTTTGTAACCGGCTCCTATTCGCGCATTTATGCGTTGGATCTGAAAACCGGCGCCAAGCTCTGGAAATATGAACACCGCTTGCCGGACGGCATCATGCCTTGTTGCGATGTGGTCAATCGCGGCGCTGCACTGTATGACAACCTGGTAATTTTCGGCACGCTCGATGCGCAACTGGTAGCACTTGACCAAAACACCGGCAAAGTCGTCTGGAAAGAGAAGATTGGCGACTATGCAGCTGGTTATTCAATGACTGCAGCACCGTTGATTGCCAAAGGGTTGTTACTTACAGGTAACTCAGGCGGCGAATTCGGCATAGTCGGCCGGGTTGAAGCGCGTAATCCGCGCACTGGCGAACTGGTCTGGACACGGCCGATGGTCGAAGGCCATATGGGCTACAAGTTCGATAAAGACGGCAAAGAAATTGAAAACGGCATCAGCGGCACCACCAACAAGACCTGGCCTGGCGACTTGTGGAAAACCGGCGGCGCGGCAACCTGGCTCGGCGGCACCTACGATGCATCGACCGGTCTGGCGTATTTCGGAACCGGCAATCCCGCACCATGGAACAGCCATTTGCGTCCTGGCGACAACCTGTACTCGGCTTCGACCGTGGCGCTGGACGTGGCCACCGGTCAAATCAAGTGGAGCTATCAGACTACTCCGCACGATGGCTGGGATTATGACGGCGTCAACGAGTTTGTCACCTTCGATATGGATGGCAAGCGTTTCGGCGGCAAAGCCGACCGGAATGGCTTCTTCTATGTAGTCGATGCCAAAAACGGCAAACTTCAAAATGCTTTCCCGTTCGCCAAGAAAATCACCTGGGCCACCGGCATCGACATCAAGACAGGACGTCCGATCCTGAATCCTGCCGGACGTCCCGGCGATCCGACCAAAGGCGAGGATGGCAAGAAAGGGGCAACGGTATTTGCCGCACCGGGTTTCCTGGGCGCCAAGAACCAGATGCCGATGGCATACAACCCGCAGACCAAACTATTCTATGTACCGGCCAACGAATGGGGCATGGATATCTGGAATGAGCCAGTTTCGTACAAAAAGGGAGCGGCCTACCTCGGCGCCGGCTTTACGATCAAACCCAACTTTGACGACTATATCGGTGCAATGCGTGCAATTGATCCGAAAACCGGAAAAATTGTCTGGGAAATCAAGAATAACGCGCCTCTGTGGGGCGGCGTAATGACGACTGCTGGCGGCCTGGTATTTTACGGCACGCCAGAAGGCTTCCTGAAAGCGGTGGATGCCAAGTCCGGCAAGGAACTGTGGAAATTCCAGACCGGTTCCGGCGTAGTGGCACCGCCGGTAACCTGGCAGGAAGGCGATACGCAGTATGTCGCTGTAGTTTCAGGCTGGGGTGGCGCAGTACCGCTGTGGGGCGGCGAAGTAGCGAAGAAAGTGAATTACCTGGAACAAGGCGGCAGCGTTTGGGTATTCAAACTCCATACCAAATAAGGTTCCGGCTGTGGTGAGTGGTTGGCTTCAGTAGTGCGCAGCAGATTGTCTCCCTGCTTGCCTGAAGTCATTTTGACTGACGACTCCGGTCGTCAGTTTTTTTTTGAATTACGTAATTCCCAACACAGGAATCCTGCCGGCCATGCGCGATATGGGAATATCAAGCGGCCTAATCCAGCGGGATTTTGCTCAAATAATTTTTTATACTCAGGAATAATCATGTCAGGCATTGAATCCGCAAAGCAAGAGAGTCGTGTTTTTCTGCCGCCGGCAGAATTCGTTCAGAACGCCACCATCTCCGGCATGGATGCCTACAACGCGCTATGCGCCGAGGCAGAGTCGGACTACGAAGGCTTCTGG
>JAUYNR010000092.1 GCA_030698225.1 Oxalobacteraceae bacterium | reverse complement strand
TTAACGTCGCCGCCTCTTCACTAGTGAGAACGATTTCGGGTGCTACTCGCACGATAATCCTCCAGTATTTACATGGAAAAACATACTGAAGTGTCGCAGCTTTTATAAGCTCCATCAAGAGCGCTGCACTACACTAGTGTACGATCCGTCGACCGGGCGATCCTGGGCGCATTGGCTCGACAATACCGATGAGGCACGCGTCGGCAAGCCGATCAGCTACGATGAACTGGTCCGTCGCACCGGGATCGATTTCATGCCGGCTCTGTTTCCGATGAAGGCAGCAGCATGACTGACTTGTCTACCTTTGATCAATACAATAAGTTGGCTGACCTGCTCATCGAGCAAGCCACCAAGGAACAGCTTGCCGAATGTGCCCGATTGCTTGTTTTGAACCTTGCCCACCACCAGAGTCTGCACGGGGAAATACCGCTGGGCGAAACATTGGCGCTGCCGGACGCTACCGCGCCCAATGCAGCGCAATCCCAGTTGTTGACTGATGGCATGATCAATCTTGTCGGCATGCTGGGCAATGTTTGCAGTGGATTAGGGGAAGTGAAACATTAGGTGTGATGCCAACAATGAAACTCCGCGCCCGCTTAGATTATGACGGGATGACAGAGCTGAGCAGGACCGCATTAATGGCCGAATTGGCCCCCGAATTGTTGATGTTGACTACCTGGGACTGATTGATCATCTGTTCAGCAAAGAAGCTGTTGTTGACCTGATAGAAGTTGACAGTCGGCACGAGGCTGGGAGCTGCATCAACATACGGCCTGAAAGCGCCAAAGACCCACGGCGCACCGCCGGCACCTCTGATGGCCGACAGCGCTGCTCGATCCAGGTCGCGGTTTGCGGGCAGGTCATTGATCGTAATGATAGCCATGTTGTTTCTCCAAGATTGCCGGGAACGGCAAAGCGGCGGGCCGCACCGCAGGGGATGGGACTCCCCTGCAGGTGCGGCGCTCACCGCCGTTTAAAACATCTTTGCAAGCTGCACTCCGCCAAAATTCTGCAGGGTGGTCGTATCGACATGCGAGCGCGCGTCAACCTGCGTGACCGGCGCCACCACGATGGCCGGGCTGGCGAAGCCGCCGCCCAAAGCGGCGTTGACGTTGCCAATATTGAAGTTGCTGCCGCCGCGCACGGCGGACATGGACTTGCGGTCGAGTTGTTTGTCGAGGGCCAGGTCTTTGATCATCAGAGTCGATTTCATGGTAATTCTCCTAAAGGTTGGGTTGGTTGGGTAGTGAGCATTTCGTTGCGCTCGATAGACATACAGCATAGAGCGTGCCAACCCAGGTCATGAGTTGCGATAGCACGCATAAGTGCTTGAAAAATATAGGAATATTCGGATTGCAGTCGAAGGTTTATCGATGCTTGTTGAGGCGCTGCAGCGCATGTGTTCGGAGTTGTCAAACAGATTTGATCGAAACTGTCGGATAGAGCCATACATATTCGCCGTGATCGTGGAAATTCGCCTTAAAACGCCTGCAAACCTGCCGGAGCAGAACATATCAGGCGAAAAATGTTGGGTAATACCAGACATCTGAAGAAAATCATGGTTTATTGCTTGTTGTATGTGCAACGAAAGACTGTTGTTCAACTTTGACGACGACTAAACTGCGGCAACAGATGGTGGGCACACCAGCAGCGCGGTACAGCCACGGTCCTTTTGATATCCAGCCGGAATTAAGACGGTAACCTTTTGCGGGGACTTTCTCCGGATGCCTAGCCTATATAAAAGGCACGGCTAGACCGGCTTTACCAGGCACGAATGAGCGTTTGCAAAGGCCAGATTTTTCACTTCGTCAATGACTCCTGATGGTCGAATCAGGTGGGGCAACGTCAACGGCATCAACGGCTTCATTGCAGCGGTTGCGGTCATTGGTTTTCTATGACGCGGTTATTGATGCCGACGGTATTGGCCTTTCTTAGATCCAATTCTGAGCGGTTGCTCCACTGCACATAGCGGCCACGCGCCGATTAAACGACAAATGCATTGGCGTTACTTTTCTGAATTACTGGTTTCTGAATTTTTGGAGGCAAAACCCGACCGATTGTGTTGAAAAAGTCGACCGGAAACATCCGTAGCTTAGAAGCAGCGATGGATTGATTCCAATACGTGTGCAATTAGGTAAAAATATCCGACACTGTTAAGTAATATCCGTCAATAACCAATGCCGCGTGAATGAATATTTCGATCAAGACTCGTTATTGTCATGATGAAGAAAAATGGATTATTGCCTGGTGATTTTTTCAACAGAATCGACCCATAGCCGCCATTCGACTTGATCTCAATCGGTGTGTAAAGCGATAACTCAGGAAAGCGAAGCCCTATCTGCCGCGGCTCGTTGGCAGCGTAATCTTACGTGTAGACAGAACCGTGTCCTCCAGTGCGAAAGCCCCCTGACATGCAGGCAAAATCGTTCTCGAATGTTAGGAATCCGCTCGGCGCGCGCTCATATTGAGGGCCCTCGATCTGTCCTTCGTATCTAACCATCAACGCTGGCGACATCAACATTGATGCACGCCGGTACAGATGGTCGCTCTGGTATCGAACATACGTTTGTGTTGGGGGGATGAACGGCATCATCGCATCTAGCCATGACTCGTAACCCTAACTGGCTGTAGCCGCCACATTGGCCCGCGCCATATGCATTTTTTTGTAGCTGTCGACCAGGCGGCGGTGCCTGTCGAGCCCCTCCAGTTTCATACTGGTTGGCGTCAAGCCAAAGAAGCGCACGCTGCCGTCCACTGAGCCCAGCACCGCGTCCATCCGCGGATTACCATACATCCGGCGGAAATTGACCACGTAATCGTCCAGTTCCAGGTCGTCATTGAGCAGCGCTTCCAACACCACGTTCAAGGCTTGATAAAACAATCCGCGCTCGACCGTGTTGTCGTTGTACTGCAAGAAGGCACCCACCAGCTCGTGCGCGGCCTCAAATTGCTGCAAGGCGAGATGAATGAGCAGCTTCAACTCGAGAACTGTCAGCTGCCCCCAGTCCGTATTCTCGTCAAATTCGATGCCGATCAACGTGGCGATGTCGGAGTATTCATCGAGTTCATTGTTATCCAACCGCTCAAGCAGTGCTTCAAGGCTGGCATCGTCGAGGCGATGCAAGTTCAAAATATCAGCTCGGAACAACAGCGCCTTGTTGGTGTTATCCCAGATCAGATCTTCTACCGGATAAATTTCCGAATAGCCGGGCACCAAAATCCGGCAAGCAACGGCACCTAGCTGGTCATACACCGCTATGTACACCTGTTTGCCCATGCCCTCAAGAATGCCAAGCAAGGTCGCGGCTTCCTCAGCATTGGCGTTTCCACCCTGACCAGAAAAATCCCACTCAACAAAATCGAAATCCGCTTTGGCACTGAAAAAACGCCACGACACAATACCGCTGGAATCGATGAAATGTTCAACAAAGTTGTTTGGCTCAGTGACGGCTTCACTTGCAAAGGTGGGCTGAGGCAAGTCGTTCAGGCCTTCAAAACTGCGCCCCTGCAGCAATTCCGTCAGACTCCGTTCCAGCGCCACCTCGAAGCTTGGGTGTGCGCCGAACGAGGCAAATACTCCGCCTGTACGCGGGTTCATCAATGTGACGCACATCACTGGGTAGGTCCCACCTAACGACGCATCCTTCACCAGCACCGGAAAGCCCTGCTCTTCCAAGCCCTGAATGCCGGCCAGAATGCCAGGGTATTTCGCCAGTACTTCGTGCGGCACATCAGGCAGTGCGATTTCGCCTCCCAGAATTTCTCGCTTTACCGCCCGTTCGAAAATTTCGGACAGGCATTGGACTTGCGCTTCGGCCAGCGTATTACCGGCACTCATGCCATTGCTGACGTAGAGATTTTCGACCAGGTTGGATGGGAAATACACCTCCTCGCCGTCCGACTGCCGCACATACGGCAGCGAACAGATACCGCGCTGCACATTGCCCGAGTTGGTGTCGATCAGGTGCGAGCCACGTAACTCGCCATCTGGATTGTAAATTTGCAGACAGTAATCATCCAGAATGTCGGCCGGCAGCGCATCTTTACGGCCAGGCTTGAACCAGCGCTCGTTCGGATAATGGACAAACGCCGCGTTGGCGATGTCTTCACCCCAAAACGACCCGGCGTAGAAATGGTTGTTATTAAGGCGCTCGATAAACTCGCCCAACGCTGACGCAAGCGCGCTTTCTTTGGTGGCTCCCTTGCCATTGGTAAAACACATCGGCGAGTGCGCATCGCGGATATGCAGCGACCACACATTGGGAATGATATTACGCCACGAAGCGATTTCAATCTTGATACCCAGGTCTGCCAACAAGCCCGACATATTGGCGATGGTTTGCTCCAATGGCAGATCCTTGCCCACAATATAGGTGCTGGCGTCAGAAGCCGGCGTCAACGTCAGCAGGGACTGCGCATCGGCATCCAGGTTCTCTACTACTTCAATCACAAACTCGGGTCCTGCTTGTACCACTTTCTTGACCGTGCAACGCTCGATGGAACGCAAAATGCCCCGGCGGTCTACGTCCAGGATATCCGGTGGCAACTCGACTTGGATCTTGAAAATCTGTTGGTAACGGTTTTCCGGATCAACAATATTATTCTGCGACAGGCGGATATTATCGGTCGGAATGTTGCGAGTTACGCAGTACAACTTCACAAAGTAAGCAGCACACAGGGCCGATGAGGCCAGAAAATAATCGAAGGGACCGGGCGCCGAGCCATCGCCCTTATAGCGGATAGGCTGGTCGGATACCACCGTGAAATCATCAAACTTGGCTTCAAGACGAAGTTTATCGAGAAAATTGACCTTAATTTCCATGGGGGAATTCCAAAAATGGTGTTCAAAATGATGTAGCCGTTATTATCCGTCGCCACGCCGGCGCCGTGTAATACATCGATGCTTTCTACAAACGCTGCCGCATACGGATAATTTGACAGACTAACGCCATTGCGCAGGACGTGGTTGGAACCGGCGAGCTTCCATGTGCCATGGCGATATCCAGGGGAGCGCAAAGTGCAGTTGCTATTAACTGAATCGCCGCGAGTTCCGCCAACATTCTCCAGAATGCGGGCAAGGGGGCGTTCCGCAAAGAAAAGACGGCCAAGTGGTCGCTTTTTAATGTAGTCACATGTCCGCTTTTGGCCGGTCGTGGCCGGGAGCACGTATTCCCCAGCATGTCCGAAAGCTGCCTTTCATGGGGGCAGGTAGCCACGGGTGGCCGGTCGTTACTCCGGCTGCTATGTTCGCACCACTGTGTCGGGCGATTCTTCCGACCATACGCTGGCGAGTGAGGCGTACCTTCACACCTGCAAGGCAGGCGCCCGTGGGCTGTTCATTGTCCCCTTTTCGCGCCGGGACGGTACGAGCAGGGGCAGCACTCTGCTATATCTCGGTCTGCTCAGAGATTTCCAGGGCATCGTCGACTTCGATGCCCAAGTACCTGACGGTGCTTTCGAGCTTGGTATGGCCCAAGAGCAATTGAACAGCCCTCAGATTCTTGGTTCGCTTGTAGATCAGCGTCGCCTTCGTCCGGCGCATGGTGTGAGTGCCGTAGGCGCTGGTGTCGAGTCCAGCGGCGGCAATCCATTGGTGGACGATCCGGGCGTACTGCCGTGTTGAGACATGAGGAGACTTGGCGACCCGGCTGGGAAAGAGATACTGCTCGGGCTTGAGCCCCGCCTTGACGATCCAGGCCGCCACAGTGGTGCAGGTGGGTTCGGTCAGCTCGAACTGGACAGGGCGCTGTGTCTTCCGCTGCACGACCATGGCCCGGGGCAGGATCTGGTTCCCGTGGGAGACGTCCCGGACCCGCAGATTCACCAGGTCGCAGCCCCGCAACTTGCTGTCGATGGCGAGATTGAACATAGCCAAATCCCGAACCTGATGGGCATTCTGCAGATGGATTCGGATGGCTCAGATGTCCTTCGGCTTCAGGGGCGGTTTCTGGCCGACCAGTTTTCCCTTGTTCCAAGGCGCATCCCTGCTGGCTTCTTTGGTCTGCGTATCCATGAGATCCTCCTGTTACGTGAGTGGACCTTCAGTCTGCGCCCGAGCTTTGTACTGGCAGGATGCTATCAAGCCTTTCGATTGCAAGAGGATATGAAGTAGACTTGCAAATAATTTAAGGTTGCAGGGGAAGCGCGAAATTGGCCAGAAGCAGTCATTGAGGCGCATGTCGATGTGCGCCTTTGCTCAGCAGGTTTCATGGCTTACGAGGTCAAATCTAAAAGAATTTTTTTGGTCCGTCAGAGTCGAGATTGGAAAATACAATGCTGGAGAAACCCATCACTCGCCTTGCTTTGGACACTCCGCACGACATGTTCGAAAAGTTGAAATGGGAAGAAGCTCGTTTAGTTGAATCGTGGAGTGTTTACGATTCCTTTAATTTTATCGTTACCGCACACCATTTGTACGTTGATTGGCTGAAGCCTGATAGTGCAAGTGCCGGCCAGATTGCCCGAAAAGCAGAGCTTCCCCAGGGTGCAAAGGATGTTTTCCGTGCGGTGATAGATGTCTCGAATGGATCTAAGCACTGGAAAATGACGAATAAGCACTCGCTGGAGGCTCAAGTCATTGTGAAGATAGAACGACCGGTGATAGGCTGCTGGTTCGCATACTTCGAGAATAAACCTATGGCTTACTTTGACTTTTCCGGTTACAGCCTGAGCATGGCGGAGTTGTCGGCGTTCGTAGTGCACTATTTTGAATGGATCTTGAGCGGTGACGGACTACCATTCCCGGTCGAGTTGACTGCGAATCTAGACGCGCTGAGAGTGCCATCGACATCATAAAGAAACAAAGGCCGCAGTCGTCGGAACTATGAACGCTGACCGAGCCCAATCTTTTGGAAACCCGCCGTAGGTCGGCGATCGGCAAGAAGCGGCCCCTCAATCCATGGTCGCCTCTTATAAAATGGTAATGTATGTTTTCTTCGTTAGCTCTCGGCGTTCAGCATGTGTCGTTATTGATCTATTTGGCCTGTACCCTGTACACCACTTCTAGTCGCGTCGGATTTTAGCCTCCCAACCATGGCAAATCGCAAACATATACCTACGGAAACGAAACTGCGGCTGTTTTCGGAGGCTGCTGGTCACTGCCAACGCTCCGAGTGCCTCCAGCCTCTTTTTCCTGCTGAAATGGGCGGAGATAAGCATATAGCCGAAATGGCTCACGTGATCCCGCACGGAGAAACGGGACCGCGCCACGAAGAAAGGCCCGCCGGCGAGTTCGAGGCCGACTCCTTTGAAAACCTGATTTTGTTGTGTCCAACCTGCCACACGATAGTTGACAAGGATCCCGACGGCTATAGCCGGGGCACATTGCTAGGTTGGAAAAGTAACCACCTCGCTGCCTTGGCACACAGGCAAGGAATCCGTGTCTACGATGAGCGCGGCCAAGTTAGAGACGCCGTGTTCGCCGCCATGGCCGAAAACAAGGTCGTATGGAAGGAGTTCGCGCCCTCCGATGGATCGAGCTTCGAATATGATCCGGAATCTGAAGCGGCTAAGACGTGGGTGCAGAGGATGCGAGGTGTCATTTTGCCTAACCATTTCCGCACTCAAGCCATCATCAAGGCAAATCTGCACCACTTGACGGAAGCTGAGCGACAGACATTCGCCCAATACCAAGAACATGTTCGAGGTCTCTCAGAACGTCATGTTTGTGGTATCGCCGGCGGTGCTATCCGCTACCCCACAGAAATGGATGGAATCCTCGCATGAACTGGCAGGTGAACTACGCACTTCAAAGCATTTTGAAAACTCACCGAGCAGCGTCGGCGCAGCATGTCCGCGATGATGCTATCAGGATCACGATGCCTGACAGGCCCGACGTAGTTGCGGTTATCTCGGCCGCCGACACAATCAACGCCCAATTAGCAATGCAATACCATACGGATTTTCCCGACGTGGATTTCCTATGCGGATATAGAAAGGAGTGCGTCTGGGAAGGTGGGGCAATCAGATATTTAGAAAGCAATACAATAGGCTGGGGAAACGCCGGCACTCTTAGTTCCGCTATTGGCACAGGCGACGCAAAGACTGCTGCCCATAAGGGCTACTTCTTCTCGTATCGACTCATCAGGCAAATTAGATCCGTTACGAACCTCGAGAGGGAGTTTGATCGGGTCTTCACGATGACGCTCGCCAGTGGGCGCACCTGCCGCGTAGGTATGATTATGGAGTACGAGCCGACAGCCGATGCCATTCGCACCTTCTGGGATCGTTTCGGCCCCATCGATATTGCCTGGAACATCAATCCCAACGGGCATCCTACGCAGAATGCCATCGAAGCAGGGAGAAGCCTTGGATGCGAGGTAATGAAATGGGACGAGTTAAAAGTGCTGTTGCAGAACCGTTGATGACGGCACGTGAAGTCGCAAGATACCTACTTAAATCCTGCGAGTCCCTGCGGGGGTTCGAATCCTTCATGTTTGGCTCTTCGCTGTTCGGTGTGGGCAGCGATTTTGACATTTTGATCGTCGGCCCGTCTGGCGAACCTCTGTCCCGACTGAAGGCGGAATTAAGACTTGCAGGAAAGGAATTACCGCTTGACGTTCTATATATGCTGCCGGCGGAGGCGGAGGAGACGGGATTTGTCATACGCGAAGAATGCATAACTCTCGCGCAATTGGCCAACTCCGAAACCAAAAATAATAAAACATACTCATAAATTCTTTCTGGTGAATTTTTTAATATGCCATTTATATAAAATCTGCCGAGATTTTATGATATTCGAATGGCGTCTTTGGGGCGTTTCCTGCCCGATGAAAGATCGTTTTATTTTGCCGTTTTCGCGTCATTGCGGCGCGCCCAATGGCAAAGCTGTACGCTTTCGTGTCACTGGCGGCTTCGAAGCAGCACGCGAATCCAATGGCAGCTATCGAACAAATCCGCGAAAGGCTGGTATTGGCCGACACCAGTCGCAGCCCGTGTATTTTGTGGCGCCAATGGGCCATCATGCAACCACCGCCAAGGATAAAGCCTGTCCTAATGCCCGTGAGCTCGCTTGTTATGGGGCTCTGCGGTAGCTGGTTTGGGCTCTGCCGGTGGGTGGCGAACCACGACAACTGATTCGTCCGGCTCGAACCAGAATTCACCGTGTGGACCGTCGAGACGGCCTGTAATCAGCTGAATCAGTCCATCCACCGAATTGACCTGGGTGATAGCTTCCCAGGCGTAGGTTGGGTGTTTGCTAGTGCCAAGGCCGTTGTAGATAATATCGCCGATCCTGGCGTTGCCAGCGGCTACAGTGATCCTGGTTGTCATGCCCAATTCACTCCTAAACCGTCCGCAGCCCGATTGCGGCCCTTGCTTAGCCCATCTTTGTCACTTTTTTGACGTTTTTGACCTTTCGTCGCCCGCAAACCCGCATGAATGCTGGGGTCGCTCAAAAAAGTGAAATGTTGTGCCATAATATTTTGTAACAAGTGGATTTTCCGGTTGACTTTGGTGT
>JAUYNR010000087.1 GCA_030698225.1 Oxalobacteraceae bacterium | reverse complement strand
AAACAGGGCAGACCCTTTATCGCATTAAGCATGGATTGCTTGATGAATTCTTACGACAGCAACTTAAAAATCCGACGATTGCTATGCGTTTGGCATAAACCCGATTTGTTACAAAAATACGCTTTTTGCGTAAGTCCTATGCTTAATAAGTCTTCGTATATCGATACCCAAAATGAATTGAGGCATCTCCGACACCTTGAATTACTTGCTGAAGAATTAAATCGGCCAGTACAAGAAATTACGCTTGTGTATGAAGATGTCCTGATGCATCTAAAAGAACAGGCCAGAATCCAAGACTATCTTGCGATATTCACATCAAAAAGAGTGAAGTTGCTCTTCAAAAAGTTAAATTAGATCAGCAAGGCGTCTCCAACCCGGTCGATGGAGCACTGTTGCAGGCGACCAATATCACCGTCGAGCAGGGCCAGATACCGGATCGCCATGCTTTTACCCGCACCATTTACAAGGACGCTGCCGGGCAGCCGGTTGCGGAGCAATGGCTAGTGCATGGTGCCGGTCACGCCTGGTCGGGCGGCAGCGCCAGCGGCAGTTTCACTGATCCGAAAGGCCCGGACGCCACACGCGAGATGTTGCGTTTTTTTCCCAATCCCAGGAAGGGCAGCAAACAATTCCCTTTAACAAACAAAATAAAAGCCCGCTATCTTTTACGATGCGGGCTTCTCACCTCTTTTGAGATGGATTTTTTTAGACCGCGGGCGCATTTTGCACCAATATCTGGAGAAAGCTATAAGTGACTCAAGCCAATTTACATGTCCGCTTGCTGCGGGCGCAAGCAGTGTCAAAAAAATATTCAAGGGTTAATCGTACTGGATCAATAGCTTGATGGTTGCCGCGCATACTCTCGTATATGAAAGGCTGAACTAAACGGCCGGCCTGCCTATTCTCAATCGTATTGCCATTTAAACAATGAAACATCATGACAGCATGCAGGCTACCCGAGCTGGTCGAGTTGGAGCGCATCATCACGGAAGGTGCGCCGCATCTTGAGGTGCGAAACATCGCCGAAGTCGCAACGGACGGAGTTCACTTCCCCATTTATGCGTTAGCGCTAGGGAGTCAAGATCCTGAAGCGCCTGCAGTCGGGTTTTTTGGCGGCATCCACGGCCTGGAGCGCATAGGCACGCAAGTATTGCTGGTTTTTTTGCACAGCTTGCTGACACGTCTACGCTGGGACAGCGTGCTGCAGCGCCAGCTGAACTCGGTTCGCCTGATTTTCATGCCGTTAGTGAACCCTGGCGGCATGTGGGAATGCACGCGCAGCAACCCGCAAGGCGTGGACTTGATGCGTAATGCACCGCTCGAAGCTGTGGACAAGGTCCCTTTTCTGCTCGGCGGACAGCGCATCAGCACACGCCTACCCTGGTTTCGCGGTGCAGCCGGCGCACCGATGGAAATCGAAAGCCAGGCGCTTTGCCGCGTTGTGCAGGATGAGCTGTTCCCGCGCGCGTTCAGTCTCGCGCTGGACTGCCATTCCGGATTCGGCCTGCGCGACCGGATATGGTTTCCCCATGCGCATACTGCGGTGCCTATCCAGCATTTACCGGAAGTGTCTGCGCTGGAACAGCTGTTCGACCAGACCTACCCCAATCACAACTACCTGTTTGAGCCACAAAGTCGACAATATCTGACCCACGGCGATCTGTGGGATTACCTGTACCTGCGGGCGGCTGGAAACGACGAGCGCATTTTCTTGCCCTTAACTCTGGAAATGGGTTCCTGGCTGTGGGTCAAGAAAAATCCGCTGCAACTCTTTTCTCGCCAGGGCATCTTCAACCCCCAACCCACTCACCGCCTGCAGCGGGTGTTGCGCAGCCATTTGGTCTGGCTGGATTTTCTGACGCGCGCTGCATGTGGTCATCAGCGTTGGCTGCCGGTTGGCGCAGCGCGGGCGCAGCAACAGCAACGGGCTGTTAGCCGTTGGTACCGTGACCAAACACAATGAGTACCTGGATCTTCTTGCGCGGGCTGATGCGAGAGACGCGCCATTGGGGAAATTTTCCGGGCGTTTTCAGTCACGAAATTGCCGGGGCCGACGTCGTTCTGCTCGACCTGCCCGGCAATGGCCGCTTGCACCAGATGCCAAGCCCGCTGCGGGTGGAAGAGATGGTCGAGCATTGTCGTCGCGCCCTACAGGCACGCGGCATCGCGCCGCCTTATCAGGTGCTCGCCTTGTCCTTGGGTGCGATGGTGGCCGTCGCCTGGGGCGCCCGCTATCCAGAAGAACTCAATGGCTGCGTGCTGATCAACACCAGCCTGCGCCCGTTCAGCCCGTTCTATCAGCGTCTGCGGCCGCGCAATTACCCGGATTTATTCGGCCTGGCCTTGCGACCGTCTGATCTCGTCAAACAAGAGCAATTGATTTTGCGCCTGACCAGTTGCAACGGCGAATCCCAAACAAATACTCTGGCTGCCTGGGTCGCTTATAAGCAGGAATATCCGGTCTCGCGTAACAATGCACTGCGCCAATTGATCGCGGCCGGGCAATATCGTGCTCCTGTGCGCAAGCCAGCACCGCCAATGCTGATTCTCGCCAGTGCGATGGATCAACTGGTAAACCCGCGCTGCTCTCAGCGCCTGGCCAGCCAATGGCAAACCCCGTTGGTCATGCACCCCAACGCAGGCCACGACCTTCCGTTGGATGATGGATCTTGGGTCGTACGGCAAGTACGCAACTGGCTGGCGACCCCGGATTAAATTGACTTTTGTGAGCCGACATGAAGCGGATTCAACCACGAAGTGCAACCGGTGATGGTTTTCATGGGGAGTATTTTTAAATCATGCTCCCAATTAAATGGCACAAACCAACCGGTTCATCTAGCGGCCGGCGCACCCTGCCCCAGCCGCATTCCGACACATCGATTTAATAATTCAACTATCGTTGTATAATCATCGCATGGATAAAAACACTGCAACTTCCGTCTTCGAATCGCTGGCTTCCGGCATCCGGCTCGATGCGTACCGGCTACTGGTGCGCACCGGGCCGCAGGGTCTGGTGGCCGGCGAGATCGCGAGCGCGCTGGCGATTGCGCCGACCAATATGTCTTTCCACCTGAAGGCGCTGACCCAGGCCGGGCTGCTGAGCGTGGTGCAGGAAGGCCGCTTCCAGCGTTACCGCGCGAACATGGCGCTGATGCAGGATCTGATCACCTACCTGACCGAGGAATGCTGCGCCGGCCATCCGGAACAGTGCGCGGTCGTTTGCGATACGCCGCTGTGCGCCGGGGCCGACGCGGTGCCGACTATTTAACTCACCTGAAACCGCTATCCGATGAATGTTCTATTTCTGTGTACCGGCAATTCCTGCCGCTCTATCTTGGCCGAGGCCACCTTCAACCACCTGGCGCCGGCCGGCTGGCACGCGTTGAGCGCCGGCAGCCAGCCGACCGGCCAGGTGCATCCGCGCTCGCTGGCCCTGCTGGCGCGCGAGCAGATTTCGACTGCAGGTGTTGCCAGCAAGTCCTGGGACCACCTGCCGGCCGCACCGGACATCGTGATCACGGTCTGCGCCAGCGCCGCCGGCGAAACCTGTCCCGCGTATCTGAATCCGGCGCTGGGGCCGGTGCTGCGCGCGCATTGGGGCGTCGATGATCCGGCCCATGCGAGCGGCACCGAGGCCGAGATCGATGCCGCATTCGTGCGCGCGTACCGCATCCTGCGCACGCGGATCGAGGCCCTGCTGGCTTTGCCGCTGGCCCAGTTGCAGCAGGACAAGGTGCAGCTGCAGGCGGAACTGAACCGCATCGGCGCGCTGCTGGCGTAATTTCCCTTAACTTCCGTAAGCTATTTCTTTCAACCCACAGGAGATTCCCGATGAGCACCATTCAGATTTTCGATCCCGCGCTGTGCTGCAGCAGCGGCGTATGCGGCACTGACGTCGATCAGGCGCTGGTGAATTTTTCCGCCGATATCGACTGGGCGATCAAAAACGGCGCGCAGGTCGAGCGCTTCAATCTGGCGCAGCAGCCGATGGCGTTTGCCGAAAATGCAGTGGTCAACAGCTTTCTGCAGCGCTCCGGCGCCGAAGCCTTGCCGCTGATTCTGGTCGATGGCGAAGTGGCTTTGGCCGGGCGCTATCCGCTGCGCGCCGAACTGGTGCGCTGGGCCGGCATCGCGGCGCCTGAAGCCGCAGCGAAACCCGCCGCCGGATGCTGCAGCGGCAGCCGGTGCTGCTGATGGCGACCATGCAATTCATCGACAATCCGCCGCCGTTCCTGTTCTTCACCGGCAAGGGCGGCGTCGGCAAGACTTCGCTGGCCTGCGCCACTGCGGTGTCTCTGGCCGATCAGGGCAAGCGTGTGCTGCTGGTGTCGACCGATCCGGCATCGAATGTCGGTCAGGTATTCGGCATCGAGATCGGCAACCACGTCACCGTAGTGGATGCGGTGCCGGGGCTGGCGGCGCTGGAAATCGATCCGCAGGCGGCGGCCCAGCTGTACCGCGACAAGATCGTCGGTCCGGTGCGCGGCGTGTTGCCGGATGCGGTGGTCAGGAGCATCGAGGAGCAGTTGTCCGGCGCCTGCACCACCGAGATCGCCGCCTTCGACGAGTTCACCGCGCTGCTGACCGATCCGGCGCTGCTAGACGGCTACGACCATATCGTGTTCGACACCGCGCCGACCGGCCACACGATCCGCCTGCTGCAATTGCCGGGCGCGTGGGATGACTTTCTGCAGGACGGCAAGGGCGATGCGTCCTGCCTCGGGCCGCTGGCCGGGCTGGAGAAGCAGCGCGCCCGCTATCATGCGGCAGTCGAGGCGCTGGCCGATCCGGTGCGTACGCGGCTGATTCTGGTCGCCCGCGCCCAAAGCGCGACGCTGCGCGAGGCCGCGCGCACCCATGAAGAGCTGGCGGCGATCGGGCTCCAGCGGCAAACCCTGGTGATCAACGGCATCCTGCCGCAGCGCGAAGCCGCGCATGATCCATTGGCCGCAGCGGTATTCAAGCGCGAACAGCAGGCGCTGGCCGAGATGCCGGAAGCCTTGCAGTCGTTGCCGACCGACCATGTGGCTCTGAAATCATTCAATCTGGTCGGATTGGATGCGCTGCGTCAATTGCTGAAGGCAGACGAACCCGCATCCGGCACCGATTCTGCACCGGTTCCAACCATAGATGCACCCGCGCTAAGCACGCTGATCGACCAGATCGCGGCCGACGGTCACGGGCTGATCATGCTGATGGGCAAAGGCGGCGTCGGCAAGACCACGCTGGCGGCGGCGGTGGCGCTGGCGCTGGTCGAGCGCGGTCATCCTGTGCACCTGACCACCTCCGATCCTGCCGCGCATTTGGCCGAAACCCTGGACGGCACGCTGGAACATTTGACGGTGAGCCGCATCGATCCGCAGGCGGAAACCGCGCGCTACCGGCAAAACGTGCTCGACACCAAGGGCAAGAATCTGGATGCGGCTGGCCGTGCACTGCTGGAAGAAGACTTGCGCTCGCCCTGCACCGAAGAGATCGCGGTGTTTCAGGCGTTTTCACGCGCGATCCGCGAGGCCGGCAAGAAGTTCGTGGTGATGGATACTGCGCCAACCGGCCACACGCTGCTGTTGCTGGACGCCACCGGCGCCTATCACCGCGAAGTGGCACGCCAGATGAGCGATCCGCATCTGCATTTCACCACCCCGATGATGCAGTTGCAGGACCCGGCCCGGACCAAGGTGTTGCTGGTGACGCTGGCCGAGACCACGCCGGTGCTGGAAGCGGCCAAGCTGCAAGCGGACCTGCGCCGGGCCGGCATCGAACCGTGGGCCTGGATCGTCAACAACAGCCTGGTGGCCGCACAGCCGCAGTCGCGCCTGCTGCGCCGGCGCGCCGCCAACGAACTGGCGCAGATCGCACTGGTGGCGCAGCAGTACGCGCAACGCACCGCGCTGGTGCCGCTGCTGGCCGAGGAACCGGTCGGCGTGGTGCGCCTGCTGGAACTTGGACATACACCGTATACATCATCTCCGGACATTGCCAAAGGAAAGACAGCATGAGCGACAAGATTTACAACGTACTGTTCCTGTGCACCGGCAACTCGGCGCGCAGCATCATTGCCGAGGCCGTGCTGAAACATCTCGGCGCAGCACGCTTTCGCGCCTACAGCGCGGGCAGCCACCCGCGCGGCGACGTGCACCCGCTGACACTGGAATTGTTGCAACACAACCACTATGACGTCAGCACTTTGCGCAGCAAGAGCTGGGACGAGTTTGCCGTGTCCGGCGCGCCGAAGATGGATTTCATTTTCACCGTATGCGATCAGGCCGCCGGCGAAGTCTGCCCGATCTGGCCCGGACAACCGGTCACCGCACACTGGGGATTCGCCGACCCTTCGCATGTGGAAGGCGACGACGAAACCATACGCAGGGCTTTCATACGCACCCATATCGAAATCATCAACCGTATCCAGTTGTTCCTGAGCCTGCCGCTGGACAAGCTTGATCGGCTGTCGCTGCAAAAGCAATTGCACGCGATGGGCCAAAGCCAATAATTTTTTACCGGAGCATTCATGTCTGCACCCTCTGAAGTCATCCTCAAACAGGCAATCGGCGCGCCGCTGAATCTGTTCGAGCGCTACCTGACGGCCTGGGTCGCGCTGTGCATCGTGGCCGGAATCGCGCTCGGCCAGGGCTGGCCGAATCTGTTCCAGGCGATCGGCGCGATGGAAGTCGCCAAGGTCAACCTGCCGGTCGGCCTGCTGATCTGGGTGATGATCATCCCGATGCTGCTGAAGATCGACTTCGGCGCATTGCATCAGGTGCGCCAGCACAGCAAGGGCATCGCCGTCACGCTGTTCGTCAACTGGGCGGTGAAGCCGTTTTCGATGGCATTCCTGGGCTGGCTGTTCATCCGGGTCTGGTTCGCACCGTATTTGCCCAGCGCGCAGATCGACTCCTACATCGCCGGCCTGATCCTGCTGGCGGCCGCGCCCTGCACCGCGATGGTGTTCGTCTGGAGCCGTCTGACCGGCGGCGACCCCTATTTCACGCTGTCGCAGGTGGCGATCAACGACCTGATCATGGTGTTCGCGTTCGCGCCGCTGGTCGCTTTGCTGCTGGGCGTATCCAGCATCATCGTGCCGTGGGCCACGCTGCTGACCTCGGTGGTGCTGTATATCGTGCTGCCGGTGATCATCGCCCAGCTGATCCGGCGCGCGCTGCTGGCCAAAGGTACAGCCAGGTTCGATGCGGTGCTGCACCAGATCCAGCCGTGGTCGGTGTCCGCGCTGCTGCTGACTCTGGTGCTGCTGTTCGCCTTCCAGGGCGACGCGATACTGCAGCAGCCGCTGGTGATTGCACTGCTGGCGGTGCCGATCCTGATCCAGGTCTTCTTCAATTCGGCGCTGGCCTACTGGCTCAACCGCAAAGTCGGGGAAAAGCATTCGGTGGCCTGCCCGTCGGCGCTGATCGGCGCCTCCAATTTCTTCGAGCTGGCGGTGGCGGCAGCGATCAGCCTGTTCGGCTTCGAATCCGGCGCCGCGCTGGCGACCGTGGTCGGCGTGCTGATCGAAGTGCCGGTGATGCTGCTGGTGGTGAAGGTGGTAAACGCGAGCAAACCCTGGTACGAAGCCGGCGCGAACCGCTAAATGGAAGTTCGCAGGAGCGGACCCGGCCCCGACCGCAAGTGGCCGCGGCCGGGTCCGCTGCCAGAGGCTATCGCTTTGTTGCGGTGATTATCTGGAAGTTTCCGAAGAAGAACGTTGTACGCTCACACGTCCATCCCCCGATGTTTTCCAAACAGATCAGCGGGTCGTGCGTATTCCAGAGCGTAAGACCGAGCGGCTCGAACACCTTGAAGTAGGTCCAGCTCAGCGCGCGCAGCACCCGCGGCTCCGGTCGATGGAATTCCGCAAGAAACAGTTTTCCTCCCGGAGCCAGCAAGCGTCCGGCCTCATTCAGCGCCTGCACCTTCAGATGGTGCGGCAGTTCATGGAGCAGAAAGAATATGACGTTGGCGTCGACAACGCCATCCTCCTGCTTCATCGACGTGGCGTTATCTTCGATGAAATCCACCTTGCCGGAAAAATTGCCAAGCTTGCTCCTTGCATGCGCAAGTTCATTGTGAATGATATCGACGATAAGGACGCGCTCCGCGCCTGCATTGAGAGCTGCCTGAACGACTCTCGGAATCACATTGCCGAATGCGCATGAGGTGATCAGCACTTTCTTGTTCTTCAGGTCGGACCGCTCGAGTCCGGAGACAATCTTCGAAACCAGGCCGTGATATTGGAACAGCAGTATTGCGGAGATGATGGGTTGAAAATCCACCAGCTTGATCAGCCGCATGTTCGAATAGATCGGATACACGTGCGACTTTTCACTGCCTGAACCCGATGACAATCCGCGCACCAGCAGTGCGCCCCTTGTTACCACAAAGAAAAACAGGCCGGTCGCTACCAGGAAAAAAAACAGGGCAAAAACGCCATTCATCATCCATGTATTCATCGCGTTTCCCAAAGGATAGAAATTTGATTTATTTCCATCCAGTATCACGGCTTTCCCTGGCGCAATCAAGCTAATCACGCCGGAGTTTTGCTTGTCGGCAAGTCTGGAGTCCTGATTGGGG
Organism: Oxalobacteraceae bacterium; assembly: GCA_030698225.1. Taxonomy (GTDB): domain Bacteria; phylum Pseudomonadota; class Gammaproteobacteria; order Burkholderiales; family Burkholderiaceae_D; genus AVCC01. The sequence continues at coordinate 61,316 of JAUYNR010000087.1, read as the reverse complement.
CATCGAATGCCCACGCGAATCCGGCAACAAACCCTGAATAACGGAAACTCCCGGTGCAGGCGATCCTGGTAACGGCACGGCCTGAAACCACCGTGGCAATGAAGCCGGGTGCAGGAGTCAAGGTTGCGCGCTGTTTGGGCCACGCTGGCCATTGCGTGCACCCTCTCCCCACCTCTCTCCCGCCAGCGGGACAGGGAGTTTTCCCGCAGACTTGGATATTATCTGGAGTATATGCAAAAACAACGATATTTGCGCATTGTTTCATTGCCACTTTAAATATACATACATACGTATATTCAACTGCACAGGACCGCTGGAAGCCTCTTTTCCGGTCCCGCCAGCGGCTTCCCGCGCGCCAGGCGGTTGCCGCCCGCCTGCCGGATTACGCGTTGCGGTGCACGCGCTGCAACGGACGGCGCCGGGGTTTCGCTGCCCAGCCTGAACACGCTGACCGCCTGCGCCAGCGACGCGGCCTGCTCCTGCAGGCTTTCGGCGGCGGCGGCGGCCTGTTCGACCAGCGCGGCGTTTTGCTGCGTGACATCATCCATCTGGCCGATCGCCTGGTTGACCTGTTCGATGCCGTCGCTTTGCTCCTGGCTGGCGGCGGTGATCTCGCTCATGATGTCGGTCACCTTCCTGACGCTGGCGACAATCTCGCCCATGGTGGCGCCGGCCTGCCCGACCAGCACGCTGCCGGCATCGACCTGTTGCACCGAGTCGTCGATCAGCGCCTTGATTTCCTTCGCGGCGCTGGCGCTGCGCTGCGCCAGATTGCGCACTTCGGTGGCCACCACCGCGAAGCCACGGCCCTGTTCGCCGGCGCGCGCCGCTTCGACCGCCGCATTCAGCGCCAGGATATTGGTCTGGAACGCGATGCCGTCGATGACGCCGATGATGTCGGCGATCTTGCCGGAGCTGGCCTTGATCGAGCCCATGGTGTCGACCACCAGCGCCACCATCTGACCGCCCTTGACTGCGACGCCGGAGGCCGATACCGCCAGCTGGTTGGCCTGGCGCGCGTTGTCGGCATTTTGCCTGACGGTGGAAGTCAGCTGTTCCATCGAGGCGGCGGTCTGCTGCAGCGAACCGGCCTGTTCTTCGGTACGCGCCGACAGATCGAGGTTGCCGGAGGCGATTTCGCCCGATGCCAGTGCGATGGTGTCGGTGCTGTGGCGGACGTTGCCGATAATTTGATGCAACGCGGCATTCATGTCGCGCAACGCTGCCAGCAGCTGGCCGGTTTCATCCTTGCCGGTCACCACGATCTGCGCCGACAGGTCGCCGACGGCGACGCGCCGGGCAATCCGCAGCGCTGCGTTTAACGGCCCCGAGATGGAACGGCTGATCAGCCACGCGCACGCCAGCCCGAGCAACAGCGCAGCCACGCTGAGCGACGCCAGCAGCATGCGGCCGTCCTGGAAATGACGGTCGGCCTGGCTGGCCAGCGCCAGCGACTGGCTTTGTTGATAGGCAATCAGCTGGCGGGCACTGTGCAGATAGGCAGCCACCGCCGGCAGGAATTTCTCCTCTATCATCTGGTCGGCAAGCGCATTCCTGCCGGTCCGTTTCAGCTCCAGCACGGCGCCGCCGACAGCTTCATATTTCCGGCGTTTTTCAGCGATATCCTGCAGCAATGTCTTGCCTTGGGCTGATGCGATCATCGGCTCCAGGCTTTTTTGGATCGCGCCGATTCTGGCATTGGTGGATTTGATTTGCTCCTTGAAATAATCCTGGGATTCCGGCTCATCGGTCCTGGCCACCGCTACGGTGCGCGCGCTATTGACGCTTATCTCGGTAAACCATTCGGCGCCGAGACGCTCGACCACCATGGTTTCGGACGACATCGTGTGCGCCACCTCGCCGACCGCCTGCAGCCGGGCGATGCCCAGGCCGGCTATCGCCAGCATCAGGATCAGCACCGCGGCAAAGCCGGCGCTCAGGCGGGTACTGATAGCAAAATTGTTCAGACTCATTTTGTTGCCGGTAATACCGTGCATATTCGAAACTCCTCAATCGGTACAAGAATCAGTAACAGCGTTTTCGACGCTCTGCCGCAGCGCCGGTTCGCTTGCAGGCTTGCACGCGTCCTTGTGCAACGCAACATGTGAAAATGTACGCGGGGATTGTGACGCTCGAATGACAACCGCACCGGATGCGACGGTGCCGGACACAAAAAAACCAGCCGGGCGCTGGTTTTTCTCATGCCCTCCCAAAACGCAAGGATTACTCCGGCGCGCGCACCCGCAGGAAGCTGGCAAAGCGCGGCAAGCCGGCCGGCGTGCGTTCGCGGTAACGGTAGGTCACCACGCTGCCGACCGGCGGCGGCGCGCGGCGCTGCGCGTCGCTCATGCCGCTGCCCAACCGGAAGCGCTGGCCGTCGGGACTTTCCATCAGCAAGGCGCCGCACATGCCCTGGTACTTCCCTTTCCCCGGCAAATGGGCCACGACCCTGGCCTCGGCATCATGCTGCGGCTTGAGTTTCAGCAGCGCATCGCTGCGCCCGGTTTGCCAGAGCGCATCGGCGCGGTGCAGCATCAGGCCCTCGCCGCCGGCGCGCACCACCTGCTGCAGGCGGGCGTGCAGCGCCTGGCGACTGGCGATGCGCTGTTGCGGCACCAATTGCAGCCGGCCCAGATTGGCGCGCGCAATACTCAGCTGCAGCGCCGCCAGCCGCTCGCTGAAAGTGCCGGGCGCTTGCGGCCACTCGAACACTTGATAGCTGATCTGATGCCACTCGGCATCGCGCGGACTGTCGCGCCGCACTGCCGCCGACAGCCGGTCGAAATTGCGCCGCCCCATCCACAGCTCGCCGTCCAGCGGGTGGGCCGGCAGGCCGGCAATAAACCAGTCGGGCGCCCGGATCATCCTGCCGCTGCGAAAGCGCAAGCTGTTGCCATCCCACAGCGCGCGCACGCCATCGAGTTTTTCGCTCACCAGGTAGGCGCCGGGGTCGATCGCATCACTGAAATCCTGCGCCAGCAGCACCAGCGGCGCTGCAGCTTCAGCCGCATACGCCAGCGGCCCCGGATGCAGCACGCCGCCCAACGACAGCAACAGCAGCAGCGCCGGCATGCGCCGCAACACGGGCAGCTTCATTGCCGGCTCCGCAACTCGGCGGCGCGCCCGCATTGCGGGAAAAGAGGAATATGGCAGCGCATGATGGTTCTCCTGGAAAGGTTGACAACATTCTTGCAAGCAAGAATTTAGCATGCCTTGCCTCGGCTGCAGGCAAAACGGACCGCGATCGATTGCGCGCGCCAGCCCGATAATGCAGAATCGGGTTTTCAGGTTTGCACGATTGCAGGGAAATGCTCATGAAACTACCGATCGCAGCACCGATGCACAATGCTGCCGCCGCAGATGGCGCCCCGCCAGCGGTATCGGCAGAGGAGTTGTGCGACGCCGCCCAGGCATTGATTCACTCGCGCCAGAACATTTCGCCGAAACGCCTGGCAGCACCGGGCCCGAGTCCGGCGCAACTCGAACAATTGCTGGCCGCCGCCGCAGCAGCACCGGACCACGGCCAGCTGCATCCGTGGCGCTTCGTCATCATCCCGCAGCACAAGCGTGCGCTGCTGGGCGAAGTGTTCGCGCAGGCGCTGATCGAGCGCGACCCCGACGCCACCCCCGAGCAGATTGCGGCCGCGCGCGAAAAGGCGCACCGCGCGCCGCTGCTGCTGCTGGCCGTGGCCCGGCTGGGGCCGGCCGAGCCGGATATTCCGGCGCTGGAACGGATGGTGTCGCTGGGCTGCGCGCTGCAGAACATGCTGCTGTCGGCGCATGCGATGGGTTTCGGCGCCGGCCTCACCAGCGGCCAGGCGATGACATCGGCGCACATGCGCACATTATTTGCGCTGACCATCGGCGAGCATCCGGCATGCTTCGTCAACATCGGCACCGTCAACCGCCGCAAGCCGCAGCATGCGCGGCCGGCGCCGTCGGAATTCACTTCGACGCTCTGAGAGCATACAAAGGCATGTATTTTCAATACCGCTTTATTTATCTGCGGTAATTATCCTATTTTTAAGCATACTCCATCAATATTACCAACAGTGAAGGCCCGACATGCGCCACGCCAAGCACCGCGAACGACACCGCACCGACCGCATCGGCTGGCTGCGCGCGGCGGTGCTGGGGGCCAACGACGGCATCGTCTCCACTGCCAGCCTGATGGTCGGGATTGCCGCCGCCAGTGCCGGGCGCAGCGAGCTGCTGCTGGCCGGCGTGGCCGGCCTGGTGGCGGGAGCGATGTCGATGGCGGCCGGCGAATACGTCTCGGTCAGCTCGCAGTCCGACACCGAACAGGCCGACCTGGAGCGCGAACGGGTCGAACTGGCCGAGCAACCTGAGCACGAACAGCAAGAACTGACCGCCATCTACATGCACCGCGGGCTGACCCATGAACTGGCCGCGCAGGTGGCGCAGCAGCTGATGCAGCATGACGCGCTGGGCGCCCATGCGCGCGACGAACTCGGCATTTCCAGGCTCGCCCGCGCGCGCCCGGTGCAGGCCGCGCTGACCTCGGCCGCCACCTTCGCCGCCGGCGCCGCCCTGCCGCTGCTGACGACGTTGCTGGCCCCGCTGCCGCTGCTGGTGCCGCTGGTAGCCGGCACCTCGCTGGTGTGCCTGACTGCGCTGGGCGCGCTCGGCGCCCGCACCGGCGGCGCGCCGGTACCGCAGGCCGCGCTGCGGGTGGCTTTTTGGGGTGCGCTGGCGATGGCGATCACCGCCGGCGTCGGCAAGCTGTTCGGTGCGGTGGTGTGATTGATGCAACGCAAGCAGCGCAGAGACGACATGCGCTAATTTCAATATTGAATTCTCTTAACGCCGCCCGGGGACGCTTCGACCGATGAAATACAAAGACTATTACGCCAGCCTCGGGGTGCCGCGCACTGCGACCCAGGATGAGATCAAGAGCGCATATCGCAAGCTGGCGCGCAAATACCATCCGGATGTCAGCAAGGAAGCCGACGCGGAAGCGCGCTTCAAGGAGATGGGCGAAGCGTACAAGGTGCTCAAGGACCCGGAAACCCGCGCCGCCTACGACCAGGTCGGCAGCCAATGGCAGAGCGGGCAGGAATTCCAGCCGCCGCCGAACTGGGATGCCGGTTTCGAATTCAGCGGCCGCGACATGGGGGGCGGGGCCGGTGATGGCGCCGATTACAGTGATTTTTTCGAAGCGTTGTTCGGCCGCCGGACCGGGCGCGGGCACCCGCATGCGGCGCGCCAGACCATGCGTGCGCAGGGCCAGGATCACCATGCGAAGGTTGAAATCGACCTGAAGGACGCCTACCACGGGGCGCGGCGCAGCATTTCGCTACGGATGCCGGCAACGGACGCCCAGGGCCATGTCGTCACCCGCGAACGCACGCTCGACATCCAGATCCCGAAAGGCGTGCGCGAAGGCCAGCATTTGCGACTCTCCGGCCAGGGCGGGCCGGGGCTCGGCGGCGGGCCGGCCGGCGACCTGTACCTGGAGATCGTATTCCGAGCGCACCCGCACTATCGGGTCGACGGCCGCGACGTCTATTTCGATTTGCCGCTGGCGCCCTGGGAAGCCGCGCTCGGCGGCAGCGTCACCGCCCCGACGCCCGCGGGTTCGGTGCAGCTGGCCATTCCTGCCGGCTCCAGCGCCGGGCGCAAGCTGCGCCTGAAAGGCAAAGGCATTCCCGGCAACCCGGCCGGCGATCTGTACGCGGTGCTGACGATCGCGCTGCCGAGCGCCGACAACGAGCGCGCCAAGGAGGCCTACCGCGCGATGGCGCAAGCCTTCGAGTTCAACCCGCGCGCCCATCTGCAACTGTAAGGAAAATTCGCGATGAACCAAACGACTACGACCTATCTGCAAGCCCAGGTGGTCGACGATGAAATCGAGCTGACCCTGGTTGAGCTGTCCCAGGCTTGCGATGCGCCGCAGGAGCAGCTTACGCTGTGGGTGCTGGAAGGGATACTGGAGCCGCGCGGCCAGCAGCCGCAGGAGTGGCGCTTTGGCGGCGCGGCGCTGCAGCGCGCACGGCTGACGATGCGGCTGATGCGCGACCTCGAAATCAATCCGGCCGGGGCTGCGCTGGCGCTGGACCTGCTGGATGAAGTCGCGGCACTGAAAACCCAGCTCAAGCGCCGCAGCGCGCATTGAAAATCAATCCACCAGGAGACTGTCATGGAACAACCGGTACACCCGCTCGAGGAACTGTTCAAGCAGCTCGGCCTGCCCACCGAGCCCGAGGCGATCGACCGCTTCATCGTCACCCATGCGCCGCTGGCGGCCGATGTCGCACTGGCCGATGCGCCGTTCTGGACCCCGGCCCAAGCCGCATTCTTGCGCGAAGAAATTCTGGAAGATGCCGACTGGGCCGAGATCGTCGACCATCTGAACGCGGCGCTGCGCTGACGCGCCCGCGCCGCAAAATCCCGCATGCGGTATCCTTCGGCGTGCGACACGCGCAAAGACTCCTGCCAACGGCGATGGCGAAAATGCCACGCTGAATGAAAGCGCCTTGGCCGCCCTCCCCTTCTCCCGCAGGCGAATCGCATGGCGATTCGGGCACCAGGAAAAGCCATGCCGGGAGAAGGGAGCAAAGCAAGTCGCTGCGCGTCTTGTATGTTTGAATCGGCACCGACTGCACTGCGCAGTCGGGCCCGCCATAAAGGAAACCCGTGAAACATGTGATTCTTGCTTCCCTGCTCGCACTTTCCGCCACTGCCGCGCTGGCCCAGGTCGAGGTCAAAGACCCGTGGGTGCGCGCCACCGTGCAGCAGCAGAAGACCACAGGCGCCTTCATGCAACTGAGCGCCAGACAGGATGCGCGCCTGGTCGAAGTGCGCTCGCCGGCAGCCGGCGTGGTCGAAATCCATCAAATGTCGATGGCAAACAACATCATGCGGATGCGTGCGGTTCCCGGCCTGGACTTGCCGGCAGGCAAGCCTGTCGATCTGAAGCCGGGCGGTTATCACATCATGCTGGTCAACCTGAAACAGCAAATCAAGGCCGGCGACCTGGTGCCGCTGACGCTGGTGGTCGAAGGCAAGGACAAGCAGCGCCAAACCATCGCACTGCAAGTGCCGGCACGGCCGCTCAATGGCGCCGCAGCAGACGCGATCAAGCATTGATTCAAGTAGTGCAGGCCTCCGTGCCTGCATGCAGGCACGGAGGCCTGCACTACTTAATTAGCCAGGAAACATGCGATGCCAAACAAGCCACCAGCCGCGCTGAGCCAGCAATTGCAGCTCATCCACGCGCTGCAGCGGCAGCAGATGGAGTTGATTGAAACCCATATTTCATGGATTCTGCTCAGCGGCGACACCGCATACAAGATCAAGAAGGCGCTCGATCTGGGCTTTCTCGATTTCAGCACGCTGGCCAAACGGGAATTCTATTGCGAGGAAGAAATTCGGCTCAACCGGCGGCTGGCGCCGGAACTGTATCTCGATGTGGTTCCGATCGGCGGCAGTGTCGATGCGCCGTTGCTGGGCGGCTTGCCGGCGCTTGAATACGCGGTCAGGATGCGCCGTTTCGATGGTTCCGCCCAGATGGACGTGATGCTGGCAGCCGGCCAGTTGCGCGCCCCGCATATCGACCGCCTGGCCGCGGTACTGGCGCGCTTTCACGCCAGCCTGGCGCCGGCCGACCCGGCCAGCGCGTTCGGCACTGCCGACGCCATTCTGGCCGTCAGCCGGCAGAATTTCGAACAACTGGGTGCGCTGCTGGGCGACGGCGGTGCGCGCAGCACATTACAAGCGTTGCAGCAGGCCACCGAAGCCGAATTTTCCGCCTGCCGGCCGCTGTTCGAACAGCGCCGCCACGATGGTTTCGTGCGCGAATGCCACGGCGACCTGCACCTGGGCAATATCGTGCTGCTCGACGATCAACCGGTGCCGTTCGACTGCCTCGAATTCGATCCCGGTTTGCGCTGGATCGACGTCATCAACGAACTCGCTTTTCCGATGATGGACCTGATCCACCGCCAGCACGGCGGACTCGCGTTTCGGCTGCTGAATGCCTATCTGGAAATCACCGGCGACTATGCGGGCGTTGCGCTGCTGCGCTTCTACCTGGCCGGCCGCGCCACAGTGCGCGCCAAGGTAAGCGCCATCCGCATCGGCCAGCCCGGCCTGTCGCAGGCCGATGCGGCGCAGGCGCTGGCCAGCGGCCGCAGCTACCTGGACCTGGCCGCAACGCTGCTGCGCACCCGGCGCGGGGCGCTGATCATCACCCACGGCTTGCCCGGTTCCGGCAAAAGCACGCTGGCGCTGGAACTGCTGGTGCGCCGGCAGGCGATCCGGCTGCGCTCCGACGTCGAGCGCAAGCGCCTGTTCGGCCTTGCGGCCCTCGACCGCAGCAACACAGACCAGGATATTTACAGCGCAGCGGCAACCCGGAAAACCTATGCCCATCTGCAGCAAACCGCGCGCCAGTTGCTGGCGGCGGGCTGGACGGTGATCATCGACGCCGCGTTCCTGCGGCAGCAAGAGCGGGCCGAGTTCGGCCAACTCGCGCAGCAGATGGCGCTGCCGTTCGTGATCGCATCGACCCGGGCCGATGCAGCGACCCTGCAGCAGCGCATCCGGCAGCGCAGCGCGCTCGGCACCGACCCGTCGGAAGCCGACATTGCAGTGCTGGAAAAGCTCGCCAGCGTGCAACAGCCGCTATCACCGGTCGAGTTGGCGCACGCCGTGGTATTCGAGAGTCGGGCCGGCAGCAACGGCTTTGCAGATTTAATCGACAGTTGGGACCGGCTGGACAGTTTGCTGGCAGCGGCTTGAGACAGAAAATAATACATATGCATGTATTATTTTATAGCCTTTAAATACAAGCGGAAAATGATATGTTTTTCTGCATACCCAGCCTATAAACAGTTTTTTGTAGGAGCGCACCCGGGCGCGAACAGTCCTGAAAGGACTGATATCGGAGTCGGGTAAGAGCCGGTCGCGGCCGGGTCCGCTCCAGAACCGCAGGGCTTCGCACTTGATTGGCATGCCGGCTATCAACCGCAGCGCTACAAGAACCGGTCCAGCAGCTTGCGGCTGCCATGATCCAGCGCCCGCAGGTCGCGCACCAGATACTGGACACCGTGGTTGTCGGCGACGATCAGCCCGTCCGGGCCGATGCGGCGGATGTCTTCTTCTCCCTTGAGCACGAAGCTGGTGGCGCCGCGGTCGGTGTCGACCTGCCAGGTGCTGGGGGTGGCGAACGCCGACACATGCCGGATCTTCAGGATCTGCGGCAAGAACTCGCGGCTGGCCAGCTCCTGCTCCAGCAAGATCCGCACGGGCTCGGGCAAATCGCTCAGTTGCTCGATCCAGGCCAGTTCGCGCCCGTCGCTGCTGACGATCGCAATCCCGTCATCGGGCGCGGCGATCGGAAATGCGCGCACCGGCACCACCCCGACTTGACTCTGGTCCTCCCCGGGCGCGCCGAATACCAGCTGGCCGAACGCATTGCGCTCTAAAGTAAAGTCGTTCATGCGATGCTTTCCTCGAGTTCCGCGCTGTGTTCCAGCCGGTCTTGCTCGGCCTGGCGCGCCTGGGCCTGATACAGCCGATAGTAGGCGCCCTGGCGCGCCAGCAGCTCATCGTGCTTGCCGACTTCGACGATCTGGCCGCGATCCAGCACCACCAGCCGGTCGGCCTGGCGCAGCGTGGATAAGCGGTGCGCGATCGCGATCGTGGTGCGGCCGCGCACCAGGTTGTCCAGCGCCTTCTGGATCTCGCGTTCGGTGGTGGTATCGACCGAAGAGGTGGCCTCATCCATGATCAGGATATGCGGATCGATCAGCAGCGCGCGCGCAATCGAGATCCGCTGCCGCTCGCCGCCGGACAGGGTCTGGCCGCGCTCGCCGACCATCGAATCGTAGCCGTGCGGCAGCCGCAGGATGAATTCATGCGCATTGGCGGCGCGCGCGGCGGCTATGATCTGGGCCCGGCTGGCAGCCGGCTTGCCGTAGGCGATATTGTCGGCGATGGTGCCAAAGAACAGGAACGGCTCCTGCAGCACCAGACCGATGTTGCTGCGGTATTCGGAGATCGGCAGCGAGCGGATGTCGACCCCGTCGACCAGGATCGCGCCAGACGAAACATCGTAAAAACGGCAGATCAGGTTGACCAGCGTGCTCTTGCCGGAACCGCTGTGACCGACCAGGCCGATCATCTCGCCCGGCTTGATGACCAGGTCGAGATCGCGGATCACCGCCCGGTTGCCGTAGCGGAAACCGACATTTTTGATCTCGATGCGGCCTTCGACCTGCGTCAGGTGGACCGGATTGGCCGCTTCCGGCACGCTCGATACATGGTCGAGGATATCGAAGATGCGCTTGGCGCCGGCCGCGGCCTTCTGCGTCACCGAGACGATCCGGCTCATCGAATCGAGCCGGGTATAGAAGCGGCTGATGTAGGCCAGGAAAGCGGTCAGCACGCCGACCGTGATCATCCCGTGCGCGACTTGCCAGATGCCGACCGCCCACACCACCAGCAAGCCGATTTCAGTCAAAAAGCCCACGGTCGGCGAAAACAGCGACCAGATCTTGTTGACCCGGTCGTTGATTGCGAGATTGTGGTTGTTGGCTTCGCGAAAGCGCGCGGCCTCGCGTTTTTCCTGCGCAAACGCCTTGACCACGCGGATGCCGGGAATCGTATCGGCCAGCACATTGGTCACTTCGGACCAGATGCGGTCGATTTTTTCGAAGCCGTAGCGCAATTTGTTGCGCACTACATGGATCATCCAGGCGATGAACGGCAACGGCACCAGCGTCACCAGCGCCAGCCACGGGTTGATCGAAATCAGGATCGCCGCCGTCATCACGATCATCAGCACGTCGGTGGCGAAGTCCAGCAGGTGCAGCGACAGGAACACGCAGATGCGGTCGGTTTCGGAGCCGATCCGCGTCATCAGGTCGCCGGTGCGCTTGCCGCCGAAATATTCGAGCGACAGCCGCAGCAGGTGTTCGTAGGTGCTGGTGCGCAAGTCGGCGCCGATGCGCTCGGACACCAGCGCCAGAATGTAAGTGCGGGCCCAGCCCAGCAGCCAGGCCAGCAAGGCCGAGCCGAACAGGCCGCCCAGATACAGCGCGACCAGATCGACGTCGATCGGCGCCCCGTTCTGGTACGGAATCAGCACATTGTCCATCAGCGGCATGGTCAGGTAAGGCGGCACCAGGGTCGCAGCGGTGGAGGCCAGCGTCAGCAAAAACCCCAGCAGCAACTGGCCGTTGTAAGGCCGGGCGAAGCGCCACAGCCGAAACAGGGTCCAGCTCGACGGCGCAACAGCGGCTTCCGGGCTGCAGATCGGACATTCTTCCTGCCCCGGCTCCAGAATCGCGTTGCAGCTCGGGCACACGGCCTGCTCGGGTTCGGCCACCGGCTGCCCGGACACCGCCGCATCGCAGTGCTGGACGAACTGGGCTATCAGCCGCATCGCGTCCGGGTTATGGCCCAGCGTGTAGCGCCAGCAGGCCAGCCGGGCATCGCCATCGTGCAGCTCCAGGCTGCCCACGCCCGCATGGTCGTGGTGCAGCAGGGTCAGATCGGGCCGGTACCGCCATTCCTGCCATGCGGCGTCGTCGCGGCTTTTGAACAGCAGCCGCAGGTTGCTGACCACCACGATGCCCGGCACGAAACGCAATTGCGCATCGAGATCGAGTTCGCAGTGCGCCAGCATGGCTTCATTCGCGGCCAGTTGGGAATGCAGGTCATGCTGCCAGGCGGCAGGCAGTTGATATTTTTTCGATAACGATAGCGGCGAGGCAGTTTTCATTGAAGCGGCAGGCAATGCGAAATGGGCGGGCGGTGGGTGGATTTATTGTCTTTTAACGGTAATTGTTCCGTCGCATATCAGTTCTGTCAAAAGTGCAGTGGCGTGGCTTTGTAGGAGCGCACCCGGGCGCGATCACCGGGTGCTATTGGCAATCCGGTCGCGCCCGGGTGCGCTCCTACACAGAAACTGCTTCGATTTAAAAACTTTTCAAAAGGAGACAAGTAACTACTAACGTCAATTTGCGCCAAGTATATCCAAAGCATCGCGGTTGTTTGCCGGTATTTCGCATTCGTACAAATTTTCTTTTCAGCACGGTAAACCAAATCCCGCCAGCCGCGTTAAAGCTGTTTTATTCGTATTCATTTTTTGCTTTTTTAACGGCCATGGCGAAAATGCCATCCCAACAAATACATGAAAGCGCGATGGCCGCCTCACCCGCCGCTCCCTCTCCCGCCCGCCGGGAATGGAGCGAAGTGAATCGTTACGCAGCTTTAATGTTGAACGCCTCACGATTCATTCATATACATGAATAAAAATAATATCGACATCGTCAATGTGCTGTCATTGCGCGGCCCGAACATATGGACCTATCGTCCGGTACTGGAAGCCTGGGTCGACATCAACGACCTGGAAGATGCACCCTCGAACACGATCCCCGGATTCTGCGAGCGCCTGACGGCATGGCTGCCGGGGCTGATCGAGCACCGCTGCGGGATCGGCGAGCGCGGCGGCTTCCTGCAGCGGCTGCGCGACGGCACCTGGCCCGCGCACATCATCGAACACGTGATGATCGAGCTGCAAAACCTGGCCGGCATGCAAAGCGGTTTCGGCAAGGCGCGCCAGACCGGGCAGCGCGGCGTCTACAAGATTGCGGTGCGCGCCCGGCACGAGCCGGTCAGCCGGGCCGCGCTGGTGGCGGCGCGCGACCTGGTGATGGCGGCAATCGAGGATCAATCGTTCGATGTCGGCGCTGCGGTGGCGCAACTGCAGGCAATCCTCGACTCGGTGGCGCTGGGCCCCAGCACTGCCTGCATCGTCGATGCCGCAACCGCAAGAGGCATCCCGTCGATACGGCTCACGGACGGCAATCTGGTGCAACTCGGGTACGGCGCCAGCCAGCGCCGCATCTGGACTGCGGAAACCGATGCCACCAGCGCGATTGCCGAAAGCATATCGAGCGACAAGGACTTGACCAAAAGCCTGCTGCAATCGTGCGGGGTACCGGTGCCCAAAGGATGCATCGCAGAAAACATCGAGGATGCGTGGGAAGCGGCGCAAGACATCGGCTTGCCGGTAGTGGTCAAGCCTTCGGACGGCAACCACGGGCGCGGCGTCTCGACCGACCTGAAAACCCGCAGCGACATCGAGGCGGCGTTCCGATTGGCGGCCGACGAAGGCAGCGCGGTCATCGTCGAGCGCTTCGTGGCCGGCAACGAGCACCGGCTGCTGGTTATCGGCGGCAAGGTGGTGGCTGCCGCGCGTGGCGAAACCGCATCGGTAACCGGCGACGGCATAGCCAGCATCACGCAACTGATAGACAGCCAAATCAATACCGATCCGCGTCGCGGCACCACCGAAGATCACCCGCTCAATCTGGTGCTGGTCGATGAAGACCCGGCGGTACGGCTGGAGCTGTCGCGCCAGGGTTTCAGCCCCGATGCGGTGCCGCCGGCCGGCGCCACGGTACTGGTCCAGCGCAATGGCAATGTCGCCTTCGACGTCACCGATTCAGTGCATCCGGAAGTGGCGGCTGCCGTCGCGCTGGCTGCGCGCATCGTCGGACTCGATATCGCCGGCGTCGATCTGGTCGCCGCCGACATCGGCCGTCCGCTGGCGGAGCAAGGCGGCGCCATCGTCGAAGTCAACGCCGGACCCGGCTTGCTGATGCACCTGAAGCCGGCCGACGGCCCGGCCCGTCCGGTCGGACAGGCGATCGTCGACCACCTGTTCCCGCCCGCGCAAAACGGCAGCGGCCGGATTCCGGTCGTTGGCGTCACCGGCAGCGCCGGCAAGACCATGGTGGCGCGCCTGATCGCACGGTTGCTGCACCTGCACGGCGCGCATGTCGGGCTGGCCTGCAGCGACGGTTTGTATTTGCGCGAAAGAGCAGTCGAAACCAGCGACTGCGCGAACTGGCAGGCAACGCACCGGATTCTGCTGAACCGCTCGGTCGACGCCGCGGTTTTTGAAAACGGCTGGCGCACCATTCTGACAGAAGGCCTGGCGTACGACCGCTGCCAGGTCGGCGTAGTCACCAATATCGCCGCCGACGACAGCATGCCGGAACTGCATATCGATGACGCCGGACAAATCGTCAACGTTGCACGCACCCAGGTCGACCTGGTGCTGCCGGAAGGGGTGGCGGTACTCAATGCGGCCGATCCGCTGGTGGCGGAGATGGCGGCCTTGTGCGACGGCAGCGTGATTTTCTTCAGCAATTCCTGGGAACTCCCGGTGCTGGCCGCGCATCGTGCCAAGGGCGGGCGCTGCGTATTCGTCGACAACGGCCACGTGGTGCTGGCGACCGGCATGAACCAGACTGCGGTCCTCGATCTCGGCACGATCGCCTTTCCGGATCCCGGGCAGCGGCCTTTTGTCACGCAAAACATTCAGGCCGCGGTGGCTGCCGCCTGGGCGCTGGGGATTGCGGGCGAACTGATCCGCGCCGGCATCCAGACCTTCGACTTCGGCAGCGCAGCACAGTAACGCTGCACATCAACGCTGTATCCAGACTATCGCTGCGGCGACGCATCGCCGGTGCACACAAGGAAATATTCATGGAAATATCGCGTATTCGCGCATTGCGCGGCCCCAACCTCTGGAGTCGCCACACGTCAATCGAAGCAATTGTGTGCTGCCTCGATACCGAGCATTCAATCGCCGACATTCCCGGTTTCGAAGCCAGGCTGCGCGCACGTTTTCCCGCCATAGAATTTCTCGGGACGGTGCACCAGCAAGATCCGTGCTCGATGGCGCATGCTCTGGAAGCCGCGACACTCGGCCTGCAGGCGCAGGCCGGATGCCCGGTCACCTTCAGCCGTTCAGTGCAAACAATCGACCCGGGAACCTATCAGGTGGTGGTCGAATACAGCGAGGAAGCAGTCGGCCGGCTTGCATTCACGCTGGCCCAAACGCTGTGCGACGCTGCGGTTGCGGACACGCCGTTCGATCTGGCGCAAGCGCTGGCCAGCCTGCGCGAGCTCGATGAAGACGTGCGGCTGGGACCCAGCACCGGCGCCATAGTGCAGGCAGCAGTCGCACGCGGCATTCCGTACCGACGCCTGACCGAAGGCAGCATGGTGCAGTTCGGCTGGGGCAGCCGGCAGCGCCGCATTCAGGCCGCTGAAACCGACCGCACCAGCGCGATTGCCGAAGCGATTGCGCAAGACAAGGACCTGACCAAGATGTTGCTGCATGCGGCAGGAGTGCCGGTGCCGCAAGGCAGGTCGGTATCGAATCCGGAAGAAGCCTGGCAGGCCGCAGCAGAAATCGGCGGCCCGGTGGTAGTCAAGCCGCGCGACGGCAACCAGGGCAAAGGGGTCGCGGTCAATATCAGGACCCGCGAGGAAGTGCTGGCGGCCTTCGCTGTCGCATATGCAATCAGCTCCGATGTGATCGTCGAGCGCTATCTGCCCGGCCATGATTTCCGCCTGCTGGTGATCGGCAATCAATTGGTCGCCGCGGCCCGCCGCGCGCCGCCGCAAGTCATCGGCGACGGCATTCACAACATCGGCGAACTGATCGATCAGGTCAACCTCGACCCGCGCCGCGGCGACGGCCACGCCACGTCACTGACCAAGATCAGGATCGACAGCATCACCATGGCAACCCTGGCCGCCCATGGCTACACGATCCACAGCATTCCTCCGATAGGCGAGCCGGTGGTGCTGCGCAACAATGCCAACCTCTCCACCGGCGGCAGCGCAACCGACGTCACCGACGACGTGCATCCGGAACTGGCGGCGCGCGCGATTGAAGCTGCGCAGATGGTAGGACTCGACATTTGCGGCGTCGACGTGGTGTGCGAAACCGTACTCAAGCCGCTGCAGGATCAAGGCGGCGGGATCGTCGAAGTCAACGCCGCGCCCGGCTTGCGGATGCATCTGCAGCCTTCGTTCGGCAAAGGCCGTCCGGTCGGCGAAGCGATCATCGCAAGCATGTATCGCGAGGGCGACGATGGCCGCATTCCGGTAGTCGCAGTGGCCGGCACCAACGGCAAAACCACCACCGCAAGACTGATTGCGCACATCCTGAAAACCAACCAATACCGGGTCGGCTTGACCAGCACCGATGGCGTGTATATCGAAGGCAAGCGCATCGACAGCGGCGACTGCAGCGGTCCGCGCAGTGCGCGCAACGTATTGATGCATCCCGATGTGGACGCCGCCGTGTTCGAAACCGCACGCGGCGGCATCTTGCGCGAAGGGCTGGGCTTCGATCGCTGCAATGTGGCGGTGGTGACCAATATCGGCATTGGCGACCACCTCGGCTTGAGCTTCATCAGTACCGTGGAAGACCTGGCGGTGGTCAAGCGGGTGATAGTCGAAAACGTCGCGCCCGGCGGGGTAGCGGTGCTCAATGCAGCCGATCCGCTGGTAGCCGAGATGGCAGCCAATTGCCCCGGCGCGATAACCTATTTCGCCATTCATCACCAGCATCCGCTGATTGCGACCCACCGCGCCCAGGGACTGCGCGTGGTGTATCTGGAAGAGGGCGCGATTGTCGCCGCACAAGGCCCTGACACATATCGGATCGATCTGGCGCAGATTCCGCTGACCGGCAACGGCGCCATCGGCTTTCAGGTCGAAAATGCGATGGCGGCGATTGGCGCCGCCTGGGGCCTGGGGCTGGCTTGGGACATCATCCGTGCCGGCTTGAACAGCTTCATCAGCGACGCCCACAGCGCGCCGGGAAGATTCAACCTGTTCACCTTCAACGACGCCACCGTGATTGCCGACTACGGCCACAATCCGGATGCGATTGCAGCGCTGGTGGCAGCAGTCGGGAACATGCCATCGCAGCGTCGCTCGGTCGTCATCAGCGCTGCCGGCGACCGGCGCGACCACGACATCCGCCGCCAAACCGAGATTCTGGGAGACGCGTTCGACGAAGTCATCCTGTATGAAGACCAATGCCAGCGCGGCCGCGCTGACGGCGAAGTGATGGCTTTGCTGCGCGGCGGCCTGGCACAGGCGAAACGCACCGGGTCGGTCAAGGAAGTGCATGGCGAATTCGTCGCCATCGATACCGCGCTGGCCAGCCTGTCAGCCGGCGACCTGTGCCTGATCCTGATCGACCAGGTGGAGGACGCGCTGGCATATATTGCGAAACGCTGCGCAGAAAAAGGCTGATCCGGTGCTGAGCGCATAACTGTTCGGGTCTCTGTAGGAGCGCACCCGGGCGCGACCATCGGTCACTATAGGCAATCCTGTCGCGCCCGGGTGCGCTCCTACAAAACCACGCCGCTGCGCTCAGCGCCAACCTATCAAGTTATTCCGGGAACATCAATTGGAAGCATTTCTCATCTCGACCGGGATCGTAGCCCTGGCCGAAGTCGGCGACAAGACGCAGATCCTCGCGTTCATCCTCGCCGCAAAATACAAAAAACCGGTTCCGATCGTGCTCGGCATACTGGTCGCCACGCTTGCCAATCACGGCTTCGCCGGCGCGCTCGGGGCCTGGATTACCACGCTGATGGTGCCAGAAACCCTGCGCTGGGTGCTGGGCATCTCATTCATCGCAATGGCGATCTGGACCCTGATCCCGGACAAATTTGATGAAGGCGATGCCAGATTCGCCCGATCAAGCGTCTTCGGCGCCACGCTGGTCGCCTTTTTCCTGGCTGAAATGGGCGACAAGACGCAGGTCGCGACGATCGCGCTGGCCGCGCAGTATCAAGCGTTCTTCACCGTGGTGGCCGGCACCACGCTGGGCATGATGATCGCCAATGTGCCGGCGGTTTTTCTGGGCAACCGGATTGCCGAAAAAATGCCGGTGCAGCTGGTGCACCGGATTGCAGCGGCAATCTTCGCAGTTCTGGGCGCGGCCACCTTGCTTGGAGCGGGTGCGCGGCTGGGTTTTTAAGTCTTCCGGTAGTGCAGGCCTCCGTGCCAGCGGCCCGGCACAGGCACGGAGGCCTGCACTACTGTCACCCCGAAATCAGCGCCCGCAGCAGCGCCAGCGTACGCCTGGTGGCGCCGCGATGGCGCTGCGCAAAAGCAAGCGCTGCGCATCCGGCCGACTCCCGCTGCTTTGTATCCGACAATAAAACCGCTGCTTCGCGCAGCAATGCGGCGGCATCGGCGACGCGCCGCGCGGCACCGGCGGCGATCGCCTGTTCGGTCACGTCGGCAAAATTGAAGGTATGCGGCCCGGTCAGCACCGGCTTGCCCAGCGCGCAAGCTTCGATCAGATTCTGCCCGCCCAGCGGCAGCAGGCTGCCGCCGATGAAGGCGACGTCGCAAGCCGCGTAATAGGCAAACATCTCTCCCATCGAATCGCCCAGCAGCACCCGCACCTGCGGCGCTATCGGTTCCCCTGCCATTGCAGCATTCAGCGACGAACGGCGCCGCAGGACCAGGCCGCGCGCCTTCACCAGTTGCGCCACCGCATCGAAGCGCTGCGGGTGGCGCGGCACCAGCAACAGCAGCATCTCGCCGCAGGCTTCGCCGGCAGCTTGCAGCGCGTCGAGAAGCAGCGCCTCTTCCCCATCCCGGGTGCTGGCGCACAGCAGCACCGGGCGCGTGCCGATCTGCGCGCGCAGAACGTCCCCCAACGCCAGCGCAGCGCCGGGCGGCAGCACGTCGAACTTGATGCTGCCGGTGACTTGCACGTTGCGCGCGCCGATCTGCTGCAGGCGCGCTGCATCTGCCGGCGTCTGCGCCGCCACGCACGACAGGCCCTGCGCCGCCGCGCGCATCAAGCCGGAAAAACGCTGCGCCCGACGCATCGAACGCGCCGACAGCCGGGCATTGAGCAATGCCACCGGCACCCGCTGCGCCATGCACTGCGCAATCAGGTTCGGCCAGACCTCGGTTTCCATCAGCAGGCAAATCTGCGGCGAGAAATGGCGCAGGAAGCGCGCCGCCATCCAGCCGGTATCGTATGGCAGGTAGCTCTGCAGCACGCGCGACCCATATTTGGCAAACAGCGCCCGGCCGGTGGCGCGTCCGGTGGGCGTCATGTGGGTGAGTAAAATCGTGTGTTCAGGATAGGCTGCCAGCAAGGCATCGATCAGCGGCTCGGCTGCGCGCGTCTCGCCGACCGACACCGCATGCAGCCATAAAACCTTATGGCCGGTCAGCGCCGCGCCGGGATACCATCCGAAGCGCTCGGCCAAATGCTGCCGATAGCCGGACTCCCTGCGGCCGCGCCACCACAGCCGCGCCAGCACCGCAGGCATGGCAAGCCACCATGCCAGGGAGTAGGCCCGTAGCATCAGTATGTTCAATGCAAATCCAATTCAATCAAAACCCTGCAGGAGTACGATCAACCGCATTCCTGTAGGAGCGCACCCGGGCGCGATCACCCGCGGCTCACGCAATCCGGGCGAACAAGCGACACACCGGCTCCAGATACAATTTATTCATCAGCGCCTTATGCAGCCCGTCGCACACCTGTCGCGCCCGGGTGCGCTCCTACAAAAACACCGCGTTCCAGAACGGATAATGTGCCACCGATTTCACCAACCCGGCGCGCAAGGGATTGGCAACGATATAACGCGCAACAGACGCCACATCCTCATCGCCGCGCAGCGCGTGGTCGTGGTATGCCCGCGACCACACCGCACCGGCTCGATGTGATATTTGATTAACACTGCGGGCACTTGTCGCTTTAAGACGACTGACAAGAATATCAAGAGTATATCGTTCGCCCAAACCAATCAGCCAATGCACGTGATCCGGCATCAGCACCCACGCCAGCATTTGCGCATCACCCAACGCGGCACGGCTCTCGAAACACCGAGCGGCGGCGCAGCCGGCCGTAAAGTCATCAAATAATCTGGATCGACCAACTGTTGCCGTTGACACATGGTATATCTGGCCTGTCATTGACACCCGACCATGCCGTAATGCCACATGGCCTTCGCCTGGATACTTTGTAGTTATTTCCGGCTGATCGGATGTTTGTGTCATGGCGAACACCGCAGTTGATCACAGTCCGGTCGCGCCCGGGTGCGCTCCTACAAGTGTGGAAGTCTTTGTAGCAGCGCACCCGGGCGCGACAGCTTCAATATTGGCAGGGTATATTAAAAAACAATACAGTTTGCGCAGATACTGATTGCCACTTTGAAAATACCAATGCCAGTATATATAAAACTGCCGCAACCCTAAAACGGCAACACCGCATCCGGCTTGGCGTCCAGAATCACCCGTTTGAATTCCGCCTGGATACGGGCCAGCGCCGCTTGCGATTCCGCCTCGAAGCGCATCACCACCACCGGCGTGGTATTCGACGAGCGCGCCAGGCCGAAACCGTCCGCATACTCGACCCGCAGGCCATCGATCGTAATGATCTGCTCGGCATCCGGGAAGCGCGCATCGCGCTGCAATTTCTCGATCAGGCTGAAGTTCTCGCCTTCCGCCAGCGCCAGTTGCAGCTCCGGGGTACTGATCGATTGCGGCAACGCGTTCAGCACCGCGGAAGGATCGTCTACCCGCGTGAGCAACTCCAGCAAGCGCGCACCGGCGTACATGCCGTCGTCAAAACCGTACCAGCGATCCTTGAAGAACAGGTGACCGCTCATCTCGCCGCCCAGCGGCGCGCCGGTTTCGCGCATCTTGGCCTTGACCAGCGAATGCCCGGTCTTCCACATCAGCGGCACGCCGCCGTGCGCCTTGACCCACGCCGCGATGTGGCGCGTGCATTTGACGTCGTACAGAATCTCGCGCCCCGGATGGCGCGTCAGCACGTCGGCGGCAAACAGCATCAGCTGGCGGTCCGGATAGATGATCTGACCATCCTTGGTCACCACACCCAGGCGGTCGCCGTCGCCATCGAAAGCAAGTCCGATTTCCGCATCGGTTTCTTGCAAGCATTTAATCAGATCCTGCAGATTTTCCGGATGCGCGGGGTCCGGATGATGGTTGGGGAAAGTGCCATCGACTTCGCAAAACAGTTCGATCACTTCACAGCCCATCGCACGGTACAAATCCCCGGCGTATGCGCCGGCCACGCCATTGCCGCAGTCGATCGCGATCTTGATCGGCCGCGCCGGTTTCACGTCGCTAACAATGCGCTGCAAATATGCGTCGCCGATGTCGTGGGTGCGATAGCTGCCGCTTCCATGCGTGAAATTGTCGTCCACGATCGCTTGATGCAGCGCCAAAATCGTCTCGCCGTAAATTGCCTCGCCGCTCAGCACCATCTTGAAACCGTTGTAATCGGGCGGATTATGGCTGCCGGTGACCATCACGCCGGACTGCGCATCCAGCACATGGGTGCCGAAATACACCATCGGCGTAGCAACCACGCCGAGGTCGATCACATCCACGCCGGCCGCTTGCAGGCCGGCAGCCAGTGCTGCCGTCAGTTCCGGACCGGACAGCCGGCCGTCGCGCCCGATGACCACGGTTTGCTCGCCTTTGGAGCGCACCGCAGAGCCAAAAGCATGGCCAATCTGGTGTGCGATAGCGGCATCCAGCGTCTTGCCGACGATGCCGCGGATGTCATAGGCTTTGAAAATGGTTTTTGAGAGAGTGAGCATTTTTTAATTGGATTGTTGAAATGAAATTTACACAAAAATATGTCATTTTGTAGAGCGCCCCGTGTGCACGAAACATCCGTCACATTATGTTGAGCATGGTCTACCCTGCAAAGTTCATATCCATCATGCCTTTGTCAACCCTAGCGCAATAGTTGAAAAGGAACTGAAGTCACTCAGACGATCATTCAGAATGCCGCGCAATACTGCCAGACTTAGTTTCTGGTAATCATGCACAGCAACATTACGGAAACCGGTCATCGCCTGCAAGCGGCTGGACAACTCAACCGGAATCAGGCCTTGCTCCGCCAGCATCGCAAATGCCGCACGGCTGTCTTGCGGAATGCCAAGCTTGTATATCCGCACCAGATGCATCGCCAAATCAATCGATGCCTCACAGGCTCGCTGCACATTCAACACAATCGAATCCTGACGGGTAAAATTGGTTTCCAGTTCGTCTTCATGATTGCAATATTCATCCTGGATCCGCCCCAGGCAACGCTGAATGATAGCAACCTTGTTCAAAATAACGTCATCTGCCATACACCACCCCCGACTCCAGTACATCCTGCAATATAAGAGCCCGGCGTTCATTCA
Source organism: Oxalobacteraceae bacterium (assembly GCA_030698225.1). Taxonomy (GTDB): domain Bacteria; phylum Pseudomonadota; class Gammaproteobacteria; order Burkholderiales; family Burkholderiaceae_D; genus AVCC01. The sequence goes on along the minus strand of JAUYNR010000087.1, from coordinate 39,267 downwards.
ATGACGCATACTCAGACAAAACATGCGTTTCGAACAATTCGATATCAATTAACGGCGGAACCGCAAAAAGCCGCTCCCCGGTTGTGACGATCTGATGACGCATCACCGTGCTGGCCGTATTCAGATTCACCAAATCGACATCCCGCCCGCACTGGGCGGCGAGATCCTGCGCCAACCACCATAAAGCGTCGTCCGGCACCGCAGGCAGACACCATACAGCCAGATCGAGATCGCTCTGCGGCGTCTCATACACCGACCCCGACGAGCCGAAGCGATACACTGCGCGCAATCCGGGCAATGCCCCCCGCAGCATACGCAGTGCAAGTTCGGCCCTATCTCGATGTGCAGAAGACATATTCGTTGCTATACCTTCAGTGCATCCAGCGACTGGCTCGATGCAAGCCAATCCTGGATCCATTTCGGCTGGCGCCCGCGCCCGGTCCATTGCAGCGATGCATCGGCCGGATGCCGATACCGCACTGCCACCTTCACCACCGCACCGGCCTTGGCCGCGCGCGCCTGACTGCCCATCAACTCCTTGAGCGGCATCCCCACGCTTTGCGCAATCGCCATGATCTGCTCGCGCGCCTTGACCAGGTCCTGCTGTTCACGCTTCTTGATTTCCTGCTTGAGCTGGTCCTGTAATGCACGCAAATCTGTCAATGACAATTTTGATAAATCCATGAAAACTCCCTAAACGATTAAGCAACCAATCGCGCCTGAAGCATGCCCTCAGCATGCAAAAGGAGCGCTGTATAAAAATCACAAAGAACCCCGTAGGAGCGTACCCGGGCACGATCAACATCAACTCTGCCACGACCTGTCGCGCCCGGGTGCGCTCCTACTAAATCAACAATCTCAAGCATCACCCCATCCCGACGCATCACCGTCAGAAACACCCGGGCAGGAGAGCCTTCAGGTGCACAAAACTAATCCGGCGATTCTCAACCGCATATTTTAGTTTTATTCTCGCGCCACCAATTGCGACCGAACACCAATATCATCGACAAAAATAATCCAAATATCAGACTACCGGCCAATACCAGTGCCGGACGCGAGGATGATCTGGAGGGCAAGGTCGGACCGGCAATAAAACGGCTTTTTTCGAGATACACGTTAATGGCGTTTTGGTTGTCCATCGTGATCACGTTGTAAACTTCCTTTACCACTTCATCATCCAGATTCTTATCCTTGAAGACGCGATCCTTGACCGGCTCAAGACCACGCAATACGGTTTCGCCTGACTTCGTACTTTCCAGTAGGGCTTTTGCGTTTTTGTAATACTCCTGCAACAATATGGCTTGCTGCTGCTCGCGCTTCGTTTTCACAATTAGCTCATTGGCTTCCGATGTTTGGACCTCCGTCGTTACCAATTGCGTCACTGGAGAGAGATAGCGCGCGCTGTCTTCGGTGACCGACACAACCTGTTGTGACTGCTGATTTGACGAGCTCGGATACCGAGTCAGAATTTGCTTCAAGTCTGCGCCTTTGCGACGATACTCTTCCAGTTTCTCTTTGTTGTAAATGATGGAATTATCGAGCCTTATGAGCTTCGCCGAGATTTCGCTTTGCTTGAATCGCAACGTATCCGAATAGATTAAATAAACAATGCTATCCATTACGTAATGGCCGAGAAAACCAACCATTTGTTGCGCTGTTTGCGAATTGGCACTTTCGACATTAATCTGCAAACCAATGACATTATTACTACTGTCCTTCGGCTGATCCATCAAATTCTTGGCATCCAGTTTAGTAAACGGATAAACCGGTTCAATCGATTTCGCAATTCCACCACGCGAAACAAAGGCTTTGCGCAAATCGTCAATACCGGCAGCTGAATCCAGTTTTTTGTCCTGCACATACTCTGCGAACCGTTCACTGGTTGTATACGATGCAGCAAACCGTTTGTAGTCCGACAAAGTAATTCCTGATCCACCTGCGTTATATTCTTTAGTAGGAATGGCGCCGCCAAACTGAAAAAAACCTTCGCTCCTGTATTTCCCAACATACAAAGCGCCCACCACACCACAAATGGCCACCAGGCTGGTAACTATCAGCACCATCCAGCGCGAACGCCAAATAGTTGCCAGCACATCCAGCAGGGAAATTTCAAGTACTTGTGGATCTCTATTCTGGGTAATAAATGAATCTTTCTGCATAATATTTCACTCTAAAATAATTAAAACTAATACTGGTCGGATCGAAAACTACAAGTTCAGCCCACTATGAACGCTACCTCCCCAGCGAAGGGGAGTGAATATCTAGCACCAAAAACCACACCGTATCCCCTACAAAAAAACCGTATTCATGCCGCCATTGCGATGCGCCTACAAAGCCCCTATCCGATTTTTATGCAACATCACAGGCACAGGCACTGTCGATGACTTACTCTGTTCGCGCCAGATGAAATCCTCAATCCCGCACTGCGGTGCATATTCACCCACTGCGCGGTGCAACAACACCCTGATCTCTGCAAAATCAAAGCGCTCACAAGCATTCGCCAACTCCTGCAACAGCCCCTGCAACTCCGGCCAAGGGATTTCTGCTTCTTGCGCACACATGATCAACGGGTGATCGGTGCCTTCGACGTTATCGCCGATCAGCAATTCTTCATACAATTTCTCGCCCGGGCGCAGGCCGACGTGATGCAGCTCGATCGTGCCTTCAGGGGTCGCTTCGCTTTTGACCTCCAGCCCGCTCAAGCGCACCATCTGCGTGGCCAGATCCATGATCTTGACCGGCTGCCCCATATCCAGCACGAAGACATCACCGCCCTCGCCCATCGAACCGGCCTGCAACACTAGTTGCGCCGCTTCCGGGATCGTCATGAAATAACGCGTGATTTCCGGATGCGTCAGCGTGATCGGGCCACCCGCCAGAATCTGCTTTCGAAACAGCGGCACCACCGAACCCGACGAGCCCAGCACATTGCCAAACCGCACCATGCAGAAACGCGTATGCGCTTGCCCATGGAGCAGCTTCGCACATTGCTGCCGGGCGAATGCCTGCAAAACCAGCTCCGACAGGCGCTTGGTGGCGCCCATCACATTGGTCGGACGCACCGCCTTATCGGTGGAAATCAGCACAAAGTTATTCACCCCGACGCTCATCGCCGCCTGCGCAATGCTGAGCGTGCCAAAGACGTTATTGCGAATACCCTCGATCGGATTATGTTCGACCAGCGGCACATGCTTGTAAGCGGCTGCATGGTAAACCGTCTCCACCGCAAAAGTGCGCATGATGCGCTGACACTTCTCGCCCTCCAGTACCGAGCCGAGAAAAGGCATCAGCTCCGCCGTGCTGCCCAACTTCTTTTGCAGCAAACGCAACTCTTGCTCGATCGTATACAGCGCAAACTCCGACATCTCCAGCAGAATCAGCCTGGCCGGCTGCTGGCGTAATATCTGGCGGCACAACTCCGATCCGATCGAGCCCCCGGCTCCGCTCACCATCACCGACTTGCCGGTGATGCACGCAGCGATCAGGCGCGGATCAGGCGCGACCTGGTCGCGCCCGAGCAAATCCTCGATCTCGATCTCGCGCACATCCTCCAGATGCACCACTCCTTTGCCGTTGACCAGTGCCGTAAGCGGCGGCGTCACCTTGATTTTCAACTTCAGCGGCGCCAGCCGTTCGAGAATATGCTTCTGCTGCGCCTTGTTCAGCGACGGCATCGCCAGCAAAACCTCCTTGATGTCCCGCTTGATAATCAACTGCTGCAAAGCATTGAACGCGTACACTTTGATGCCGGCTATCGTTGCACCCTGCAGCTCTTTCTTGTCATCGATAAAAGCCACCGGCCGGAAATCGCTTGTATGCTTCAAAGCACTTGCCAGTTGATTGCCCGCGCCACCCGCACCATAAATCGCCACACAGGTGCCGCCGCTAATACCGCTGGCATGCACAAGATAACTACGCGCCACAAACCGGCTGGCAGCGACATACAGGATCGCACTCACCCAGTAAATGCCGAATACGCCGCGCGACACCCCAATCATGTGGGTAGAAAATGCCGCCAAAGAAACCAACACCACCACCGAAAGCGTCACCCCGATCACCGCCACATAGACAATCTTGTGATCGATAAAACGAATAACCGCGCGATACAAACCCAGCCTGATGAAAATCGGAATAGATATCAGAGGCGCAGCAAGAATCATCCAGGTGTACGGCTGCAGAGACACAATATTGAAACCGTCATAACGCAACCAGACTGCCACGCAAAAGGCCAGCGGCAAGCAAAACAAATCCACCGTAGCAGCGATGATCTGTTTTTGAAAACGGGAAACATCCAATAGCGGTTTCAACATCAATAATCAATCCAAATAAAACGTGCACTGTGGGAGCGCACCCGGGCGCGACCAACCTCAACTCTGCCACGACCTATCGCGCCCGGGTGCGCTCCTACAAAATCAACAATCTCAATGCGTCACCCCATCCCGACGCACCACCTTCAAAAACGTCAGAAAGAGTATTTTCAAATCCAATCCAAACGATTGTCGAAGTACATAATCGACATCCAGCTTAACTTTATCCGGAATAGGCAATTCATCCCTGCCATTAATCTGCGCCCACCCGGTCAGCCCCGGCAACACCTTATCAACCCCACATTGGGTACGCAATGCCACCAGATCATCCTGATTGAACAATGCCGGACGCGGGCCAACAAAACTCATATCACCTTTGACAATACTCCAAAGCTGCGGCAACTCATCCAGACTCGATTTACGCAAAAAAGAACCGACCGGTGTCAGAAACTGTTTCGGATCAGATAAAAGATGCGTAGCCACAGCCGGCGTATCGACGCGCATCGTCCTGAATTTCGGCATTCTGAAAATCTTATTATGCCGCCCTACGCGATCAGACCAATAGACGATAGGGCCACTGGATGTCAATTTAACGATAACCGCCACCAAAACAAGTGGTATCAATAAAATCAGCAGTGCAAATAAAGCCAAAAAAAAATCAAATAATCTTTTCATACCCAAGCCAATCAATGATGTGCAAGAAAATGTGCTACGGTTTTATTAAGCGATTCTTGCATAGTGATAACAGGCTTCCAGCCCAATGTTGATTTGGTATGATTAATATCAACTTGCAACGAGCCCAATAATCGACTCGCCACTGCAGATTTACCCAAAATGGCAGCAGTGCCGGCAATTATTCCGGCAGGTATGGGCAATAACAAGGATCGCTTTCCCATGGCACGGGCAAGCATACGGAGCAATTCTGAAATGCTCACATCATTATCATCCGACACCATAAACGTCTGCCCCGCTGCGGCCGGATGATGCGTGCAGGTAATCAGCAAATCAACCAGATTAACCAGTGCCACCATGCTTCTGCGGTTATGAATAGCCCCCAATGGTAGAGGCACACCCATTTTTACCAACTGCATTAACTTAAGAAAGTTTGCACGCACGCCTGGACCATACACCAGGGGCGGACGAACAATGACGACCTCAAGACCAGTAGTACGCGCCAACTCCATCAGCGCAATTTCCGCTTCAAGCTTTGACTGCCCATAAGGATCAAGTGGTGCAGGTTCGTCGAAAGCGGTAAATGGCTTGCTGGTGGTTTCTTCACCGTTTACCTTGACGCTGCTTATAAATACAAAGCGTTTGACGCCGCACTGAACTGCCTGTTTCGCCAAATTCAATGTTGCGTCAACATTCATGGCACGGAAAGCTGCAAGTGGATCACTTGATGTGTCGTTCATCACATGAACACGCGCAGCCAAATGTATGACTGCTTTACATCCAGCTAAAGCATTTCCCCATTTTGTAGCAGCATTCAATTCACCAACAGAAAATTGATCATTACTCTTGGCAATACGTACGGCTGGAACAAAATATATGTTACGCGCATGCAAGGTATCACAAAGAACACTCCCTACAAAACCACTTGCGCCCGTCACCAGAATTTTAGTCATTTAAGCATCAAATCCATAAAAATTACTGTGCGAGCCTATTGCAATAGAGACCATAAGGAAAATTATTTTGACCAGACAACACGATTAATGTAATCAATATAACTGGTAACGACCCTAAGCACCTGCTTTGACACATGCGGATTCTCATAGTCAGCCACAGGTAAAACGGGCGGTGATTTTTCAGTATGTTGGGAAGTAACGATTTCAATAGCCTCAATCACACGCTCTTTCTTCAAGCCACACATGATCAAGGTGCCAACATCCATACCTTCCGGACGTTCATGGGCATTGCGGATGGTGACTGCCGACAAATTCAATAAGGAAGTTTCTTCCGTAATCGTGCCACTATCGGAGAGCACGCAAAATGCCTGCATTTGAAGCTTGATATAATCCACAAAGCCAAATGGTTTGGAAAAAATAATTCTTTTATCCATGGAACCATAGTCCATTTCTTCCAAACGCTTCAATGTCCTGGGATGTGTGGAAACAAGTACTGGATAATTGTATTTATTCACCAGCGCATCGAGTGTGCCGAGCAAATCCCGCAAAGACTCTGGAGAATCCACGTTTTCTTCTCGATGCGCACTGACCAGGAAGAATTTTTTAGGCTCTAAGGACAAACGCGAAACAACATCAGATCGATCAATCTTGGGCTTATAAAAATCAAGTACCTCTCGCATATGCGAACCGGTCTTGATGATGGTCTCTGCCTTAATGCCTTCCGCAATCAAATAACGGCGCGCATGTTCAGTCAAAACCATATTGATATCGGATAAATGATCCAATACCTTGCGGTTCAACTCCTCGGGCACACGCTGATCGAAGCATCGATTGCCAGCTTCCATATGAAATACCGGAATTTTACGACGCTTCGCGGCAATGATTGCCAGGCAGGAATTGGTATCGCCATAGAGCAGTAAGGCGTCTGGTTTCTCAATCTCAAGAACCTCGTCCGCCTTCATGATCACCTGCGCGATGGTTTGTGCAGCATTCGCCCCCGCTGCCTCCAAAAAATAATCCGGCTTACGGATTTCCAGATCATCAAAAAATATCTGGTTCAACTCGTAATCGTAATTCTGCCCGGTATGGACCAGAATATGCTGCGTATGTTTTTCAAGCTCCGCGATCACGCGGCTCATTTTTATCAATTCGGGGCGCGTCCCGACTATGGTCATGATCTTACGCATTGACTTGCTCTTTAATAAAATCAAGCTTTAACAAAATTTCTTTGACTTGCTCGATGGTAAGCCGCTCAGTATTGTGCGAAGTATAGTCATCCAACTCGGAGATTTTGGTTTCACCCTCGATAAAATATTTGTTGTAATTCAAGTCGCGGTTGTCAGCAGGAATACGGAAGTAACCGCCCATATCCTCCGCCTTCGCCATCTCTTCACGGGATACTAACGATTCGTATAATTTTTCACCATGCCGCGTGCCAATGACGCGGATTTCATTTGTCTTCGAAAAAAGTTCTTTCAGTGCCGTTGCAAGATCACTGACCGTAGATGCCGGGGCTTTTTGAATGAAAATATCGCCTTGCTTACCATGTTCGAAAGCATGCAAGACCAATTCTACTGAATCGTCGAGTGACATTAAAAAACGAGTCATGTTCGGATCGGTAATCGTCACCGGCTTGCCATCCTTTAACTGACCGACAAAAAGTGGAATCACTGAACCTCTGGACGCCATAACATTACCGTAGCGGGTAGCACATATTACTGTCTCGCCAGATACACGCACTCTCGATTTTGCCACCATCAGTTTTTCCATCATGGCTTTGGAAATACCCATAGCATTGATCGGATAAACAGCCTTATCTGTACTCAATACAATTAATCGTTCAACCTTGTTTGCAACCGCGGCATTTAATACATTTTCGGTACCCAATACGTTTGTTCGCACTGCCTCCATCGGGTAAAACTCACATGAAGGAACCTGCTTTAATGCTGCTGCATGGAAAACGTAATCGACACCTTGCATGGCTTCATGAATACTGTCGTAGTTGCGAACATCTCCGATATAGAATTTCAACTTCGAATTATTAAGCTTTATTCGCATATCTTCTTGCTTTTTTTCATCACGGCTGAAAATACGAATTTCACGCACATCAGTAGATAAGAAACGCTTTAAAACAGCATTACCGAATGAGCCCGTACCGCCCGTAATCATCAAGACTTTATTTGCAAACACAAAAGACTCCTTAATTATTTAAAATTGAACATTTTTTTAACCAGCACTGGCCAGGCAGGTGGCGTGTAACCTGATGCCAATTTGAATTTTTCCGCACTCAATGACCGGTCCAGCGTGAATTTATTCTCAGGCAAAATTTCTATCTTTTTCCCGTATACCTGCGCCACCAGTTTCAACAAATCATATTTTGAAATAGGTTCAGATGCGACATGATATAAACCGGATAATTGAGGCTGCGGCAAGACGACATCCCGGATGATGTGTGCCAATTCAATCGTTGGGAATCCGGAAAAGATCGCTTTTGTGAAACCGTTGACTGTTCCCTGTTGCGACAGGAACCAACCAACTAGCCCATTGGCGCTACCTAACTCATGTCCAATAATGGATGTGCGCAAGGTGATTGCATGCGGATAGTCAACCTCGCCTAAATATTTGGAACGTCCGTACAAATCTTTTGCATCCGATTGATCGGCTTCATGATAATTGCCTTTACTGCCGGAAAATACACAATCGGTACTGATGTGAACAAGCCTAGCCCCTGCTATTTCACATAAGCGGGCCAAGCGGTGCGGCAATAAAGAATTAATCGGTATCGCCTGCAATGGATCATTGGCTTCAGCCAACTGCTTGATCAAGCCAATACAGTTGACCACTACATTCGGTTTGACTTTAGCAAACAAAAGCGCGAGAGAATCCGGATTATCAACATCAGTTCCGACCATAATTCTGTTAGCCAATTCCGGTGCAAATGCACGCTGTACAGCGCTGCTCCGTGCCGAGCCAAAGACTTCATAATCTCTGCTTTCTGAAAAATACCTGAAAATGGCATTCCCCAGCATGCCGGATACACCCAACACTAAAACTTTCATGACAATTCCCTAATCACACGGACAAATATTTAAAAAAATAAACAATCAATAAAGCATCATTGCTGACGCCCACTTACCCGCACTTTCTCAAAATGGCTTATTAATGTTTGTGTAAGCATGTTGCTATCAAAGTACTGCTCAAAATAACGCTGACCATTTTTACCCAATTGCGACCGATCTTCCTCAGACATCTGATACAGCGATGCAATGGCTTGCGCTAGTGCAACAGCATCCTCTGCCGGACAACAGACACCCGCCTCAGCTAGTGCGATGATTCGCGCCCCTTCACCGTTCAGACAGGCGACGATAGGCCGCCCCGCTGCCAAGTACGCCTGCACCTTGCTGGGTACCGTATGATAAAAAATGGCCTCGTCCTTAAGCGTTACCAACAACACACTCGCACCGCGCAATATTGCAGGCATGGCACTCAGTGGATACTGTCCCGCCAGTAGTACATTGCTCAAACCGCGTTGCTCGACCTGGCTTTGCAGCCAGGCTGCACGGCTGCCACTGCCAACTAAAATAATGCGGATTTCCGGCCTGTCTTTTAAAAGCTCGGCTGCATCGATAATCGTATCGACCGCTTGGGCTGTGCCTAGATTTCCGGCAAACACAACCGAAAATCCGTTTCCCAGTTCGGGAATCTGGCACTCATCATCCACAGATGAAGACGTGAAAACATCATCAGCAGAATTCGGGTAATAACAAATTTTTCCAGCATCTGCAAGCGCAGCGACTGGAGCAATGAACGCTTCTGACTGCACCAGTATCAGATCGGCGTGTCGATAAATCCAGCGCACCAAGACCCGCACCATCGCCAACGCCCATCGATTGCGTACGAAGCCTGTCGCCTCCAGGCTCTCCGGCCACAAATCCTGTACCCAGATCACCAGCTTTGCACCCTTGATCCATTTAATCAGAATCGCCGGGATCGCCTGCAAAATTGGTGAGATCGCATAAACGAACACAACGTCGACTCGTTTGCGTCGCAGCGCAAATGGTGCCAGCAAAATGCCGCTGATCACGAATGACAAATAATTGCATATCAACCGTACCGCTGAGCCGCGCCCACGCGGCGCCATTGGCAAGCGGTAAACCGTCGCGTCGCCCCACGATTGTTTGCCGAAATTCCCGGCCCGATAACCGTCGAATATCCGTCCGCCCGGATAGTTTGGCTGCCCGGTGACCACATCGACGTTGATTCCTTTATCCAACAATGCCTTGACCAAATCATTGATGCGAAAATTTTCTGGCCAAAAATATTGACTGACAATAAGGATTTTCATTAAAAATTATTCATAATAAAATATTTAGTTTTAATTTATTAGAGAAATAAAAATTTATTGCGTGTAAAATTTTTTCCATCTAGGCAAAATAATATCCAAAGAAAATTCTGATTTAGCCCATGACTGAATTCTCTTAGATCGAGAAAAATATTCATTCTCTGTCCAACTAGCCACTTCCCTTAAGGCCAAGCCAATTGATTCTTGACCTGTATCACATAAGACACCGCCAAATTCCTTTATATCAAGCAATCCGGTATAGGGAGTAGTAATTACAGGGCGTCCAACGAGAGCCGCTTCGATATTTACAAGACCAGGGGCCTCAGAATACGAAGGAAGACAAAATACATAGCAACTCAAATATAAATCAATTCTCAAATCACCATATATTGGCTTTTCAATTAAGATACGTTCTACCATTCCAATAGACGAAATTTTCCTCAACATCAATTTCATAAAATCAGGATCGCTGTTAGGACCCACAATTCTTAGACGCCAATCAAGAGATAGGCCAGAAGAAGCAAAGCCATCGATCAAATCTAGAATACCCTTTCTGACATCTAGTCGACCAACAAACAATATATCTTTAAACTCTGGAGTTTTATCAGCATGAAAATGACTACTATCGCGATCCAGTTTAATATCAAAAAAAATATCATCCATTATATGAGGAATCAATACAATTTTTTTTGAAAGTATTTTATTCAAAGAAAATTCTGAACGTTCATTTTCGCTAGAAACATGAATTTTGAATGCTCCTTGTAAAATTTGACGTGCAAACAATTGATAATAAATTTTTTTCTTCAAACGCTTTTGAATTGAGTCAGATTCCAATATTGTTGACAGTAATTGCCCGTGGGTAGTAACAACGTATTTAACTCCTGCTAATCTGCATGTAATGCATATCACAAGATAGGTTAAATTCCACACCCCATGTATATGCACAAAATCATAATGATGACGTTTTATTGACAGACATAATTTATTTAAGTTAAAAATACTACTAAGAATAGAGCTATCTCTCAAATTGAATACAGTATTCTTATCGAACTCATTATTAGGTGTTGCCAACCCCGTTACCGCACAGATCACTTTATAATTAAAAGATTGCTGTAATTTTATAAGTGACTTTACTGCCGCTGGCAAACCGCCACCCGCACTCGCCAAAGATTCAACAACATGAATTATTTTCATAAATTAAATAAAAAAATCAAGCATTATTTCATGATTAATTAAATTGTTTTCCCAGTAAAACAAACCAAACAAAAAAAATAACGCATATATATATTTATTATTATATTTTTTAATTGCAAACACAAACACTAACGGATATAGACTATTCAAATACTCAAAAGCCCTTATACCGAGGGCTGGAACCCAATAGGTTAAAGAAAATGCTGCAACGGCAAAAAATCCTAGCTTACAAGATATAATTTCAATAGCGCTAGATTCTTTCATTTGTATTTTTATCATCAATAAAATATTAGCAACAAGAAAAATAATGATTGTGGGACTAATTGGATTAAATGCCCATATTTCATTTTCAAAACCTGCCGAATATATAGATAACCTTGAATCAGGAAAAAATATTGATGGTAAAGATAACAAATATTCTCTATTTACAGAAAAAGAAATAATATAAGATACAGGAATCAAAAGATAATAGAATCTCTTACTAAATGATTCTCTGCTTAACAAATATATGATTCCACCAACCAGTGCAGAAGTATGCATTAATACGGCCAGAAGAAAAAATCCAAAAGACTTCCAGGGTAATCGCTCACAATATTTATCAATCGCGAGCCAAAAAAATGCCAGAGAAATTCCAACTCGCACTTGAGTCATATCGTGCATTAAAAAATTATAACAAAAATAAAAAAATACAGACAACATAAAATAAGGCGAGTATTTCTTCAAGAAATACAATTTTATTATTATTGCCAGAACAGAGTAACTAGATATAAACAACCAAAAGTTATCGCCAAAAATAACTTGAAATACATTAACAATTAACTTAAAGCCATATTCAACACTTAACTCCGATGAGCAATCTGGTATTCCGATACAGTCGAAGTAAGATTTATAGCCATCATAATCAATACTACCGGTCTGACTGTATACAACCGCAAAAGAAGACAACAAAATAATGCTGCCAATTAATAAAGTTCGCCTATCCGCTTTACTATAATCAAGTACATGCAAAAAAATTAAGACGAAAAGCAGAATAGTATATTGCATAATATATAATTTATCTTAACCTTTTAATTTTCACAAAAACTTAGCATTACAGTTAAAACTGGACATAGTTATATGCAACACATTAATACTGAAAATTTAAAATTTATCATCGGAAATTCATACTTTCCCAACTTTAAATTTAATTTCACTTATTTTTTTCAATATATTTATATTTAAATATTGAATAAAAAGAGCCAAAAAATCTAGTAACATTTCTTAATGAAAATGCATAATAACCACCATACAATATTGACTGAATGAGTCGTTCAATAGACTCAATGTATCTACCAGATCTAAAATGAAGGCATGACGAATATACATATGCCGAAGCCAACGACATTTTTTTATTAAATTTTATCTCTAGGTCCTCACTCTTATCAAATAGCTGATTAATACAGACAATTGATTCATCAGACTTGTTAGCAGTCGAACTAGCGAAGGTTTGCGATCCAGTATGCACTCTGAAGCTGGCAATTTCTTCATCTATTTTTATAAATTTTGCATGCCTGCCAGCACGAATCCAAAAATCATAATCTGGTATTTGCCTAAAATTTTGATTCCAGCCGCCGGAATCCAGGAAAAGATCGCGACTAAAGACTGCCCCGGGGCCAATTGGGCAATTAAAATTATGAACCATATCTTTGTAGCCATGAAATATGGTTTTTTTTGTTTTTATTTTTTGACCCGTCTGGTCTATTAAACGATAGGCGCCAAAAATTATTAATGAATCACCTACGTATTTTTCCATCAAATTTCTTATTGCATGCTCATCCAATAGATCATCAGAGCTCAAATAACTCAAAACTTCGCCCTTAGACATTTCCCAACCTCTGTTCAACGTCTTCGCCTGTCCCATATTTTCATGACTTTCCCAGCGGATTTTTCCATCATATTTTTTTAATATATCCTGTGTATGGTCCGTTGAGCCATCGTCAAGAACAATGTATTCTATATTTGGATAACTCTGAGATAGCACACTTTGAATAGTTGCCACTAAAAACTCAGCTTGATTGTATGCAGGTGTAATAATTGATACAAGAGGATAGGAACGACTGTTGTTCATAGCTTATTATAATTTAAAGTCAGTTTCATTTTTTGCGCTAACCAATAACGCTCTTCTTTTGTAGCAATAAAATACCAAGAATATAAAACTGCCAGTCCGCAAGTAAATAGAAAAATAGCGCCTTTGATCAAAGGCATAGACAAACCTCCCGCAAGAAACGATGGAACTACTAAGCATCCCAAAAATATGATTTTTACATATTGGTACTTTTCTTTTTTGATGACACTTCCTACGAATGTAAACATAATTACTGTATCGACCATCATCCTCAGCAACCAAGCTAAGGCAGCTCCCAATATTCCAAAATTAGTTGAAAATAGCCACAATATAATTGCAAATGGAATAAACTCAACCACATGGATTATTGCAGTTATTTTAGATTTACCTGCACTCTGGATAAGTACGAAAGGAATATGTGCAAGACAGTTTATCAATATGCCGAATGCAAATATTTGCATTACCACATAGCTTTGAGCTGCAAAAGCATGTCCAATCCATATTTGCAAAATCTCTTTAGAAAATAATGCACAAAACAAAGTTAACGGATAAATTATTAAGAAAAGTAAAGACACTGCCTGTTTAAATAATTTGGCTGAATTTGAGCTGTTGCTTGCAATATCAAGAGCAAATTTTGGAAAAAGAACTGCAGTAAGTGCACTAGGAATAATCCATAATTTTGTCATCATTTCATTTGGCGTTACATAGTATGCTACTGCGGCAGCTGAAATCGTTACTCCAATAAGAAAGCGATCCAGATACCCCATCAAAGGACTGATGATGTTACTGACGGTCATCCAGCCACCGGACACCAATAATGTTTTAACTAACTCCGGGCTATAGCGCCTATCATCGAAAATTCCCGGTAATGTGCGCACAACATAATAAGCATGAACGACACACGCGACTACCCTACCCAAGGTGAGAACTACCGTAATTGCAGCCAGGTCATTTTTATACCAAAGTACAACCACTAGTGGACCTATAAAGGTAAAAATGCCCATCGGCAGCCGAATCAGATTGATGATGCCGAACGCCGATTTTGCCTCCAGAATGCCTCGTAGTGCTGATGTAAGCACAATAAAGGGCATGCCCACCGCCATCACGCGGATGGACCCGACGATTTCAGTAGTATCGCCGTTATAGAAGATGCGTTGAGCTCCCCATGTCGCTCCCCACCACATGAGTACGCCTGCAAACATCCCTAATCCGGCTAACAATAAAAAGCTTGTATATACCAATGGAGGAATATCATGCTCGCGTTTTTCAGCGATCAAAACGGATAGCTGTTGCGTGAGCGCGCGGCCAAGACCCAGGTCGAACAGTCCGAAATAGCTGACCACGGCCCAGATGAGTGTAAGCACACCAAAACGGGCATCCCCGAGGCTGTGAATAAGCACAGGCATGGATCCTATCGCGACCAACAGCGGCAGTCCCAAGCCTAATAAATTGTAAAGCGTGTTTCTAATAAGCATACGATTGCATAAATGACTATTTAATCTCGATAATATTTGATGGTATGAGTCAATTAATTACCATTGAGTGATCTTTTTAATCTGCTATCTGGCTAATTTTGGCATAGCCTTAAAGCATTTTCCCATTCCGGCAATCCACAAAACGTATTCATAAGCCGTTCGCATGACAGGATTGAATATGTCGGCCGTTTCGCCGGTAACGGATATTCCTGGGTCGTTATAGGGATCAGAACTGACTTCTTGGCAATCGCTGCATTTTCCAAAATCGCCTGCGTAAATTCAAACCACGTGGTCTGCCCTTGCGCAGTCAGATGATAAATCCCCGACCGCTCCTGCCACCATTCCTGCGCATCTTGCGCGCCTTTGGCCAGCGCTACGATGTGGGCAGTGGTGTCGGCGATGGTGCGGCACCAAGTGGGTGCGCCGTGCTGGTCGGCGACGATGCGCAGTTCTTCGCGCTCTTGTGCCAGCCGCAGGATGGTGCACAAGAAATTGTTGCCGCGCATGCCGTATACCCAGCTGGTGCGCAGGATCAGGTGCGGGATGCCAGCGGCCTGGATCGCTTGCTCGCCTGCCAGCTTGGTTACGCCATAGACGTTAATGGGGCAAGTTGGGTCAGTTTCCAGGTAAGGCGTAGTTTTGGTGCCGTCGAAGACGTAATCGGTGCTGTAGTGGATCATCGCTGCGCCGAGCTTTTTGGCTTCTTCTGCCATCACGCCGGGGGCTTCGCCGTTGATGCGCATCGCGAGATCGGGCTCGCTTTCGGCCTTGTCCACCGCGGTGTAGGCGGCGGGATTGATGATGAGGTTGGGCTTGATTTGGCGGATGACGTCGCGCACCTGGTCGAGGTTAGCGAGGTCCATCTGGCTGCGGTCGAGGGCGATGATTTCACCCAAGCCTTGCAGGCTGCGCTCCAGTTCGTAGCCGACTTGGCCGGTTTTGCCTGTTAGTAGGATGCGAGTCATGATGTGTATTTTAATTTTGCGGTGATGTGGGGAGCGCACCCGGGCGCGACCAACGGCAGCAGTCTGACGACTGCTTTCGCGCCCGGGTGCGCTCCTACAGGGTGCGCAGGAGTTTTGGCGGGCGAGTTAGGGCAATGATTTCGCCCAGGCCTTGCAGGCTGCGCTCTAGCTCGTAGCCGACCTGCCCGGTTTTGCCTGTTAATAGGATGCGGATCATGGGGGTGTTTCGTTTTGCTGTGCAATATGCGAGGGGTGATTATACATGCGGGGAGTTGGTGAATTATGGTGGGGGTGTGTTTTGTGGGGGGTTTGGCTGGGGCGATTAACATTAAAAGCTGCAGTCTGGCGGCTGCTTCGCGCCCGGGTGCGCTCCTACAAAAAACTCTTCAGTTTGGACTTCTCTTATAGCGAACGGAATAATTACAATTTGCATGAAGCTTGTTGGGTGCGGGTGCTTGTTTTTATGCTGGGCATTGCTGCGCGGGCTTTTTCATTGCGCTTTGGCGTTCACCTCACTCGACCGCACTCTACCCGGCCCCTCTCCCACAAGTGGGAGAGGGGAGCAAGGCAAGATCGGAAGGCCGCATGGCGTAGGGTTGTAGGTGCGAATTTATTCGCATTTTTGATTTTTCTGTGCGGGCTTGTGCGAATGAATTCGCGCCTGCAACGCAATGGCATCGCCATGGAGATAATCGCTGCTAATTTTCACGGGGCACAGTGAAGGCCGCAAGTCGCATAGCGTAGGGCGTACTTACTCCCTCAGTTGCACAGGCATTTACGCGTGCTCAGTTTACTTCGTCCGCATCTGTGCGCTCAGCCGCCCAGCGAATGCCTTTTGAGCATAATCGGAGATGGATTTCTTTTCTTGCCTTAGCAAGTCGATTTCTGATCTCGTCAGCCGTTCTGAAACCAACAAGATACTGGGCTTCGTTGGCTGTGAGGGCGCTGGGTTGGATGCCGAAGATGTTAAGAATTTCATTTTGATACCTCTCTTGAAGTTTTTTGATTACCTTGGGTGCGGCGCACAGGGCCTTGATCCGCCCGGCGTTTACGAGTGTAACGACCGCCGTGACCACACCGCCAGCTCGTTGGACGTAGTCAGCGAGCTCTGCAAGGGTCCCACCCATGCTAATCACGTCGTCAACTAAAACATAGCGCTCTCCGGCGATCACTTCACCTTCGAATTGCGCACGCAAGCTCAGTCGCTCCATCGGGTCGGCGCCGGTGTGAAATACCCGTGTCACCTGCACAATTCCGTTGTCAACTTTGCCACCCGTAATTGCTGCGCAGGCCGCAGCGAGCACTTGGGGGATAGCGTTGTCGCCGGTGGCTTCGCGTGCAAACGGCGCCACATAAATCACGTCTCGTGGTAGCTTCTCGACAACTTTGACAAGAAAGTCAACCGCAAGATCCCAAACTACGTTAACGGCCGCAACCTGGTCGCCAGCCTTCGCTGCACGATAGTCAGGATGGCCCTTGAGCGTTGCGTCGTCATCGAACAAAAAATGCAGATCGTCGGCACCAACCGGGAAACCGTACTCACGAACCGAGGTCCGAGGTCCGAGCCGGGATCATGGTGTCATTATGGGGTCAGGTCTTGCATTGCAACATTCCCTCCAGATTCCCATCCTAAATTATTTTCTTGTTGTTTGCTCAAAATCTTTCACCGCTCTGCTGTCGGACAGGCCAAGAAAGTCCAGCACATAAGGGTCGCGAAAAGTGAGGTCGGGCGAGAGCTGGCCTTGCTCTCTGGGTTGCTTGAGATCTTGTTTGATGGTTTCTTCAGGCTTTTTCGAGATAGCGGTGCGCTCGAAAAGCAGGGAATTGATGCGTTCTTGCAGTTGCCGCACGCTCCAGCGCTCGACGCGGCAAATTTCGAGGTAGAAGTCACGTTTGAGGGGGCGTCGATGTAGATCAGCGTCTTAAGATGTGACCAGGACAATTCTCTCCGCACTGTGGAGAGAATTTGACCATCCGCGAAAATCTCGGCCAAACGCATGCAGTGACGCAATTGTTGCTCGCTCCAGCCCTTGCCGAATTCGGCCGTGAGTTGCCGCGCCAGTTCGGCCACCGCCTGCTTGCCGTATTCAGCCCGCTGCCCCTGTAGCAGTTCGGTGCTGATGCGGCGGCCGATTTGCCAGTAAAGCTGGGTAAGTTCTGCATTGACCGCACTGGCCACCCGTTGCCGCGCTGCATCGATCAGATGGCGCACATCGGCAAGCAAAGGGGGTTGAAGCTGGAATGGGTTTCATCGCGCAGCAACCACCTTGGCGAACTCTGCAAAATCAGCAAGGTGATATCGCACACTGCTATGCACGATGATCCAGTTAATACTCTCGTAATTGTGAACAGCAATATTTCGGAAGCCCTCTGCTTTCTTGAGGCTGGTTGCCAGTGCATCGCTCAACTGTCCTGCTTGCGCCAATATGTCGAAAGTTTGTCCCATGGTATCCGGTGCTGGAACATCCATTCCTGCGATCAAATGCGCGCCGATATCAACACAGATTTGTACCGCACGGCTGAGATTAAGCGCGACAATGTCCTGAAGATCCAGGTCCGTCATTAAAGTTTCCGGATCTGGCGGACACTTTGTTTCTATTCGTTGCAAGCACCGCCGCAAAAATTCCAGTTTTTGTTCTACTACTTCCCGATCCATGATCTCCGCCTTTCTGCAAGCACTCTGGAACGATAAGGCATGAAATCTGCCTGTTCAAGCAGATGCCGATTAATCAGTGCGCCGTAGTGCGTATCGCTGCCCAGTATTCTTCTGCCATGTCGTACCACCTGTCCGAGCAATGGTTCGGACACACCTTTCAGATCGATCAGATCTATCGGTCGCCCGGTACGCTCGGCCAAGGCGCCGATGATGGCTATTTTTTCGTCTGGCGTCAGTGGCTGGGCGGCAGCAACAGCAATGTCCAGATCGCTTGTCCGGCCGTTGGCGACCCAGCGCCACAGAACCAAACAGCACAGCAAGGACAATTTGCGGAAAATGCGCCAGCACATCTTTGAGCAACGCATCTATCGGCTGGGATGTTTTCTCGCCCGCCGCCAGCGTTGAAGTGATTGTTTTCATGTTGAGCTTTCATTTCTACAACATCGAACTACCGGACTTGCGCAAAATTAAGCATTGCGTTTTGTGTAGGAGCGCACCCGGGCGCGACCGACGGCAGCAGTCTGGCAACTGCGTTCGCGCCCGGGTGCGCTCCTACAGAGTACGTAGGTATTTTGGCGGTGCGGTTTGGGGCGATGATTTCGCCCAGGCACTGCAGGCTGCACTCCATTTCGTAGCCGACCTGGCCGATTTTGCCTGTTAGTAGGATGCGGGTCATCGGGTAGATTTAATTTTGCGGTGCAGCATGAGAGTCGGTGATTATACATGCACGAATTGGTGGTGTAACCCTACCCGCATCATGCCGACAAGCCCATAAGCCAGTTAGCTGCATCAGTAATTCTGATGCCGTTGCGGAACTCTTCTTGGCGCAAGCCATAAACTATCTGCACAGCCTGCGCATCGGGAAACTGTTCAGCAAATCGTAGCAAGCCGCGATGCGGCTTGTTGTCGCCCAACTTGCATTCAATCATTTGTGTCAGCTTTCCTTCTTCGCTGAGCGCGAAATCTACTTCCGTACCATCCTTGGTGCGAATGTAATGCAGGCCAGCCGTTCTTCCCGCGCCATCCTGTAAAAAATGTACATGCTTTTGCAGCATTCCCGCTACCGCATTTTCCAGGCGCACACCCTGGTCACCTCGAACCAAGCCCGTATCAAAAAAATACACTTTAGGGCTTTGCAAAATAGCGCGGGCAATGTTGTGATGCCAGGGCTGAACGGTAAAAACGATAAACAACGCCTGCAGAATATCCAGATAGCGTTTCAATGTCGCGGGTGAAACCGCCAGATCGCGCGCCATGGATGCCAAGGAAAGTGGCGACCCCACCCGTTCGCGCAACAACTCCACAAACAGACGCATCGTATTAATCTCTTGCAGGCGTGAAAACTCCAGCACATCTTCCCGAATCAGATCGTTGAAATACTGTGCACGCCAGCGATCGGCCTGTACTGCGTCACTAGCCAGGCACGGCTCGGGAAAGCCGCCTCTTTCCAACAAATGATCCAATGCATCGGCGGGCTCCACATGCTGCTGTTCACACCACTCGCGCACCGAAAACGGATGCAGGCGGAAAGCAAAATAACGACCCGCCAGTGAATCGCCCCCCTGCCGAAATGTTTCCATGCGCGCACTACCCGTCACCAGCAGTGCCTGCTCGGGCGAACGCCCGTCCACGACACCCTTCAGCCACGCCTTCCAGTCGCGCATTTTGTGAATCTCATCCATGACGAGCAGCTTGGCACGCGGATTCCATGACTGGCGCTGCAACACACTCCGGTCCGGCAACACATCCCAGTTGAGGTATTGCGCATTCCCGAACAACTGCATCAACTGACGAGCAAGCGTAGTTTTCCCCACCTGCCGTGGGCCAGTCAACACCACCATCTTGGTGGTCAAATCTTTCAATACCAATTCGTCGAGATAGCGTTTCATGGACTAAGCGTACAACAAATGCAATAAAGTCGCGACTTTATTATTCAATAGTGTAAAAAAGTCGGAGAATTGAGTCATATCTAACATTAACCATTTCCATCCTTTTCTCTCGAACTTCCGCACTGCTCGGCTTTGGGACTTGCGGGCTGGAGTTTCGTTTGCGGGTGGTCTTGTCTTTGTAGGAGCGCACCGGGGCGCGACCGACGGCTGCAGTCTGGCAACTGCTTTCGCGCCCGGGTGCGCTCCTACATTAAGGTTTTATGTTCTGCTTTGATTTTTTATGACAATTTCTTGTATTGCAATTACGTCTTATTTCTTCGTGCTAAGTTGGCTGGGTATCGGCGCTTGTAAAAAATTCACTATGAATCGGTATTGCTGTTGCACCACCAGTGCAAGGACAATATCCATCCGCAAGTTCATGTAATCATGCACAATTTTGTTGCGCAGGCCTACGGCGTTGTTCCATTGTGGCGTTTCTGATGCTGCTATTAATTTGGCTTGCGCCAGCAAAAGAAAGGCATCGTAGGCAGAAACCGGCACCGTCTGATCAGACGCTTTTAGCAGATGCTTGGCCTTTCCGATGGCGTTTTCGATCAGGATTTGTAAAGCATGCAGCACACCGTTTTGCTCCAGTGCGCTGAGTGTTTGGCCTGCTTGCAGTTTTTGTGCTGCCTCATCAAGCAAGCCACCCTGCAGGGCTGCGATCGTGGCTGTTTCTTGCTGGTATAAATCAAGACGCATGTTGTCGCTCCCACTCCAGTTGTTCCAACTCGGCCCAGGTGCGGGTGAGAAAATGGTGCCATGCCAGCGTGTCCGTCTTCAGAGGGATGCCTTCTTCGGCAATAACGGCACGCATCGCCAGCCGCGCGGTGGGCATATCGATCAAGTCGATTTGTGCACTGTCGATCTTCAGTTGTTGCGCAATTTGATGGCGCAGTTGTTCTGCCAGGCCGAATTGTTGCTCTGGCACACTCTGCCTATGCCACTGAATGGCGATGTCCCAGTCACTACCCTCGTGGCTGCACCCGCTTGCACGGCTGCCGATGAGTACGGCAATTTCCAACTGGTCGTTTGCACGACAGACGTCGCGCAGCTGTTCCAGCGCCGCAGTGTCTTCCGGACGAGGTGCGTTGGGGGTCATTTTCATTTTAACTTACATGAAATGGATGACGGATTTTGTAGGAGCGCACCCGGGCGCGACCGACGGCAGCAGTCTGGCGACTGCTTTCGCGCCCGGGTGCGCTCCTACAAGGTACGTGGGGATTTTGACGATGAACTGGATTGTCATGCGAAGACTTCAGCCTCTGCCAGCAGTTTACCTACTTTGTCCTTGCCGGACAGCAGCGGTTCCGCATCCATCGGCCATTGAATGCCGATGGCCGGGTCGTTCCACAGGATGCTGCGCTCGAATTCCGGCGCCCAGTAGTCGGTGGTCTTGTACAGAAATTCCGCCGATGCGCTGGTGACGACGAAACCGTGCGCGAAACCTGCGGGAATCCACAGTTGGCGCTTGTTGTCGGCGGAGAGCGTCACGCCGACCCAGTGGCCGAAGGTGGGCGAGCTTTTACGAATATCGACGGCGACATCGAACACTTCGCCGGCGACCACCCGCACCAGCTTGCCTTGCGGCTGCTGGATCTGGTAATGCAGGCCGCGCAGCACGTTTTTGGCGGATTTGGAGTGGTTGTCCTGTACGAAATTGGTCTTGACGCCGGTCAGTTCAGTGAAGCGGCGTTCATTGAAGCTCTCAAAAAAGAATCCGCGCTCGTCGCCGAAGACTTTGGGTTCGATGATGAGGACGTCCGGTATCGCGGTGGCCTGGATTTGCATAAGATTAGTATATTTTCTCATTCAATAAGCGCAGCAGGTATTGGCCGTATCCATTCTTTTTCAGTGGCTGCGCCAGGCTTTCGAGTTTTGCCGCGTCGATATAGCCTTTGCGGTAGGCAATCTCTTCCGGGCAGGCGACCTTCAGGCCCTGACGGTTTTCAATGGTTGCGATGAATTGGCCCGCTTCCAGCAGCGATTCATGGGTGCCGGTGTCGAGCCATGCCATGCCGCGTCCCATCAGTTCGACATTGAGCTGCTTGTGTTCCAGGTAGACCCGGTTGACATCGGTGATTTCCAGCTCGCCGCGGGCCGATGGCTTGATGTGGGCGGCGATGTCGCACACCTGGCGGTCATAGAAGTACAGGCCGGTGACCGCGTAATTGGATTTTGGCTGGTTCGGTTTCTCTTCGATGCTGACCGCACGGCGGTTGGTGTCGAACTCGACCACACCATAACGTTCCGGGTCTTGGACATGGTAGGCGAAGATGGTGGAACCGTTGGTCCGCTCGGTAACTTTACGCAGTTGCGCCTCGAAATCGTGGCCGTAATAGATGTTGTCGCCCAGGATCAGCGCTGAAGGGTGGTCGCCGATGAAGTTGCGGCCGATGATGAAGGCTTGCGCCAGACCCTCCGGCGTCGGTTGCACCGCATAGCTGAGATGGATGCCCCATTGGCTGCCATCGCCCAGCAACTCCTGAAAGCGCGGCGTGTCTTGCGGGGTCGAGATGATCAGGATGTCGCGCATGCCGGCCAGCATCAGCGTGGTCAGCGGGTAATAAATCATCGGCTTGTCGTACACCGGCAGCAATTGCTTGGAGACCGACAGCGTGACCGGGTACAGCCGGATGCCAGAGCCACCGGCCAGGATGATGCCTTTGCGTTGAAGAGTCATAATATGGAGTATATTAAAAATTGCTAATGTTTATATGCGGGAAACCATGTTGATATGATGAGTATATGTGTCGCACAAGGGGCCGCAGGATGGGTGAAGCCCATCCTGCGAGCTCACCATCCTATAAGAAACCTCAGGGCTGGAACAGTTTTCTGTAGGAGCGGACCTGGCCGCGACTGTTTGCGCCCGGTCGCGGCCAGGTCCGCTCCTACAGAACCGCACATCTTTGCTCTTGATTGATGTGCCGACTGAATAATACCCACTGGAGATGCATTAACCGTACTGCTTTTCCACCCATTTGAGGTAATCGCCGGACTGCACGTCGCGCACCCATTCCTGGTGGTCCAGATACCACTGGACGGTTTTTCTGATGCCGGTCTCGAAGGTTTCGGCCGGCGTCCAGCCGAGTTCGCGTTCGATCTTGCGGGCATCGATCGCATAGCGGCGGTCGTGGCCGGGGCGGTCGGCGACGTAGGTGATCTGCTCGCGATAGCTGCCGCCCGCCTTGGGATCGATCTGATCGAGAATGTCGCACAACGTGTTCACGACATCAAGGTTGGCCATTTCATTCCAGCCGCCGATGTTATAAGTTTCCCCCAAGCGCCCTGCTGAGAGCACGCGGCGAATCGCCGCGCAGTGGTCGCTCACATACAGCCAGTCGCGCACCTGCTGGCCGTCGCCGTAGACCGGCAGCGCTTTGCCGGCGCGGGCGTTGGTGATGATCAGCGGGATCAGCTTTTCCGGAAAATGGTACGGACCGTAGTTGTTGGAGCAATTGGTGGTCAGCGTCGGCAAGCCGTAGGTGTGGTGATAGGCGCGCACCAGATGGTCGGATGCGGCCTTGGATGCCGAGTACGGGCTGTTCGGCGCATAAGCGGTGGTCTCGGTAAACGGCGCGTCATCCGGGCCGAGCGTGCCGTACACCTCGTCGGTGGAGACGTGCAGGAAGCGAAACGCTGTTTTGTCGGCCTCCGGCAAGCCGGACCAGTAAGCGCGCACCGCTTCCAGCAGCGCGAAGGTGCCGTTGACGTTGGTTTCGATGAAGGCGGCCGGGCCGTGGATCGAGCGGTCGACATGGCTTTCGGCAGCAAAGTGCAGCACCGCGCGCGGCTGATGGGTGGCCAGCAGGCTGGCCACCAGCGCGCTATCAGCGATGTCGCCCTTGACAAAGATATGGCGCGGATCGTCGCGCAGGCTGGCAAGGTTGTTCAGGTTGCCGGCGTAGGTCAGCTTGTCGAGATTGATGACCGGCTCATCGCTTTGCGCCAGCCAGTCGAGTACGAAATTTGCGCCGATAAAACCGGCGCCGCCAGTGACTAATATCATGTGTTTATCCTTGATGCCAATCTGTTATTTTATCGCAGCGCATCATTTTAAGTGAAAATGCACTATCTTCACTGCGAAAACGAACCGGTAGCGCAGGTCTTTGTGCCTGCACTACCGCCCATTCAGACATGCCCCATACCTTATGAACACTTACGTAATCGGCGACATCCAGGGTTGCCAGCGCCCGTTGCTGGAACTAATCGCGCGCATTGATGCTGCGTCGCCGGCGCCAACCATTTTGCTGGCCGGCGATCTGGTCAATCGCGGGCCGGATTCGCTGGCTGCTTTACGCACTGTAAAAGATCTGGGCGAGCGCGCCAGGACGGTACTGGGCAATCACGACTTGCACTTGCTGGCGGTGTCGCAGGGCATCCGCCCGGCACACCGCTCCGATACGCTGGACCCGATACTGCAGGCGCCGGACCGCGATGCGCTGCTCGACTGGCTGCGCCGGCAGCCGCTGGCGATCCTGCAGGACGGCCATTTGCTGGTGCATGCGGGAGTCGCGCCGCAGTGGAGTGCCGAACAAACGCTAGCTCTGGCGCACGAAGTCGAAACCGCGCTGCGCGGGCCGGACTGGGTCGATTTTCTGCGGGAAATGTACGGCAATGCACCGGAACGATGGGACGATGCGTTGACCGGCACCGATCGCCTGCGCTGCATTGTCAATATCCTGACCCGGATCCGCTTTTGCACGCCGGACGGCACGATGGATTTAGCCACCAAGGAAGGGCTGGCAAGCGCGTTGCCCGGCACACTGCCCTGGTTCGATGTGCCGAACCGACGCAGCGCGGATGTGACGGTGATATTCGGCCATTGGTCGACCCTGGGCCTGGTGCAGCGCCCGAACCTGATCGCGCTCGATACCGGCTGCGTCTGGGGCGGCAAGCTGACCGCGGTATGCCTGGAAGACCGCAGCGTGATCCAGGTCGATTGCCCGCAATGCCAAAAGCCGGGCTGATGCGCCGGCCCTACGACTCCTTGTGCCCCAGCGCTTGCGCCACTGCCGATCTGGAAGCCTGCGCGAGTTCGCGCCGGTGCGCGCCGGTGGTTTCGATGACCGGCAGCCGCACCAGTTCCGCCCTGATCTGGCGCGCCTTCAGAATTGCGGAGATGCTTTGCGCAAAGCTCATGTCGCCGATGAAAGCGACTGCCGGATGCGGCGCGCCGCTGGCATCCAGATAGCGCAGCGCATACGGCTGCAGCGGCACCGCCGCTTCAATTGCCGCCTCGAACAGGTTGGCATGGAACGGCAGCAGCTTGCCCTGCTCGGTGGTGGTGCCTTCCGGGAAGAATGCGACGCGCTCGCCGGCATGGACCGCATCCACCAGTCCTGCATAAATCCGCCTGACATCGCGCCGGTTGCCGCGCGCCAGAAACACCGTGCCGGCCTTGCTGCTGAGCCAGCCGATCAGCGGCCAGTCGCGCACATCGGCTTTGGCCACGAAGCGGCACGGCTGGTGGGTATTGATGACGAAAATATCCAGCCACGAAATATGGTTGGCGACAATCATCGCGTTAGGTACTTGTCGCAACTGCTGCCCATCCGCCGGATGCCGCACTTCCAGCTGCACCCCGCAAATCGACAGCAACTGCCCCGACCAGCGCTTGATGCGGCGCTCGCGACCGGCCGCATCGGTGCGCGGAAAGACCACCGCGCAGGTCCACAAGCCCACCAGCAGGTGCGCGGAAACCCGTAAATATTGGTAAGCGATCATCTTCGGCCGGCCCTTGGGTCTATCGATATACCCGCTGTTGTATTTTTTAAGTCGCAATGAACATATGCGGAAAATGCAGTGTTTTAAGCCATACTCCACCAATTTTAGTCTCAACATCAATTGCCACGAAATTCTTAGTAGGTGCGAATTTATTCGCACTAATTTGCACAGAATAATTAAAAGTGCGAATAAATTCGCACCTACGGCGCTGCAGTTTCAACTTGAAAAGGCTTGATTTTTAACAGAGCATCTACAAAATCACACTGTTATAACCCTGATCAGCGCTGGAACGCCAGATGGCCGGCGACAATCGTGGCCTGAACCTGGCCGAGCATCTCGTAACCGAGGAAAGGCGTGTGCTTGCCCTGGCTGGCCAGCGCACCGGCTTCGACCGTCCAGCGCGCATCCGGGTCGAACAGGCACAGGTCGGCCACGCTGCCGACGCTTAACTGGCCGCAGGCCAGGGCGCCGGCCCTGGCGGCATCGGTGGTGATTTTGGCAATCGCCCGGCTGATTGCCTGCGCTGGCGGCGCGACACATTCTTCGGCCCATTTCAGCGTCAGCGACAGCAGCAGCTCAAGTCCGGTCGCGCCGGGCGTGGCTTCGCCGAAGGGCAACATTTTTTCATCATCGTCGACCGGCGTGTGGTCGGAACAGATCGCGTCGATGGTGCCGTCCAGCAGGCACCGGCGAATCGCATCGCGGTCGCGCTGTGAGCGCAGCGGCGGCAACATGCGCGCGTTGGAGTCGAAAAAACCGATATCCATCTCGGTTAAGTGGATGTGGTGCACGCCGACGTCGCAGGTGACCGGCAGCCCTTCGCGCTTGGCCGCGCGCACCAGCTCCAGACCGGCGGCGGACGACATCCGGCACAGGTGCACGCGCGCGCCGGTGGCGCGCATCAGTTCGAAAATGGTGTGCACGGCGACGGTTTCGGCAATCACCGGAATCCCCGACAAGCCCAGCCGGGCAGCAATCGGACCGCTATGGGCAATGCCGCCGTGGCCCAGGTGCGCATCCTGCGGGCGCAGCCACAACGAGTAACCGAAAGTTTTCGCATATTGCATCGCGCGCAGCAGCACATTGGTGTCCTGAATCGGCTCGAAAGCTTGCGAAAAACCGATGCAGCCGGCCTCGGTCAACTCCGCCATCTCGGTCAGCGCCTGCCCTTTCAGGCCGACGGTCAGCGCGCCCAGCGGATAGACGTGGGCCTGATTCAGCGATTTGGCGCGGTACTTGAGCATTTCGACCAGACCCGGCTCGTCGAGCACCGGATCGGTGTCCGGCGGGCAGACCAGACTGGTGACGCCGCCCTGCATCGCAGCCTGCATTTCGGATTCGAGCGTGGCCTTGTATTCGTATCCGGGCTCGCGCAGGCGCGCGCTGAGGTCGACCAAGCCCGGCGCTACGATCAGGCCGCTGGCATCGATGACTTTGTCGGCAGCAAAATCCGCCGGCGCGCCACCGGGCGCATGAATGCCGACGATCTTGCCGGCGGCGATGCAGATGTCTTTTTTGGCGTCGATCCCGTTGGCCGGATCGACCAGATGGCCATTCTTGATGTGGAGTTTCATTTTTACCTTGTTCTGCAACCTTTGATACGGCTCTGACGACCATGGCCGCCCTCTCCCCCAACCCCTCTCCCGCGAGCGGGAGAGGGGAGCGAAGTGAGCCGCTATGCGACTTTCACGTTAGTTTCCCGCCAAAATCCCCATCACCGCCATCCGCACCGCAATCCCGAACGTGACTTGCGGCAGAATGACCGCCTGGGTGCCGTCGGCCACTGCCGAGTCGATTTCGACCCCGCGGTTCATCGGGCCCGGGTGCATCACGATCGCGTCCGGCTTGGCCAGCGCCAGCCGTTCCGGGGTCAGTCCGTAGCTCTTGAAATACTCTTGCGCGGAAGGCAGCAAGGCGCCGGTCATGCGTTCGCTTTGCAGCCGCAGCATGATGATCACGTCGACCCCTTTCAAGCCGGCATTGATGTCGGTGAAGACGCGCACGCCCATTTGCTCCAGGCCGCCCGGCAGCAGGGTCAGCGGCGCGATCGCGCGGATTTCCGGCACCCCCAGCGTGGTCAGCGCGTGGATGTCGGAGCGCGCCACGCGGCTGTGCAGGATGTCGCCGACGATCGCCACCGTCAGGTTGCTGAAATCCTTCTTGTAGTGGCGGATCGTGTACATGTCCAGCAAACCCTGGGTCGGATGGGCGTGACGGCCGTCGCCGGCATTGACCACGTGCACATGATGATGGTTGATCCGGCCCAGATGGGCGGCGATCAGGTGCGGCGCACCGGACTGGCCGTGGCGCACCACGAACATGTCGGCATGCATCGCCGCCAGGTTGTCGATGGTGTCGAGCAGCGATTCGCCCTTGCTGGCGCTGGAAGCCGAGATGTTCAGGTTGATCACGTCGGCCGACAGCCGCTTGGCGGCGATCTCGAAGGTGGTGCGGGTGCGGGTCGAGTTCTCGAAGAACAGGTTGAACACGCTTTTGCCGCGCATCAGCGGCACTTTCTTGACTTCGCGGTCCGACACGCTGACGAACGAAGAAGCGGTATCGAGAATATGGTTGAGGATCGGTTTCGGCAGGCCTTCGATGGTGAGCAAATGCTGCAGCTCGCCGTTTTTGTTCAGTTGCGGATTATGCATGGCGTGTGGTGAGATTGAGCGTGAGGTGACCATCTTCGGTGCGTTGCAGCAGCAGCGACTGGCTGGCGGCCAGTTGCACGGTATCGGCGACAAAATCGGCGGCGATCGGCAGTTCGCGCCCGCCGCGGTCGACCAGTGCGGCCAGCAGGATTCTTGCCGGACGGCCGTAATCGAACAATTCATTGATCGCGGCGCGCGTGGTGCGCCCGGTGTACAGCACGTCATCGACCAGCAGGATGACCGCTCCATCGACCGAAAACGGGATCTGGGTCGGCTTGACTTCCGCATGCAAGCCCTTGGCCGCGTAATCGTCGCGGTAAAAGGAGACGTCGATAAAGCCGAGCCGCTCGCTCAATTGCAGATCGGCCGCCAGCCGTGCGGCCAGCCAGGCGCCGCCGGAATGGATGCCGACCAGCGCCAGAGCGCCAGTCGGCGTGTCCATCTGCGCAATCGCAGCCTTGATCTGCCCGGCCAGGATTTTGTAGAGCGCTTCGGCATCGGGCGCTTGCAGCTGCGGCGCTGCTGCGCCGGTTTCAGGAAGAGATTGTTTCATCGAAGTATTGTTGCAAGATAATGGCTGCGGAGCGCGAATCGATCAGCTCCCCGCGTTTGGCTTCCAGTACTGCGGAAGAATAGCGTTCGTCCACCAGCGCGGTTTCGAGTGCGAAGCGGCCGTGCAGCTGATTGGCGAAACGGCGGCAGCGCACGGTCATTTCGTGCTCGGCACCGTCCGGATGCAGCGGCAGGCCGACCACGCAGCGCGACGGTTGCCACTCCTTGAGCACGGTGGCGATCGCGGCAAATTTGGCCGCATTGGTGGCCGCCGCAATCACCGCCAGCGGCTGCGCCTGTCGCAGCAGGGTATTGCCGACCGCGACACCGATACGCTTGAGGCCGAAATCGAACGCCAGCACGGTTTCCACTGTGCGCTCAGTTACGCATGGCCGGCTTCGGGCGCCAGCATCAGCGGGTCGATGCCGAGCAGTCTGATGGCGGCTGTGTAGCGCTGCTCCAGCGGCAGATCGAACAGGATGGCCGGATCGGCCTCAACCGTCAGCCACGCGTTGCCGGCGATTTCGCCTTCAAGCTGGCCGGCGCCCCAGCCCGAATAGCCGACGCTGATCAGGAACCGGCTCGGGCCATGCCCGGTTGCGATCGCCTCGAGAATGTCGCGCGACGTCGTGAAGGCGATCTGCTCGGTCACTTTCAGGGTGGACGAATAGGCGTCGCCCGGCGTGTGCAGCACGAAGCCGCGATCTTCCTGGACCTGACCACCGAACATCACCGGCTGGTCGGCCAGCGCCAGAAATTCGGGCGCCTTCTCTCCCTGCAACTCGACCCGGTCGAGCAGATCGTCGATGCACATGTCAGTCGCTTTATTGATCACCATGCCGAGCGCGCCCTGGCTATTGTGCTCGCACAGATACACCACGGTGCCGCTGAAAACCGGGTCGGACATCGATGGCATTGCGATCAGGAAATGATTCGCCAGATTAAGCTCGTTGAGGGTCATGACGATGGGATGACCGGATAAACCGGAACCGACCTGGGACGAGCCAGGCGAGGCGTGCATTTTGGGATTTTTGCTGAGCTTGTGCATGGCCGTATTTTAGCAGTTTTGCCGGCCCACACCGCTGGCCGCTGCCACGATTATGTGAGGCATTACACAAGCATTGACTGACAACAAGCCACGCGGAAGGCTGTCATACTCCGTTTTTTCATACCATTCATACCACTCTGCACCAATTCGCTCTTGATTGATGTGCCAACTGCATAGTCGGCTTTGCTGGTGTCTTTCGTGGACAGTACGTATCGGTTAAAGTAACAAGCCCTTCCAATCAAAGGAACAGCATCATGCGCATACTTCACACCATGCTCCGCGTCGGCGACCTGCAACGCGCTATCGATTTTTATACCAAGGTGCTCGGCATGCGCCTGCTGCGCACCAGCGACAACCCGGAATATCGATACACGCTTGCCTTCGTCGGCTACGGCAGCAATCCGGAACACGCGGAGCTGGAACTGACCTACAACTACGGGGTGGAAAAATACGAGATCGGCAGCGCCTACGGCCATATCGCGATCGCGGTCGAGGATGCCGAAAAAGCCTGCGCTGCGGTCAAGGCCGCCGGCGGCAACGTCACCCGTGAAGCCGGCCCGGTCAAGGGCGGCAGCACGGTGATCGCGTTCGTGCAGGACCCGGACGGCTACAAGGTCGAATTGATCGAGCGCAAGGCCGATGCGGGAGGAAGCGGACTGCGATAATCGAGAAGGATTTTCGAACGCTTGCAGGCACAAGTAAAGTGACCCGTCGCCTGCAACGCTCGATTAATAATAAAAAAACTTGAGTATGCCAAAAAACATGGCACTTTCCGCATATAAAATATACGGAAAGCAAAAATACTCTGTGTTTTATGCAATTACAGCCGATTCGCCAGCGCCACGTATTGTTCCAAAGGCACGGTCTCGGGCCGGGTTTGCGGATCGACGCCGGCTTCGATCAGATCGGCTTCAGTGAACATGCCGGCCAGGCAGTTGCGGATCACCTTGCGGCGTTGTGAGAACGCCTTCAGCACCACTGCGCTGAGCTTGTCGGCGTCGCACGGCAACGGTTGCGCAATCGGGATCATGCGCACGATCGCGGACTCGACCCGCGGCGGCGGCTCGAATGCGGTCGGCGGCACGATGAACAGCAATTCCATCCGGTAACGCCATTGCAGCATCACCGACAGCCGGCCGTAAGTCTTGCCGCCGGGCGCGGCGACCATGCGCTCGACCACTTCCTTTTGCAGCATGAAATGCTGGTCTTCGACCTGCTGCGCGAATTTCGCGAAATGAAACAGCAGCGGGCTGGAGATGTTGTACGGCAGGTTGCCGACGATGCGCAACTTCTGGCCAGGCTGGAGCGGGATCTGCGAGAAATCGAATTGCAGCGCGTCGCCGGCGTGGACGATGAGTTTGGCCGGGTCGAAGCTCTTTTGCAGCCGCGCCACCAGATCGCGGTCGAGTTCGACCACGTGCATCTGCTGCAGCGGCTCCAGCAACAGGCGCGTCATCGCACCCAGGCCGGGGCCGACCTCGACCATCGCGTCGTCCGGCTGGGGGTCAATCACATCGACGATGCGCGACAGCACGAATTTATCGGTCAGGAAGTTCTGGCCGAAGCGCTTGCGGGGGATATGTTTCATTAATGCAATCTTTTATTATTTGGATCTGCTGTTACGTACCGTCCACGAAAGACACGAAAAGCACGAAAGTGGTTAACGGCATGATGCGCTTCGCTACTGGGCTGACGCACGGTTTTTTGTAGGAGCGCACCTGGGCGCGACCGGCTCATGGTTAGCTACAGCTGTTCGCGCCCGGGTGCGCTCCTACAAGAACGTCGTTTATTTCAGCGTGGCCACCCCAGCTCCTGCTTTACCCATTACCGATTTTTTTCGTGCCTTTCGTGTCTTTCGAGGACAATGCCTTTGCCCATGATGGACATGCGTATCCGTTAGGGCGATTTGCCTGAGCAGGCCACCATCCGGGCCGCGGCT
The DNA here is from genome assembly GCA_030698225.1 of Oxalobacteraceae bacterium. Taxonomy (GTDB): domain Bacteria; phylum Pseudomonadota; class Gammaproteobacteria; order Burkholderiales; family Burkholderiaceae_D; genus AVCC01. Next base: position 6,754 of record JAUYNR010000087.1, on the reverse strand, counting down.
TGCATGGCCTTGACCATGCTGGCGCAATCGGAATGACCGACGCCTTTGGCCGCCAGATCGAGGGCGGTGCCGTGATCGACCGAGGTGCGAATCAGAGGCAGGCCGAGCGTGATGTTGACGCCCTGGCCGAAGCTGGCGAATTTCAACACCGGCAAACCCTGGTCGTGGTACATCGCCAGCACGCAATCGGCGTCCTGCAGATACTTGGGCTGGAACACGGTGTCGGCCGGATACGGGCCGCTGACCTGCATCCCCCTGGCTTGCGCGGCCTGAATTACCGGCACGATTATGTCGATTTCTTCGCGGCCCAGATAGCCGCTTTCGCCCGCGTGCGGGTTCAGGCCGGCGACCAGGATCCGTGGCCGCTTTAAACCGAACTTGCGCTGCAAATCGGTGTGGATGATTTCCAGCGTGCGACTCAGGCTCTGCACCGTGATCGCCGCAGGTACGTCTTTCAGCGCCAGATGGGTGGTTGCCAGCGCCACCCGCAAATGCGGCGCAGTGCCGCCGGCCAGCATCATCACCACCTGCGGGGTATGAGTCTGGTGGGCCAGGTATTCGGTATGGCCGGTGAATGGAATGCCGGCATCATTGATGGTGCTTTTTTGCAACGGTGCGGTGACAATCGCGTCGAACCAGCCCCTTTGCACGCCTTCGATCGCGATATCCAGAGTCTGCAGCACCGCGCGCCCGTTTTTCGGATCAAGCTGCCCCGGCACCACATGCGCTGCCAGCGGGCAGTCGATGACCACCAGCCGGTCCGGCGGAAAATCCGGCAAGCCGTTGTTGCGCAGCGCGCGCAAGGAGAGTGAGACCAGGCTGATGGCCGGATCGATATCGTCCGCGATCATGGCCAGGAATGCCGCATCGCCGATCAATACCGCCCTGATCTCGGCGCGCAAGGCCCAGGCGGCCTTGAGCGAGATTTCAGGGCCGATGCCGGCCGGTTCGCCGGTGGTGATTGCCAGCGTGGGGCGCTTGACAGCAGGCATCACTTCTCGTCCGTGCGGAGTTCGACATAGGCGCGGTCGCGCACCTGGCGCTCCCAGTCATGCGCCGCTTCTTCGATCTTGATCTCGCGAATGGCGGTGCGGGCGGCACTGCGCTGGCGCTCCTGCGAGACTGCATCCGTCTTGCGCTCAAGCACCTTGATCAGGTGAAAACCGAACGGTGACTCGATCGGTTCGCTGACCTGCCCGGGCTGCAGTGCATCCATCACGCGCTCGAATTCCGGCACCGTGTCGCCCGGATACAGCCAGCCCAGATCGCCGCCCTTGGATGCCGACAAATCGTTGGAAAAGAGTTTGGCCAGGTCCTCAAACGTAGCTGCCTTGTTGTCCAGACGCTGCTTCAGCTCGGTGAGCTTGCGGCGCGCTTCATTGGCCGGCACCGCCTGATTGATCTTGATCAGGATGTGCTGCGCATGGGTCTGCTGCACCGCCGGAGCGCTGGCATCGGACTTGGCCGCGTCGCGCTTGGCGACTAGTTTCAGGATGTGAAATCCATTCGCGCTCCGAAGTATTGCCGATACCTGGCCCGGGCTCAGATTCGCGACCCCATCGAGGAAGAGCTTGGGCAGACGATCCTGGCTGCGCCAGCCCAGCTCGCCGCCGGTGAGCGCCTCGCTGGCGTCGGAAAAGCTGGCCGACACCTTGGCAAAGTCGCCGCCCGATTTGAGTTGCTGCAGTGCCGATTGGGCACGCTTCTCGCGCTCGGCGATTTGCTCGGGCGAAGCGTTTTCAGGGATGCGTACCAAGATCTGGGCCAGTTGCAACTCCTGCCGGGCCTGCGCGGTATTTTTTTCGGCGCCGAGATAGTTATCGATTTCCGATTCGGCCACCTGGATCTTGCTGTCGACCTCGCGCTCGCGCAGCCGCTGCATGACGATTTGTTGCCGGATTTCTTCACGGAACTGCGCAAACGCAATCCCTTCACGCTCCAACTCGTCGCGGAATTTCTGCTGGGTCATTTTGTTTTGTTCGGCAATCCGGCTGATGGCGCGGTCCAGCATGATGTCGTCGACCTGGATTCCGGCATCCTTGGCAAGCTGCATCTGGGCCCGCTCAAGAATCATTTGTTCCAGCAACTGCGGCTGGAATTCAGCCCGCGGCGGCAGGTTGATGCCCTTCTTGAGGGCCCGGGCCTCGACCGTGCGCAGGCGCTGCTCGAGCTCCAGGCGGGTGATGACGTCATTGTTGACGACCGCAACGATGGCGTCCACCAACTGCGGCTGGCCGGCATTTTTCGCTTCCGCTGCAGCGATTTTAGCTGCGGGGGCACTCTTGACCTGCGCCCGGACGGCGGCAGGCGCGCCCAAAGTCAGGCTCAGCAGGAGTATCGCCAGCAGTGGCGCCGACTTGTTCGCATTACGATTACGCATAGGTTGAGATTCGCTCATGGTATTTTCGTGTTGATGGATTGCGGAGTTGATTAATTGCTTACTACGGGATCATTCACCAACTGGTAGCCGGGAATGTTTTGGCGCAGCGCTCCCAGCGGATTGGAGCCCAAACTGGATAGTCCGTTCAATTCCAGCTGGATAAAGATGGTCGAATTAGCCTTTGCGGTCGCGGTGGTAATGCGTTGCGCCACTACCCGGAAAATCCAGCAGTCTTCCTTGTATTCCATACCGAACAGGCTATCGACCAGCTTGTTGTCCGGCACCGAATAACTGACCCGGCCGACCGCGTATACCCGGTCCGACAACGGCCACTGGCCGGACAGTTGAACCTGCTTTAGCAAGTCGGGTACGGAACTGCTCTTGCGCGCGTAGCGGTAGTCGGCGTTCAGCACCTTTTTCGGCGCCGGCAGCCATTGGACGCCGACGTGGCTGCTCGACAGATTACTCTGATTGACGCTGTACTGCAGCGCGCTGTCCAGGCGCAGCGCGCCGGTGACGCGGCCGCTGGCAGCCAGCAGCAGGTCTGAGCGGCTTTCCTGGCTGGCGCCGCCGGCAAGCGTCACGCGCGGCGTACTGATGTAAAAACGCTGCCCCAGCGACAGCCGCAAACGCTCGGCCCCGTTCGGGTCCAGGTAGCGCGAGGTCAGCGCAGCGGTGACCTGGTTGGCATCGCTGATGCGGTCCGAGCCTGAATAACGGTTCTCGCTGAAAATCTGGGCGTAATTGAAGGTTGCTTCCGCAGTATCGAAATTCGGAAATAGGCTTTGATCGCGGAACGGCGTATATACGTAGAACAGGCGCGGCTCCAGCGTTTGCGTGGCTTGCTGGCCGAAAAATGTGGTGTCGCGCTCGAACATCAGTCCGCTATCGAGTGAAAAGGTCGGCAGCGTGCGCGTCAGCGATGACGCCGGCGACGCGCTGCCCACAGGCGCATCGAGCTGATAACTGGTGGCGTGCAGCGACAGTTTGGGCGTGATGAAATAACCGGGCCGCAGTACCGGATAACTGATTTGCGGATTGAGCACCAGCCGGTCGCCGCGCGGCCTGCCGCGCAACTCTTGATCCGGCAGGGAAAAGCGTGAAAAATCCCCATCGAACGCCCAGTCGAAGCCACCCTGCACGTCTTCCCGTCCGGCATGCAAGGTCAATTGCGGCAAGCGGTCGAACGGCCGCGCAATCGGCACCAGCGGGTCTTGCAGCAACTGGTAGCTGGTTATCCTGGCGGCCGCATTCCAGTAGCTGCCGGAATAGCTGGTATATAGGTCGCGCGGCAACAGTCGCTGCGAACTGGCGGTGATGGTCTTTGAAAAATCGCTTGGATAATCATCGTCGGAAGCCCGGTTCAGGTTCCACCCGAATGACAGCCGGGGAGTTAGCGTCTGATTGTGAATCGATGCCAGCGAATAGCGGTTGGTGTTGGTTAGCTGATCGTCCGGCAAGACCTCGATCCTGGTCGTGCCGGCATAGTTCGGCTCCAGATAACGGCCCTCCGCGCCGAGTTGTATACCGCGCCGGCTGATGATTTTGGGAAACAGCGTCAGATCGCGGTTCGGCGCGATATTGAAATAATACGGCACTTCCAGTTCCAGCCCCCCTTTGGAGGTGGCGCCTATGGTCGGCGGCAATACGCCCGATTTGCGCGCACTCGACAGCGGAAACGACATCCACGGCACGCCCATGATCGGCACGCCCTTGAAAAACACCACCGCCTTCGAGGCGGTGCTGACATCGCGCCCGGTGTCCAGGCGCAAGGTGTCGGCTTTCAGATACCAGTCCGGGTCCGGGCCTTCGCAGGTGCTGTAGGTGCCCTGGCTGACCACCGCGCGCTCGTGGTTCTCGAAATCGATGCGCTGCGCATGCCCCTGCGCGTTATTCATCTGCAGCCGGTATTCGGGATGAATGACATAGCCGGCACCCGAACTCAGGTTGAGCTTTAACTGTTCGCCCCGGTACAGATCGCCGAAGCGCTTGATCCAGATATTGCCGGAAGCGGTGACTTCGTCCTCGACTTGCAGGTACAGCGCGTAATCGGCCTTGATGGTGGTCTGGCCGCGCCGGATTTCGACCTCGCGCTCGAGTTGCAGTTCGCGGTCGGGCCGTCCGGTCATGGTCTCGGCGCTAATTTCGGCCGGCTGGCTTTCTTCAATCGCCCGGCTGCGGGTCGGATTGGGCAGACCCTGCGCATAAGACAGCAGTGGCAGATATGCCAGCGCAATCGCTGCTGCCAGCATGTTGAGCCGGTGGTGCGGCTGTTGTGATGCGGTATGCCTACTCATGAGCGAAGCGGGTGAATGACCATGGCAGGCGATTTTTTGAATTGAATCCCTTATTATATGGGAACTCATACCCTCAATGGATTCCCAGGCTGCTTTATGTCCTTAGATACAACCTTAGCAACGACTTTGCACACGCCATCCGATCTGCGCTTTACCCAGCTAACCCAATGGCTGAGCACGCTGGCCGCCACCCCGACCCTGCCGCATACGCTGCGCGCCGCCTCCAGCGACGCCAGCTTCCGGCGCTATTTCCGGGTCGACACGCCCGATGGCGGTACTGCCATCGTGATGGATGCACCGCCGCCGCAAGAGGATGTGCAGCCCTTCATCCATGTCGCCGAGCTGTTCGGCCAGACCGGCATCACGGTGCCGCAGGTGCTGGCGGCCGACCCCGAACGCGGCTTCCTGCTGCTGTCCGACCTGGGATCGGTCACTTATTTGCATCAGCTCAACAGCGATACCGCGCATGCACTGTACCTGGATGCGATCGATGCGCTGATCCGGCTGCAAAGCCAAAGCCGGCCGGATCTGTTGCCGGAATACGACCGTGCGCTGCTGTTGCGCGAACTGACGCTGTTTCCCGACTGGTATCTCGGCCGCCACCTCGGCGCAACGCTCACCGCTGCCCAGCAGGCTGACCTGGACAAGGTGTTCGAGGTCTTGCTGGCGAATAATCTGGCGCAACCGCAAGTGTTCGTACACCGCGACTACCATTCGCGCAACCTGATGGTTCTGGCGCAGGGCAATCCCGGCATTCTGGACTTCCAGGATGCGGTGTACGGCCCGCTCACCTACGACCTGGTGTCGCTGCTGCGCGACGCCTATATCGAGTGGGATGAGGAAATGGTGCTGGACTGGGCGATTCGCTACTGGGAAAAAGCCCGGCGCGCCGGCCTGCCGGTCAATCCGGACATCGACAGCTTTTACCGTGATTTCGAATTCATGGGCTTGCAGCGCCATCTGAAGGTGCTCGGCATCTTCGCCCGCCTGAATTACCGCGACGGCAAGGACGCTTACCTGAAGGATATTCCGCTGGTGCGGGAATACGTGCTCAAGACCGCGCGCCGTTACCGCGAACTGGCGCCGCTGGTGCGCTTGCTCAACATGCTGGAACAGCAGCCGCCGCAGGTCGGATACACTTTCTGATATGTATAGTATATGCAAAAACATACTGTTTTACGCATATATTCATTGCGTTAAAAATAATACTCCATAAATTACTAAAATGAAGCAACCATGAAAGCAATGATTTTTGCCGCCGGGCGCGGCGAGCGGATGCGCCCGCTGACCGATACCTGCCCCAAGCCGCTGCTGAAAGTGCGCGGCCGCCCGCTGATTGTCTGGCACATCCACAACCTGGTGCGCGCCGGCATTACCGAGATCGTCATCAACCATGCGCACCTGGGCAACATGATCGAGGATGCGCTCGGCGACGGCGCGAAATTCGGCGCCAGCATCGCCTATTCGGCCGAAGGCACCGCGCTGGAAACCGCCGGCGGCGTCGCGCATGCCCGCCATCTGCTGGGCGATGCGCCGTTCGTGGCGCTTGCCGCCGATATCTTTTGCCCCCATTTCGACTTTACCCAGGTCAAGGACACGCTGGCGGAAGCCGACATGTGGGGCCAGCCCTATGCCGCCGACCGGCGCGACCTGGCCTGGCTGTATCTAGTGAAAAATCCTGCGCACCATCCGGAAGGCGACTTCGCGCTGAACCTGTATGCGGTCGCCAACGACGGCGAACCGCGCTATACCTTCTCCGGCATCGGCGTCTACTGGCCCGAAATGTTCGATGCGATCGAAGCCGGCGCCTGCGCCAAGCTGGCGCCGCTGCTGCGCGAATATGCGGCGCGCGGCCAGGTCGGCGGCGAGGTATACCGGGGCGACTGGACCGACGTCGGCAGCACCGAACGGCTGGCGCAATTGAACGCGCCGCTGCCCTAAGGACTCATTAAATAATTACTTGGTTGTTTTGTTTTCGCGTAAACTTGTCGCATGGATAATGATGCGTTAATTGCAGCTCGATATAAATCGCTTGAAAGTGTTCTCGATGAACGTCAACGGCGTCTGTATGCGGCAG
>JAUYNR010000072.1 GCA_030698225.1 Oxalobacteraceae bacterium | reverse complement strand
TCACCATGAACCTCTTGCGACAAGACACCTCGATGAAGCGTAGCATTCCGAAAAAACGTCTCTATGCTGCGCTCCATGATCAATACCTTGCAGACGTTCTTGGTTTATGCCCGTTGGTCATTTGATGCGTTTGCCCTGATCCAGCTGTCACTGGTTAGGAGAATTTCCCTGCGTCCGTTACACTACTGGACTTTGTTACTAAAACTTACTTACAGATTCTCTTGAGCCAATTCCCCTACATTATACCTAGCCGCGAAGACATTCTCGGTATTCTGCGTTCCGCAAGCGCATCTCTGGACGCGCAATCGATAGCATTATCGCTTGGTGTCAAATCAGGTGAGCTTGATGGTTTGATTCGACGCCTGAAAGCGATGGAGCGTGATGGTCAGATTAAACCCGATCAGAACGGTTGCTATCAATTGGAAAATCAACCCAGTTTTATTTTGGGCCGCGTCAGCGGCCATCGTGATGGCTATGGTTTCTTGATTCCTGAAGATGGCAGTGCTGATGTTTTTCTTCCCGAGAAAGAGATGCAGAAAGTTTTGAATGGAGATCGTGTCCAGCTAAAAATAGTTGGCACTGATCGACGTGGGCGTCCTGAGGGCAGTATAGTTGAGGTGGTTGAGCGGGCCAACACTTATATCATCGGGCGTTTGTTGAATGAAAATGGTGTATGGATTGTGGTGCCGGAAGACAAGCGTATCGGACAGGATATTTTGCTCGCTGGCTCATTGGGCAAGGCGAAATCGGGCCAAATTGTTAGCGTGGTATTAACCGAGCAGCCATCCCGTTACTCTCAGCCAGCAGGCAAGATAGTCGAAGTATTGGGTGATATTGACGATCCCGGAATGGAAATTGAGATCGCAGTTCGTAAATTTGGTGTGCCACACGTATTTTCTGCGGTGGCCACCAAGCTGGCAGCCAAACTTTCAACTGAGGTGCTGGCAGCAGATTTGGCGGATCGTGTCGATCTGCGCGATATACCGTTGGTTACCATTGATGGCGAAGATGCACGGGATTTCGATGATGCTGTTTATTGCGAGCCTGTCAAGATAGGTCGTAGCAATGGCTTTCGTTTAATTGTTGCAATTGCCGATGTCAGTCATTACGTAAAGCCAAATGATGCGCTGGATAAGGATGCGCTGGAGCGCAGCACTTCAGTCTATTTCCCGCGACGCGTCATTCCGATGCTGCCTGAAAAATTGTCGAATGGCCTTTGCTCGCTTAATCCGGATGTAGATCGATTGACATTGGTGTGCGATCTGATCGTCAGCGCTAGCGGTGAAATCAAGGCATATCAGTTCTATCCCGCAGTCATGCATTCTGCTGCTCGGTTTACCTACACAGAAGTAGCCGAGATTCTTGCTGATACCAATGGTTTGGCAGCTTCCCAGCGACAATCGCTAGTGCCGCACCTGTTGAGCCTTGATGCCGTTTACCGTGCTTTATTGCAAGCTCGCAAGGCGCGCGGTGCAATTGATTTTGAGACTACTGAAACCTATATCGTGTGTAACCCATCCGGAAAAATTGAAAAAATTATTCCACGCACCCGAAATGACGCGCACAAGATCATTGAGGAATGCATGTTGGGCGCAAACGTTTGTGCTGCGGATTTATTGCAACGGCATAAGCATCCTGGTACGTACCGCATTCATGCCGGCCCTACAGAGGAAAAGCTAAATCAGCTTAGAACGTTCCTCAAGCAGGCCGGTCTATTTCTCGGCGGCGGTGACACTCCTTCAACCGCTGATTACGCCGAGTTGATGGATAAGATCAAGCTCCGCCCGGATGCTGCATTGTTGCAAACAATGTTGTTGCGATCGATGCAACAAGCAGTTTATAGCCCCGATAATATTGGGCATTTTGGCTTGGCCTATGAGGCATATGCTCACTTTACCAGCCCTATTCGCCGTTATCCTGATTTGTTGACGCATCGTGCGATCAAGGCGATCATCCAAGGCAAGCGATATGAGCCGAAGGGAATCGATGCCAGTTTGTTGAATACAACTCTTTCTACATCCACCAGGCGGCAGCAGGTTAAGGACAAGGCGCAAGGCAAAATGAAGCCGGAAGCCAATCTAACCATCTGGGATGCGCTGGGTGTTCATTGCTCTGCAAATGAACGTCGTGCAGATGAGGCGTCGCGTGATGTCGAAGCTTGGCTGAAATGTTATTTTATGCGGGACAAGCTGGGCGAAGAATTTACCGGGACGATTTCCGGAGTGACGACCTTTGGTATTTTTGTACAGCTCGATTCACTCTTTATTGAGGGTTTGGTTCACATCACAGAGTTGGGCACGGATTACTTCAAATACGATGAGGCACGACACGAATTACGTGGTGAACGTTCCGGTAAGCGATATCAATTAACCGATCGTGTATTGGTCCAGATCAGCCGTGTTGATATTGATGCACGTAAGATTGATTTGCGTCTGGTGAGTGAGTTGGGCGCGGCGAATTCAGCAAAAGAGGCGGCACGACGTGCAGGCGCAAAAACGCCATCCGGGAAAAGCAAGATTAATGCAGACAAAAACAAAGTGCTTTCCGTGTCAGATCAAACTGCAAAGGCAACAAAATCCGGCAAGTATGCGGAGGCTGCGCCTGTAAAGGCGCGCTCACCAAAATCAGCCCCAAAAGCGGCTAAAAAGAAGCGATAAAAATGAAGAGTAAAATGATTTTCGGTTTTCATGCCGTAACAGCGCGTTTGCGGCACGATGCCTCATCTGTTGATGAGATTTACATTGACTCAGCACGTCACGACAGGCGCATGCAGGAACTGGTCCGCGCCGCTGAAGCTGTCAAGGTGCGTATTATCCAAGCCGATGATCAGCGCCTGAGCAATATAGTCGGTACGCGCCGGCATCAGGGTGTGGTTGCCAAGGCCGGTGAGCTTTCCTTGGCGCGCAATCTGGATGAACTGCTTGATGTAATCGTCGGTCCGCCTTTGCTGCTGATACTGGATGGCATTACCGACCCGCACAATCTCGGTGCGTGTTTGCGGGTGGCCGATGGCGCAGGTGCCCATGCGGTTATCGCACCCAAGGACCGTGCGGTTGGGCTCAATGCTACTGCAGCTAAGGTGGCCAGTGGTGCGGCAGAAACGGTGCCTTATATTACCGTGACGAATCTGGCCCGCACCATGCGGGAGCTCAAGGAGCGCGATATTTGGTTGATCGGCACCACCGAGGATGCAGAAAAAACCATTTACCAGGGAGATTTCTCCGGGCCCGCAGCACTTGTGATGGGTTCGGAAGGAGAGGGTATGCGTCGCTTGACGCGCGAGACATGTGATGTACTGGTGAGTGTGCCGATGTTCGGCTCCGTAGAGAGTCTGAATGTCTCGGTCGCATCAGGAATTTGCCTGTACGAGGCGCGTCGCCAGCGTATCGCGGCGGTTTAAGTTTCAAATCAAGGCCCGAAAACAATTCGGGCCTTGATTACGCATGCATTTTGGCTTTTTGCTTGTGAAATTGCTGTCCGATGGTTTGGCAAATCTTCTTCCTAAACGTTAATATCAACGTTATCGCTTTCATATCCAAATTTTTATGTTCAGTAGCCTTCGAGAAGATATTCGCAATATCATTGCGCGCGACCCGGCAGCCCGAAATGCGTGGGAGGTTTTGACTTGTTATCCAGGCCTGCATGCAATCATCGCGCATGACTGGGCACGCTGGTGCTGGCTGCATGACTTGAAATGGATGGGGCGCTTCATATCGCATATAGCACGGATTTTCACCGGTATTGAAATTCACCCTGGCGCGATTATCGGACGGCGCGTTTTCATTGATCACGGCTTTGGCGTGGTGATCGGCGAAACTGCCGAAATTGGCGACGATTGCACCATTTACCAAGGGGTAACGCTTGGCGGGACTTCGCTGTACAAGGGCGTCAAGCGCCACCCAACGCTTGAACGGGGTGCCATTATCGGTGCCGGCGCACAAGTCCTGGGCAATTTTACCGTGGGCGAGAATGCCAAGATTGGCTCTAACGCGGTCGTCGTAAAAGCCGTACCGGCGGGCGCAACGGCGGTCGGCAACCCAGCACGCATCATTCAAAAAAGCGAGCTGGACATAAAAAGAGAGTCGGCGGCACGTATGTTTGCGGCGTATGGCATCACTCCGAACGGGGATGATCCGCTATCCAAGGCGCTGCACGGATTAATTGATAACGCGGCAGCACAGGAGCATCAGATCGAGAAAATGATGGCAGCCTTGAAGGCATCCGGAATTGCATGCGACAGTGTTTCCGAGTCGGAAAAATTCAATCCGGACCAGATGAACAAACTTGTGGAATGAGCGTGAAAATTGGATGAATTATTGAATAGAGGCGCAGCCGCCGAAAAAAATTCTGACGTGCTCGATGTTTTCGAGATCAGGGTGCTGGCGGTTCTGGCTGAAAAAGAAATGTTGACGCCGGATAATTACCCGTTATCCCTCAATGCCTTGGTCAATGGCTGCAATCAGCTATCGAGCCGCGATCCGGTAATGTCGATTTCCGAGAGTACGGTGCAGGAAATCCTGCAGCGCCTGATGCAAAAGAAGTTTGTGGCAGAGGTGCGTCAAGCCGGTGCTCGGGTATCGAAGTATGAGCATCGCTTGCGCATGGTATGGTTGCTGGAGCAGGATAAACTGGCAATCCTTACCCAGCTAATGTTGCGTGGAGTGCAAACTGCAGGTGAAATCCGCGCCCGCAGTGCGCGGCAGCATGATTTCTCCTCGATTGCCGATGTGGAGTCCGGATTGCAGTTCCTGATAGACAAGTATCCGCCGCTGGTCGCGTGCCTGCCTAAAGCGCCCGGTAACAAAGAGTCCCGGTATGCACATTTGCTGTCCGGGGACGATGTCTTGACGCTTCAGGAAACGGCTGCCGGTTTTGTTTCGGGCGGTGTGATCATAGAGTCATCGCGGCATGATCGCATCGGTCAGTTGGAGGAAGAGATACTGCGGTTGCGGCGCGAGGTCGACTGGCTGAGCGAGCAGTTCGAGACTTTCAGGAGGCAATTTGAGTGATACTGCAAGTATTCTAAAGGCTCCATCATATACAAATACCTGGCGTGGTATTTTATATTCCACTTTATTTATATGCGGGAATGACAGTATTTTAAGGCATACCCCCTATTTTTATTCTCGCTAAGGTGGTTGTTCCATACCATCTTCGGCAATATTGCAGCGTCTGATTGCGCCATCTGCATCGATTGCGATCCAACCGCCACGCGGCACATCCGTGTCGAGATTCCAATCAGGCAGCACATATCTGACACGCTGTCTGCCGCCGCTGGAATATTCGTGGCGGGCAGGGCGGTGCGTATGTCCATGAATCATGAGGGCCGTTCCGGTCGCATCAAACAAGTCATCGATCGCTGTGGCATTAACATCCATGATGTCGTCCGATTTTGTGCATTTTGCCTGGCGGCTATCATTGCGCAAACCGGCGATAATGGTCTTGCGTTGCGACAGCGGAAGCGACAGGAAAGTCGCTTGCCATTGTGCTTGCCTAACTTGCTGACGGAATGCCATGTAGGCAGTGTCGTCAGTGCATTGCGCATCGCCATGGGCTAGCGTGATGCGGTGGCCGCCGATGCTGGCGATAAACGGGTCAGGCAGCAGTACCGAACCAGTCGCATTAGCGAATGCCGTGCCTACCAAAAAATCACGGTTGCCGGCAATCCAGAATATCTTGACGCCAGTATTACTGAGCGCACGCATCGCATCCGCCACGCTCTTGTTATACGGATTATCTAGGTCATCATCGCCGGCCCAGTATTCGAACAAATCCCCCAGTATGTACAATTCCTGTACCTGGTTGGCGCGCCGCTGCAGGAAATTGAAAAACGCCTGGGTAGTGCGGGGCTGCGACTGGCTCAGGTGCAGGTCGGATATAAATAGCGCAACCGTTGCCGGTTGCGCCATTGAAGAGACTGTCGTCATAGGACTGGTTGCAGGCAGAAGCTGGGTAAATGCTTAAACCAGTTCTACTTTTTCTATGATGACGTCTTCAACCGGAACATCGGCATGTCCGCCTGCTGCACGGGTGGTTTTGACTGATTTGATCTTGTCTACCACATCCATTCCTTCGACTACCTTGCCGAACACGCAGTAACCCCATCCATCTTGCCCAGGATAATCGAGAAAATCATTTGTCTTGAGATTGATAAAAAATTGTGCCGATGCAGAATGGGGGTCTGAAGTGCGTGCCATGGCAACAGTGTATTGCGCATTCTTGAGGCCATTTTTAGCTTCATTTTCGACGCAATCGTTAGCAGGTTTTTGTTTCAGGCCAGGCTCGAATCCGCCGCCCTGAATCATGAAGCCGTCAATTACGCGGTGGAAAATTGTGCCGTCGTAATGCCCGGAACGGACATAGTTGAGGAAATTCTCAACCGTTTTCGGTGCTTTGTCCACATCCAGTTCAAGTTTGATGGTGCCGTTGTTGGTGGTGAGAATGACTGCCATAAAAGTCCTTATTGTATGCATTAACGATTCTTTAACTTTTCCAATTTTTTATAACTTAACGGATAAGCGCGGCTGATTCAATGACAACTGCTTTGGCCGGTACATTCTGATGCATGCCCTGATTGGAAACAGGGACGGTTTTTATCTTGTCGACTATTTCCGCGCCTTTGATGACCTTGCCGAACACAGCATAACCCCAGCCGTCCTGACTCGGATAATCCAGCGGCCGGTTATTGTTGGTGTTGATGAAGAACTGTGCGGTGGCAGAATGTGGCGCGCCGGTGCGTGCCATTGCGATGCTATAGGTCACGTTCTTGAGGCCATTCTTTGCTTCATTTTCAATCGGTGCGCGGGTGGGTTTCTGCTCCAGGCTCCGGTCAAAGCCGCCACCCTGAATCATGAAATCTTCGATTACGCGGTGAAAGATAGTGCCGTTATAGTGGCCATCTTTCACATACTGCAAAAAATTGGCAACAGATTTCGGCGCTTTTTCCGGATAGAGTTCAAGCACGATTTCACCCATACTGGTTTTCAGGGAAACCTGTGGCGTGTCGGCAGAATGCGCCAGGCCGAGTGCGCCGCTGAGTGTCAATCCGGCCAGAGCGGTGCAGAAGTGGCGGCGTGCATGTTGCATTGTGGATTCCTTAAATATTGGCTTCATAGATGATTTTCCATTGAGATCCTTCCTTGGACCAGTATTGGCGTTTGCGGATGGATTTCGTTACTTTGCCGGTCTGAATGTCTTGTGTGAATGTGCCTACGATCAGTTCATCATTGCCGGGATAGCGAAACAGCGAGACATCACGCAGTTTGCTGGTGCGTCGACCAATACCGGGGAGCGATGCCTGGTTTCTTGATAGCCAAGCCTTTAAATCATCTCCTAAATCCGATTTGAATCTTTTCGAATAGTTCATGCTCAGGCGTGCCGAATCCATGCTTTCGGCATCATGACGCCATTTGTTCGTCATCGTAATGGCGGCTTCCCGTTCTGCTTGCCATTCCGCTTTACTGATGAATTCAGTGCGGTTGCTGATGACGACCGGAGTTTTACCGATCTGCACCGAGGAAAAAAGATTTTGCATATCCGGGTTGGTCAAGACCACGCAGCCGTCAGACGCTAGAGGAGGGCGGCTATAACTCTCTGAAGGTGTGCCATGGAGCCAAATGCCGGAGCCGTTGCGTCCATTCGCCTTGTCCCATTCATTCGGGTAATTAATAGGCAATGCGCCGGCACCATAAAAATCAGGCAGTCGAGACTTGGCCAAATGACTGGTGATGTAATAAATGCCTATCGGTGTTTTTTGGTCACCCTCCCGGGTTTTATTGGTACCAAACTTGCCTTGCGTGATGTAATAGTCAGCGCGTAGTTTTAGCTCCTCTCCCTGTTTTTCATAGACGTATAAGCGAGAATTTTTTGCATCTACCAGCAATACATTTTTTTGTTGATTCATGAGCTGCAATACGGAGCGCGGCATTAATAAATCGAGATCCGGTCGCCTGCGCAGCGAGTTTAGACGTGTCATTGCCTCTTCGCGCAGATCGTTTATCTTGCCAGCAGGAGCGTTCTTGGCCGCGCCAAATGTTCTTACTACGCCTGCATGCATCATTAGCAAATCGCCGCGTATGAGGTGACCTAGATGGAAATTTGGGAAAATACCGACCAGCTCATCCGCTTTCGCTTGTGCTTCCTTGAGGCGGTTGGCAGACAATGCTGTGTACACTGCAAGGAGTAGCGTATCGGGGTCAAGCTTCACGGACGTCATTGCGGCCTGAGTGGGGGCAGGCGTAGCGAACGTCAGGGTGACCTCGTCGGAGTCCGGTTTCAAGTAGGTGGTGGTGACTTGACTGGGGGCCGGCATAGAGGATGCTGGGGTGATCAAACTTGGGGTACGTGACAGCCAGTTGAACCCTAAAAATAAAACGAGCCCAACAGTTCTTGTTGGGCGCCAATGTGAAACCGAATGCCGCATTAGCTACCTGTCCGCTCCTGTTTGATTTGCCATTTTCCGCCCTGTTTTGTCATCAGCAAGGATTTTCTGCTATTGGACGTAAAATTATTTGATTTGTAGCTTTGACGGAATTTTACGGTTGCCGATTCGCCGGCTACAGTCACCTCGGTCGATGTAATTTTGATGCTAATGCGGTTTTTCCCTTCAATCCGGGTGCGCCGTTCCTTCTCCCATGCTTTGCGCGACAAGCCTTGCGGTGGCTGGAAATCGCTGCTGTATGCGCCAAGATAACCCTTCATATCCTGATCGCTCCATGCGCTTGCCCATTTGTCGATGGCTTTGGTAATGTTGTTTATCTCAGCATTGTCCCCGGAGGCAAGGTTTGGCTGGGTATTTTCCGGTGACTTGATTGCCGCAGCCGACTCAGCTTTTGCGGGAGCCGGATTGGCAGCTACTTTCGTGCTCGCGACTGGATGTGAGCGTTCCTCTGCTTTGGCTTTAGCCGGTAATGGCGCAGGTTTGCCAATTGCGGCTGGAATGCTCGAAGCGGTAGGTTTCGCCGCCAGTGTAGTGGCCGCCCCTTTTTTGTGGGAGGCGTCGGTTGATGCGTTGCTCATCAGGGTACGGATAAGCGTCAGCTTGGATTTTGCGCCAGTATTACCGGCGTCCAACTGCAGTGCTTTGTCGTATGCCTGACTTGCTAATTTGGCATACACATCGCCCAGATTTTCGTGTGCAGTGGCATAAGTTGGATTGGTACGAATTGCCATCTCCAGTGCGGCGCGTGATTTTTCATATTCATTTGTGGCGGCAAATAACACAGCAAGGTTATTGTATGGCTCCGGCAAACGCGGAAAATCTTCGGTTAATTTGGTAAATACGGAAATCGCTTCCGTTGATTTATTCTGCTCGGTAAGGATCAAGCCCTTGAGGAATCGCATTTGTGCGTCCTGTGGCTGCTGGACCAGGTAGGCATTGGCTTTAATAAGCGCTTCGCCGTACTGTCCTGATTGTGTTAATTTGCCAATTTCAGAATAGTCATCGGCAAGTACAGGCATCGCATGGAGCGCAGCCAACAGGCCCGCGAGTGTGATAATCCGACCGAAAACACGATCGATGGACAGATTCAGGGAGTGGCAAGTGGCGAATTGCATGGATTTATCAATGTTATACTTCGGCAAAAAAGTCATTCTATCAAATAAGCACTATTAAAAGGATTTCGGCGACCCTCGTGGCAATACCGTTACATGCTATTGGCATTGACAGATATTGCAACGCATACACTTTCGACTGAAACACATATTTCACATGATTACCCAAAAGATTTACAACACGCTTGCGCGTGAGAAGCAGGCCTTTGTCCCTATCGTGCCTGGCAAAGTTAGCATGTACGTTTGCGGCATGACTGTCTATGACTATTGTCACCTGGGTCACGCACGCGTGATGGTGGTATTTGATATGGTGCAGCGCTGGCTGCGTGCATCTGGTTATGTAGTTACCTACGTGCGAAATATTACTGACATTGACGACAAAATCATTAAACGCGCAGTAGAAAACGGTGAAACCATTTCGCAATTGACCGGCCGCTTTATCCGGGCAATGGATGAAGATGCTGCGACTCTTGGAGTGCAAAAACCCGATTATGAGCCGCGCGCCACGCAATATGTGCCACAGATGCTGGGCATGATCGAGAAACTGGAGATGAATGGCTTGGCTTACCGTGCTGCGGATGGAGACGTCAACTTCTCGGTACGCGACTTCGCCGGCTATGGAAAGCTGTCCGGAAAGTCCCTGGACAATCTGCGCGCAGGAGAACGGGTTGATCTTAATGTAAGCAAGCGCGATCCCCTGGATTTCGTGCTTTGGAAAGCATCGAAGGAATCCGAACCGGAAGAAGTCAAGTGGGATTCGCGCTGGGGCAAGGGAAGGCCTGGATGGCATATCGAATGCTCAGCGATGTCGGAACACATTCTGGGCGAGCAGTTTGACATTCATGGTGGTGGGCAGGATCTGCAATTTCCTCATCATGAAAACGAGATTGCACAATCGGAGGGTGCGCACCGGCATCAGTTCGTCAATTACTGGATGCACAATGGATTTGTGCGGATTGACAATGAGAAAATGTCGAAGTCCCTTGGCAATTTCTTCACCATCCGAGATGTGTCGAAGAAATATGATCCGGAAGTGATCCGCTTCTTTATCTTGCGTGCCCATTATCGCAGTCCGCTCAACTACTCTGATGCGCACCTTGACGATGCCAAGGGTGCGTTGACTCGCCTATATACGGCGCTCAAGGTTGTTGTTTCAGATGAATTGCCACTGGACTGGCAAGAGGCGCATGCGATCCGCTTTGCCGAGGCGATGGCGGATGATTTCAATTCTTCATTGGCAATTGCCACCTTGTTCGAATTGGCAAATGAACTCAACCGGACTAAAAGCCCCATGGCGGCGCGTCAGTTGCTCGGTTTGTCCGCTACGATCGGATTGCTGCAACGCGAAGCGGATGATTTTCTGAAGGGGCGTACCGCCGCTGGTGACGATGTGCACGACTTAGGCTCGTCATCATTATCCGCAGCTGAAATTGAGTCCATGGTTAAGGCCCGCGTCGAAGCCAAAAAGAGCAAAAATTTCGAGGAGGCGGATCGTATTCGCGCATTATTATTAAGCAGTGGGATCATATTGGAAGACAAGGTCGGCGGCGTCACGGAATGGCGCCGTTCATGAATGATATAAACAAAATCACGACGCAGAATGTCCCGGCCTATTGGTTGGAGGCTAAAGTGCAGTTGATGAAGCGCGATCGCATCATGAACCGATTGATTCCGCAATTTGGCGATTTGCATTTGGTGGGCCGAGACGAGCCGTTTACAACCTTGGCGCGTTCGATCATTGGGCAACAAATATCAGTCAAGTCAGCAGAGGCTGTTTGGCAAAGGTTGTTGTCGGCATGCCTCAAGTGCACTCCTGCACAATTGCTCAAGATGGGGCAGGATGGACTTGCCGACTGTGGATTATCCAAACGCAAAACAGAATATATTCTTGATCTGGCCAAACACTTCAAGGAAAAGCGTGTTCATGTAGACAAATGGAGTGAAATGAATGACGAGGATGTCATCGCAGATTTGATTCAAATCCGCGGGATCGGGCGCTGGACAGCGGAGATGTTTTTGATATTTAATCTGCTGCGGCCGAATATTTTGCCTTTGGATGATCTCGGGTTGCTCAAGGGTATTAGTATGAATTATTTTTCAGGCGAGCCGGTGTCTCGCAGCGATGCGCGTGAAGTCGCAGCCAATTGGGAGCCCTGGCGTACTGTGGCTACGTGGTATTTGTGGCGTAGCCTGGATCCTGTCCCGGTAGAATATTGAATCCAATTCAGTTGGATTGACAAGGAAATACGATGAGCAAAACAACATTTCTTAGTTTCGAGCAACAAATCGCCGAGCTCGATACAAAAATCGAGGAATTGCGCTTTGTGCAAGATGACTCAGCGGTCGACATTTCTGAAGAAATTGAACGGCTGTCCAAGAAAAGCCAGAAACTGACCAAGGACATCTATGCAAAGCTGACGCCTTGGCAAGTGTCGCAAATTGCACGGCACCCGCAGCGTCCGTACACGATGGATTACGTAAATGAAATCTTCACCGATTTCCACGAATTGCATGGCGACCGCACTTATGCGGACGATTTATCCATCGTGGGCGGCTTAGCCAGATTCAATGGTCAAGCCTGCATGGTAATCGGCCATCAAAAGGGTCGCGATACCAAGGAGCGTGCATTGCGCAACTTCGGCATGCCCAAGCCAGAAGGGTATCGTAAGGCAATGCGTCTAATGAAACTGGCTGAAAAGTTCGGCTTGCCGGTGTTTACCTTTGTTGATACGCCAGGAGCATTTCCAGGTATCGATGCTGAAGAGCGCGGACAATCTGAAGCGATAGGCCGCAACTTGTACGTAATGGCCGAGCTTGAGGTGCCGCTGATTGCCACGATTATCGGTGAAGGCGGTTCAGGCGGTGCGCTAGCTATTGCAGTCGGCGATGCGGTGCTGATGTTGCAATATGCAACGTATTCTGTGATTTCACCGGAAGGATGCGCATCAATTCTCTGGAAAACCTCTGAGCGGGCTTCCGATGCTGCCGAGGCATTGGGCTTGACAGCGCATCGCCTCAAGGCAATGGGGCTGATCGACAAGATCATTAACGAGCCACTGGGCGGCGCCCACCGCGACCCGAAGCAAATGGCTTCGTTGCTCAAACGCGCATTAGCCGATACTTTGCGCCAGTTTCACGGTGTGAAAACAAAGGATTTGATCGCAGCACGTCATGAAAAACTGATGGGTTACGGTAAATTCAAGGAAATTTCGCCTTTGGAGTAAGTTCGTGAAGAATAATCAGGCTGCGTTAGTCAACGACGCCTTCGAATATGCGCTAAACAATATTTTGGCGCGCTTTTCTGTTTCTGGCAGTGTGCAAACTAATCCAGCAATCGATGATGCGTCAGTTTCGCCGAAATCCAATGAAGTGCCACCAAGATTGGCGATTGCTTACAGCGGTGGACTGGATTCATCAGTATTGCTGTACATGGCGCATAAATTCGCGATCAAATATGGATTTTCCCTGTGCGCATTTCATATCCATCATGCAATCAGTCGTAATGCAGGCGACTGGTGGGCCCACTGTGACGCCCAATGCCGGCAATTGGGTGTGCAGTTTGATGCGCAGAAAATCACGGTTGAAAAATCGGCCAAGAATGGCCTAGAGGAAGCGGCGCGTATTGGCCGCTATGCAGCGCTGGGCGCATTATGTCGCAAGCATCGTGTATCGATACTGTTGACTGCGCATCATCAGGATGACCAGGCAGAAACTGTTTTGCTACAGTTGCTGCGAGGCTCGGGAGTTGCTGGATTATCCGGCATGGATATCCAGAATGCCGCTCCGAATTTGTTGGGGGATGCCCATTTGAAGATGGCGCGCCCCCTGTTGGCGGCATCCCGTGCAGAGTTGGCAGCGTTTGCAGTTGAAAATGGCATTTGCTTTGTCGAGGATGAGTCTAATTCCGACCCCCGTTATGCGCGCAATGCGTTGCGACACGCAGTGATGCCGGCACTGGAGCAATCCTTTCCGGGTTTCCAGGAGCGTCTTGCCAGAACCGCCCGCCACGCACAGTCGGCACAGCGCTTATTGATTGCATTGGCGGAACAGGACTTGCAAGATTGTCAGGACAGCGATTGCCTCGATATCGATCAACTCAGGCGCCTGAGTCCGGACCGGGCATATAATTTAATGCGCTACTGGTTCGGATTGCGTGGCGTACGGATGCCATCAACCGCTTGGTTGAGCGAAATGCTGGCGCAATTGCTGGAAGCCAAGGACGATGCGCAACTGTGTGTAACGCATGCTGATTGTCATATTCGTCGTTATCGCAATCGCCTCTTCATGACACCCAAACTTGATGAGACCGGGCTGTCTGCATCGCCGGCGTCGTTTCGCTGGAGTGGAGAAAAGCAGATTTTTTTCCCGAATTATAATGGCGTTATGTGGTTTGATTGCTCGGAGCAGGGGATCGATGCGGATTGGTTGCGTAATGAGACTCTGACGATTCGTCTACGCTGTGGCGGTGAACGAATGAAGCTGGCGTTTAATCGTCCGACTAAGAGCCTGAAGTATCATTATCAGGCCTCTAATGTTCCCGCATGGGAGCGTACCCGCTTGCCTATCATTGCAGCGGGCGACGGTGCAGTTTTGTTTGCAGCCGGTATCGGTATGGATTGTCATCGCCATCAGGATACGCCGGGACAAAAAATTTCGTTACGTTGGCAAACCGACGATATGTAACTTGGCTTTCTGCAGCCGCTCACTTCAGTTGCATTTGAGTTTTCCGCGGCGGCTACTTGTCATTTTGCGTTGCAGCATGTAAAGTCAAGGATCGTTTTTTTTATGTTTTCCCAATTCAAGTTAACCTTTTAATCCCCATGGCCTTAATCGTTCATAAATATGGTGGTACATCGATGGGCTCGACAGAGCGCATTAAAAATGTAGCCAGACGCGTTGCCAAGTGGCATGACGCAGGCCACCAAATTATTGTGGTTCCTTCCGCAATGTCTGGAGAAACCAACCGCTTAATTAGTCTCGCCAAGGAAATTATGGATCAGCCAGATCCGCGCGAGCTTGATATGATTGCCGCCACAGGTGAACAGGTATCGGTTGGCCTGTTATCAATGGCTTTATTGGCGATCGGGAAAAAGGCGGTTTCGTATGCTGGCTGGCAAGTACCTATCAAGACTGATTCTGCATTCAACAAGGCGCGCATTCAATCGATCGATGACATCAAAGTGCGTCGTGATCTGGATGCCGGGAAAATCGTTATTATTGCCGGCTTTCAGGGTGTGGATGAAGGCGGCAATATTGCCACGTTGGGGCGCGGTGGCTCAGATACATCAGCGGTTGCCGTAGCTGCTGCAATGCAGGCGTCCGAATGCTTGATTTTTACAGATGTAGATGGTGTCTACACGACCGATCCTCGTGTGGTTTCCGAGGCACGACGTCTAAAGACGGTTACGTTTGAAGAAATGCTGGAGCTGGCCTCGCTGGGCTCAAAAGTCCTGCAAATTCGATCAGTTGAGTTTGCGGGCAATTACAGAATGCCGACACGGGTACTGTCGTCACTGACTGATCCGATGATACCGCTGGAGATAGAAGCTAGTTCCGGCACACTGATTTCGTTTGAGGAAGATACACATATGGAGCAAGCCGTTATTTCCGGTATCGCATTTAGCCGCGATGAAGCCAAAATCACCGTGCTGGGTGTGCCCGATAAGCCGGGTATTGCCTATCAGATTCTTGGCCCTATTGCGGATGCCAATATCGAAGTTGATATGATCATCCAGAATCAATCAGTGGAGGGCAAGACGGATTTCACCTTTACTGTGCTGCGTAACGATTACATCAAGGCGATGGATGTCTTGAATGCAAGCGTCAAGGCGCATATCGGTGCCGTCAGCATTGTCGGCGACACCAAGGTTTCGAAAGTTTCTGTAGTCGGTGTCGGCATGCGCAGTCATGTAGGAATTGCTTCGCAGATGTTCCGTACCCTGTCCGAGGAAGGTATTAATATCCAAATGATTTCCACATCCGAAATCAAGATATCGGTTTTAATTGATGAAAAATACATGGAGTTGGCAGTACGCGCCCTGCATAAGACATTTGGCCTGGAAAATGCTTAAAGTAACGTGTTAAAAGGGATTTTACGGATAGATTTCTTGACCAATTGCATCTGGGAAGATATGATTCTTTCCTTTGTCGCGGCGGGTAATTATTCTCGCTAAGATGTGGAGACTTGGCCGAGTGGTCGAAGGCACTTCCCTGCTAAGGAAGCATATGGGCTTAAACCTGTATCGAGGGTTCGACTCCCTCAGTCTCCGCCAGTTTTTGTAGTATTGCGGCTGTAGCTCAGCTGGATAGAGTACTTGGCTACGAACCAAGGGGTCGTGGGTTCGATTCCTGCCAGCCGCACCAGTATCAGGAAAATGGATTGGCGAATGCCAATCCATTTTTTTATGGTTTGTGTAATGAGGCTCTTGTTATCCTGAATGTTTTTGCTTTCGACTTTGAGAGAGTCGGATGTTTGAAGTTGAAAGTGTTTGCTAAACATAGATCTTTCAATCGAAAAATATCATGCTATAATTTTGTTTTTCGCGGCTGTAGCTCAGCTGGATAGAGTACTTGGCTACGAACCAAGGGGTCGTGGGTTCGATTCCTGCCAGCCGCACCAGTATTTAAAGCCGTTAGTGATGCAAGTCACTAACGGCTTTTTTACGTTCAACATTTGTTTTTGTGCGCGCCAAGCGGGTTTCTGGTAACTGAACACCTTTACTCCGGATGGATGCATCAATTTTTTGTACCTTAAAGTGGCGGCATGCAGAATCTACCAATCATTTCAGATGCTTCGCTGGAGGGCGAGACGCACAATTCGCTCCAGGCTTACTTCAATCCCGGAGTCGCTCCCGATGATATAGCGCAGGTGTTCCGGCTAAAGCGCGCCCAGACGCTACTGCAGGCGTTTACGGCGCTATTTCATGGCGGCTTCGATGGTGTTCTGGTGCGCTTGCTGGTCCTGAAGGAGTTATCATCGGACACGCAAACGTCGTCATTTTCCCGCGCGGACATCAATGCCATGCTGGGCTACCTGGTGCCGGATAGTCTGGAAACCGTACTGGCCCGTTTGCGTGCGAATCATTTGCTCTCCTGGCATGCTGAGCAGGGCGTATATCGGTTGACTTCTGTGGCGCGCAATGTACTGTCGGCAGTGGACGGCTTATTGCACTTGGGGCAGGATGAAGATGATGCGGAAATGGGCTTCTTGTTTTCGCAGGTCGCCGGAGCGCAGGCGGTTGGCGGCGTGTCAATCGACCAGTTGCAGCATCTGTTGGGGCGCATGGTCGATTTGACCGAGGAATTCCGCGATGCGATCGCTTCCGGCTCGGAGTTTCGCTTGCGAGTCGCGCAATCGAAATGGAATGCTGCCTGCGACTGGGTTGAAAAAGGCTCGGCAATCATCCATGCCATCACCGCCGATGCGCGCGCGGATGCCGCAACGCATCGCGCCGCACATGCGATCGGGCGCGCCCAAAGCGCGTTGTTGAATATGCAGGGCATGTTTTCGCGTGCTTTGAATCAAATCGAGCGTCAGCGCGTGCACCTGGGGCAATCAGGGCTGTCGACCACCGATATCAAGTCTTGGCTATTGCGGCAGGAAGACCTGGCAGCGCTTGCCAATGATGCTCTGGCGCAACGTGTGACGCCGCTGTTCGTCACCGTCGCTGAAATAATCGATGTGGCGGAGGCCGAACTTCTGTGCGAACGAACCGACCCGGAACAGAATCCAGCGCTACCGCAGGGGCAGGATGCACCGTCCCGTGCGGATGAGGCTCCCGGATTGGGTGAGGTCGATAATTGGCTGACCCAGGTTACTTCCAGTATGGCGGCGGCAGTCGATGCCGGAAGTTCGGCTGCGCCGATTCAGGATGTGCTGTTGCCGGCATCGTTTGCCGTTGCTTCCTATCGGGCTTCGCTGTTACCTTTGTTCGGTGAGGGGGATGAATCGATATTGCGCGGCAGCACCGCAGTATTGGCTATATTGCCGTTTGCGCTGACGCTGGATGATGGCATGGTTGCCCTCCCGGATGCGCATGTGGCCGCAATATCGGTCGCGTCACTTGCTTGTACTGCCAATTCACACCATAAGAAGAAAAGAACGCAGGATGAATGATGAATCGAAAATCCTGATTGCGAGGCTGTTGGCGCATCAAACCCTCAAGCGCGATGACAAGCTGGTCAAGCGCGCATTGTCCGACGAATTGTTCCGCACTGAGATAGATGCACGCTTACTGGCATGCGGGATGAAATTGTTGGATAACGTGTATGCCGATCATGTGACGCTGGCGCTGGTGCGCGGGGTGGAGGCGAATGTTTTCGGCGTGCGTGATGTTTGGCAAAACAATAATTTCGGCCTGGCGCGTGATGGCGTTGCGCTGCTGGTGGTGATGTGGGCGCAAATCATCTTGCCCAAGCGCGAGCGGCAAGAGTCCCACCAACAGGCACAGGAAAGCCAGGACGACATGTTTGGCAAGGATAAGCCGTTGCCACGCGCTGATGAATCTTCGATCGGTATTTCCTACAAAGCCCTGCTGAGCGATTTCGGCAGCAAACTGGGCAAGAAAACCCGCATGGACATGAATCTCGGCCTATTGGCCAAGCTCGGCTTCATCGAGCGGCGCGGCGACATGATTCTGGAAGGGCCGTTGCTGGACTTGATGATGGATACCGACGTGATGAGGGAGCGCATCATCAATGGCGCACTGGCGGAGCTGTTTTCAACTGCGCAGCCAGAACCTGCCGCTTCAGAACTTCGATCGACGCAACTTCCAACCACATAAGACATTCATGTTTCATATCAAATCGCTGGAACTGGTGCACTGGGATTATTGGCAACGGATCAAGAATATCCCGCTGGACGCCAAGATCATCACTATTGCCGGCCAGAATGGCTCAGGCAAAACTACACTGCTGGATGCCTTGCGCACCTTGTTCGGCCTGGATTGTTCGATGGGGCGCACCTACAAGCACTATGCGCGACATTCCGGGCAAGCGACTGCCTGGTTGCGCGCCGTGGTCGATAACAAGGCGGTTGGACCGCAAACCTCCAACCGGCCGTTTCGCAGTTCTGGCTTTTTCAGCGAAGACGAGATCACGCTGTTCTGCCATATTCAGAAAAATGGTGGCGATTGGAAGCGCCAGTACCTGATGCGCGCCGGGACGGTCGAGATTGAAGATGTGCAGGGTGCAAGCGACTGGATTGGGGTCGAAACCTATCGCAAGCGTCTGGCCAATGCCGGCCTGTCGCCTGCGATGGCGAAAGTTCTGGCGCTGGAGCAGGGCGAGACTGACAAGTTGTGCGAGTACGCGCCGCGCCAATTGCTGGACCTGGTATTCCAGGTATTCGGCGACAAGGAAGTGCTGGATGCCTATGGCGACGCCAAACGCCACCAGCGTGAGGCAGAAATCGAACTGCAGCGCTTCGAGACCGAACTCGATGCATCCAGAACGCATCTGGATGGGTTGCGCCTGCGCATGGCCAACTTCCACCAGTGGCAGGGCTTGAACACGCAGCGCCAGGATCTGCAGCAAGAAATCCTGCCGACGCTGCAGCATCACGAGGCGCGCGAAAAGGCTGCGCAGCAGAGCCGCTCCTTGCGCGACGCCAGAAAGACGCTGGCGCATCAGGATGCAGCGCTGTCGCTCAAACGCTCCGAGCTGGCGCTGCAGGCTGATGCCTTAGCCGTGGCGCTGCGATCTGAAGCGGCACTGGAAACCGAAAAAACTACGCTGGAAGGGCGCCTCAACGACATCAACCTGAAGTGCAAGCCTTGTGAAAACCTGCTGGAGCAGAAACGTCGGCTGGTTAAATTATCTGCAGATGCCGGAGCCGATGCGACGCGCACTGCTGCGGCGCTGGAGCAGCAAGAGGCTGAGTTCTCACGCTTGCGTCAGCAGCGTGCCGCATTGAGCGCCCGCATCGCCGCCGACAAGGTGATCGTTGCCGCGCTGGAAGGCAAGGCCGCACTGCCCGATCCGGACGATGTCAGGACGATGCGCCGGGCACTGCAGGATGCCGGTATCGGGCATGCGATGCTGACGGATATCGTCGAAGTCACCGATGCACGCTGGCAGGGAGCGATTGAGGGTGCGCTGCGCGGCTTTGCCTTCGTCGCTCTGCTGGATGACCCGAAGGATGCGCCGGCGGCCTATCGTTTGGGCGAGCAGCAACGTTATGGCCATTTCATCGTGCCCGAGCGCGTCGCGGCGCCAGCGGTGCAGGATCAGAGCTTGTTATCGGTGGTTCGGTTTTCCGCGCCGGCGCCGGCCTGGCTGATCGAGCAATTGCTGCGTATCCACCGTGTCGATTCGATCGATGATGGGATGCGCCTGGGAGCAGCGCAGGAATGGATTACGCCGGATGCCTTCCACCGCGAACGGCGCGGTGGCCGCTCGCTGTTCGTTGAGGCAGCGCGCTACCGTTTCGGTCAGGCAGGACGAATGCAGCGTCTGACGGCACTGCAGAAATCCTTGCCGCTGGTGGAGGACGAGGAAGACCGGATGACGCTGGCGATAGCCAAACTGGCCGCCGCAGTGGGCGACCTCAAAGCAGGACTGGCAGGATTTGATGCGACGCGGGAACTGCTTATGCGCCAGGCTGAATTCGAGGAAGCGCAGCACAGCGCTGGCCCGTTGCTGGCGCAACGCACTGAAGTCGGCACGCGCCTCGGCGCACTGTATCCGTTGCTGAAAGTTGCGACGGAGGCGCGCACCCGTGCCGATACGGCTTGGCAAGCCGCCCGGCAACTGTTGAGTGATGGCGAAACGCAATTTCGTTCTGCGCAGAAACGCAATCTCGACGAGCGCGGCAAGCAGCATCGAATTCTGCTGGATACGCGACTGGCATGGCGTCGTCTGCCATTGTCGTGGCGCTGGCCGACGCGCAGGCAAGCGGCAGTCATTGCGCATCAGAATGCGCACCAGGTCGATTTGCGCCTGAAGAGCTTGGCCACCGACCTGGCACGAGACGACTGGGAAACCGATGCGACCGTGGTCGATCAGCACGCACGTCTGGCCGCACAATTGCAAGGGCGGCAAAGCGAGACCGATGACCGACGCTATCAAAACAACCGCGCCATTGAGGCCACTACCAATGCGCGCGGCGCATACATCGAGCGCCTGCGCTACACCATCAAGGCCTATGCCCGCAACATCAGGGAATTGGGCGAGTTGGCCGGAATCGAAGTTCAGGCCGATCCGGTACGACTGGAAAACGACGATGTGCAACTGGCCCAGGCCGGCCTGCACGTGCGCTTCAAGTTCGACGGCAAAGGCGCGATCGGCATGAACGACGGCGAAGCTTCCGGCGGTCAGCAAGTGATGAAATCGCTGATTCTATTGATCGGACTGCTGAAGTCGGATGAGGGGGGTGGCGGTTTCGTGTTCATTGATGAGCCGTTTGCACATCTGGATATTCGCAATATTCAACTGGTTGGCGCGTTCCTGAAAAACACCGATGCACAGTATCTGATGACTACCCCGCTAACGCACAACACGGACGTGTATGAACCGTCGGAGCTGACGCTGATTACCAGCAAGCGGCAAAAAGGTGCCGACTGGGCGCAGCCGATTTTTGTGCTGCAGCGCCGCCTGCCGCAGGCTGCGGAATAAACGGGAATGGCGTCGGCAGTCTGAACCGCGCGCCTGACCGGAGCAGGGGATGCTTGCCATATGCTGCATTGTCACCATTTTCCGCCATGCCCAGTTTTGTATGTTTTATATACTGATAATATGTATTTTTAATTTATCAATGAATATATGCGGAAATAATGGTATTTTTAGTCATACTCCATTGATAAGTGGATTGTTGTGGGAGATGAAATACTATTTCAAGCTCATTCAAGATGCATCAAATCAATAACTTCGAGGAATTTTCATGACAAGCCGCAGTGCCGATAACCCGCTCTGGAATAGCGATCTTGAGCCAACTAGCGCCGCCCAGCGCACCTGGACCGGAACCCATTACGCTGCGTTGTGGGTCTCGATGGCGGTCTCAGTGCCGGCCTATATGCTGGCCGCCGGACTGATGAGCGAAGGGATGAATTGGTGGCAAGCGGTGTTAACCGTATTTCTCGGCAACCTGATTGTGCTGGTGCCGATGGTGCTGGTCGGGCACGCCGGCGCCAAGCACGGCATTCCTTATCCAGTTCTGGCACGCACTGCGTTCGGCGTGCGCGGTGCGATGTTGCCGGCTATTTTGCGGGCGATCGTTGCGTGCGGCTGGTTCGGGATCCAGACCTGGCTGGGAGGCCAGGCGATTTATACGATCCTCAATGTGCTGACCGGCAATGCCATGTCCGGCGATCCGCTCCCGGTATTGGGCATCAATATCGGCCAATTGACGTGTTTCTTGCTGTTCTGGGCTTTGCATATTTACTTTATTACCAAAGGTACCGATTCGATTCGCTGGATGAGACGGTCGCGGCGCCACTCTTGTTATTGTCGAGCATTGCGCTGGTGTGGTGGGCTTACAGCAAGGCCGGTGGTTTCGGACCGATGTTGTCGTCGCCGTCCCAGTTTGTGGCCGGCGGTAAAAGAGCCGGCCAGTTCTGGCTGGTTTTCTGGCCCTCGTTGACTGCGATGGTGGGTTACTGGGCCACCTTGGCATTGAACATTCCGGATTTCACCCGTTTTGCGCGCAGTCAGCGCGACCAGATGGTGGGACAGGCACTTGGCTTGCCATTGCCGATGGGCTTGCTGTCGCTAGTGGCGGTATTGGTGACCTCGGCTACGGTCGTGATTTATGGCGAGGCGATTTGGGACCCGGTGGTATTGACTGGCAAGATGGGGGGAATTTCCGTCGTCATCGCATTGATTGCGTTGATTGTCGCCACCATAACCACCAATCTGGTTGCCAACGTGGTGTCGCCAGCCTATGATTTTTCCAATCTGGCGCCGGGTAAAATCTCGTTCAGGATGGGCGGCTACATTACTGCCGGCATCGGTCTTGCGATGTTCCCGTGGAAAATACTGGAAACGACCAAAGGCTACATCTTTACCTGGCTGATCGGCTACGGTGGCTTGCTGGGGCCGATTGCAGGCATCATGATGGTCGATTACTTCCTGGTGCGACGCACCGAAATCAATCATGATGCCTTGTACGAAATGCACGGGGAATACAGTTACCGCAACGGCTGGAATTTCAATGCGGTGTTTGCACTGGTTGTTGGCGTGTTGCCGAATCTTCCGGGTTTTTTCAAGGCTGCCGGCTTCGTTGAAAGCGTGGCGCCGATTTTCGAGTTGTTGTATACCTACGCCTGGTTCGTCGGCTTGACCGTCTCTGCCGTGGCGTATGGTGCGCTGATGTATCGCCGCGCAACGCTAATCATTCCATGCGGCAGCTAATCCAGCCAGCGCACATTAACAGAATGCCCTTATGAAACAAGATAACCGTTTTCCCAATTTATTCATTCTGGACCATCCACTGATCCAGCACAAACTCAGTCACATGCGCGAGAAAGATACTTCAACGCGCACGTTTCGCGAGCTCTTGCGCGAAATTACCTTGTTAATGGGATATGAAATCACCCGCAATCTTCCGTTGACCACACGTGTCATCGAAACCCCTTTGCAGTCGATGGATGCGCCTGTCATTGCCGGGAAAAAGCTAGCGATCGTGCCGGTATTGCGTGCAGGAATCGGCATGAGCGATGGCTTACTGGAGCTGATCCCATCGGCCAGAGTCGGGCATATCGGGGTCTATCGTGATCCGGATACGCTGCAGCCGGTCGAATACCTGGTGCGCTTGCCCGATGTGGCGGAACGCACCTTTATTCTGTGCGATCCGATGGTCGCGACCGGCAATTCTGCCGTCCATGCAGTGGATGTATTGAAAAAGCGCGGCGTGAGCGATGCGCAAATTCAGTTTTTGGCTTTGGTCGCCGCACCTGAAGGCGTTACGGTATTCCAGCAGGCGCACCCGGAAGTGAAAATGTATGTTGCCGCGCTGGATTCGCATCTGGATGCGCACTCTTATATTGTGCCAGGCCTGGGCGATGCGGGTGACCGGATATTCGGTACAAAATGATCGAACGCGGTCGACACATTCGTGTTTCAATGTCCGTAATCTGTAATGGCGCATAAAAAATCTGGCTGCTAGGTTTTTTTTAAACTTATAGAGTATAATTTCGCAATCGTTGAGATTCGAGCTAGTGGTGCAGTATTAGTCTGTCATTCCTTTCTTGCTTCAAACGATTTAACGGGCATATGCCCAACTTAACTGAAATAGGAATTGCAATGGCAACTGGTATCGTAAAATGGTTCAATGATTCTAAAGGCTTCGGCTTCATCACTCCTGATGAAGGCGGAGAAGATTTGTTCGCTCACTTTTCAGCGATTCAATCGAATGGCTTCAAGTCTCTGCAAGAGAACCAACGCGTGTCTTTCGAAGTAACTGCCGGCCCTAAAGGCAAGCAAGCTTCGAACATTCAGCCTATCTAACGCTGAATACAGCGAGATAGTAAAAAACCCCGGCATGCCGGTAATGCCGTTCAGATAAGGGCTTTTTTCAGAACCCGAACGGTGTAACGCTTTGGTCTGGACTTAACGACTCGGTCGCACATGCGCCCGGGTCGTTTTTCGTTGTGCGCCCAGCATGGGCGCAATCTTGGAGGTGCAAGTCC
>JAUYNR010000070.1 GCA_030698225.1 Oxalobacteraceae bacterium | reverse complement strand
CAACTCAAGAAATGGAAGAAAAACGACGAAGAAAAAGCAAAGAAGAGGCAGGTTTCAGATAGAAAAATCCGAAGAAAACACAAGAAGAAAAAGCACGTTCAGTCCGGCTAATTTAGGCTACTTTCAGATTGGCGCTGACATGCTTGCGGCACGATTCTTTCTATTGCCGGATTTCAGCTGCGTCTGCAATGATCATGTCTGCCCCCTTTTCGGCAATCATGATGGTTGGCGCATTGGTGTTGCCCGAGACCAGTTCCGGCATGATCGAGGCGTCGACGACCCGCAATCCATTAATTCCGTGCACGCGCAAGCGGTCATCCACAACTGCCATTGCATCGTTTCCCATTTTGCATGTACTTGTAGGGTGGTAGATTGACTGGCTGTAGAGTCGCGCTGCTTGCAGCAACTCTGCATCGGTCTGATACTGCGTTCCCGGTACGAATTCGGACAGGATGTGCGGTGCCAGCGACGGTGCTTCTGCGATCCGCCTGGCGACACGGAGCCCGTTGACGACCACTGGATGGTCGCGCTCATCTGACAGATAGCCGGGATGGATCTCGGGGTACTGTAACGGATCGGCCGACTTGATTGCGATATGCCCCCGGCTGTACGGCCTAAGCTGGCACACCGACATGGTGAAGGCGGAAAATTTATGCGCCCCTTCGCCCGGCTTGTCAGCACTCAGGGGTTGCATGTGAAACTGGATATCGGGTCGTGCCACCGATGGCTCCGATTTCGTGAAAATAGCCACCTGACTGGCAGCCAGGGTCAAGGGACCGGAGCGCGAGAACATATACTGCATTCCGATCCAGAGCTTACTCATCGGATTGTTGACCTCGTCGTTCAACGTATTCAGACGGGTTTTGAATACCAGACGGGTTTGCAGGTGATCCTGCAGGTTCCGGCCGACACCGGGCAAATCATGCACCAGCGGTACACCCGCGCTGCGCAGTAACTCGCCTGGCCCCACGCCGGAACACTGCAGGATCTGCGGCGAGCCTATGGCCCCGGCGCACAGTATCACCTCGGCATTAGCTTTGACCTGATGCAGCTCATCTCCCTTGCGGTACTCAATACCAACCGTTTTTTTGCCCTCGAACAGCAGCCGTGTAGTCTGTGCGTGGATCTCCAAATGCAGATTTGAGCGCTTTATGGCCGGACGCAAGAAACCCTTGGCCGTGCTCCAGCGAAAACCCTTATGGGCCGTTTGTTGAAAATAGCCTACGCCCTCCTGGGTCACACCGTTGTAATCCTCATTGTAAGGAATGCCGATGTCTTTGGCACCCTCGATGAAGTAGTCTGCAATCGGGCGACGCAGGCGCAGGTCCGATACTTTCAATGGTCCGTTGACACCGTGGTAGGTACTGGCACCACGCTCCTGGTCTTCAGATTTCTTAAAATATGGCAGCACCTCGCTGTAACTCCAGCCATTGTTGCCAAGTTCGGCCCAGCGATCATAGTCCTCTTTTTGGCCACGCACATACAGCAAACCATTTAGGGAGCTGGAGCCACCAAGTACTTTGCCACGTGGCCACTGCAGCTGGCGTCCGGCAATACCCTGATCCGGTTCCGTGACGTAACACCAGTCAAGCTTCGGGTTATGCATGGTCTTAAAGTAGCCGACTGGAATATGGATCCAGGGATTGCTGTCCGGACCACCGGCTTCGAGCACCAAAACACTCGTTACCGGG
Source organism: Oxalobacteraceae bacterium (assembly GCA_030698225.1). Taxonomy (GTDB): domain Bacteria; phylum Pseudomonadota; class Gammaproteobacteria; order Burkholderiales; family Burkholderiaceae_D; genus AVCC01. The sequence continues at coordinate 18,675 of JAUYNR010000070.1, read as the reverse complement.
TTTTCGGTTAGACGGTTTGCCAGCACGCAACCGGCCGAACCAGCACCCACGATAATGTAATCAAAACTACGCAACATGACGTGATCTCCTTAAAACATGTGAATCGACGCAATATTGTTGTCATCACTTTATACATTGCAGCGATTCCATGAATTTTTTAAATTAAATTTAATAAATTTCGGAATATTTTGTTTCGAAATATAGAAAATTTGCTAAAGCGAGCCACCTCTAGTGTATTATTAAAAAACGAGATGAAACATGTTCATTTCCGGAATATATTCCTGATTGGTTCCGTCAATGAAAAGGCAGAACTCAATCGCGTATCGGACATGAACATTTCCTATCGTCCGCGGGTGCGCCTGCCGCTCCCGTGCCGTACTGCAAAACGGGCCGGGAATATCTGTGTCGGCTGCAATTGCATTGCCCGCGCGTTGTATCTGTCGGTGAATTGATCGGTGCTTTGCCGGCAAAGATAAGATTCGGATATCTGTCATCGAAGCGCCTTAAACGGCCGCTCGCACGGATAAAGGGATACTCCATGAAAGTTATCGTCTTAGGCTCGGGAATCGTAGGCACAACGTCCGCCTGGTTCCTGCGCAAGGCAGGCCACGAGGTGACTGTGATCGAACGCCAGCCAGGCGTTGCGCTGGAGACCAGCTTTGCTAACGGCTGCCAAATTTCAGTGTCGCATGCGGAACCGTGGGCAAATACACACACCTTGCTCAAAGTGTTGAAGTGGTTGGGACGCGAAGATGCCCCGCTGCTGTTCCGGCTTCGTCCGGATCTGCTGCAATGGAAATGGTGCTTGCAATTTCTGCGCGAATGCATGCCGGGCCGCATCGACGACAACATTCGCCAGATTGTCTCAATCGCCGAATACAGTCGCCAGACCTTGCATGCCGTACGTACCGAGATCGGCCTCGAATATGACTGTCTGACACGCGGTATTCTGCACTTCTATACCGACCAGAAAGAATTCGACAGATCGATCGTGGCAGCAGCGTTAATGCGAAAACTGGGTTGTCCACGCAATACCATCAGCGTAGATGAAATTATCAGGCTGGAACCTGCATTGGCCGGCATGCGCGACAAGATTGTTGGCGGTGACTTCACGCCAACCGACGAATCGGGCGACGTCTTCAAGTTCACCTGCGGCCTGGCTGCAAAGGCGTCTGAAACCGGCGTGCAATTCTGTTTCAATACCACTGTCACGCGCCTTCTATCAGAAGCAGACGGTGCTCGTAAGCAGATTGCGGGGGTCGAAGTGATCGATGAAAGTGGTCGGCACCGGACACTCAAGGCTGATGCATTTGTGGTGGCGCTTGGCAGTTTCTCTGCACCGCTGCTGAAGCCGCTCGGCATCGAGCTGATGATCTATCCCGGCAAAGGCTATTCAGCCACCTACCGGATCATCAATGCACAGGCTGCGCCTACCGTGTCGCTGACCGATGACAGCCATAAACTTGTCCTGTCACGATTGGGTGAACGCCTACGGGTCGCCGGGACGTGCGAATTGAACGGCTATACGCGAGAACTCAACGCAGCTCGCTGCGATGCCATCACTCGGCGTGTTCGTGCTTTGTTTCCGGATGCGTGCGATTACGACAAACCAGCGTACTGGGCTGGCTTGCGGCCGCTGACTCCGTCGAACGTACCCTATATCGGTAAAACAAAATTGAGCAATTTGTTCTTAAATACCGGGCACGGCACTCTCGGCTGGACCATGGGCTGCGGCTCTGGACGCGCAATTGCGGATATCGTTTCTGGCCGTCAGCCTGAGCTTGATTTCGCATTTACCGGCATGCCACGTTGGGAGCCCATGCGTAGATGTAAACAGAATACTCCGTCTCTTTGAAGGAGATGGAGTCGCAAAAAAGCTGGGAGTCCTGACTAATGCCAGCGAAGGGAAGCTTGAGAGATTTGATGAGGTGGTTCCACCGGACAAGGCGCGCGAATTCCACGACGAAACCTTGCCGAAGGACTCGGCCAAGGCCGCGCATTTCTGCTCGATGAAGATCACGCAGGAAGTGCGCGAATACGCGGCCAAGCAGGGCATCAGCGAAATCGCCGCCTTGAAGCAGGGGATGGAAGTCAAGTCGGTCGAGTTCATCAAGAACGGCGCGGAGATCTACCGCAAGCAGTGAGGGGTGACATCATGCATATAGAACTGAACGGTGCTCCGCACCCGATTACCGACAACCAGAACGTGCAGGATCTGATTGTGTCTTTTGGGTTGCAGGGAAAAGGACTCGCGGTTGCGGTTAATCGTCAGGTCGTGCCGCATCATTTGTGGCAGCAGCGCATTCTGCAGGAAAACGACCGAGTCGAAATTGTCCAAGCCATTGGCGGCGTTTGAACTGCTGAACGGCCACAAGCCAGTCAAGCCCGAACTGCTGGGCGACGAGAAAACCCTGTTCCCGAACATGCCGGAAACCCTGAAGGCGGCCGAGACGGTTTGCGGCATCGCCGTCGCCACCAATGGCAGATTGTGTAAATTGCGGGGGTATGCCATTAAATATGGTATTTAACGCATGTATTTAAACCGATATTTAAAATACAGTAATATGTATATTTCAAATACAAAATTATGGGCGGCGGTTGCAGGATGCCGTCGTGCAGCTTGATAGCGAAGGGAAACCATGAACGGACTGTATCCTCACGCCCGACCGGGATGATGCAGACGTCCCAGTACGCGTTGTCTTAAAGCGAGCAATGCTGCCGGCCTATTGTCGATGGCGCGCGCCGATCAATTTGGCGACTTCAAAGAGTAACGCATTGTTGAGCGAGTGCGGCAGTTCGGTTGCTGGGCAATGACTGTAATAGGTGCTGAGGTCAAGGCCTACGCCCAATCCGCAAATTTCCACCTCACCCCGCAGTTCTTGGCGGGCTACTACTTGCTTCAGATGATTGGCAAGATAGAACTCGTCATTTGCCAGGTTGGTTGCGCTATCCATCGGACAGCCGTCGGAAATGACGACAAGAATCCGTCTTTTTTCATTGCGTAGTTGCAAGCGCCTGCACGCCCATTCGACCGCCTCGCCGTCGATGCCCTCGCGATACAAGTCGGCTTTCAGCAGCGTCGTAATATCGGGCCGGGCACGTCGCCAGGTCTGGTCTGCATTCTTGAATACCATGTGAAACAACTCATTCAGGCGCCCCGGGTTTTTGGGGAATCCAGCACGCATCCAGTCGCGCTGAACCCGGCCGCCGTTCCAGGCGCCGGTGGTAAAACCCAGTACTTCACTGCCGACGCCGGCCTGTTCTAGCGCGCGCACCAGCACATCGATCAGGATGGTGACTGATTCCGCATGTGTTTTCATCGAGCCGGAGCAGTCGACAAGAAAGCTGACCAGGCAGTCGGCAGCGGGCTTGTACTGCTCCTGGCGAAACAGGCGGCGCTCGGCCGGCGAGGTGATGAGCTGCGCCAGGCGGCGGCCATCGATATAACCATCCTCTTCGCCAAATGACCAGCCGTCGCGTTGCGGCAGGGCCAGCAACATCATCAGATATCGCGCCAGGCGCGGGATGTTGATACCCAACTCGGAAATACGATGGTCGATTCGTTCCCGGTATTCCCGTAGCAGGGCCTTGCGCACCAGCGTGCCGGCGTCCGCCTGCCGATCGTACTCGGTCGAAAAAATCGCATAGCCGTGCTGGGCATCTTCCAGCACTTTGCTCTGGCCGCTTGCAGCCACGGCCATGGTATCGGTTTCGTCGCTGTCGAATTGCAGCAGCATCCGGAAGGCCGATTTGATATCTTTCTTCTCCCTGGCAGCTTGCTCGGCGCCCGCTTCGTTGCCGGCGGCGCGGATCATCTCGCTGACGATGGCGGCAATCGCGCCCGCATGCTGCGCATAGGCGGTCTGGTCGGTGCAATTGCGGCGTATACCCAGCAGATGCGTGCCCAGCACCGGCGCGATCGCTGCGCGGGTACTCTCGATTAAATCTTCGGTCTTTTCCAGGACTGGCTGGCCGGTCAGGCGCGACCAGCAGATCTGGAAGACTGTGTACAGCAGGATGCCGGAGGCACTCTCGGTCAGACCGGACAGATGGAATGTATGCGACCAAGCGGCAAAGCGATGGCGCAGGTTCTGCGTCATGCCCGGCATGGTCTGGGGCACCATGGTTTCCACGCGTAATTGCTCTAGCAACTCGAAGATAAGTCGTTCGACCGGATCGGCCGGGCAGAATTGGCGATGCAGCGCCGGGTTACTGTGCTGCAGGCGCAATGCGATACTGTCGGCGGCACCGCGGAACGAGGAAAAATCGTCCTGTTCCGGGTCGGGCTGCAGGTGCGGCGCATGTACCGGGTACTGATGCAGTCCTTTGTGCAGGCGCTGCCCGCGATAATGAATGTCTGCCTCTCCACTCAGCGCGCGAATGATGGCCGCGCACAACTCTTCAATTTTCTGCTGCTGGCGCGTTCTGTCCTGCGGCAGGTTCACACTGCGCCTTGGAGTTCGCTCTGGTGCGATTCCGTTAATTCATGGCCGAAACAGCGTTGAAAGTACTCGGCAACCAGCGGACGCTCGGCCTCATCGCACTTATTGAGAAAGGACAGCCGGAAAGCCAGTGCGATATCGGGAAATATCTCGCAATTCTCGGCCCAGGTGATCACGGTCCGGGGCGACATCAGGCAGGACAAATCGCCGGCAGAAAAGCCCTTGCGGGTGAGTTCGGCTACAGCTACCATCGATGCGACCAGCTTGAGTCCCGTTTCGTTCGCCAAAGCTGGCACGCGTGCTTGTACGATGGCGACTTCTTCGGCAGCAGGCAAGTAGTTCAGCGATGCTACGATATTCCAACGATCGATCTGAGCCTGATTTAGTGCTTGGGTGCCGTGGTACATGCCATTAAGATTGCCTAGACCAACGGTGTTGGAGGTGGCAAAAAGCCGGAAGTAGGGATGCGGATGAATGATTCTGTTCTGGTCAAGCAGGGTGAACTTGCCGTCTCTTTCCAATATGCGCTGGATAACGAACATCACGTCGGGCCGGCCGGCGTCGTATTCATCGAAAATCAGGGCCAGCGGACGTTGCAGAGCCCACGGCACGATGCCTTCCTGGAACTCGGTGATCTGTTTTTCTTCGCGTACTACGATAGTGTCTTTCCCCACCAGATCAAGGCGACTGATATGCCCGTCCAGATTAACTCTGATACACGGCCAGTTCAGGCGTGCGGCAACCTGCTCGATGTGCGTCGATTTGCCGGTTCCGTGCAGCCCCTGCACCATCACCCGGCGATTGCGGGTAAAGCCGGCCAGGATTGCCAAAGTCACGTCGGCATTGAAGCGATAAGCGTTGTCTATATCCGGCACATGATCATCGCGCTCACGAAATGCCGCCAGCATCAGATCCGAGTCGATGCCGAACAGAGTCCGAATCGACACCATGTGATCCGGTTTCAGATGCGTCATCCCCGTCACGATAAGCTCCGGTCGATAAGCAAGGCGCACTCTACCGGTACAAATTGCATAGCGTCGATCTGGAAATTGCGATCTGCCGTTAGCGGCGCTGGCCAGGATTGCGCGCAGCGATTGAACGGATGGGGGAGTGTCAGCACGTCTTGATCCTGTCTTCTCTGGAATTTATGGCTTAGTTTCCGATGGCGGTGAGGCATCGGCTTCAATCACCGCGAGCGCCTGAGCTGCCCGCTGCAATGCGGGCAGGAAATGCAATGCCTTTTCATGTGTCAGGCGCATGATCGGGGCCTGTATGGCAACCGCCAGGTTGGAGCGACCGGTCGAGGAGGGGACAAGTACCGCCACACACAGCAAGCCAGGCAGGAATTCTTCGTCATCGATTGCATAGCCGTTGCGCCGCACAGTTTCCAGTTCCCGCTCCAGCTTGGCTGGATCGTCTTCAGTTTTATTCGTGTATTTGGTTAGCGGCATATGCGCCAGCAGCCGGCGCCGCTGCGCAGGACTCATCTGAGCCAGAAACAGCTTGCCGCTCGACGAGCAATGTGCTGGCACCCGGGACCCGGAATGCAAATAAAAGCGCAATGGCGCGGCCGTTTCCATTCGGTCCAGATACACCACCTCACTGCCGGTGAATGCGGTTAGATTGCAGCTCTCACCCACCTCTTCCACCAGTTGACGCAGAACGAGACGGCGCGCGCCGTGGTGAGTGTTATTAATTAGCAAGTTTGCCGCCAAGCGGCGCAGGCGCACGCCGGTAGTGTAATGGCGAGCATCACCTTCCCTCTGCAGCACTCCCACGCTTTCCAGTTGTTGCAGCATTCGGTGCAAGGTCGGCTTGGGCAAACCGGTTTCCTCGACCAGCCCCTGGAGGGAAAAAGTCTGATCCTTTTCAGCGATCACTTCCAGTAGCGAGAACAGCCGCATTGTCGGCGTATCACCGTCAATTTTTTCGGGCTCCGATTTTTGTGCAAGAGTCATATTCATGGCATCCAATTATATATGTATTTCATTTTTAGGTATAAATTGTATCGATATTTTGTGAATTAGTTTGACATTAAGTTTATCAGGCATTAAATTATAGTATATATCAAATATCGGAACTAAAAATACCACTTTCAATAACGCAGTCAATCAGGAGGCAAGGCATTATGACCGATCACATCCCTCAGGCCAGCCGCACGGTTACCGTTGGCCTACTGAAAATGACCTTGTCCGGGGTCGTGATGGAAAGGTTGCTTGCCAGGGGTGGCGGAACCGGCATATTCGGCATCATGGGCTCGGCCTCCATGGACGCTACGGAGGTAGTTGCCCCTGCCGGCACTCACCTCATTCCCCTGACACATTGAAAAGCCGGCGCGATTCCTCGATAAATATAAAGACTACGCCTAATCCTGCAGGCTCGGAAAAGAGGTCATAGCCCCTTTCAAGATGATGGAGGACTCTCTGTCGGAAAAAAGATAGTGATATATCGTGAATATTAAATAAGGAGACGGAAGATGTCAGTTGATACCAATGTAAAAGCAAGCCCGCTGTCAGGAAACGGCATTATCTCTGAACTAGTCAGCAAGGCGCGAGTGGCGCAGAAGGACTATGAACATTACTCGCAACAGCGAGTGGACGAGGTGGTCTCTGCGGCAGGCTGGGCAATCATGCAGCCCGAACACAATCGCACACTGGCCGAGATGGCGGTGCGCGATACAGGCCTCGGTAATGTCGACGACAAAATTTTGAAGAACTACCGCAAGACACTGGGGTTGTTGCGCGATCTGAAAAATACAAAGACGGTCGGCATCATCGCCGAATATCCGGAGCGCGGGCTGGTAGAGATTGCGCGCCCGGTCGGCGTGGTGGCGGCAATCACACCCTCGACCAATCCGGCGGCAACACCTGCCAATAAGGTGATCAATGCCCTCAAGGGGCGCAATGCAGTCATCATTGCACCCTCTCCCAAAGGATTGAGCACCTGTATCGCCCTGGTGGCTTACATCCATGTCGAGCTGAAAAAAATTGGCGCGCCTGTGGACCTGGTGCAATGCTTGCCTGCGCCGATCACCAAGGAGGCGACTCAGGAGCTGATGCGCCAGGCTGACTTGGTTGTTGCAACCGGCTCGCAAAATAATATCCGCTCGGCTTATGCCAGCGGCACCCCTGCGTTCGGAGTGGGGGCTGGCAACGTCGCCTCCATCATCGATAGTTCTGCCAATCTGCACGAGGCGGCGCAAAAGATAGCCAGCTCGAAAACCTTCGACAACGCGACCAGCTGTTCGTCCGAAAACAGCGTAGTCGTTCTCGACTCGATATATGACTCTGCCATTGCCGAGCTGATCGAGGCCGGCGGCATATTGTTGAATACTGAAGAAAAGAGTCGGCTGCAGGAAACCATGTGGCCTAGCGGCAAACTGGACGCAGCCGTGACCGCGCAACTCGCACCCAAGATTGCAAAAATGGCTGGATTGGCCGGACCAAGCTTTGCCGGGGCCAAGTTTCTGATGGTCGAGGAAGTTGGCACCGGCCCGGACTACCCATATTCAGGAGAAAAGCTTTCCCCCGTACTGACGGTCTATCGCGCGCGCGACTTTGATCACGCCTGCCAGATAGTCAACGCAGTGTATAGCTATCAGGGTGCCGGGCATTCGGTGGGGATACATACCTCTGACGATGAACATGTGCTGCGTTTAGGAAACGAGCTTCCGGTTTGCCGCGTCATCGTCAATCAGGCCCATTGTTTTGCGACCGGCGGCAGCTTCGAAAACGGCCTGCCGTTTTCGCTTTCGATGGGCTGCGGCACGTGGGGCGGCAATAATTTTTCCGACAACATGAATTACAAGCATTACCTGAACATCACCCGCATCGTGCGCCGGATACCGGAACGCATGCCGTCTGAAGAAGAAATATTTGGTGAGTACCTGCGCAAGTACAACTAATCATTCATCCGGCTTTCCGGACAGTACCGGACAGAATCTTATTGATTGTACTAATTTAAGGAAAAAACCATGTTGCGCACGATTCGTGAATATGTCGATTTTCAGGCCGGGGAACGACCGGATGCGGTCTACCTGATTGCGCCGGAACCAAATCTAAGCATGACCTTCGCCGGCTTGCAGAAAGCTTCCCGCAGGCTTGCTCATTATCTTTACAACCGCGGTATCCAACCCGGAGAAAAAGTAGCACTTTTGATGCACAACGGGTACCAGACTTGCCGCCTGTTTATTGGCGCCATGTACGGGGGATTTTGCATAACGCCTTTGAATTTACTTGCACAATCTTCACAGCTGGAATACATGCTTGCCCATAGCGACGCCACCATCGTATTTGTCTCCTCCGACCAGCTGGAGCGTCTTAACGCCGCCTTGGCTAATGTGGCACGCAAAATCATGGTTGTCGTGTGCGATGTCGATGTAGAAGAATTCATTTCGGAGCCGGAAGACATCATAGAGATGCCGCCGGTGGGCGAGGAGGACGATGCACTGATGATGTACACCTCCGGCACGACAGGGACGCCGAAGGGAGTGGTATTGGCAAACCGGGCTGTCGTATCGGGAGGACAGTTCGTGTCAGCTGCGCATCAACTGGGTCCCCAGGACAGGGTGATAGGTTCGCTGCCGCTTTACCATATCAATGCTCAGGTGGTCACTGCGATATCGCCGCTGATTCACGGCGGGTGCCTTGTTCTGCCGCACCGCTTCAGTGCCTCCGGTTTCTGGGACCTGGTTGTGAAGTATCAGTGTACTTGGATCAATGTCGTCCCAACCATGATCTCGTATTTGTTGAATGGCCCCGACCTGACGGGAAAAGGCTTGGATATCAGCCGTGTCAGATTCTGCCGTTCGGCCTCCGCTCCGCTGCCGCCCAGCCAGCATCGCGCCTTTGAAGAGAAGTTCAAAATTGGCGTAATCGAAACCATGGGACTCACGGAAACTGCGGCACCGTGCTTTACCAATCCTCTGGAACCTTCGCAGCGCAAGATTGGAAGCCCAGGACAGGCTTTCGGCAATGAGGCAAAAATTATCAGCGAGGAGGGAAATGCGCTGCCGTCCGGCGCAACGGGTGAAATCATGGTCCGCGGCTCGAACGTCATGAAGGGATATTACAAAAATCCGGAAGAAACCGCCAAGGCGCTTACAGCGGACGGCTGGCTTCATACCGGCGATCTTGGTTATCTGGATGAGGATGGCTTTGTCTTTGTCACTGGCCGTATCAAAGAACTGATCATCAAGGGTGGCGAAAACATTGCGCCGCGTGAAATTGATGAAGCGCTACTCAAGCACCCGGCTGTGCTTGAGGCTGCGGCTGTAGGTATCCCTGATCAGAACTACGGTCAAGAGATTATGGCGTGCATCATTCTTAAACCAGAAGAACAGTGCTCGGAAGAGGAACTCAGAGAATTTTGCAAGAAAGAACTCGGTCCTTACAAGACGCCAAAGATATTCCGCTTTGTCGACGAACTGCCCAAGGGGCCTTCCGGCAAGGTGCAGCGGCTCAAAATGCTGGATATGCCAAACCCGTAAGCAGCGTCTAAGGTAGATATCGATGGTTCGCCTGCGATCCTCAGACTGTATTTTTCTGGCAATGCGCAGGCTAATACGATGCAAACGCTCATCACAATGAGCGTGAAGCAAGCACAATATTTTAAGAGAAGGGCACAGCGGGGCGCATCTTTCCCCTCAAATGCCTCAGGCAGCAAGGGCCATAAGCCAGCAATCATTCTGGCCGGGTCCACATCAAAGGAGACAGGAATGGTTATCACATCACGTAAGTCTGTAGTACTGGGGGCGCTCGCATTGTCAGTAGCCGCTGGAGGCACCAATGCAGCATGGGCACAGGAAAAATATCCGTCGCGGCCCATCGAAATGATAGTCACCTTCGGTCCCGGTGGCGGGGCCGATGCAATGGGAAGAAAAATGTCCCAGCTTCTGGAAAAGAAGCTCGGCGTGCCAATGCCGGTATCGAATGTGGCCGGGGCTTCCGGCAATGCCGGACTGACCAAGCTTTTGACCAATCCGGCCGATGGATACACCGTCGCAACCTTGATCGCTCTGTCCGTAGCGGCATCGGCTACCGGGCTGGGAACCTCAAAGCCCGATGACTTCACGGTTATCGCCGTGACGCAGGATTCGTCTTCCATGTTGTTCGTTCCCGTCGACAGCCCCTTTAAAACCATCAAGGAGTTTCTCGACCACGCCAAAGCAAACCCCGGCAAGCTTAAAGTTGCCACCTCCGGCTACGGGACACAAGACGATATCACGCTGAAATACCTGGCTTCACTCGGATATAAAACGACGAACGTGCCTTTCGCCAAGCCAGCCGAGAGATATGCGTCGCCACTCGGAAAACACACCGACGCGATTTATGAAGAGCCAGGTGATGTCGCGCAGTTCATTCAGGGCAAGAAGCTGCGCCCGTTGGTGGTATTCGACGATCAGCGGCATGAATCCTTCAAGGACATACCCACGTCCAAAGAGCTCGGCATGAGCATCAGCGACCTTCCCAATTTCCGCGCGATTGCCGTTCCCGCCAAAACTCCACCGGACAGAGTCAAAGCCATGGCGGTGGCAATTGACAGCGTGCTCGATTCACCGGAATGGAAGAAATTTTGCGCGGACACATACACTTGCACCAAAAAATATACCCAGCAAGAGGCGCAGGCGCACGTAAAACAGTTTTACGAGACGGTTCAAAAATATTCGAAGAAGTTCAAATAAATTAGTTGACAAAAAAGGGGGTGGGCCATCGCGGACTCCAAAGTGGAGCGCTGCCGTGGCTTCAGAAACCATTGAGGAGTGAGACAAATAATGAGCTTTTTCCATCTACATAAAAAACGCATACTCGGCCTGTCGTCCCCAGCGTTGTTTATCGTCGGTGCGATCGTGTTTCTGCGTTTCGTAACCGAAAATCCCGAGCAGGCAGATGCCATGGCGCGAGGCATTGCCGGCCCCGTCACGTGGCCACGATTCATGCTCTACGGCGTCATACTTTGTGCGGCAGGCTGGTTCCTGCAAGATCTCTACCACCTCCTGCGCGCTCACCTCGTCCTGCGCGAGGATAGAAGCCCCAAAGGGCACCCGGGAGGCTTTGATGTCGGAGATTCCGGTAAAAGTGTCGCAAGTATCGCGGTCGGCGAGAAGAGTGAAGGAAGCGACCTGAAGGTCGCGATCGGCCTCGCGATCGTTTTGGCATATGGATTCCTGATCCCGATTCTCGGGTTTGCCATCGCGACTTTTATTTTCATTGTGGTCTGGCTCATTCTGGGCGGTATCCACAAACCTATCCAAGTTTCGCTGACTGGCCTGATCGGCACAGTGATTCTTCTTTATATATTCGTAAAGCTGTCATTAATGCCTTTAGATCGTGGTCTGGGCATATTCGGTGACCTGACTTTATCCCTGTATCAGTTACTCAGAATTTATTGATTGGATGCACATCATGGAAGCACTGATAAATTTAGCACACGGGATGATGGGTGCCTTGGAGCCTTACAACTTGGCCGTCATGCTGATGGGACTCGCGGTCGGGGTCATCGCCGGAGCGTTGCCTGGTATTTCCTTTGTTAATGCGATGGCGATGGCGCTGCCGTTTACGTACCTCATGACACCCTTAACAGCAATGGTTTTCCTGGGAGGCATTTACGCCGGAGGGGTGTTCGGCGGTTCGATTTCTTCGATTCTTATTAATATTCCAGGTACGCCTGCTTCGCTGCCGAGTTGCTGGGACGGATATCCGATGACGAAGCGTGGCGAGTCAGCGCGGGCATTGATGATCGCTATCGCGGCATCTGCGACCGGAGGCATTGTAAGCGCGTTGTTGTTAAGTTTCGCAGCACCGCCGTTCGCGAAATTCGCTCTGGCCTTTGATCAGCCGGAATTTTTTGCAGCTACGTTCCTAGGCCTCGTCAGCATCATCGCAATTGCGAAGGCTGCCCCTTGGGTCAGCTTTTTATCTCTTTTTGTCGGCATGGCCATCGGTAGCATCGGCGTAGATGCGCTCTACGGTCTGCCCCGTCTGACTTTCGGATTCCCAGCGCTGCAGAACGGGGTCAATTTCGTTGTCGTGATGATCGGTCTGTTTGCCCTGTCCGAAGTTATGGAAATGCTTGGAAAAACGAGTCACGGTGAAGCGGTGAAAGGCAAGCTCAAATTCAAGTTGCCGTCACTGCGAGAGTTATGGGCGTTGAAAGGATCTGTGGGAAGAGGCACTGCCATCGGTTGCATGATCGGGATGATCCCTGGTGCCGGCGCCACGGTGGGCGCTGTCGTCGCTTACGGCATCGAGAAGCAGGTGTCACCGCGCGGGGCGCAGTTTGGAACTGGCATCGAGGACGGCCTTGCCGCCCCGGAATCTGCGAAAAATGCGACCACCGGCGCTGCCATGATCCCGCTGCTCACCTTGGGGATTCCGGGCAGCGCAGCAACCGCCATCATGCTCGCAGCCATGGTTCTGCACGGCGTGAATCCAGGGCCGCTGCTGTTCATCACGCAGTCGGACATGGTCTATACGATCTTTGCAAGCCTGTTGCTCGCCAATCTGTTCATGATCATTGTCGGCGTAGGTGTGGCCCGTGCCTTTTCTTCGCTGATGAAAGTGCCGCCAACCGTGTTGGGCGCTTTTATTGTTGTCTTGAGCGTAGTTGGTGCATATGGCGTCCGTAACAATATCATTGACGTCTATATCTGCCTGTTTTTCGGCGTGCTTGGTTACATCATGAAGCGTGTCGATTTTCCGTCGTCTCCTCTGGTTCTGGGGGTTATTCTGGGCCCGCTTGCAGAGCGTTATTTCATGACTTCTCTTGCAAACTACGACAATGACATGAGCATATTTGTGACCCGCCCCATAAGTGCTTCGATCCTGACGTTTGCACTGGTTTTTGTACTTTGGGCACTGGTTCCGGACCTGAAAAGAATAATTCTCAGACGCAAGGTGCCAGCTCTTGAGTAGCTAGCGGACCCCTCCGCATAAGCGGTATTCCCTTAATTTATAAATCTTGCTGGAGCACTTTAATGACACGACCAACAGTTACTCAACCGAGGGCCGTCGACGAACAACTTGAAGTTAAAAACACGACCTGTTACATGTGTGCCTGCCGCTGCGGCATTCGTGTGCACATGCGTGAAGGGGAAGTACGCTACATTGACGGCAACCCCAATCATCCGCTGAACCAGGGCGTGATTTGCGCCAAGGGCGCTGCCGGCGCCATGAAACAATATTCGCCGGCGCGCCTGACAAAACCCTTGTTGCGCAAGCCGGGGAGTGATCGCGGCGCCGCCGAATTTACCGAAATTTCGTGGGAAGAAGCCTTCACGCTGCTTACCGAACGGCTCGCCAATATCCGCGCAACTGATCCGAAGAAGTTTGCACTGTTCACCGGGCGCGACCAGATGCAGGCTCTGACCGGGCTATTTGCCCGGCAATTCGGCACACCAAACTATGCCGCCCATGGCGGCTTTTGTTCGGTTAATATGGCGGCCGGCATGATTTACACGATCGGCGGTTCGTTCTGGGAATTCGGAGGTCCCGACCTGGATAGGGCTAAGCTGTTTATCATGCTGGGTACGGCGGAAGACCATCATTCCAATCCGATGAAGATCGCACTGTCGAAGTTCAAGCGCAGCGGCGGCAAATTTATTTCAATCAATCCGATTCGTACCGGCTACTCGGCGATTGCCGATGAATGGGTGCCGATCAAGCCCGGCACAGACGGCGCATTGCTGCTCGCGCTCATTCATGAACTCATTGCACAGGGACTATACGACCGCGAGTTCCTGGTGCGCTACACCAATGCCGGCCAGCTGGTGAACCAGAACGCGGACAGCGACGATTTCGGCCTGTTTGTCGAGGATCATGAGACCGAAGTCGTCAATCCGATGTACCCACAGAACAAGCTATGGTGGGACCGTTTCACCAACCAGCCGGTGGCGACCCATACCGAGGGCGCCGACCCCTATTTGCTTGGCCGGTTTTCGCTACCCGATGGCGCCAATGTGGCGCCGGCATTTCAGTTGCTCAAGGAGCGCGTCAAGCAATATACGCCGGAATGGGCGGCAGGCCTGACCGGCGTTTCGGCAGAATGCATTCGCCGCCTCGCCAATGAAATGGGCGTGACAGCGCGCGACCAGAAAATCGAACTGCAAATCCCCTGGACCGATAGCTGGGGCCGGGAACATGAGACCGTCACCGGCAACCCGGTTGCATTTCACGCCATGCGCGGCCTTGCAGCCCATTCCAATGGATTTCAGACCACCCGCGCGCTGGCGATCCTTATGTCGCTTCTGGGAACTATTGACCGACCCGGCGGCTTCCGCCACAAGTCGCCATTCCCGCGCGCCATCCCACCCAGCGCCAAACCGCCAAACAGCCCGGACGCGGTTAAGCCCAACACGCCGCTGGGCGGTATGCCGCTCGGCTGGCCGGCCGATCCCGATGATCTGTTTGTTGATGATCAAGGCAAGCCGGTGCGCATCGACAAGGGATTTTCCTGGGAACATCCATTGTCTGTCCATGGCCTCATGCACAACGTGATCACCAACGCTTGGCGCGGCGACCCGTACCCGATCGACACCTTGCTAATTTTCATGGCCAACATGGCGTGGAACTCCAGCATGAACACGTCCGAAGTTCGCAAGATGCTCAACGATAAAGACGAGCACGGTGATTACAAGATCCCGTTCCTGGTGGTGTGCGATGCTTTCCAGTCGGAGACCACCGCCTTTGCCGATCTGGTGCTGCCGGATACCACTTATCTGGAGCGGCACGATGTCATGTCGATGCTCGACCGGCCGATTTCCGAGTTCGACGGACCAATGGATTCGGTGCGCATTCCTGTAATCGAGCCTAAAGGCGACTGCAAGCCGTTCCAGGAAGTGCTGATAGAACTGGCGGGCAGACTCAAATTCCCCGCTTTCGTCAAGCCCGACGGCAGCCGCAAATTCCGCGATTATCCCGATTTCATTGTGAACTACGAGACAGAGCCTGGTTCCGGGATCGGGTTTTTAGCTGGTTGGCGCGGCGTAGGTGGAGAAAAATCCATGAAAGGGGAGCCCAATCCGCGCCAGTGGGAGATGTATGCGAAGAACAACTGCGTGTTTCACCTCAAGCTGCCGCCTTCCTACAGCTACATGCGCAACTGGAACAAGGGCTATATGGAGTGGGCGCAACGGATGCGCATCCGCCGCTTTGCCGACCCGATCCTGATCCAGATCTATTCCGACGTATTGCAGAAGTTCCGCCTCGCGGCGCAAGGAAAACGGCAAGGCAAGCAACCACCTGATCATCTGCGGAAACGTGTTGAAACGTATTTCGATCCACTGCCTTTCTATTATGAACCGCTGGAAGCGCAAAGCGCCGATACCGCGAAGTTCCCTCTGAATGCCGTGACCCAGCGGCCGATGGCGATGTATCACTCGTGGGATTCGCAAAACCCGTGGCTGCGCCAGATCCATACCCACAACTATTTATTTGTCAATCCGATACTGGCGAAAGCAAACGGCATCAAAGACGATGGCTGGATCTGGGTCGAGTCGATGTGGGGCAAGGTGCGCTGCATGTGCCGTTACAGCGAAGCAGTCGAGCCGGGAACGGTCTGGACCTGGAACGCGATTGGCAAGGCAGCCGGCGCGTGGCATCTTGAGCCCGGCGCAAACGAATCGCAGAAGGGTTTTTTGCTCAACCATCTGATTTCCGAAGAATTGCCGCCGGGCGAGGATGGAAAGCGCCTGTCGAACTCCGACCCTGTCACAGGGCAGGCCGGCTGGTATGACGTGCGTGTGCGGATATATAAGGCCGACGAGGACGAGGCGAAGCAAACCTGGCCGCAGTTCACATCGATGCCAGCGATTCCCGGCACCAGCAAGATTAAACGTTTTTGGATGGCATACCGTGCCGGCCGCGGAGAGTTTAAATGACGCAACTGGCCTTAGTCATCGATTTGAACGTATGCGTCGGCTGCCATGCCTGCGTCACCAGCTGCAAATCATGGAACACGTCGGGCTCGGCCGGATCACTCTCCGACGACAACCCCTACGGTAAGGATCCTACCGGAACATTTTTCAACCGGGTTCAAACGTATGAAGCGAGCACGTTCCCCAATACCGAAACCGTCCACTTCCCCAAGTCCTGCCTGCATTGCGAAGAACCTCCATGCGTACCGGTCTGTCCGACCGGCGCGAGTTACAAGCGCAAGGAGGACGGCATCGTGCTGGTCGACTACGACAAGTGCATCGGTTGCAATTACTGTTCGTGGGCCTGTCCTTATGGCGCGCGTGAGCTCGACGAACATCGAAAGGAAATGACCAAGTGCACACTGTGCGTTGATCGGATCGACAATCAGTCGCTGCCGCCCGAAGACCGCCAGCCGGCCTGCGTAATGGCGTGTCCTACCAGCGCCCGATTGTTTGGTGATATTCACGACCCCGACTCGATCGTATCGGTCGCGATAAGAGAGCGGGGGGGATACGAGCTGATGCCAGAGTGGGGCACCAAGCCGTCCAACCATTACCTGCCGCGGCGCAAGATCGAGATCAAGCTGCACGACGATCAGCTGACACGGGCCGACAACCCGCTAAAGATCGACGGCAAGTTACCCAAGCCGGGTATTCACGAGCCGTCGCTCGATGATGTGACGTCGTGGTGATATTTTGGCGCAGGGGTGCACGCGACGAAGCATGCGCCTGACTGCAACAGATCTGCCTACGTTTTCTACTACCGAACTTACCTATAGAAAAGCGAATTTCCATGAATCCTGCCTTTTCAGTTATATTTCTGACGACCTTGATCGGGGTCGGCCAGGGTCTTTTCCTGGCGCTGTATGGCGCTGAATTGCTGGCGCTGGTTGGCGCCATTGCGATACCGGATGACCGCAGTTTTTATGCGCTGGGAAGCGCGATTTCCCTGCTGTTTCTTGCCGGTGGGCTGGGCGCCTCGTTTTTCCATCTCGGCCACCCGGAGCGGGCGTGGCGCGCGGCGGCTATGTGGCGCACTTCATGGCTGTCACGCGAAATTATCGTTTTGCCTGCCTTTATGTTCACGGTCATTCTGTACGGCATGGTGCATTATTTTGGCGGACCTATGACCGCTGATGGCAGTGCGCGTACTGCCGTCGTCGTCATAGGCGGCCTTGCTGTGGTCCTGTGTCTCGCGTTGTTCGCGTGCACTGCAATGATCTATGCGTGCATTAAGTTCCTGCAGGAGTGGGCAAGTCCACTGACTCTGGTTAATTACTTCCTGTTGGGCTGCGCCTCGGGATTTACGCTGGCCACCGGTTTTGCATTTTTTACTGCGCCGGAAATGGTCAGGATATATGGAATTACTGCCATCATCCTGACCTTTACCGGATTGATCAGCCGCGCAACTTCCCTCTATCGCAATGCGCGGATCAAGCCAAAGTCCACGCTGCAAACGGCGACTGGAATCCGTCACCCGCGTATCGTGCAAAAGGCGCAAGGCGCCATGGGTGGATCATTCAACACGCGCCAATATTTCCACGGAAAGGCGGCGCAATTCATGCGGTCTGTGAAATGGGCTTTTCTGGTACTGGTGTTTCTTGTACCGGTTCTGCTGTTGGGAAAATCTTTATCTGACGCATCCGCCCCTTTTCTGGTTGCTGCATTCATCATCCAGTACGTCGGATTGATTGCCGAACGCTGGTTCTTTTTCGCCCAGGCCAATCACCCGCAGAATCTGTATTACCAGCAGATTTCTTGATCCTGCCGCATTTTCAAAATAGAGGATTTTTGGTTCTGTCGCATTAACGGTCGAACCGTGCGTTTGCTTATGGCGATCTCTCTCGCGAGATGCTCCATACCAGCTAGGCGATTCGGTTTGTACCGTTACCTGAAAATATTATCCGTAAAAATAATCAACGGTTGGGGGTTGGCAAATCGATGCTGGCTCAAATCAAATACTGAATGGAAAAACAATGCGAATTGGAATCCCTGAGGAGATTCGCGCGGGCGAGACTCGCGTAGCCGCTACGCCGGAAACGGTCAAAAAACTGGTAGCTGCCAAGCACCAGGTCATTGTGCAATCGGGCGCTGGCGTCACATCCAGCGTGATAGACGCAGCCTATCAGGCGGCCGGCGCCGAAATCGGCTCGGCAGCCGATGCGTTCGGCTGCGACCTGGTGCTCAAGGTGCGCGCACCCTCGGCAGAAGAACGTGCGCTGATCAAATCGGGCACGGTCGTGGTCGGCATGCTGAACCCTTTCGATGCCGAGAATATCGCCGCGATGGCCGCCCACGGGCTGACCGCCTTCGCGCTCGAAG